>NZ_SHNP01000005.1:0-486209 GCF_026262685.1 Candidatus Seongchinamella marina
AATGGCAAAAGAAACATTCGAACGTACTAAGCCCCACGTAAATGTGGGTACCATCGGTCACGTTGACCACGGTAAAACTACCCTGACAGCAGCCCTGACACGCGTATGCGCGGAAGTCTGGGGTGGCGAAATGGTTGCCTTTGACGGCATCGACAATGCGCCGGAAGAGCGTGAGCGTGGTATCACCATCGCGACTTCCCACGTTGAGTACGATTCGCCTGTTCGTCACTATGCTCACGTAGATTGCCCCGGACACGCTGACTACGTTAAGAACATGATTACCGGTGCTGCCCAGATGGACGGCGCTATCCTGGTTTGTGGTGCTACAGACGGCCCCATGCCCCAGACTCGCGAGCACATCCTGCTGTCTCGCCAGGTTGGTGTGCCTTACATCGTTGTATTCCTGAACAAAGCAGACCTGCTGGCTGAAGATTGTGGCGGTACGGACTCTGAAGAATACGAAGAGATGAAAGAGCTGGTTGAAATGGAGCTGCGTGAGCTGCTTGACCAGTACGATTTCCCTGGAGACGACACTCCGATCATCTGTGGTTCAGCGCTGATGGCGCTTAACGGCGAAGATGAAGGCGAGCTGGGTACAAGTGCGGTTAAGACTCTGGTTGAGACTCTGGACTCTTACATTCCTGAGCCTGAGCGTGCGATTGACGGTGCCTTCCTGATGCCGGTTGAAGACGTATTCTCTATCTCTGGTCGCGGTACCGTGGTAACGGGTCGTGTTGAGCGTGGCATCGTCAAGGTCGGTGAAGAGATTGAGATCATCGGTATCAAGGAAACTCAGAAGACAACCTGTACGGGTGTTGAGATGTTCCGCAAGCTGCTTGACGAAGGTCGTGCAGGCGAGAACGTTGGTGTTCTTCTGCGTGGTACCAAGCGCGAAGAAGTTGAGCGCGGCCAGGTTCTGGCTCACCCGGGTACAGTTAACCCACACACCAAGTTCGAAGCAGAAGTTTATATTCTGTCCAAGGACGAAGGTGGTCGTCACACGCCGTTCTTCAAAGGCTACCGTCCGCAGTTTTACTTCCGTACGACTGACGTAACTGGTGCTTGTGAATTGCCTGAAGGTGTTGAGATGGTAATGCCGGGTGACAACGTACAGATGGTAGCGACGCTGATTGCTCCTATCGCCATGGAAGATGGTCTGCGCTTCGCGATTCGTGAAGGTGGCCGTACCGTTGGCGCTGGAGTTGTAGCTAAAATCATCGAGTAATCGATACTAGTCGCTCCCGTTAAAGCGGGGGTCCAGTGACTTGAGATCACTGGTTTTCCGCTCCGGCAGAAATGACGAAAACGATAAGCCGAACCGCTGAAACAGCAGTTCGGCTTCGTCGTCTAGACAAGAAATTTAGGCCAGTAGCTCAATTGGCAGAGCAGCGGTCTCCAAAACCGCAGGTTGGGGGTTCGATTCCCTCCTGGCCTGCCATTTTATGGCAGGGGCGGCATTCGAAAAGCGGGTGACGTCTTCAAAAGTTTTGCAGGGATTCGCTCCCCGGTGGCTTGTTCGACCGAGGAGCTTTCTTGCGAGGTAAGGGTTTTTATAAATGAGTGTGGACACAACCGAAAGTCGGTTTGATGGACTGAAGTGGCTTGTCGTATTTGCCCTGGTGGGCGCTGCGGTAGTCGGTAATAGCATGTACGCGGACCAGTCATTGCTTTATCGCGTGTTGGGTATTCTTGCGCTGGGTGCCGTCGCTGGTTTGGTGGCGCTGCAAACTGCGAAGGGTGCCGCTTTCTGGACGCTGGTAAAGGGCTCCCGGACTGAAATTAGAAAGGTGGTCTGGCCTTCTCGCCAGGAAACTGTTCAAACCACGATGATTGTTGTTGTTTTTGTAGTGCTGGTGGCGTTGATGCTTTGGGGACTCGATTCGTTCCTGGGGTGGTTGGTTTCGCTGGCAATTGGATAAGACAGAGAATTAAGGGTTAGTCGATGGCAATGCGTTGGTATGTAGTTCACGCCTACTCGGGTTACGAAAAGAAAGTCGCGACTGCCCTGCAAGAACGCATTGAGTTGCATGGCATGCAGGATCGCTTCGGCGAGGTGTTGGTGCCTACCGAGGAAGTAGTGGAGATGCGAGGCGGTCAAAAGCGTCGCAGCGAGCGCAAATTCTTCCCCGGCTATGTGCTGGTTCAGATGGAATTGGGTGACGATTCCTGGCACCTGGTGAAGGAAACTCCCAGGGTAATGGGCTTTATTGGTGGCACGGCTGACACGCCAGCGCCAATCACTGAAGCAGAGGCAAATGCCATTTTGCAGCGAGTGGAACAGGGTGTAGAAGCGCCTCGTCCCAAGACATTGTTCGAGCCCGGTGAAATGGTGCGGGTTATCGATGGTCCCTTCAATGACTTTAATGGCGTTGTTGAGGAAGTTAACTACGAAAAGAGCCGCCTGAATGTGGCAGTGTTGATTTTCGGTCGTTCTACTCCGGTGGAACTGGAATTTGGTCAAGTCGAGAAGGCTTGATCTGAAAATGTCGTCCCTGCTTTTATGGGGATGGCGGCGTTAATGGCGACCACGGTCGCCCTGATAGGGGAGCTGAAGTAAGCGCAAGCCGAAACAGCGTTTGAACCCAGGAGAAAAGTCATGGCTAAGAAAGTCGAAGCTTATATCAAGCTGCAGGTGCCTGCTGGTCAGGCCAACCCGAGCCCCCCGGTGGGCCCGGCCCTCGGTCAGCATGGTGTGAACATTATGGAATTCTGTAAGGCGTTTAACGCCGAGACCCAGGGCACTGAGCCCGGGCTGCCGATTCCTGTTGTGATCACTGTTTACAGCGACCGCTCTTTTACCTTCATCAAGAAGACTCCTCCAGCGTCTGTGCTGCTGCGTAAAGTAGCCAAGATCAAGAAGGGTTCAGGAACCCCCAACACTAATAAGGTTGGCAAGGTAAACCGCGCCCAGTTGGAAGAAGTAGCTACCCAGAAGTGGCCAGACCTGACTGCCGCTGACATGGACGCCGCTGTGCGTACCATCGCTGGTAGTGCCCGTTCTGCAGGTATCGACACAGAGGGAGTTAACTAAGATGGCCAAGATGAGCAAGCGCCAAAAGGCATTTAAAGAGAAGGTTAATCCCGAGAAGACTTATCCGCTGGACGAAGCGGTAGGCATGCTCAAGGAACTGGCTACTGCCAAGTTCAACGAGACTGTGGAAGTTGCAGTAAATCTCGGCATTGACGCACGTAAATCTGACCAGGCTGTGCGTGGAGCCACTACCTTGCCTCACGGCACAGGTTCTGACGTTCGTGTAGCGGTATTCACCCAGGGTGACGCAGCTGAGAAGGCCAAGGCCGCCGGTGCTGACCTGGTGGGTATGGAAGATCTCGCTGAACAGATCAAGGGCGGCATGATGGACTTTGACGTTGTCATCGCCTCGCCCGACGCCATGCGTGTTGTTGGCCAGTTGGGCCAGGTACTGGGCCCCCGTGGTCTGATGCCTAATCCCAAGACTGGCACTGTGACTCCTGACGTGGAGACGGCAGTCAACAACGCCAAGGCTGGTCAGGTACGTTACCGAACCGACAAGAATGGCATTATCCACGGCGGCATCGGCAAGATCGATTTCGATCTGGATTCCATTCGCGGCAACCTTGAGGCAGTACTGGCAGACCTGAGAAAGGCCAAGCCCGCTGCATCCAAGGGCATATACATGAAGAAAATCAGCCTGAGCACCACGATGGGCCCAGGTGTAGTCATCGACCAAGGGTCGTTGGAGTCGTAATTGTTGGCTCGCCCTCACAAGGGGCGGGCTCTCATTGCTTTCCACGGATGGAAAGCGGTAGATCGGAGCGTGCCAATAGGCGTTAACCGATCCACTTTGAGGTCTTTGGACAAGGCAAGGGTATCAAAGCCCGTATAGCTGAAAACTAAAGGCCATCAAAGACCGTAGGTGCCAATGTCGAGGCAGTTGATTGACAGCGGTTTAATTGAGGCAGGTGCCGAAACCTACGCAGATGGTGAACGTGTTCACCACGCAAAAGCAGCAGTCGCATAGATTTGTTACTGCTTAACTTAGCAATCCAGGAGTAATTCCAGTGGCAATTGGACTCGAAGACAAAAAAGCGATCGTAGCTGAAGTTAACGAGACTGCCACCAGTGCAATGTCCCTGGTTATCGCCGATGCACGTGGCGTAACCGTGGATGGAATGACAGCTCTGCGCAAAGATGCGCGTGAAAACCAGGTAACACTCCGTGTAGTGCGGAATACCCTGGCCAAGCGTGCCCTGGAAGGTACCGAATACGAGTGCGTTAATGACTCGTTGGCTGGTCCCTCCCTGTTTGGATTTTCCATGGAAGATCCTGGCGCAGCGGCTCGAATCTTCAAGGACTTCTCGAAAGATAATGAAGCCTTTGAAGTTAAAGCACTGGCGGTAAGCGGCCAGATGCTGGGTGCTGAACAATTGGATGTTTTGGCTAAGTTGCCTACGCGTGACCAGGCACTCTCGATGTTGATGAGTGTTATGCAAGCGCCGGCGACCAAGCTGGTTCAGACAATGAACGAAGTACCTGGAAAACTGGTTCGCACACTCGCAGCAGTACGCGATCAGAAGGAAGCCACGGCGTAAGCCAGGGTTTCAACGTTTTTACAGCTAACGGAGATACAAGTCATGTCAAAAGAAGACATTTTGAATGCAATCGCAGAAATGAGCGTAATGGAAGTTGTTGAGCTCATCGAAGCAATGGAAGAAAAATTCGGCGTAACCGCTGCTGCTGCAGTTGCAGCCGCACCTGCGGCCGCTGGCGGCGACGCGGGCGCAGCTGCTGAAGAGCAGACTGAGTTTGACGTAATCCTGACTTCTGCTGGTGAGAAGAAGGTCAACGTCATCAAGGTAGTACGTTCAGTCACTGGCCTGGGCTTGAAAGAAGCCAAAGGTTTGGTTGACGGCGCTCCTTCCGCCATCAAGGAAGGCGCTACCAAGGAAGAAGCCGAAGACGTTAAGAAGCAGCTGGAAGAAGCCGGCGGCGCAGCTGAACTTAAGTAAGTTCAGCATTTGTTCGACGGGTGACTGTCGGGCACGGACAAGGCTGGTGAGGCATTTGCCCCACCGGCCTTTTCCCGCTTGAAACAAGCAAGATTTTGAGGCCGTAGTTTACGGTCTGAAGAGCCCTGTAAGTAGGGCTGGATTTAAATACGCTGGGGAGTACCGATGGCATACTCGTACACTGAGAAAAAACGCATTCGCAAAGATTTCGGCATGTTGCCGAAGGTAATGGACGTTCCTTACCTGCTTGCGATCCAATTGGATTCATACCGCAAATTCACCCAGCAAGGGGTTGCCCTTGATGAGCGTGGTGCCTATGGCTTACACGCTGCATTCAAGTCGGTTTTCCCGATCGTCAGCTATAGCGGCAACGCCGCTCTGGAATACGTGGACTATGCTCTGGGTACTCCGGTATTTGACGTTAATGAGTGTCAGCTGCGTGGTGTCACTTATTCCTGCGCCCTGCGTGTGAAGGTTCGTCTTATCATTTATGATAAAGAGTCTTCCAATAAGACCATCAAGGACATCAAAGAGCAGGAAGTTTACATGGGGGAGATTCCCCTGATGACCGAAAACGGTACCTTCGTTATCAACGGTACTGAACGCGTTATCGTATCCCAGTTGCACCGTTCGCCAGGTGTGTTCTTCGATCACGACAAGGGTAAAACCCACTCTTCCGGCAAGCTGCTCTATTCTGCCCGAGTGATTCCCTACCGTGGCTCCTGGTTAGACTTTGAGTTCGACCCCAAGGACATGGTTTACGTGCGAATTGATCGTCGCCGTAAGTTGCCAGCTACTATTTTGCTGCGCGCACTGGGCTATCAGGCTGAAGAAATTCTGGAAATGTTCTTCGACGTGAATACTTTCCACACCGCGGGTGAAGGCAATTTCACTATGACCCTGATCCCCGAGCGCCTGCGCGGGGACGTTGCTGCCTTTGATATCAAGGTAGGCAAGAAAGTAGTTGTTGAAGAAGGCCGCCGTATTACTGCGCGGCACATTCGCGAGCTGGAAAAAGCCAAGGTAACTGAGCTTGAGATCCCGGCTGACTACCTTTACGGTCGTGCGCTCGCCAAGAACCTGGTTGACGAAAAGACCGGCGAAGTTTTGGTCGAGTGTAATACTGAGCTTTCTGAAGAAGTACTGGCCGTGCTCGAAGAGGCCGGGGTCAAGGAAGTACAGACGCTTTACACCAACGAACTGGACTGTGGTCCATTCATCTCCGACACCTTGCGTCAGGATACTACTCGTAACGAACTGGAAGCATTGGTAGAAATTTACCGCATGATGCGTCCTGGCGAGCCACCGACTAAGGAGTCTGCTGAGAACCTGTTCCAGAACCTGTTCTTCTCTGCTGATCGCTACGATTTGTCAGCTGTTGGTCGAATGAAATTCAACCGCCGCCTGGGTCGCGAAGAAGTGACCGGCAGCGGTGTTCTTGATAAAGAAGATATCGTTGAGGTCCTCAAGACCCTGATCAACATCCGTAACGGTAAAGGCATTGTCGACGACATCGATCACCTGGGTAACCGTCGCGTTCGCTCTGTGGGCGAAATGGCTGAAAACCAGTTCCGCGTCGGTTTGGTCCGGGTGGAGCGCGCCGTTAAGGAACGTCTGTCCATGGCAGAGTCTGAGGGCCTGATGCCCCAGGATCTGATTAACGCCAAGCCAGTGTCTGCGGCAGTTAAGGAGTTCTTCGGTTCCAGCCAGCTGTCCCAGTTTATGGATCAGAATAACCCGCTGTCAGAAGTGACTCACAAACGTCGCGTTTCTGCTCTCGGCCCTGGTGGTTTGACGCGTGAGCGCGCTGGATTCGAAGTCCGTGATGTACACCCGACCCACTACGGTCGCGTATGTCCTATTGAGACACCTGAAGGACCGAACATCGGCCTGATCAACTCGCTGGCAACTTACGCTCGCACCAACGACTATGGCTTCCTCGAAAGTCCTTATCGCAAGGTTGTGAACGGTAAGGTCACCGACGACATTGAATTCCTGTCTGCGATTAACGAAGCTGAAAATGTGATTGCCCAGGCTTCTTCTCCTCTGGACAAGAACAAGAAGTTCACCGAGGAACTGATTGCTGTTCGCTACCTGAACGAATTTACCGTGAAGGCACCGGAAGACGTGAATTATATGGACGTGTCACCGAAGCAGGTGGTGTCGGTGGCTGCGGCCCTGATCCCCTTCCTCGAGCACGATGATGCGAACCGGGCACTGATGGGCTCGAATATGCAGCGTCAGGCCGTACCCACGCTATCCAGTGATAAGCCGCTGGTCGGTACTGGCATGGAGCGCTATGTAGCTTCTGACTCCGGTGTTTGTGTGGTCGCTAACCGTCCCGGTGTGATTGATTCAGTTGACGCTAGTCGCATCGTGGTTCGCGTCAATGATAAAGACGTAGGCGTAGACGAGGCTCCGGTTGATATCTACAACCTGACCAAGTACACCCGTTCAAACCAGAACACCTGTATCAACCAGCGTCCTATTGTTAAACAGGGCGAAGCGGTATCCCGAGGCGACATTCTTGCCGATGGCCCGTCTATTGATATGGGCGAACTGGCGTTGGGTCAGAACATGCGCATTGCGTTCATGCCCTGGAATGGCTACAACTTTGAGGATTCCATCCTGGTATCCGAGCGAGTGGTTAAAGAAGACCGTTTTACAACGATCCATATTCAGGAACTGACCTGTATTGCGCGTGATACCAAGCTGGGGTCGGAAGAAATTTCCTCTGATATTCCCAATGTTGGTGAGAGCGCTCTGTCCAAGCTGGATGAGTCTGGCATCGTGTACATTGGCGCTGAAGTTGACGCCGGCGATATTCTGGTCGGTAAGGTGACGCCCAAGGGCGAGACCCAACTGACTCCGGAAGAAAAGCTGTTGCGTGCAATTTTCGGTGAGAAGGCCTCCGACGTTAAAGACACCTCCCTGCGTGTGCCATCCAGCACCAAGGGTACTGTTATCGACGTGCAGGTATTCACCCGCGACGGTCTCGAAAAAGACCAGCGTGCCCAACAGATCGAGAAGAGCCAACTGGACGACTACCGCAAGGATCTCAAGGAAGAGTATCGTATCTTTGAAGAGGCCACGTTTGCCCGTCTGTCGAACCTGATCAAGAACAAGAGCGTTGTATCCGGCGCTGGCCTGACCAAGGGCACTAAGCTAACCGACAAGGTGCTTAGCGAACTGGAGCGTGAACTGTGGTTCAAACTCAAGTTGTCTGAGAAAGAACTGAACGAAGCTTTGGCTTCTGCCCAGCGTCAGTTGGAAGAGCAAAATACGCTGCTGGAAGAGCGCTTCGAAATCAAGAAAGGCAAGCTGCAGTCTGGCGATGACCTGGCTCCCGGTGTACTCAAAATCGTCAAGGTTTATCTGGCGATCAAGCGTCGCATCCAGCCTGGCGACAAGATGGCCGGACGTCACGGTAACAAGGGTGTTATCTCGGTAATCATGCCTGTTGAAGACATGCCCTACGATGAAAACGGCGAGCCCGTGGACATCGTCCTGAACCCGCTGGGCGTGCCCTCGCGGATGAACGTGGGTCAGATTCTTGAAACTCACCTGGGTATGGCTGCCAAGGGTCTTGGTGACAAGATCAACGTCATGATTGAAGAGCAGAAGAAGGTTGCAGAGGTGCGCAAGTTCCTTGAAGCAATCTACAACAATGGCGCTGGTCGAGTGGAGGACCTCAAGTCCCTGTCCGACAAAGAAGTCATGGATCTGGCAGAGAACCTTCGCGGCGGCGTTCCTATGGCAACGCCGGTATTCGACGGTGCAGCAGAATCTCAGATCAAGGACTTGCTGGAATTGGCTGACTTGCCTGAAAGCGGTCAGTTCACTTTGTATGACGGCCGTTCCGGCGAATCATTCGATCGTCCGGTCACGGTTGGTTACATGTACATGCTCAAGCTGAACCACCTGGTGGACGACAAGATGCACGCTCGTTCTACCGGTTCCTACAGCCTGGTCACTCAGCAACCGCTGGGTGGTAAGGCGCAGTTCGGTGGCCAGCGCTTCGGTGAGATGGAGGTGTGGGCACTGGAAGCTTACGGCGCAGCTTACACCTTGCAGGAAATGCTGACGGTGAAATCTGATGACGTGGCAGGTCGGACCAAGATGTACAAGAACATTGTTGATGGCGATCATCGCATGGAGCCGGGCATGCCCGAGTCCTTCAATGTGTTGGTTAAGGAAATACGCTCTCTCGGTATCGATATCGAGCTTGAGAGCGAGTAACTAACCAACGAATTTGCGGAGGAAATACTTTGAAAGACTTACTTAATCTACTGAAGTCCCAGGGACACAACGACGAGTTTGACGCCATTCGTATTGGTCTGGCGTCTCCTGAAATGATTCGTTCCTGGTCTTTTGGTGAAGTGAAGAAGCCCGAGACTATTAATTACCGTACCTTTAAACCGGAACGGGACGGTTTGTTCTGCGCCAAGATTTTTGGCCCGGTAAAAGACTACGAATGTCTGTGTGGCAAGTACAAGCGCCTGAAGCACCGCGGTGTGATTTGCGAAAAGTGTGGCGTAGAAGTAGCTCTGGCGAAAGTACGTCGAGAGCGCATGGGACACATTGAGCTGGCGAGCCCTGTGGCTCACATCTGGTTCCTGAAGTCCCTGCCGTCTCGTATCGGTCTGCTGCTGGATATGACGCTACGTGACATTGAGCGCGTACTGTATTTCGAGAGCTACGTGGTGACCGACCCGGGTATGACTACCCTGGAACAGGGCCAGTTGCTGTCTGATGAGCAGTACTACGAGTCCATGGAAGAGTTTGGCGACGAATTCACGGCCAAGATGGGTGCAGAAGCTGTTCAGGATCTTATGATTCAATTGGACCTGGAGCAGGAAGTTGCCCAGTTGCGTGAAGAGATTCCCGCTACCAATTCCGAGACCAAGATTAAGAAGTTGTCCAAACGCCTGAAGCTGATGGAAGCTTTCGCTAAGTCCGGTAACAAGCCAGAGTGGATGGTGCTTAACGCATTGCCCGTGCTGCCACCGGATTTGCGCCCACTGGTACCTCTGGACGGCGGTCGTTTCGCAACTTCCGATCTGAACGACCTGTATCGCAGGGTAATTAACAGAAATAACCGCCTCAAGCGCTTATTGGACCTGAACGCGCCGGACATTATTGTGCGCAACGAAAAGCGTATGCTGCAGGAATCTGTGGACGCGCTGCTTGATAACGGCCGTCGCGGTCGTGCGATCACCGGCTCCAACAAGCGTCCACTAAAGTCACTGGCTGACATGATCAAGGGTAAGCAAGGTCGTTTCCGTCAGAACCTGTTGGGTAAGCGCGTGGACTACTCTGGTCGCTCGGTGATCGTGGTAGGACCAACCTTACGTCTGCACCAGTGTGGACTGCCCAAGAAGATGGCATTGGAACTGTTCAAGCCGTTTATTTTTGGCAAGCTGGAAGCCCGTGGTCTTGCGACTACGATTAAAGCCGCCAAGAAAATGGTTGAGCGTGAACCACCAGAAGTATGGGATATCCTCGCTGAAGTCATTCGCGAGCACCCGGTACTGTTGAACCGAGCGCCTACCTTGCACCGTCTTGGTATCCAGGCGTTTGAGCCCGTACTGATTGAAGGTAAGGCGATTCAATTGCACCCGCTGGTTTGTGCGGCCTACAACGCTGACTTTGACGGCGACCAGATGGCGGTACACGTGCCGCTGACTATTGAAGCGCAGTTGGAAGCTCGTGCGTTGATGATGTCTACCAACAACATTCTCTCGCCCGCCAACGGTGAGCCCATTATCGTGCCGTCACAGGACGTGGTCCTGGGCTTGTACTACATGACCCGAGAGCGTATTAACGCCAAGGGAGAGGGCACTCGTTTCGCGAACATCTCTGAAGTGCACCGCGCATTCGTTGCCGGTCATGTGCACTTGCAGGCACGAGTGAAGGTTCGTATTAACGAGGTTGTGGTTCAGGATGAAGGTGATCCAATCGATCGTACCTTTATCGCAGACACTACTGTCGGCCGCGCCCTGTTGTGGGAGATTGTACCCAAGGGTATTGCCTTTGATATGGTCAACCAGGACATGGCCAAGAAGTCCATTTCCCGCATTATTAACCAGTGCTATCGCGCTGTTGGCCTCAAGGCTACGGTTATTTTTGCAGACCGCCTGATGTACACCGGCTACGAGTACTCAACTCGATCTGGCTCCTCAATTGGTGTTAACGATTTTGAGATTCCCGCTGAAAAAGCTGGCCTCATTGAGAGCGCCGAAGCCGAGGTACTTGAGATCGAGGAGCAGTATGCGGCCGGTCTGGTAACCCAGGGTGAGAAGTACAATAAGGTGATCGATATCTGGTCACGCGCTAATGACCTGGTTTCCAAGTCGATGATGGAAGGCCTGTCTAAAGAGACCGTGATCAACCGCGATGGCGAGGAAGAGCAGCAGGCTTCTTTCAACTCGGTATATATCTACGCGGACTCCGGTGCTCGTGGTTCCCCCGCACAGATTCGTCAGTTGGCGGGTATGCGTGGTCTGATGGCCAAGCCAGACGGCTCCATCATTGAGACGCCCATCGTGGCGAACTTCCGTGAAGGCTTGAACGTACTGCAGTACTTCATCTCGACTCACGGTGCTCGTAAGGGTCTTGCCGATACCGCACTGAAAACAGCGAACTCCGGTTACCTGACACGTCGTCTGGTTGACGTTGCCCAGGATCTGGTTGTGACTGAAGTCGATTGTGGCACCGACCAGGGTCTGTTGATGACACCGGTTATCGATGGTGGCGACATCATTGAATCCCTGGGTGACAGGGTGCTGGGTCGTATCGTTGCTCGTGACGTGATGAAGCCCGGTTCTGAAGACGAAATTGCGGTGACTGCCGGCACTATGCTGGACGAGCTGTGGATTAAGCGTCTGGAAGAAATGAGCATCGATGAATTTGAAGTGCGCTCACCGATTACTTGTGAGACTCGTCACGGTATTTGTGCCGCTTGTTACGGACGTGACCTGGCTCGTGGTCATCGCATCAATATGGGTGAGGCTGTCGGCGTTGTCGCAGCTCAGTCTATCGGTGAACCCGGTACCCAGTTGACCATGCGTACCTTCCACATCGGTGGTGCTGCTTCCCGGGCGACTGCCCAGGACAACATTCAGGTAATGAACGAGGGTACAGTGCGTATCCATAACCTCAAGACGGTTGAGAACTCTGACGGTAACCTGGTAGCGGTAAGTCGCTCTGGCGAACTTTCTGTACTGGATATTCGCGGTCGTGAGCGTGAGCGTTACAAGCTGCCATACGGCGCGGTGTTGAAAGTCAAGGACAATGACGATATTACCGCCGGTGCTATTGTCGCTAATTGGGATCCCCACACTCACCCGATCATCACCGAGGTGGCCGGTACTGCTAAGTTCAGCGGTATGGAAGAGGGCATTACCATTAAGCGCCAGACGGACGAACTGACTGGCTTGTCTTCTATCTCCGTAATGGATGCTGCTGAGCGCCCCGCGGCCGGTAAGGACATCCGCCCAGCGGTAACGCTTGTGGACGACAAGGGTGAAGAGCTTTGTCTTGCGGGTACCAATGTCCCCGCACATTACTTCCTGCCGCCCCACGCGATGGTGTCAATGGAAGATGGCGCCAACATCGGCGCGGGCTCGGTCATTGCTCGTATTCCACAGGAAGGTTCCAAGACTCGGGACATTACGGGTGGTCTGCCGCGTGTTGCCGACCTGTTCGAAGCGCGTAAGCCGAAAGAACCTGCCATCCTGGCAGAGATCTCAGGCACCGTGTCTTTCGGTAAGGAAACCAAAGGCAAGCGTCGTTTGGTTATCACTCCTACCGACGGTAAGCTGTTGGCCGATGGTTCCGATCACTATGAAGCGTTGATTCCCAAGTGGCGTAACATGAGTGTGTTTGAGGGTGAATTCGTTGAGAAGGGTGAAGTGGTTTCTGAAGGACCGCCCAGCCCGCACGATATTCTCCGCCTCAAGGGTATCGAGGAGTTGGCCAAGTACATCGTCAACGAGATCCAGGAGGTTTATCGTCTGCAGGGTGTGAAGATCAACGATAAGCACATCGAGGTGATTGTTCGCCAGATGCTGCGTAAGGTGGTCATTTCCTCCAGCGGCGACTCTACCCTGATCAAGGGTGAGCAGGTGGAATACACGACACTGCTGGAAGAGAACGAGCGACTGCTGGCTGAGGGCATGGTTCCGGCTACTGGTGAGCGCGAACTGCTGGGTATCACCAAGGCTTCTCTGGCTACCGAAAGCTTCATCTCCGCAGCCTCCTTCCAGGAGACTACGCGTGTGTTGACCGAAGCTGCGGTGACTGGCAAGCGTGACTACTTGCGTGGCCTCAAGGAAAACGTGGTCGTAGGCCGCTTGATTCCTGCGGGTACTGGTCTGGCTTATCATGAGGAGCGCAAGCGCACCCGTGATGCAGACTCCGAGATGGTCGTGTCAGCCCAGGAAATCGAAGCAGCGCTGACTGAGGCATTGCAAGCGGATAGCTAATCAGCACGCTTTCTGCCTGATACAAGGGGCGATGGGGATAACCTGTCGCCCCTTTTTTGTTGCAGCAGGTTAACGCAGACAAAAAAAAGGCCGGCATACATGCCGGCCTTTTTTAATGTGCTCAAAACACTTAGCTATTGGCTTTGCGTTCCTTCACTTCAGCAATGACTGTTTCTGAAACAGCAGAGGGACAAGGCAGGTAATGAGAGAACTCCATTGAGAACTGTCCGCGACCTGAAGTCATTGTGCGTAGGTGACCGATGTAGCCAAACATTTCAGACAAGGGAACGTCAGCCTTGATACGAACACCAGTAGTGCCGGCGTCCTGGTCTTTGATCATGCCGCGACGACGGTTCAAGTCACCGATAACGTCACCTACGTGATCGTCCGGGGTGAATACGTCGACCTTCATGATGGGCTCGATCAACTGAGCACCCGCTTTGGGCATCGACTGACGGAAGGCGCCTTTTGCAGCCAGTTCGAACGCAATGGCCGAGGAGTCAACAGCGTGGAAGCCACCATCGTAAAGTTCGATTTCGACATCCAGTACCGGGAATCCAGCGACGGTACCTTCGTTCATCATGCCCTTGAAGCCCTTCTCAATAGCTGGGAAGAATTCCTTGGGTACGTTACCGCCCACAACAGAGGACGAGAACACATAACCTGAACCGGGCTCACCGGGCTTGATTTTGTAGTCGATCTTACCGAACTGACCGGAACCACCAGACTGCTTCTTGTGAGTATAGGAGTCATCCACTTCCGTGGTAATAGTTTCACGGTAGGCAACCTGAGGCTTACCAACGTTCAGTTCAACACCGTAGGTACGCTTGAGGATGTCGACCTTCACGTCCAGGTGCAATTCGCCCATACCTTTAAGAATGGTCTCGCCTGAGTCTTCGTCGGTTTCAACACGGAAGGAGGGGTCTTCAGCAACCATCTTGCCGATAGCGATACCCATCTTCTCTGCGCCTGCCTTGTCTTTAGGGGCAACCGCGATAGAAATAACGGGATCGGGGAATACCATGGCTTCCAGGGTGCATGGATTCTTGGGGTCACACAGGGTGTGGCCAGTCTGTACGTTCTTCATGCCGACGATAGCGATAATGTCGCCTGCCTGGGCAGCGCTCAGTTCGTTACGGTCGTTGGCGTGCATTTCAACCATGCGGCCGATTCGCTCGGTCTTGCCTGTGAAGGTGTTGAGGATGGTGTCGCCCTTATTAAGGACGCCTGAATAGATGCGTACAAAGGTCAGTGCGCCAAAACGGTCGTCCATAATTTTGAACGCCAACGCGCGCAGTGGCTCTTCGGTCGCAACAAGGGCCACTTCACCCGTGGGCTCCCCTTCATCATCAGTCAGTGGCTGGGGATCAACTTCGGTAGGCGTTGGCAGGTAGTCTACAACCGCATCTAAAATGAGCTGAACACCCTTGTCCTTGAATGCAGAACCACAGTAGGTGGGGAAGAAGTCCAGCTTGCGGGTACCTTCGCGAATACAGCGCTTGATGTCTTCTTCTGCCGGCTCGTTACCGTCGAGATAGGCTTCCATCAGGTCATCGTCCTGCTCTACAGCCATTTCGATCAGCTTTTCACGCCATTCTTCAACGTCATCGACCATGTCGGCTGGAACGTCGGAAATCTCGAACTTTTCGGGATTGCCCGGATCGGGCCATACGTGGGCCTTGCGGCTCAGCAGGTCAACTACGCCAATGAAATCATCTTCACGGCCAATGGGAAGAACCATGACCAGTGGGTTGGCGCCCAGTACATTCTCTACCTGGTCGACAACGCGGAGGAAGTCAGCGCCAACTCGGTCAAGCTTGTTGACGAAGATGATACGCGCTACTTCTGATTCGTTGGCATAGCGCCAGTTAGTCTCTGACTGGGGCTCAACACCGCCTGAGCCACAGAATACGCCTACGCCGCCATCCAGAACTTTCAGCGATCGATAAACCTCAACGGTAAAGTCAACGTGTCCGGGTGTGTCAATGATGTTCAGGCGATGGTCTTTCCAGAAACAGGTCGTAGCTGCAGATTGAATAGTAATGCCGCGCTCCTGCTCCTGTTCCATGAAGTCGGTCGTAGCTGCACCGTCGTGCACCTCACCTGTCTTGTGAATTTTACCCGTGAGCTTCAAAATACGCTCAGTGGTGGTGGTTTTGCCGGCGTCCACGTGGGCGAAGATTCCGATGTTTCTATACAGCGATAAGTCAGACATTGTGCTTCTCAGTCGATTTTAAGATGGGCAGGAAAAAATAGGGCGCTAGGGTACAGGAAAAAGAGCTTCATTGGGAGTATTAAACCAGCATATTTCTACTGTATTTGATGCAATTAGACACACTATAAAGCACGTCCTTCGGGTTGACTCCCTCAGCACGCGTCTATAGAATGCCGCCTCCTCTTTTCGGGGGTGACTTCGCGCGTCTTTTATACTTCTAATTGACACGTTTTCCTTTCCGATTAGCGGTCATGGCCATAAGGCTATGAAATACAATATATTTTTTGGAGTTCTAACTGAATGGCAACGATCAACCAATTGGTTCGTAAGCCCAGGAAGCGCAAAGTAGAAAAAAGCGACGTACCTGCCCTGCAAAGCTGTCCGCAGCGCCGCGGTGTTTGTACTCGTGTCTACACCACTACGCCCAAGAAACCGAACTCTGCACTGCGTAAAGTATGTCGTGTACGCCTGACCAACGGTTATGAGGTTTCCTCATACATCGGTGGTGAGGGTCACAACCTGCAGGAGCACAGTGTAGTTTTGATTCGAGGCGGACGTGTGAAGGACTTGCCCGGTGTGCGTTATCACACCGTACGTGGCAGCCTGGACACCTCTGGAGTAGCAGACCGTCGTAACGGTCGCTCCAAGTACGGTGCCAAGCGACCCAAGTAAGTTCTGCTAGCGAAAACTGGCTGAAGATGTAAGTAAGGCCGAACCTCTGCCTCCCCCGCGAATGTGGCAGGTTGGTGTTCGGGAAACCTGAAGAGATAGAAGGGCAATATCATGCCGAGAAGAAGAGTAGTCGCCAAACGCGAAGTACTGCCAGACCCCAAATTTGGCAACGTGACTTTGGCAAAGTTCATGAACCACGTAATGATTAGTGGTAAAAAATCCGTCGCAGAGACCATCGTTTACGGTGCTCTGGACATTGTCCAGGACAAGTTGGGCAAAGATCCTCTGGAAGCCTTCGACGAAGCACTGGAAAATATTGCGCCCATGGTGGAAGTAAAGTCCCGCCGTGTTGGTGGTGCAACTTACCAGGTGCCTGTTGAAGTGCGTCCCGCTCGCCGTATCGCGCTGTCTATGCGCTGGTTGGTGGAATACGCCCGTAACCGTGGTGAGAAGTCCATGCGTCAGCGTCTTGCTGGCGAGATCATCGACGCCTCCCAGGGTAAAGGTAATGCCGTGAAGAAGCGTGAAGATGTTCACCGCATGGCAGAAGCTAACAAGGCGTTCTCTCACTACCGTTTCTAAGCAGCTGCTTAGTCACTTTTATACGGGGAATCTAACGTGGCACGTCAAACGCCTATCAACAGGTACCGAAATATCGGTATCTGTGCTCATGTGGACGCGGGTAAAACCACGACCACGGAGCGTGTTCTTTTCTACACTGGCTTGTCTCACAAGATCGGTGAAGTGCACGATGGTGCGGCTACCATGGATTGGATGGAGCAGGAACAGGAGCGGGGTATTACGATTACCTCTGCTGCAACGACCTGTTTCTGGAAGGGCATGGATGCCCAGTTTGATGATCACCGTATCAATATTATTGACACTCCGGGGCACGTTGACTTCACTATCGAGGTAGAGCGCTCCCTGCGGGTGCTGGATGGGGCCGTGGTAGTACTTTGCGGCTCGTCCGGGGTTCAGCCCCAGACCGAAACCGTCTGGCGCCAGGCCAACAAGTACGAAGTGCCGCGCATGGTTTTTGTCAACAAGATGGACCGCGCCGGTGCGGATTTCCGCATGGTGGTCAGTCAGTTGCAAGAGCGCCTTGGCGCTGTAGCAGTTCCCATGCAGATGACCATTGGTGCTGAAGACGAATTCAAAGGCGTTGTGGACCTTGTGAAGAACAAGGCCATTCTCTGGAGCGAAGCTGACCAGGGGATGACGTTTGAGTATGCCGATGTGCCCGAGGACATGGTCGACGAAGTCAACGCCATGCGCGAGTTCATGATCGAAAATGCGGCCGAGGCCACAGATGAGATGATGGAAAAATATCTCGACGGGGTTGAGCTCACCGAAGAAGAAATCAAGGCAGGCATACGCGCACGCACTCTGGCCAATGAAATTGTGCCTGTTCTGGGCGGCTCTGCGTTCAAGAACAAGGGCGTTCAGGCGATGCTGGATGCGGTGATTGAGTACATGCCGTCACCAACAGAAGTTAAAGCGATTGAAGGTACCTTACTGGACAAGGCCGAAACGGTCGAGACCCGTGAAGCAGACGACAATGCGCCGTTTTCATCGCTGGCTTTCAAAATTGCCACTGATCCTTTTGTAGGCACATTAACGTTCTTCCGCGTATATTCCGGCAAGCTGGAATCTGGCACTGCGGTTTACAATTCAGTAAAAGAAAAGAAAGAGCGCGTTGGCCGTATGGTGCAAATGCACTCCAACAGCCGGGAAGAAATCAAGGAAGTACTGGCCGGGGATATCGCAGCGGCAGTTGGCTTGAAGGACGTCACCACGGGTGACACCCTTTGTGACATCGACAAGCCTATTGTGCTGGAACGTATGGAGTTCCCAGAGCCGGTTATTTCGGTGGCGGTGGAGCCTCGCTCCAAGCCGGATCAGGAAAAAATGGGTATTGCACTGGGCAAGCTTGCCCAAGAGGACCCCTCATTCCGGGTCAAAACCGATGAAGAAACCGGTCAGACTATTATCTCTGGAATGGGTGAGTTGCACCTGGATATTTTGGTCGAACGCATGAAACGCGAGTTCAGCGTAGAGGCAAATATTGGTAAGCCCCAGGTGGCTTACCGCGAAGCGATTCGCAATATCTCTGAGATTGAGGGTAAGTTTGTCCGTCAATCCGGTGGCCGCGGGCAATATGGTCATGTGTGGATCAAGTTCGAGCCGGCAGAGGACAGCGATGCCGAAGGCCTGGAGTTCGTCAACGAAATTGTTGGTGGTACCGTTCCCCGTGAATATATTCCAGCGGTGCAAAAAGGCATTGAAGAACAAATGAAAAACGGTGTGTTGGCGGGTTATCCCCTGCTGGGCTTGAAAGCAACACTGTACGACGGATCATTTCACGATGTGGACTCCAACGAAATGGCGTTCAAAATTGCCGGTAGCCTGGCAACCAAGAAGCTGTCGGCTGAAGGTGGCGCTGTGCTGCTGGAACCGGTTATGTCCGTTGAGGTTGTCACGCCGGAAGTGAACATGGGTGATGTTGTTGGTGATCTTAATCGACGCCGGGGACTGATTGACGGTATGAATGAAAATCCTTCCGGCAAAGTGGTAACCGCGGAAGTGCCGCTGGCTGAAATGTTTGGCTATGCGACTGATCTGCGCAGCGCGACTCAGGGTCGAGCAACTTACACGATGGAATTTTCCAAATACGCGGAAGCGCCTGCCGCTGTCGCTGAAGGCATTATTTCTCGAAACACAATTAGGTAATTTAAAACCGGGAACAGAGCAAAACTCTTTTCCCTTCAATATAGAGGAGCCTGCAAATGGCAAAAGAAACATTCGAACGTACTAAGCCCCACGTAAATGTGGGTACCATCGGTCACGTTGACCACGGTAAAACTACCCTGACAGCAGCCCTGACACGCGTATGCGCGGAAGTCTGGGGTGGCGAAATGGTTGCCTTTGACGGCATCGACAATGCGCCGGAAGAGCGTGAGCGTGGTATCACCATCGCGACTTCCCACGTTGAGTACGATTCGCCTGTTCGTCACTATGCTCACGTAGATTGCCCCGGACACGCTGACTACGTTAAGAACATGATTACCGGTGCTGCCCAGATGGACGGCGCTATCCTGGTTTGTGGTGCTACAGACGGCCCCATGCCCCAGACTCGCGAGCACATCCTGCTGTCTCGCCAGGTTGGTGTGCCTTACATCGTTGTATTCCTGAACAAAGCAGACCTGCTGGCTGAAGATTGTGGCGGTACGGACTCTGAAGAATACGAAGAGATGAAAGAGCTGGTTGAAATGGAGCTGCGTGAGCTGCTTGACCAGTACGATTTCCCTGGAGACGACACTCCGATCATCTGTGGTTCAGCGCTGATGGCGCTTAACGGCGAAGATGAAGGCGAGCTGGGTACAAGTGCGGTTAAGACTCTGGTTGAGACTCTGGACTCTTACATTCCTGAGCCTGAGCGTGCGATTGACGGTGCCTTCCTGATGCCGGTTGAAGACGTATTCTCTATCTCTGGTCGCGGTACCGTGGTAACGGGTCGTGTTGAGCGTGGCATCGTCAAGGTCGGTGAAGAGATTGAGATCATCGGTATCAAGGAAACTCAGAAGACAACCTGTACGGGTGTTGAGATGTTCCGCAAGCTGCTTGACGAAGGTCGTGCAGGCGAGAACGTTGGTGTTCTTCTGCGTGGTACCAAGCGCGAAGAAGTTGAGCGCGGCCAGGTTCTGGCTCACCCGGGTACAGTTAACCCACACACCAAGTTCGAAGCAGAAGTTTATATTCTGTCCAAGGACGAAGGTGGTCGTCACACGCCGTTCTTCAAAGGCTACCGTCCGCAGTTTTACTTCCGTACGACTGACGTAACTGGTGCTTGTGAATTGCCTGAAGGTGTTGAGATGGTAATGCCGGGTGACAACGTACAGATGGTAGCGACGCTGATTGCTCCTATCGCCATGGAAGATGGTCTGCGCTTCGCGATTCGTGAAGGTGGCCGTACCGTTGGCGCTGGAGTTGTAGCTAAAATCATCGAGTAATCGATACTAGTCGCTCCCGTGAAAGCGGGAATGACGAACGCGAAGAGCCTGGCCTTAGGCCGGGCTTTTTTTTGCGCGTAATTTAGTATTTTCTGCAGATTCTGTTAATGAAGTACAGACCGTACTCATTGGGCGTTGAATCGAAGCGCCTCTAACCACGTCCAGAGTGTCAGTGTTGAGAAACTACTGGCCGATGCAGGACGTGGCGGCGATTAATCAGGGGTCTCGATAACGCCTGAGTGCCTTTAATCAGGCAAGCAGTTGCTTAATGTCTTTCTCAATGTCCTTGGGCTTAACCGTCGGTGCATAGCGTTTGACAACATTGCCTGAGGAATCTATCAGGAATTTGGTGAAGTTCCACTTAATTCCCTGGGTGCCCATGGTGCCGGGTGCTTCTTTCTTCAGGTGCTTAAACAGTGGGTCAGCGCCTGAGCCGTTGACTTCAATTTTGCCAAACATGGGGAAGGAAACCCCATAATTGAGCTGACAGAATTCCTGAATTTCGTCATTGGACCCCGGGTCTTGTTTGCCGAACTGATTGCAGGGAAATCCAAGTACCTCCAGTCCCTCTTCCTTGTACTTTTCGTAGGTTTCTTCCAGCCCACCAAACTGTGGTGTAAAACCGCACTTGGAGGCGGTGTTCACCACCAGCAGGACCTTGCCCTTGTAGTCAGCCAGGGGCTTGTCTGTGCCACCAGGGGTTTGGCAAGTGAAATCGTATACTGAGTCGCTCATGTTTTTGTTCCTGTCTGTGGGCTCGCGATTGCTTTTTAGTAGCTCGCGGCGAACCGATAGTAGTGCTGACGTTGCTTCGCTAATAGCCCAGTATATACGAGGTGAGACCCTGAACAGATTATAGACGCCAAAAAAAGGCCCCGGTCCTTGCGGAGCGGAGCCTGTGTTTTATTCCGGGATCAAGCTGGTTGTGCCTGCAACTGCATTTGCTCCATTAGCAGGTTCAATCGTTTGCGTTGCATTTTTAGTGAGTACTCCAATTCCTTGAACTTGGTACGCAATGCAGCGCTTTCCCAGCGCAGCTGGAGTTTTTGCTTCTTTTCACTCAGTGCTCCGCCGATCTCCGCTTTTTTCGATTCATAGCGCTCTGTTTGCAGACCGGTCCATTGGTTGATGGATTCGGTGAACAATTGGTATTCGCGCTCTAACGTGGCGCGCAGTGAGTCTGGGCTGCGGGACAGCTCCAGTTGATCGCGTGCGCGCTGGAACTGGGTGTCCAGAATAGCTCGCTGGATTTTGAAATCTGGCACACGGACCAGATTCTTGGCTAGACCTAACTGTGAGCAAGCGCTGATCAGCCACTTGGTAGGATCCCATTGCCACCAGCGAATGCCATTGCGGTAGTCTGTTTGAAAGATGTGGTGGTAATTGTGATAGCCCTCGCCATAGGTCAAAAATGCAAGGAAGCCGTTATCACGGGCGCTGTTGGACTCAGTGTAGGGCCGAGTACCCCAGTAATGTGCCAGAGAGTTAATGAAGAAAGTGACATGGTGGTTTACCACGAGGCGCAGCAAACCAACCAGCAGCAATGTCCCGATGATATCTCCGTGCCAGATTCCCAGCATCAGCGGTAGGGCAATGTTCATCAAGAGAGTCAAGGCGACGTAATGCTTGTCCTGGAATATAACGACAGAATCGCGCTGTAAGTCCTTTACGTTGCTAAAGTCCGGTTCATTGGTGTTGTAGTACCGCAACATCCAACCGATGTGACTGAACCATAGTCCGCGGCCCGCAGAGTAGGGATCGCGATCGTTATCATCGACATAGCGATGATGACGACGGTGGTCGGATGACCAGATCAGAATGCTATTTTGCAACGCACCCGCGCCCCAGAGCGCATAGAACCATTTCAGTGCCGGATGTGCTTCGTAAGCCTTGTGAGACCAAAGGCGATGGTAGCCACCGGTGATAGATAACCCATTGAAGTAAAGAAAGGCCAGGGCCCACAGCCACTGGAAGGCATCGTAACCATGGTAAACACCCCAGGCTGGAACCAGGACGAGGGCTGCGATCGGCAATCCCAGAAAGATAGCTGCATTGATAGGGTTTAAGGGTGGCTTTTGCTCGGTAGTGTTCATGGCGCGCGCCAGGTCTCCTGAGTTCGAAAAAGTTTGCGTAGCGTAACTTTTTTAACGCTAAAAGTCTCCCGTAACCAATGCCGTATATGGAACTTGTTTGTGAAACGGCCAGCACCACACACAGCCGGGGCAATCTAAAGTATGATGCCTGTCCCTCAAGCCAGTCTGAAAAAAGACCATGTCACAGCAGGCAGCGTTTACCCAAGGTTCCACCATGCGCCATGTGCTGGTGATGACAGGGGCGTCGGCGACAGGTTTGCTCACTATGTTCGGCGTGGACATGGTTGATATGTACTTTCTTACGCTGCTGGGCGAACAGGAGTTGGCCGCAGCGGTTGGCTTTGCTGGCACCCTGATGTTTTTTCTGGTGGCGATCAGTATTGGTTTGCAGATCTCCCTGGGTGCACTGGTCGCCCGTTCCGAGGGTGCGCAGCGACGTGATTTGGCTAGCCGCTATTGCAGTAGCGGTTTGTTATTCAGCGTGCTTTTTTCTGTGGTTATTTCTTTCTTTGGCTGGCTATATCTCGAAGAGCTACTGAGTTTGCTGGGTGCTTCCGGACAAACGCTTGAATATGCGACTCGCTACGCAGGTATTCTTTTGCCCAATATGCCGGTGTTAGTGTTGGGAATGAGCGCAGCGGCCGGGGTCAGGGCCTTGGGTGATGCCCGGCGCTCAATGTGGGCAACGATTGCCGGGTCACTGGTCAATGGGGCGCTCGATCCGTTATTTATCTTTACTCTGGGCTGGGGTCTTGAAGGCGCTGCCTGGGCTTCCGTGGTGGCCCGCCTGGTTGTGCTGGTTGTTGCCTGGCACGCTATTTATGTAGTGCATCGCTTGCCACGGCGTATCTCTCGGGAGGAATTTTTTGCTGACCTGAAACCGCTGTTAACAATTGCGACCCCTGCTGTGCTCACTAATCTTGCTACTCCCATCGGAGGCAGCTTTGTGCTGCGTGCGATCTCCCAGTTTGGCGATAGTGCCGTGGCGGGCGCTGCGATAATGGGTCGAATAACGCCCGTAGCACTTTGTGCGATTTTCGCATTATCCAGCGCGGTGGGTCCTATCATCGGCCAAAATGCGGGGGCTGGGCATTATGACCGCGTGCGTTCAACCCTGCGTAATGCCATGTTATTCAATGTTATTTATGTGTTGGTGGTCTGGGGGCTTCTAGCTCTTGCGGGCGACGGAATCGTCAGAGTTTTTTCTGCCAGTGACACTGCAGCGGAGTTGATCTTGTTTTACTGCCACTTTCTGGTGGGGGCGTCCCTTTTTAATGGTGCCTTGTTTGTTTCTAACGCCAGCTTTAACAACTTGCATCATCCCCAATGGGCCACAGGATTTAATTTCGGTCGCGTATTTTTGGGAACTATCCCCTTTGTTTATCTGGGCGCACATTGGTATGGCGCCAAGGGGGTTTTACTGGGGGAGGCGTTGGGGTCTGTAATTTTCGGCAGCCTGGCAGTCGTTGCCGCCTTTTACCTGATTCGTCGATTGGAGCGTGAGCATGTGGCGCTTCCAGAGCCTAACGGGCCTGATTGCCTTGAGGTTGATCGTCAGGCGCCACTCTGATTTTGACTGAGGGTTTTAGACTTTCGATGATCCTCCAGGGCCTCATGCAGCCAGGCGCCAGAGCCTTGTTTTTCGCTCTCACAGGTCACTGAGTATTCACTGCCTGTCCAGGAACTTTCGCTGGCAAGCCGGTCAATAAACTGCTCTGCACTTTTAACGTACTTACTCCCACGTCGGTACTTCAGGCGTAAGTGATCAGCGGCGTCAGCGGCATCGTGGTCGCTGCCGTTTCGATGGAAGATGCAGCCGCTACTTTCGACGAAGCTCAGCAGGTATTCCACTTCAGAATCGGTTTGATCGCCAGCCCAGCCTGTGCTGCTAAAAATGAGAATGAAAACTGTCGTTAATAGTTTGCTCACGTAAGCCTCACATCGTTAGCCTGAGTCGCGCACGCAGAGCATTGTGGTCGGAGCTGGTCACCGGGATGACTTCAGTGTACTCAGCCGCAAGACCACGGACATAGATGTGATCTAAAGCCATGCCGAAAACGGTGGTTCGCAAATCTGGCTCAAAGGCGAGAGGCTCCAGTCCATGCTGGAACAATACCTGATCAATCAGCCTTTGTCGGGCGGAACTCCAGGTATTGAAGTCACCAGCGAGTATCGCCGGCCCACGATGAGTGATTAGCAATTCTACCAGGGGTCGCAGCTGTTCCTGCAGATCCTCGAGGCCAAAAGTGAAGTTGACGGCGTGAAGGTTGATTGCCAGTAGTCTGTCGTCGCGCCCCTCCAATGCATGCTCGGTGACCGTTGCCGCCTTGGGTGTCCCCAACCAGGGCTCTGTGCGGGTAAAGTTGCACTGCATGGTTGGAGCGTGTGTACTTAGCGTCATCACTCCAGTGCGATCGCGGGCTGTGGTATAGCCCGGGGCAAACGACTGGTAAAGCGGACCGCCGAGCTGCACCTCACCGAGTTCAGCGCGCAATGTGGCTTCCTGAATGAAGGTGATGTGGCTCTCACCGCCCAGCATTAAAAGGTCTTCCATCCAGCCGCGGTTGCTCGCCTTTTGGATGTTCCAACTGAGGATATCCAGTGGCGCTGACAGTACCTGGCCTTCCGCCACTGGCAGTAGCCCAAGGTTGGCCGAGCAGGCCCGGGCTTGCTCGCTGAGCAGGGAGTTGCTGGCTTTGCCGCCGGCTACATGGAGAACGCCCAGGAACAGGCTAATGATTGCCAGGTGTAGCAGACTTTTCTTGGTCATAGTATTTTTCACAGGATAGATTCTGGCAGGCCTGCGGCTTCAGGTACATGACCAGAAACGTCAGAAATTACCTAGCGATGGCGCTCACAGCCATGGTCCGGCTTGGCTAGAGCTTTTCCAAAAAGGATTGATACTCGAGGGTGGTGATGCGACGCCGAAATTCATCGATCTCTTGTTCCTTACTCAGCGTAAAGATGCGCTGCATCTCGCTGCCCAGTGCATTGCGGATGAAATCGGACTCCTTGAACATACGCACAGCGTCGGGCATGTATATCGGCAAGCTCGCCTCTTCCTGTGCGTAGCCATCTCCGGAGATGGGGCCTCCCGGCGACAGGTTTTCATTAATCCCCTCCAGCATTCCCGATAAAATCGCCGCGAACAATAAGTAGGGGTTGGCATCGGCCCCGGCAACCCGGTGTTCGAGTCGCCTGGAAATCGGGCTACTAGCAGGCACGCGAATCGCTACGGTTCTGTTTTCATAGCCCCAGCTGGGGAAGGTGGGAGCATGGCAGCCCTTTTGGAAACGTCGATAGGCATTGTAGGTGGGGGCAAAAATGGCGACAGACTCGGCCATGTAGGTCAGGCATCCACCGATCGCCTGATGCAGAAGCGGCGTGCCCTTATCGGTGCCATCGTCAAAGATATTGATCCCTTTCTCGTTCAGCACACTGCAGTGAACGTGCATACCATTGCCTGCTTCGTTCTCGAACGGCTTGGCCATGAAGCTGGCGATTAACCCGTGTTTGGCGGCCACCCCTTTGATCAAGCGCTTCATCATGATGATTTGCCGAGCTGCTTTTACCGGGTCATCGACATGCTGCATGTTAATTTCATATTGGGAGGGTGCCGACTCCTTGACGACTCCGTCAAAAGGCAGATCTTGAATCTCGCAGGCGACCCGCAAGTCTTCCATCATTTGTCTATGGTGGTTGAGAACGTCCAATCCGTAGGTATTGCCTCCCACCGGACCGCTGCCCACGGGGGAGGGGCAGGTATGTGCGGGAATGTCGCGATCCCAGGTCACCAGACTAAACTCCAGTTCAGCGGCGACCACAGGGCGCCAGCCAGCCGCTTTAAAACGGCTGACTACCTGCATCAGTATGTGGCGGGGGTCGCCCATATAAGGAGCCCCGTCGCCGTCGAACATAGACAGCATGATCTGGCCATGCTGGCCGTCAGGCGACCAGGGAGTTGGCAGTAAGGAGCCTTCTACGGGCAGGCAGATGCCATCGGCATCGCCAGTCGCGAACACCAACTCTTCCACGTCTCTTCCCCAGATATCGAGGCTGAGCGCAGTTTTGGGCAGTTTTAGCTCACCGCCGAAAATCTTACCCAGTTTGTGTCTTGGTACCCACTTACCCCGCATTACCCCGTTACAATCGGGAAGTAACGCCTCGATTGTGGTGACTTCCGGGTGTGCTCGCAGGAACCAATCGGCTTCTACCGACATGCTACCTATCCATTTATATGTTAGCGGTCACTATCGCTCTGCTAACGATAATTGGCAATGCCCCCGATGGGGCACTAAATAGCTGAAATTGATAAAAAAATCCCTGTTCAGCGTGGAGCCATGTAAATTTTTAGCGGGTCTTCTCCAGCCGATGCCCCCAGGCAGGACATGGAGTTGAGGAAAAGCGAGAAAAGGTCGGTTTGTGAACATACGTCGAGTTTTCGGTAGATGCTCTTGCGATGACGGCGGACTGTTTCTACCGCAATTTCTAAACGCGAGGCTGAAGTGTCGGTGCCGTAGCCTCTCAGCATCAGCTCCAACACGTCTTTTTCGCGGGGCGACAGCAGTGATTCTCCAAAGGTGCGGAAGGCGAGATCGATCTGGTGGTCTATGCCGGGCTGGATCAGGTTAGTGACGGCAAAATCGTCATGTTCTGTGTGGGATTTGAGTAATTCTGAGACAGGTTCCGCCAGCAAGTAGAGGTTCTCGTATTCTTCTTCGGTAAAGGAGCCGTGCTGCGGCAGGCGCATCATGCTCAGGTTAATGACGTTTCCGGCATGCAGTCGCGCTAGGTAGACAGCCTCATCGACGGTGCCGGTGTCGGCGTAATATTGTCGGTAGTACTCTGTTTGCTCCAGATTCCCCAAGGTAACTCGAGATAGGCGGTACAATTTGGATTTGGGCTGTTGCATTGACGCCTGGTAGAAAGGGTCTTCCCGGTAAGGACCTTCCAGGTACGTATCTATTTGCGAGGCAATGGCTGAAGGCGGGATCTGGTGGTAAAGCGCGCGGGGCGGGAGGTCGCGATGATAAAGCCAGATCTGAGGGTAGTCGATTGGCACCTGGCCATTCACCGCCTCGATCAGCCTAGGGAAAAATTCATCACCACCGAGCGCGGCGATGGCTCTAGAGATATCCCGGTTCCACTTGCTCAGTTGGTTGATGTTATTCATCGTCTCTTATGCTTTGGTTACCACATCCCCTGCCCCATATTGGGCAGAGCGCAGCATGATGTCAAACCGGGCTCTTGAAGCTTTCATTTGCTGGGCGAGCGTACTCCTGTGCTTTTTGCTGTGTTGCTTGCAGGAGGGTGTTCTGTCAGAACACCGGGCATCCTATATACTATGGTCAGAGCAACCAGAGGTATTCACTTGCCAACCCCGAATGACAGCAATCAGTGGTTTAACGACACCGTTCCCATGGAATTTACCCGGGCGCTGTTAGTGCAGGCACATGCTTATGGAGAGGATGTAGACGCCATGCTTCGGGCTGCACGGTTTCCGTTTGACCCCCTGCGCCAGAGCGCCCAGACGGCTTTTGTGTCGCGTGAGCAGTACAGCCGTCTTTGTGTGGAGTTGGTGCGCGCGCTGGGAGATGAGTCCGGCGGAGTGATGCCGGACGTGCAGACCCCGGTGGGAACGACTCGCCTGATACTTCTCAGTATGCTCAATAGCTCAAACCTGAGCGCTGCGATTCGCCGCGCCATTGAGTTCAATGCCACTTGCCGTGTTCGTCAAGGTGTTGAGGTTATCAACCGGCTGAAGGTAGACGCTGACGGCAAAGAGGCGACGCTTAGCTATCTTTACGGCGAAGATCTTCCCGGTGTTCAACACAGCGTTTTATGCAATTTGGCAATGTGGCTGCGTTTTTGTGGCTGGCTTATTGGCCAGCATATCGACATCAGCAGTGCGACCTGCGCTGGTCCAGAGCCTGAGTTTACCGCCGGCGTAAGACACTTTTTTCCCTGCCCGGTGCAATACGAGCAGCCAACCAACTCGGTGAGTTTCAGCGCTCGTCACCTCGAGGCGGAGCTATTGCGAGATGAACCGCAGCTTCAGGAGTTCCTCAAACTCGCTCCCTACCACGTTATTATCGAGCCGCAGGCCAGTACCTTTAGCGTGACCCACCGTATCCGGAAGATTTTGGGAGATGATTTTCGTGCCGAAATGCCCAGTTTCGAAGAACTCACTAGTTTGTTAAATATGTCTGCCAGGACTTTGCGACGGCGGCTTGAAAAAGAAGGTACTTCGTACCAGCGTATTAAGGACAATGCCCGCAGAGACGCCGCGATTTCTTTACTGAGCAGAGAGGGTTTGACAGTCAGTGAAGTTGCCGAGAGAGTGGGGTTTTCTGACCCGTCAGCGTTTCATCGCTCGTTCAAAAAGTGGACTGGCCTGTCGCCGGGCTCCTATCGCTAGCCATTAATCAGCCCAATCCAGCGGTTCGGTCCGCCAGTGGTCCCTCCAGGCACGGTAAACTTTATCGGAATAAACGCGTCTGCCCACCGAACCGTTATAACGCGCCAGTCCTTTGTGTAAATCCCCTTTCTCCCGCTGCAAGTAAAACTGCAGAATGCGACAGCCGTAAGCAAAGTTGGTTTTGTTCAGGGTGAGGTTATCGTCTGGGCGGCCAATTTCATTTTTCCAGAACGGCATTACCTGCATCATTCCCTGTGCGCCTACTCTGGATATCGCAAAACGATCAAAATGACTTTCCACTTCGATAAGGGACAACACCAGTTCCGGGGGTAAATCCGCTTGCGCAGATGCCGCATGAATATCCTGAAGTAGCTCGAGGCGGTGCTTGGGGTCTTTAACAAAGCGCGCCAGGCGAGCGGACATGTCGACTAGCCATACCTCCGCATCGTATCGATCATCGAAGCTGCTGGCATCTGAAATGGTGTCTTCCAGGAAGCTGCGCAGCGCCTCTCGCTCCTGCGCATCTGCAGGCTGGCCAACTGCATGATTGGTCAGGATAAGCCAGAGCAGGGCGATAAAGAGGCCACGCACGATGTTCAGCTCCGCAGTTGTTCCTGGAGGAAGCTGACGATGTCTTCTTGCGGGATGAGTTGGGAATCCTCATCTCTGCGTCCCTTATATTCGATCTGGCCTTCGGCCAGGGCACGGTCGCCAATGACAATGCGATGAGGGATGCCAATTAGTTCCATGTCGGCAAACTTGACGCCAGGGCGTTCATTGCGATCATCCAGTAGCACATCGACGCCGACTGATTGCAGATTCGCGTAGAGGGCCTCGGCGCAGTTGGCCACGGCCTCGGACTTCTGCATGTTCAGCGGCACAATAGCCAGCTGGAAAGGGGCCATGGCCTCGGGCCAGATAATGCCTTTATCATCGTGATTCTGTTCAATGGCGGCCGCCACCACACGGCTAACCCCGATACCATAGCAACCCATGGTCATGGTGACGCTCTTGCCGTTCTCGTTCAGTACTTCGGCTTTCATGGCTTCACTGTATTTGGTGCCGAGCTGGAATATGTGACCTACTTCAATCCCTCGTTTAATTTGCAGTGTGCCCTTGCCATCGGGGCTGGCGTCGCCCTCAACGACCTCGCGCAAGTCCGCCACTTGGCTTAGCGGACAGTCCCGGTCCCAATTGACACCGATGAGGTGGAGTTCATCCCGATTGGCGCCGCAAGTGAAATTGGCGAGTACGGCAGCGCTTCGATCCACGATGACATCAATGTCCAGCCCCACAGGTCCCAGAGAGCCGAAGCTGGCCCCCAGCACTTTGTTGACGTCCGCTTCCTCGGCCATTTGCAAAGGGCTGGCGATGCTGGCGAGCTTTTCTGCCTTAACGCTATTGAGTTGATGATCCCCACGCAATACCAGAGCCACGAGTTTGCCTTCATCCTCACCTTTCACGATAAGGGTTTTCACCGACTGAGTAGCCTCTATGGAAAGAAAGTTTGCCAAATCTTCGATAGATTTCACCCCTGGGGTAGCCACTTCGGTCATTTCTTCGCTGGGGCCGGGGCGTTCAATAGCGGGGGAAATCGCCTCAGCCATTTCAATATTGGCCGCATAGTCGCTGCTGTCAGAAAATGCGATGTCGTCTTCGCCAGAGTTAGCCAGGACATGGAATTCGTGGGAGGCACTGCCTCCAATGCTGCCGGTATCCGCAATCACCGGGCGGAAATCCAGCCCCAGCCGGGTGAATACTTTTGTGTAGGCCCCATGCATGATCTGGTAGGTGTCCTCCAGTGAAGCCTGGCTTGCGTGAAAGGAGTAGGCATCTTTCATCAAGAATTCGCGAGAGCGCATAATGCCAAAGCGAGGCCTGATTTCATCTCTCACCTTGGTTTGAATTTGGTACATGTTCAGGGGAAGCTGTCTGTAGCTTTTTACCTCGTTGCGAATCAGGTCGGTGATGACTTCCTCATGGGTGGGGCCAAGGCAGAAATCGCGCTGGTGGCGGTCTTGTATTCGCAACAGTTCTGGGCCGTATTGTTCCCAGCGGCCTGATTCTTGCCATAGTTCGGCCGGCTGAACCACCGGCATGCTAACTTCCTGTGCTCCCGCTGCATTCATTTCTTCGCGCACCACATTTTCGACCTTGCGCAATACGCGCAGTCCCAGTGGAAGCCAGCTGTAGAGCCCGGCGGCGAGTTTGCGAATGAGACCGGCTCGCAACATCAATTGGTGGCTGATGACCTCGGCGTCTGCGGGAGTTTCTTTCTGGGTCGCAATTAAGAAGTTACTGGTGCGCATGGTGATAAGTTTATCCAGGATAAATAACAAGGGCGCCTATTCTAGAGCCGATAACCTCAGGGGTAAACGTTGGTGATTGGCATCATTGCGTTGTGCCGAACTGCAAAATTTCGCGGTGAGGCTTAAAAAATAGGGTTTTTTTTGCCCTCGATCTCGAAAAACACTTGTATTGCAGTGTTTCATGGATTAATACTATGCCCGTGGCTCGGTGAGACGCTTAGTCAGTAGGGACGCGGAGCAATGAGACACATACTCGTATCATAATCACTATTAGGGAAGGTCGAAAATAACATGGCGACTAAAAAAGCAGCGAAGAAGAAGGCTCCGGCTAAGAAAAAGGCAGTAGCCAAGAAAGCTCCAGCCAAGAAAGCCCCAGCTAAGAAAGCTCCAGCCAAGAAAGCTCCAGCCAAAAAGAAAGTAGCAGCCAAGAAAGCGGCTCCTGCTAAGAAGGCGACAGCGATCAAGGCCAAAATGACTAAAAGTCAGATTGTTGCGAGCTTGGCTGACAGCACTGAACTGAGCAAGAAGCAGGTCAATGCCGTTCTGGATGAATTGAATGCCCTGATTGAGCGCAGCATCAAAAAGCGCGCGGTCGGTGAGTTCACTATTCCAGGCGTTATGAAAATCACCACTGTGAAGAAGCCCGCCCGCAAAGCGCGCAAAGGTATTAACCCCTTCACCGGCGAAGCGACTGTATTTAAGGCGAAGCCAGCGAGTATTGCTGTGAAAGTTCGTCCTTTGAAGAAGTTGAAGGAATACGCCGCTTCCTAAGCGACGTACCCTGATTGATCGTCCCGTCTCTGTGGCGGGATGATCGATTGCTAAAATTTTTCGTTAGCACCGTAAGGTGCCGGGGTCTTGTACCCCAAAATAACCCGCCTTCCTAAGCTTGGACTCTACCTTCGCTTGGGGTAAAATCCGCGCCTCAATTTTCTCTACGTAACCGATTCCTGGTGGGTTAAGACCATGCCGATTTACGAGTACCAATGCCAAAAGTGTGGCAATGAGCTGGAGGCGCTGCAAAAAATCAGCGACGCTCCGCTAACAGACTGCCCGGAATGCGGAGCCCAGGAGCTGCAAAAGAAAATTTCCGCAGCCGCATTTCGCCTTAAAGGTGGCGGTTGGTACGAAACTGATTTTAAGACCGGCAACAAGAAGAACCTTCACGGAGCCTCTGAGTCAGGCTCCTCCGGCGACAGTAGTTCTGCTTCAGGTAGCAGTTCAGCCAAAGGTAGTAACGAAAGCAAAAAGACAGCTTAAGCCCCGGCCCGTAGGCCGGTTAGCCATTTAAACGGATACATATTATGCGCACCCATTACTGTGGCGTTCTAAACACAGCCAACATTGACGAGACAGTCACCATCTGCGGCTGGGTGGATCGTCGTCGGGACCACGGAGGGGTTATCTTCCTGGATATGCGCGACCGGGAAGGCATTGTGCAGGTGGTGTTCGACCCTGATACCGAGGAACACTTTGAGCGTGCGGACCGCGTGCGCAGCGAATATGTGCTAAAAATCACTGGTCGGGTCCGCGCCCGCGGTGAGGGCACGGTGAATCCGGCAATGGCCACTGGCGAAATCGAAGTGTTGGGCAAGGATCTGGAAATTCTTAATACCGCTGCCACACCTCCTTTCCAGTTGGATGAGCACACCTCCGTCGGCGAGGAAGTTCGCCTTAAGTACCGCTACATGGATTTACGCCGGCACGAAATGCAGGAGCGCCTGATTACCCGCTCGAAAATTACCTCAGCGGTGCGCACCTTTCTCGATCGTGAGGGCTTCCTCGATATTGAGACGCCAATCTTGACTCGCGCAACACCAGAAGGCGCTCGCGATTACCTGGTGCCCAGTCGCACTCATCCCGGGCAGTTTTTTGCGCTGCCGCAGTCGCCGCAATTATTCAAGCAGTTGCTAATGGTTTCCGGGTTCGATCGGTATTACCAGGTGGCCAAATGCTTCCGCGACGAAGATCTGCGAGCCGATCGTCAGCCCGAGTTCACTCAGATCGATATCGAGACCTCATTCCTCGAGGAAGAGGAGATCATGGGCATTACCGAGCGCATGGTTCGGGAATTGTTCCAGTCAACTCTGGACGTAGAGCTTCCTGAGTTTCCGCACATGCCCTACTCGGAGGCGATGGAACGTTATGGGTCTGATAAGCCTGATCTGCGTATCGATATGGAGCTTGTCAGTGTTGATGATCTGATGCAGCAGGTCGATTTCAAGGTTTTCCGTGGTCCTGCCGATGACGCCGCCGGTCGCGTTGCCGCTCTGAAAGTGACGGGTGGGGCGACCATTAGCCGTAAGGAAATTGACGACTATACTAAGTATGTCTCCATTTTCGGCGCCAGAGGATTAGCCTGGATCAAGGTCAATGAGCTGGCCACAGGCGTAGAAGGCTTGCAATCACCGATCCTCAAATTCATGCCCGACGAAGTCGTTATGCAGATGATGGAGCGCCTGAACGCTGCCGATGGCGATATCATCTTCTTTGGCGCTGACAAGACCCGCGTGGTTAATGAGTCGCTGGGCGCACTGCGCATTAAAGTGGCTGCGGACCAGAACATGATTCGCGAAGGCTGGGCACCGCTGTGGGTAGTGGACTTCCCGATGTTTGAAGAGGATGGAAATGGCGGTTTGACTCCACTGCACCATCCTTTCACCGCCCCTTCCTGTTCTGTGGAAGAGTTGGTGGACAAGCCGGCTGAAGCCCTGTCCAGAGCCTACGATATGGTTCTCAATGGTTGTGAACTCGGCGGTGGCAGCATTCGTATTCACCAGCGAGACATGCAGGAAGCCGTATTTAGGATCCTTGAAATTAGTGACGAAGAGGCGGACGAGAAGTTTGGGTTCCTGTTACAGGCCCTGCAATACGGCGCTCCTCCTCACGGTGGACTGGCCTTTGGCCTGGATCGCATCGTTATGTTGATGACTGACTGTGCATCCATTCGTGATGTTATCGCTTTTCCCAAGACCCAGACCGCCCATTGTGTGATGACTGATGCCCCAGGCTATGTGAATGCGGCGCAATTGCGTGACCTGAATATTCGTCTGCGGCAGAGCCGGGAAGAGGCGAAAGCGGAGGAGCAGGCCTGATTGACAGAGCCCCGGTACCTAAAAATAAGAAATAAGCGCAGGGGCTGATCTCTGCCACAGGCGGCTGATATGGCTCGCGGCGCCAGTTGCTGCTCTCGGACTGGTCGCTGGCCACCAAAAAATTACAGCTTATTCTGACCATCCGCCCGCGAAATACTGACCCCGCCTGTAAATTTGTACATAATGAGCCAACGGGGCACAGGGCGCAGAACTAACATGTCGCTAATATTGGGGATTGATCCAGGGTCCCGCAAAACCGGTTTCGGCATAATCAATTATGTATCTGGCCGCAGCGAATACGTCACCAGTGGCGTGATACGCCTGCCGGAGGGTGAGCTGGCGCCGCGGCTGAGAATCATCTTTGACAGCGTGTCAGAGCTGGTTGAGCAGTATAGTCCTCAGGAATTGGCGATTGAGCAGGTATTTATGGCTAAGAGTGCAGGTTCTGCCTTAAAGCTCGGACAGGCTCGTGGAGCCGCCATTGTTGCCTGCGCCAGCCGTGATATGGAAGTGGCAGAGTACTCCGCCAGACAGATCAAGCAGTCGGTTGTGGGAACCGGGGCCGCGGAAAAGTCTCAGGTGCAGCACATGGTTAAAGTCCTGCTTAAACTTCCTGGTGAGCCCCAGGAAGATGCGGCCGACGCTCTGGCGGCGGCACTGTGCCACGCCCACACACAACAAAGTATGATCAATATGGCTGGCGCCAAATCGGTACGCCGGCGGCGGATTCGATAAATGATAGGTAGAATTCGGGGCAACCTGGTCCACAAACAACCGCCGGTCATTCTGGTCGAGGTCGGAGGTGTTGGTTACGAGCTTCAGGTTCCCATGACCACGCTGTTTCAATTACCCGAGCTGGGGGCGGAAGTGTCCCTGGTCACCCATTTCGTGGTGCGCGAGGACGCCCAACTGCTTTATGGTTTTGCTCAAGAGCGTGATCGCGCCCTGTTTCGTCAGTTGATCAAGGTCAGCGGTGTAGGCCCGAAGTTGGCTTTAACCATTCTTTCCGGAATGGACTCGGCCAGCTTTGCTCGCTGCGTGCAGCGCGATGATATCTCCTCTCTGGTCGCTCTCCCAGGTGTCGGCAAGAAAACTGCTGAGCGCTTGTTGGTTGAGATGCGCGACAAGCTCAAGGACTGGTTGGGTCAATTGGACGGTGAATTGCCCAGTTCAGTTCCGGCGCAGTCGGCTGCGCCGGTAGATAGAGTGGCGGATGCCGAGGGCGCGCTGATTGCGCTCGGCTATAAGCCCGCGGAAGCGGCCAGGATGGTCGCCGCGGTTAATGATGATTCTGTAGAGAACAGCGAAGACTTAATTCGCCGGGCGCTCAAGTCAATGGTGAGCGGATGATAGAAACCGATCGCCTGATTGCTCCAGACCCGGTGAGCCCCAGGGAAGACGCACTGGATCGCGCTATTCGACCGAAGTCGCTGGCTGAGTACGTTGGGCAAAAAGTCGTTTGTGACCAAATGTCTATTTTCCTGCAGGCAGCCAAGGGACGTGATGAGCCCCTGGATCACACCCTGATCTTCGGCCCTCCGGGGCTGGGCAAGACAACCCTGGCCACTATTATCGCCAACGAGATGGGGGTGTCGCTGAAGACGACTTCCGGGCCAGTACTGGAAAAAGCTGGAGACATCGCTGCATTGATGACCAATTTAGAGCCCGGCGACGTCCTGTTCATTGACGAAATTCATCGCCTTAGCCCCTTTGTGGAAGAGGTGCTCTATCCGGCGATGGAGGACTACCAGCTGGATATAATGATAGGTGAGGGGCCCGCGGCTCGTTCTATCAAACTGGATTTACCGCCATTTACCCTGGTAGGTGCGACTACCAGAGCTGGGCTGCTGACCTCGCCGTTACGCGATCGCTTCGGGATCGTCCAGCGCCTGGAGTTCTACGAGGTCGCAGATCTGGCCCATATTGTGGAGCGCTCGGCCAACATTCTGGAGATTGGTATCGATACAAAGGGGGCCACAGAAATTGCTCGTCGCTCCCGAGGTACTCCCAGAATCGCCAATCGGCTGTTGCGCAGGGTCAGGGATTACGCCGAGGTGAAGGCGGATGGCTATATTACTGACGCGGTCGCTGATCGTGCTCTGGATATGCTGAGCGTAGATCAGCACGGTTTTGATCACCAGGATCGACGCCTGATGTTAACCATGATCGAGAAATTTGACGGCGGGCCGGTGGGAGTAGACAGCCTGGCTGCTGCGATTTCTGAGGAACGGGGGACTATTGAAGACGTGTTGGAACCTTACTTGATCCAGCAGGGCTTTATGGTTCGGACCCCCCGCGGCAGAATGGTCACTCGCAATGCTTATTTGCACTTTGGATTGCCGCAGCCCTCGGATCGGGATAGTGGTAATCTTTCCCTCAAATTGGACGGGGAAGAAAGCTGATGACGGCCCAGGAATTTTCCCTGCCTCTGCGTGTCTATATTGAGGACACCGATGCCGGGGGAATTGTCTACTACGTCAATTACCTGAAGTTTATGGAGCGGGCGCGCACTGAATTTATGCGTAACCTGGGCTTCGGCAAGGATTTTATATTCAATCACGACCTGATGTTCGTGGTTCGAGATGCGGCGATTAAGTATTTGAAACCAGCGAAGTTGGATGATCAGCTTGAGGCGACAGCCCGCATCGCTGGCCTTGGTGGCGCATCCATCACTTTTGAGCAGATAGTGCGGCGAGGTGGCGAAGACCTGGCCCGCGGTGAGCTGACAATCGCCTGTGTAGATCGAGGTGGAATCACTCCCCGGCGCATACCCAAAGCAATGAAGGACCGGTTGATTCCGGCACAATAACAATATCAAGGGGACTTGAATTGGAAGAGCAGTTAAGTCTGATAGACCTGGTGATCAACGCCAGTTTTACCGTGCAGATGGTCATGCTTATTCTGGTCGGGGCATCGATCCTGTCCTGGTACATGATCGTGCAGCGATTTCTTTATCTGCATAATGCGCGGGAGGAAATTTACGGCTTTGAAGAGCGCTTCTGGTCTGGTATCGATTTGTCCCAGCTCTATCGGGAAGGTAATGAGAAGGCGTCAGACGGGCAGGCGATTTTGGGCATGGAAAGTATCTTCAGGGCAGGTTTCAAGGAGTTTTCCCGCTTGGCCCAACAGTCTGAAATGGACTCAGAGGCTATTTTGGAAGGTTCTCGTAGAGCCATGCGCGTTGCGGTAATGCGTGAGGAGGAGCGGCTGGAAAGACATCTTGCCTTTCTTGCTTCCGTGGGCTCCACCAGTCCCTATATTGGCCTGTTTGGCACGGTTTGGGGCATCATGCATTCGTTTCGGGGCTTGGCTAATTCCACTCAGGCGACCCTGGCTACGGTAGCGCCGGGTATTTCTGAGGCATTGGTGGCAACCGCCATGGGACTGTTTGCCGCTATCCCCGCCGTGCTGGCCTACAACCGCTTTTCTGCCAAAGTGGAAGTCTTCGGTAATCGATACGACACCTTCGTAGATGAGTTCTCCAGTATCCTCTATCGCCAGGCCTATGCCCTGCGTGCTAAGGAAAAGAGAGCGGGGTAGGTAACGGTGAGCAGGAGTCGAGGTAAGCGTAAGCCCATGGCCGAGATTAACGTGGTGCCCTACATCGATGTGATGCTGGTGCTGCTGATTATCTTTATGGCCACAGCCCCAATGTTAATGCAGGGGGTGAAAGTGGACCTGCCTGAGGCCAGCTCCGATCCGGTTGAGAACCAGGACAGCGAGCCGCTGATTGTTTCGGTCAACGCTGGCGGCGAGTTGTTTCTCAATCTGGGCAACGAAAAGCAGGTACTGGCGCTGGCGACGATTAAAGACCGGGTCTCCAAGGTTATGAAGCGTAATCCCAATAAGCCCGTGCTCATTTGGGGTGACGAGGCCGTATCCTATGGCGAGGTAGTCACTGTTATGGTGGCCCTCCAGCAGGCCGGTGCCCCCAGTGTTGGCCTCGTCACAGAGAACCCCTAGTGAGCTCCGACTCCGTCTACGCTAAACCCGTTGCGCCGCGCATTATCGTGCGACCGGCGCTGGTCTCATTGACCCTGCATGCTCTGCTATTGGTTGCTTTAACTTTTAATTGGGCCAACTCTGAGTCCGAGGTGATAAAGGTAAAGCCTGCCCCCAAGGTGATTAATGCCCGTTTGGTGGATGTCAGTGAGTTCCAGCCAAAACCAAAACCTCGGGCAAAGCCTAAATCGACTCCCAAGGTCGCCGTTTCCAAGCCAAAACCTGTAGCCAAGCCTAAACCAAAGCCTGTGGCGAAAACTCCGGTCAAACCAGCGCCCAAGCCCAAAGTCGAACCTAAACCTGACCCTCGTATTACCGAGGAAGAACTTGCGGCTATCACTCGCGCCGATATGGCGCGGGCCATGGCTGCTGAAGACGATGTGCTTGAGGCTACTGCCACTGCGGATGAAATGGCGGCCAGCTACGCCTCTCTCATTCAGCAGACTGTAATTAACTACTGGAGTCGACCCCCCAGTGCGCGCAATGGCATGGAAACACTGTTGCAAATACAATTGATACCCACCGGTGATGTGGTAAGTGTCAGCGTGCTCAAAAGCAGCGGCAACTCGGCTTTTGATCGCTCTGCAATTAACGCGGTAGAGAAGGCAGGCAGTTTTCCGGAGTTGCAGAAGCTTCCTAACCGGGAATTTGAAAAAACGTTCAGGCGCTTCCGCCTGTTGTTCAGACCAGAGGATTTACGTTACTGATGAAACGGCTGATATTGGCCATCGTGCCCCTACTGTTTGCCTTGGCGGCACTGGGCGCCCGGGCAGAACTGACTATTGAAATTACCCAGGGCATGGATAACCCGACTGCGATCGCTGTGGTTCCTTTTGCCTGGCAGGGTCCGGGCACCGCACCTGAGGATATTGCCTGGGTGGTGGATTCAGATCTGGCACGTAGCGGTCAGTTTTCACCTGTATCTCGCTCCGATATGTTGGGCCGACCCAGCACTCAGAATGATATTTTCTACCGCGATTGGCGTGCTATTGAGTCTGAGTATCTGCTAATTGGGCGGGTTTCGGCCCAGGGAACCCAAATGCGCATAGAGTACGAACTCTATGATGTGCTACGTCAGAAGCAGGCCCACAAGGGGGTCGAGGTGGGTCCAGCAAACGAGGCTAGAATGCTGGCTCACCGGGTGTCCGATGCGATCTACCAGAAGTTGACGGGAATCCGCGGGGCGTTTGCGACACGGCTGCTCTATGTGTCGGTCACCCGTGTGCCCGGAGGCAATGACTACTATCGCCTGACGCTGGCCGATTCGGACGGTGCAAGGCCTATTGTTCTGCTGGAGTCCCGGGAGCCAGTAATGGCGCCAGGTTGGTCTCCCGACGGCACACAGATTTCCTACGTGTCTTTTGAATCGGGGCGACCGGCAATTTACCGTCAGAATCTGTCTACCGGTGCCAGAGAGCAGCTGACTAATTTCAAGGGACTCAACGGCGCGCCTGCCTGGTCTCCCGACGGCAATACCATGGCTATGGTGCTGTCTAAAGATGGTAGCCCGGATATCTACCTGATGAACCTGATGACCAAGAAGTTAACTCGGATCACCCGGCACTATGCTATTGATACCGAGCCTACCTGGATGCCCGATGGTCGCTCGCTGATGTTTACCTCGGATCGAGGCGGAAGGCCGCAGATTTATCGTTACGACTTGCGCACTGGTACGACTGAGCGGGTGACATTTGAGGGTGGCTACAACGCCCGGGCAAGGGTCGCTCAGGACGGTCGCAATGTGGTGCTGGTGCATCAGCAAAACGGGCAGTTTCACATTGCGCTGCTGGATTTAGTAACTAATCGGCTACAGGTTCTTACATCCACTCAATTGGATGAAAGTCCCAGTATCGCGCCCAATGGCTCTATGGTATTGTACGGAACGAAACACGCGGGTCGCGGCATTTTAGCAGCCGTCTCGGTAGACGGAGGTGTGAAATTCCGGCTGCCATCGCGTGACGGCGATGTGCGTGAACCGGCATGGTCGCCCTACATGAGTCGTTGATCGGGTTCACAATAAAAGTTTAAACAACCACGTATCTGAAGGAAGGGTATTATGAAGCATCTACCTGTTGCCGGTAAGGCTATCACATTGCTGTTCGCGGCATCACTTCTGGCGGCTTGTTCCGGCAGTTCCAAGAAGGAAGAGGAAGAAGCAGCCGCAGCCGCAGCAGCTGCTGCTGCCGCAGCACAGCAAGAACAGCAGGCCTCTGCCGCTGCCGCTGCCGCTGAGCAACAGCGTCTGCGCGACGCTGCTGCCGCTTACGGCAATGTGTTTTATTTTGACTATGATAGCTACAACCTGAATCCAGATGCGGTGAGTGCACTTGATGCACATATCTCCGCGATGCAGGGCAACGAAGCGAACGTGAGACTGGAAGGTCACACCGACGAGCGCGGTACCCGCGAGTACAACATGGCTCTGGGTGAGCGTCGTGCCAATGCCGTTCGCGACTACATGGTTGTCAACGGTGTTTCGAGCTATCGCATCGAGACTGTGAGCTACGGCGAAGAGCGCCCCATTGCTTACGGTTCCGGTGAGTCTAACTGGGCACAGAACCGTCGCGTAGAACTGAAGTAGTACGCCTATGGCAAACATGAGCAAGTTGCTTGTGGCGAGCGGGCTGGTCCTTGTGACTGGCCCGTTGTCATTACAGGTACCTGCACAGGATTATGTGGATGTCGAAGCTGAGCGCAGGGGCCGCACTACTCCCTCCGAGCCAGCCGCCGCTGCGCCAGGTACGACCGCGACCGATCCTTATGCCAGACCTTCTGAACCGTATTCTGCACCTGCCAGTATCGACCCCTACAGTGTGCAGCCGAGTCAAGCATACCCAGCGACTAGTTATGGCCTGAGTAATGCGCCAGCCGGGGCCGCGATAGCGGCGCCTCCAGTGGCCGCGCCTGCCTCCACCTCAGGGGGAGGCCAGAGTATGGGCACCCTGTATATCCAGATGCAACAGTTGCAACAGGAAGTGATGCGCCTCAATGGTATTGTTGAGGAGCAGGCCAATGAAGTGCGCAAACTGAAGTCACAGAGCCTGGAACGTTATGTAGACCTGGATAAGCGAGTCAGTGCCATGGGCGCTGGAGCAGTAGTAGCGTCAGGTGACGGCAGCCCTTCGTTGGCTGTGCCCGGTCCATCGGCCGCCAGTGCGACGGGACAGGCTTCTGAAATTCCCGGCGAAGGGGATGCCTACCGCGGCGCCTATTCCCTGGTGCGCAGTCAGCAGTTCGAGCAGGCCGTGGGTGCATTCCAGCAATTCCTGCGTAACTACCCTGATGGTAAGTACGCGCCCAATGCACACTACTGGTTGGGAGAGCTTTACCTGGTGATAGACCCTTCTGACCTTGAAGCGTCCCGACAAGCGTTTACCCTGCTACTTAACCAGTATCCGGATAATCCTAAGGCGCCAGATGCGATGTATAAACTCGGTAAAGTGCAGTTCCTCAAGGGTAACCGGGAAAAGTCCAAAGAGTATCTGGACCGCGTGATAAGCAACTACGGCAATACCAACAGCTCTGCTGTCCAATTGTCCAGGGACTTCCTCGCCGAGAATTTCTAGGCCGGGGCGGGAATAAGACATGTCGATCTCTCAGACCCACAGCGCTGATGCGCTGCGAATCACTGAAATATTTTACTCCCTCCAGGGAGAGGCGCGTACGGTGGGCGTGCCCACCGTTTTTGTGCGCCTGACTGGCTGCCCGCTGCGTTGTGTTTACTGTGACACCGAATACGCGTTCAGTGGCGGAGATCTCGTCAGTATTGACGATGTGGTCTCTAAGGTTGCTGCCTACCAGCCTCGATTTGTCACTGTTACTGGCGGGGAGCCGCTGGCTCAGCCCAATTGCCTGCTGCTTTTGACCCGGCTTTGCGACGCTGGATACGAGGTTTCGCTAGAGACTAGCGGAGCAATGACCGTCGCTGAGGTAGATTCGCGCGTGGTAAAGGTCATCGACCTGAAAACACCGGCTTCCGCTGAGATGGGTCGCAATGATTACGACAATATTCCCTTGCTGTTGCCCGCTGATCAGGTGAAATTTGTGATCTGTGATCGCGATGATTACGAATGGGCGAGGTTTAAACTGGACGAGTATCAACTGCCCGCCCGTGTTTCCGATGTGTTGTTTTCGCCCAGTCATGGCCAGCTTTCAGGCCGCGAATTGGCAGAGTGGGTGCTGGAGGATAACTTGCCAGTGCGCATGCAACTGCAATTACACAAAATTCTTTGGAACGATGAGCCGGGACATTAAGCGATGAACGAGAAGCGCGCAGTGATCCTGGTTTCAGGTGGCCTTGATTCAACCACGGTACTGGCTATGGCCAAAGCTCAGGGCTATGCCTGCTATACACTGAGCTTTGATTACGGCCAGCGCCATCGTGCTGAGCTCTTTGCTGCCGAGCGGGTTTCAGTGACGCTGGGGGACGTAGAGCATAAGGTTGTGACACTCAATCTTGACAGTATCGGCGGGTCAGCGCTCACCGACTCAGGTATTCCAGTGCCTGAGGAGGAGACCGAGGGTATTCCGGTGACTTATGTGCCAGCGCGGAATACGGTATTTCTTTCAATCGCCCTGGGCTGGGCCGAAGTGCTGGGAGCCCAGGATATCTTTATTGGGGTAAATGCCGTCGATTATTCTGGTTATCCAGATTGTCGCCCCGATTACATCAGCGCCTTTGAGGTGATGGCTAACCTGGCCACCCGAGCCGGAGTCGAAGGCAATCGACTGGGTCTTCACACGCCACTGATGGAAATGAGTAAGGGAGACATTATCGAAGCTGGTTTGGCGCTTGGTGTGGACTACGCGCTGACGGTGTCTTGCTACCAGGCAACGGATGAAGGCTTGGCCTGTGGCAAGTGCGACGCCTGCCGTCTGCGCTCGCAAGGCTTCCGCGACGCCGGTGTAGAGGATCCTACCCGATACGTCTAAGCTACTGATTCCGATCAAGTTTTGACGAGCAAAAAAAAACTCTCGAGGTCTTGAGTTTTAGATTCAAATCCGTAAGATACGCACTCCTTCTGGGGGTCGTTAGCTCAGTTGGTAGAGCAGTTGGCTTTTAACCAATTGGTCACTGGTTCGAATCCAGTACGACCCACCATATCAAAGAAAAAGGCCGGCATATTTGCCGGCTTTTTTTGCACGGGTTTTCGCCAAGACAAACCAGCCCCGCCTGTCATTACTGGACTTAGAAAAGACGCGTTGAGCAGTGAGTTAACAAGTCTTCAGATCCCTGGGCCTGCAGCGCATAGATCAATGCAGTCTACTGTGCTAATTGCTAGCGATTGATCATTACGGCAAATACAGGTTTTTTAGATATCTGCCCCCAGTAAGATATACTAAGGCGCCACCATAGCGGTGTCCGATTACTCGGCCCGGGTGTCTCGATTAAAACTTGGCGAGCGGAGCAGACAGTTCAGTGGAAGCAAGTTCTACATCTGGGTTACAAGGTGATCATCCAAGCCGGACAATTTGTGTCCTGGGCATGCATCGCAGTGGCACTAGTTGTCTCACCGGCTCTCTGCAAGAAGCTGGCTTGCAATTAGGCGACTGTCACACCTGGAACCCATTCAATTTAAAAGGTAATCGCGAAAATCAAGCATTTGTAGATCTGCACGATGCCATTTTGGAAGCGAATGGGGGCAGCTGGGATCATCCGCCTGCGAACGTGCAATGGAGTGAACGCCACTTAGCTATGGGGCGCGAACTGGTCGCAGCCCACTCTCACCTGCCGGTGATGGGGTTTAAGGATCCGCGAACTTTACTGGTGCTTGAGGGCTGGCAGCAGCTCGAGCCAAAAATGGAGTTTGTCGGTATATTCCGCCACCCCAATGCGGTTGCGGCATCACTGGCAAGGCGCAGCAAGATGAAAAGAAAGGAAGCGCTCCGCCTATGGTATGAGTATAACAAGCGTTTGCTGAATGCATTTCGTCGGACACCATTTCCTGTACTTTGCTTTGATGCATCGGAACAGGAGTTCCAGCAGCATCTCGCCGGAGTGATAAAGACTCTGGAGCTTCAGCCTGCAGAAGTGGGCGAGAATTTCTACGATGGCGATCTGAAAAATTTTGACCATCAGTCCTCAGGCCGGCTGCCACTTAAAGTCGGTTATCTGTATAAACGCCTGAAAGCAATATGCGTTTAATTAGTGCACGCTTATGACTGAGTCGCATGTTGCCGAGCTCGATGAGTTGCCACTGGCAGTCGATCTGGATGGAACCTTGTTGTTGACGGATGTTCTCCATGAGTCATGTTTGCAGCTGTTACGAAATCGCCCTGCATTAATCTCAGTATTACCCTTCAGGTTGGCTGAAGGAAAAGCAGAGTTGAAAGATTATGTCGCGGACCGAACTGACCTGAGCGTAGAAAACCTACCGTATAACCAGCCGTTGATAGAGTGGTTGTCCGAGGAGAAGAAACGCGGCCGTCAGTTGCTGCTCTGCACTGCTTCTTGTGAAAAATATGCGCAAAAGATAGCTGAGCATCTGCAGCTTTTTGATGAAGTTATGTCCACTACGGGGAGTAGGAACCTAAGTGGCTCAGAAAAGGCGTCAGCGCTGGTGGAGCGCTTTGGTCACGGTCAGTACGACTACATTGGTAATTCCAGTGCGGATCTTCCCGCCTGGGAGAGTGCCAGAAATGCTATTGTGGTAAGCCAGGATGAGAAATTGCTGAGTGCTGTCTCTGCCCGGGGCCAAGTCACCCGGCAATTTGCTCCGTCAGCACCAGATTCAACAGACTGGCGTGTCGAACTGCGCCTGCAGCAGTGGTTAAAAAATCTTTTGCTGTTTGCCCCGGTTCTCGCTGCTCATCGGGTTGACGAACCAGGCGCACTGGGATTACTACTGATAGCTTTCTTTGCTTTTAGTCTGTGTGCCTCCGCCACCTATATCATGAACGATCTCCTTGATTTGGAAAGCGATCGCATACACCCTCGCAAGCGACTGAGACCGCTTGCGAGCGGTCGAATTCCGATTTCCAACGCTATGGTGGTTGCCGCCGGTTTGTTGACTGCGGGTATTGGTCTGGGAGCGCTGATCGGATCAGGTTTTCTATTGTGCCTGTTGGCTTATCTCCTGCTCACTGGTGTGTATTCGTGGCGGTTGAAACGAGTCGTATTACTCGATTGCATCGTACTTTCTATGTTGTACACGTTAAGGATTGTGGCCGGCGCCGCTGCGGTTCAAATGGGCCTCTCCTTCTGGTTACTAGCGTTTTCAGTTTTCCTCTTTCTCTCCTTGGCTTTTGTTAAACGCTACGCTGAAATTGAAGTGCAGGTACTGGCTGGTCGAGACGAGTTGCACGGCCGAGGTTACAAGACATCAGATGGTCCCCTCATCCAAACACTGGGGGTGAGTGCAGGTTTTGTTGCAGTGTTGGTGTTTTCGATGTACCTCAACAGCGATCAGATTCTATTGCTTTACGGCGCACCAGAAATCGTTTGGGGAGCAGTGGTAGTGCTGGTCTACTGGATTAGCTGGATGTGGCTGCAGGCCCACAGAGGTCTGATGCACGATGATCCTCTGGTATTTGCAGTGAAGGAGCCGGCTAGTTTGATATCGGGAATGCTTTTTTTGGCAGTGCTAATTCTAGGTACGGTGAGTTTTCCTTGGTAATGCTTGATTCTTGGGGTCGGCTGGGCGCTGAGCAGCATCAGGCGCACTATCTTCATGATGCCAACTCAGTAAAAGACGTTGTCTCTGCAGGGCCCGGACTGGCGCGTGGAATGGGGCGCAGTTATGGAGATGTCTGCCTCAACCCGGGCGGCGCAGTTTGGGACTGTCTGGGACTGGATAAATTTATCGATTTTGACCCAGAGCGAGGCTTGCTTCGCTGTGAGGCTGGCGTATTACTGCGGGATATCCAGTTACTCGCCGTCTCCCGGGGTTGGATGTTGCCCGTGACACCCGGATCGTGGTTTGTAACGGTCGGTGGTGCCATAGCCAACGACGTGCATGGAAAGAATCATCATAGCTTTGGGACGTTTGGCGATCACGTGCGATCCCTAGTCATTCAGCGCACCGACGGGCAAAGGATGACCTGCTCGCGCGACACCAATCAGGATTGGCTGTCCGCTACCGCGGGTGGACTAGGTCTTACTGGTTTGATTGTTGAGGCCGAGCTACAACTGCGCCCGGTGACAGGACCCTTGCTCGATGTCGACACGCAGGCTTTCAGCGGCTTAGGGCAGTTTTACCAAATGTCAGAGGACGCGAAGGCCTCATGGGAATACGCTGTGGCATGGATTGACTGTGCACACCCAGGCAGTCGCCGCGGTATTTTTATGCGAGCAAACCATAGAGATGTCAGTGCAGATAATTTCGACTCCGGGATCCCGCGCCAGTTTAGTCTTCCTGTTACACCTCCAGTGTCGCTGGTGAACGCTTTGACGCTAAAGCCTTTTAATGCAGCATACTACCGGCTTCATAAATGGCGTGCGGGAAAGTCTGTGAGTCACTATCAGCCGTATTTCTACCCTCTGGACAAAGTAGGAGAATGGAACAGGATGTATGGCCCTAAAGGGTTTTACCAGTACCAATGCCTGATTCCGGGCACAAACACAGAAGTAGTGGTAGAAGAACTTCTGGCCGCGATCAGCGCTGCAAATTGTGGATCCTTTCTTGCCGTGCTAAAGACGTTTTCTAAGCGCCCAGCTGCTGGCCTGCTTAGTTTTCCCTCTGAAGGAACCACTCTGGCTCTGGATTTTCCAAATCGAGGGCTTAAAACGCACGATCTTTTTGCGCGGCTGGACTCAATCGTAGGATCAGTTGGCGGAAGGCTTTACGCTGCTAAAGACGCAAGAATGCCCAAAAGCTTGTTTGAGAGTGGGTATCCTCGACTTGAGGAGTTTCTGGCTTATCGAGACCCGGGTATTAGTTCCGGACTGTCTCGCCGACTACTGGGCGACTAGAATGGCGGTATGAAATTGAAAAAGATACTCGTGATAGGCGCGACCTCGGCTATCGCCACCGAATGTGTGCGGCGCTGGTCAGACCAGCCCGTCGAGTTAGTGCTGGTGGGACGCAGTGATGAGCGTTTGCAGCGACTCTCGCGGGACCTCAGTGTGCGCAGCCCATTATCAAAAGTGCAAACTGTGACTTTGGATTTTACGGCGCCTACCAGCATACAGACATTCATGGCTGATCAGGCCAAGGATGGTCCTATCGACCTGGCGATGATCGCCCATGGTTCACTTCCTGAACAGAATGAGTGTCAAGAGAATTTGAGCCGCGTTGATCAGGCGCTTGCATTAAATGGCGTTTCGCCGGCTTTGTTTGCCGAGGCTATTGCTGCCGAAATGATTGAACAGGGTCGTGGCACCTTAGTCGTTGTGGGTTCCGTGGCGGGAGACCGTGGCCGTAAGTCCAATTATATATATGGCTCTGCCAAAGGGCTCTTAGAACGTTATGTCGAGGGTCTTCAGCACCGATTACACAATAGCGGCGTCACACTTTGCCTGGTGAAACCCGGACCTACACATAGTCCAATGACGGCACACCTTGTCGATAGTGGGCTTCCACTGGCTGAGCTATCTGAAGTGGCAGACGTGATAGTCAAGGGGGTGGATAAGGGTAAAGCGGTGATTTACGCCCCGGGTAAATGGGCAGTGATTATGTGGGTCATTCGTCATTTGCCGAGATTTGTCTTTAACAGGCTTGATATTTGATGCCTGAGTCTAAAGACATGGATACGATGGAGGCTGAGGAAACCCGGGTAGTGCTTCCCGGCGGAGCAGGGCTTGTGGGGCAGAATCTGGTCGTCCGACTCAAGGCCCGGGGCTATCGTCACATTACTGTGCTCGATAAGCATGAGGCAAATTTAGCGTCTCTGGCAGCCCTGCATCCAGATGTGTTCGTCGAGCATGTCGATCTCTCTCAACCGGGCAGCTGGCAGCAGCATATTCGGGATGCTGATGTTTTAATCATGCTGCAGGCACAGATTGGTGGACTGAACCCAGAGGATTTCGAAAACAACAACGTGTCCGCTACCCGTCTAATCCTGGACGCGATCGACAGAGAACGTCCTCCTTACCTGGTGCATATCAGTTCTTCCGTGGTCGAGTCTGTAGCGGATGACTTTTACTCCCGCAGCAAGCGCGATCAAGAGAAGTTGGTTCTCGCTAGCGGTCTAGACTGCCCGGTGCTGCGCCCCACTTTGATGTTCGGCTGGTTTGATCGCAAGCATTTTGGCTGGTTGTCACGTTTCATGAAGCGCGTACCTGTTTTTCCTATTCCGGGGCGCGGTAACTATCGTCGCCAGCCACTCTATGTGGGCGACTTCTGCGACATAATTCTCAGCTGTGTCAAAAATAGGCGAGCGGCGGGGCTATACAATATTTCGGGCCAGGAGCACTTCGATTATGTCGAAATGATTCGCGAAATCCGCAAGGTTACCGGTGCCCACTCGATGATCTTGCACATTCCCTACCCGCTGTTTCACGTTTTGCTACGTGTCTGGGGCTGGTTTGACCGCGACCCGCCCTTTACGACGCAGCAACTGGAAGCACTGGTTGCTGACGACGAATTTGAGGTCATAGATTGGCCGAATATTTTTGGCGTCAGATCAACCCCATTCAGGGAAGCAATTGACGAGACCTTTAATAACCCGTCGTACAGCCAGGTCGTATTGGAGTTCTGACCATGAATAAACGTGTTGCCGTTCTCGGCGCCGGCCCTATGGGTCTTGCGGCAGCCTACGAGTTGGTGAATCAGGGCTATAAGCCAGTTATTTTTGAAGCGGACGACAGGGTGGGCGGCATGACGGCTGCGTTCGATTTTTCAGGCATGAAGATAGAGCGCTACTACCACTTTCATTGCACCTCCGATTCAGGCTTTCTGCAAATACTGGAGGAACTGGGTATTGCTGAAAAGATGCACTGGACGGAAACTAAAATGGCGTATTGGTACCGGGGTAAGCTGCAGCCTTGGGGCAATCCTATTGCGCTGTTGAAATTTGATGGCCTCAGCCTGATCTCCAAGATACGCTATGGTTTGTTTGCTTTTCTATGCACTAAGAGAAACGACTGGAGGCCACTGGATAAAGTTAACGCCAAAGAGTGGGTGATGCGTTGGGTGGGGCCTCAGGCCTATGAGGTCATGTGGCAACGATTGTTCGAATATAAGTTTCATGATTTCACAGATAATTTATCTGCGGCATGGATATGGAGTCGGATTCGTCGACTTGGACGCTCGCGTTATAACCTGTTTAAGGAAAAACTCGGTTATTTGGAAAATGGCTCCCAGACTTTACTGGATGCGATGGTTTGCCACATTGAGGCAGGAGGTGGTCAAATTCGCCTGGAGTCTCCGGTTACTGAGGTTCATATCCGCGATGGCTCTGTCCATGCCGTCGAGAGCGATGGTTTACTGGAAACATTCGACAGGGTCGTCAGCACAATCCCGCTGCCGTTTGTGCCGCGCCTGATACCCGATCTTCCCGCGTCAGTTCTAGACGCTTATCGCTCGGTCAATAATATTGCCGTCGTCTGCGTGATCGTCAAATTGGCTAGACCACTGTCAGGGAATTTTTGGGTCAATATAAACGATCCGGATATGGATATTCCCGGTCTGGTGGAATACACCAACCTGCAATCACTGGGCGAGCATGTGGTTTATGTTCCGTACTACCTGCCCGGGGACCACCCAAGTTTTGCGCAGCCTGATGAGTGGTTTAAAGAGCGTGTGTGCGGCTATTTGAAAGTTATAAACCCTGAGCTCACTGAGCAGGATATTATTGACGTGCGCAGCAGTCGTTATCGATTTGCCCAGCCTATCTGTGAGCCGGGCTTTAGCGAAAAATTGCCGCCAGTGGAGCTTCCGGTTAAAGGCTTGTGGGTGGCTGATACCTCCTATTATTATCCTGAAGATAGAGGTATTTCTGAAAGCATAGATTTGGGTCGTAAGTTGGCCTCTATGGTCACAGCATGTTGAAATATTTTTTATCGAGACAGTTTGCCGGCTTCTTGTTGGTAGGTGGCTCGGCTGCTTTTTTGCACTGGATTGCTCGTATTCTGTTAAGTCTCACCATGCCCTATGCCTGGGCAGTTTTTTTTGCTTATGGTGTTGGCATGGGTATCGCATTTGCTCTCAATAGTTGGTACGTTTTTCCGAAATCGGACAAACCGGTTCGCAAACAGGCGCGGGACTTCCTGGCGATCAACCTGCTGTTTTTGCCAGTGGTATGGATTGCGTCATTATTGTTAAAGCAGTGGTTGATAGGGCAGGGCTTCGTGCGCAACTCCGAAGAGATCGCTCATGCGATTGCAATCACGCTGCCAGTTATGGCAACTTTCCTCTTTTATAAGTTTTTTGCGTTTAGAGAAAATTACTATGGATGATAAGCATCTGGCCGAGCTCTACCGGAACCGCTTTCCAGAGGAAGACCTGATCAGGAAAGATGCGATATGGAAAGTCATCTGTGCCAATTATTTTCAGCAATTTGTTACGCTCTCCGATACCGTGGTAGATGTTGCTTGTGGCTACGGTGAATTTATCAATAATATCTCTGCAGGCGAAAAAATTGGCGTAGACCTCAATCCGGATTCCGAGCAGCACCTAGCTGAAAATGTGCGCTTTATTTCCATTAGTGCTACTGAGATTGCTTCGCAACTTCGAGGCCAGGCCGATGTAGTTTTTACCTCAAATTTTCTTGAACACTTACCGGATAAAACGGCACTTGAGCGTTTGCTGGACGAAATTTGGTTGACCCTTAAACCCGGTGGGCGTTATATGATTATGGGTCCTAACTTGCGTTATCTGCCGGGTGAATATTGGGATTTCTACGACCATCACTTGGGTCTGACTCACGCGTCGCTTTGTGAAATTCTGGCTATCAAGGGTTTTCAGATCGAACGGTGTGTCGATCGCTTTCTTCCGTATACAACACAGGGCGCCTTGCCCACGCATCCGTCGCTCGTCAGGGCCTACTTGTCGATCCCAATGGCCTGGAAAATTCTCGGAAAGCAGTTTTTCATTGTTGCTACAAAACCATGATGACGCCCTGTTCTCTGTTCTCTGGCCACTGGCTTTCAAGAGGTTTCCAAGGTGCTGTAGCCTGACTCGATTATGAATACCCGCCAAATCACAGTTGAGTTACTCGCACTGTTGCTTATATTTATCGTGTGTGTGCAGTTGGGCTTTTACGAACTCTTTTCTAACTATCGAGAATATGACGATGAGGGCTTGTTTATGTTGAGTAACAAGCTTTACCTCGATGGCTATATACCTTACAGCGAAATCACCTGGATATTTGGCCCACTGCAGTTGGCTCTAGTGAAGTTTGTACACGGCTGGTGCGAGATACCCATCTCAAATAGTTCGGTGCGCTTTCTGACCTTGGCTCATTGGTTGTTGCTAGCTTGTGTTGGCTACTGGTTAGTTAGGCGTTTTACCGGCTCGTGGCTGTGGTCGGCGAGCGCGTTTGTGCTGATTTTTTTGTATCCGAGATCTTTGGTTAATGAACCTGGCCACCCTCAGGTGCTTGTTGCGATACTCGCTTTGCTCATTCCTTTGATTGGATGCTGGTACGATGCTCGGGGCGGGCGTTTACCCTGGATCGTCATAGGCGCCGTAGCCGCAGCCATTATTAATGTCAAAATCAATGCAGGTGCATTCTGCGTTGCTGCTGTGCTTGTGGTGCTGCTCAGTCCGAGCAGGTTAAAGGCGAATTTTTATCCGCTCTGTACCATTGTCGTTGTTGCATCAATGTTGCTTCCGGTGCTCCTGATGTATCCATTGATATCCATCGAAAACTGTCTTTACTTTGCCATTATTGTTGGTTTCAGCACTGCCAGTTTCGCCCTTGTCGTTTCTTTTAAAAGCCAGGCAGGAGAGCTTTTAAACCATAACGCGGTAGCACTTGTTTCGGGTTTCACTGCTGTAAGCCTTTTCGCCTTGGGTTTTGCTGCGGCAGAGGGAATCAGTCCTCTGGATATACTCTTGAGCCTGATGCGCCTATCGAACAGTCAGGTTGAATTCTTTCATTTCTTTCGCGATTACTCTCTGGCACAAGTGTTCGTGGCAGGACTGTCTTTGGTCATGGCATTGGTTGCGGTTACCGTAAGAAATTCGACTATTGTTGGTTGGATATTATGGTTTAGCAGGGGCATCTTTCTAGTTGGCGTGATCTATGCGCTTGTGATTGATGGTCCGGCCAATTCGCAGGCTTTGATTGCTTACGCAACTCCCTGGTGTTGGGTGGCGGCGTTCAAAACCTCGAACGATGCCGCACCGCTAGGTCGCATGTTACTGGTCGCGATTGCTGTCTGGATGCCGCTGCTTGCATATCCCATTCCAGGAACCCAGCTGTACTTTGGGGGGCTTTTTGTTCTCACTGCATCGATAGTTTGTGCGGCTGATGCAAGTGCAGTATTGAATGCCAGGTTTAATGGAAGCTCGACTTTTCTGCGTGAAAAATTATTACCTATCTCGCTAGTGGTGGCAGTTACCACCCTGCTGCTATCGTTGTACGGGACAGCCAAAAAACAATATGCCAACTACCAGCCTTTACGGTTAGCGGGCACAGAGTTCATCAGGATTGAACCCGGTCGTGCCAAAATTTATCGTGAATTGGTGCAATCGCTTAATGGTGCTGATGTGGTTTTAACTAACTCTCGATTTAATAGTTTGTATTTTTGGACTGGTGCTCACGTTCCATCCCCGGGGTTCCTGTCCCAATACCCGTTAAGGCATGCAACACCTGAACAGCAACAGTGGGGAAAGGCCGGCGTGCTGAACGCATTACGACCGATGTTGGTTATCAAGAAATCAGGGCTTGTTGAATCAGATCCTGATGGGACCAATTGGATAGAGCTACATTTCGAAATCAGTGAGGAAATAGGTCCTTACACATTAATGAAAAAAAGGCTCACTGTCTCCGACAGCACCCAGCGTCTGCGCTATTGATCATAGAATCTTCGCCAGATATCGCGCAGTTACTTTTTGGTTATTGCTGAAAAAATACAGTTGCAGTTTATCGACGCTTTGCAGGTAATCATCGATGCTGCCCTGGCTGAGTTCGAACGACTGATGATGAGATGCTTCAAGCATCTGATCCATAAGTCTGATTCCTAGTTTGTTGTGAAAGTGTATGCCGTCACGAAACCATGCGCTTGGGTCGATATCGCCTGAGGGAAGTGGTTCGTCAACAATACCTTTCAAATGGTTAAATCCCCACAGTGGAAAAGGCTGCTGATCATATTGGTTGGCGGCCTTGCGATTGATATTCTTGAGGTCCCGATGAAACTTTTTCCAGTTGGAACGTGGATTGATGACTTTGCGCAAGCCAGTGAGAAAAATGTGCTCCGGGCTGATAAAAAGCGTAGTTTTGATATTCTCTCGCTGGCAAAATTCAACAATGTCTGCAAAGGTTTTCAGGTTCTCGCTGTAGATTGAAGATGCGCCTTTGGTCAGTCGGGCCATGTTTTTACCGACAGAAACATAGCCTGATTCGCCACGCCAAGCACGCGACTCGTTTTCCCAATGCCCATCGGGAAAGTATCGGGTTGTGATCGGCTTTCTGTGGTTAATGGCCATTGTGCTTCGCGTTATCGCCGAAGTGGTCAGTGTTGTTGTCAGGAAGTCTTGCATTACCTGCTGATAAAATTCTGCACTCGTGCTAGCAGCTAGTCGTTTTTCAGAAAATCCAATCCCAGCCTTGTAATCTCCGGCAATGAATGTTTCGTACTCGAGACCTATCACTAAGTCGCTCAGAGGGCCATTTGCATGGGCGTGCTCGATGGTACGCAGCATCTCGTAAAGTGTGAGACCGGGCATGGATAGGTTGAAAGGTTGTTTATCCAGCCATAGTGCGTGTTGCGGCGACATGGAGCCACTGCGAGAGCTGCCAATAACCGCTGCCGCAGCATTGCGCTGATGAACCTGCCAGGGTTTTGAGAGACGCATTGTCATGCCCTGATCGATTCTACTCATTCGCTGCATGTCTGCGGAGCCGAAGCGATAAATGTTGTAAGGATCGGCCCAGATATTAAATAACATTGTGAAAGCGACTAGGGCGATGAATGCGCTGAGGCTTTGCCTGATGTAGTGATTCATGCTCGCTGTGTCCGAAACAGATTAAAAGTGTTCAATGTTGCTCGCCCGGTAATGCTATTATGGAGTCTTCAGCGGTCGGCGTCACCCGCTGCTGCGTTCTGTATCGAGACAATAACTACAATAAACCATGCTTTTTAATTCAATAGAATTTCTATTCTTCTTCCTGCCAATGGTCGTGTTCGTGTTTCTATGGCTGCAGCGCCACGGCGACTTGCGTTTAGTGATGGGTTGGCTGGTTTTATCGTCATTGTTTTTCTATGCGTGGTGGAATCCGGCGTATTTACTGCTGCTGCTTTTTTCTGCATCTATAAACTACAGTTTGGGTCTGTTATTGGCACGATCCGAGCGCGGATCAGCCTGGTTGACGCTGGGAATCCTATTTAATCTCGGTTTACTAGCCTACTTCAAATATGCTGAATTTTTTCTCGGCAATATCAATACTGCCCTGGATCTGGGTTGGAATGTACGTCATATCATCCTTCCCTTGGCCATCTCCTTTTATACCTTCCAGCAAATCACCTATCTTGTCGATACGCGTAAGGGGCTGACCGAGGCGCATGGATTTTTGGAATACTGTCTATTTGTTAGTTTTTTTCCACAACTCATTGCTGGGCCAATCGTGCATCATAGCGAGATGTTTCTGCAGTTTAAGAAGCTTAATCAAGCGATGGATACTAGCCGCAATATCACCATTGGCGTGTCAATTCTGGTGATTGGGTTGTTTAAAAAAGTCGTGATTGCCGATAGCTTTGCGGGAATCGCGACACCAACTTTTAGCCTTGCCGCGGGACAGGCGGGATTGGGTACGATTGATGTAGTCGCTGGGAGCATGGCGTATGCACTGCAGCTATATTTTGATTTTTCTGGCTACAGCGATATGGCTATCGGTCTGGCCTGCCTATTTGGTCTGAAATTACCGGTAAACTTCTTCTCCCCTTACAGAGCGCGGAATATCAGTGACTTCTGGCGCATGTGGCACGCAACACTATCGAGGTTTCTTCGGGATTATGTGTATATGCCTTTGGGCGGCTTCCTTTGTAGTCCACGTCGTCAACGCTTTAATTTATTTCTGACCATGTTCGTCGGTGGAGTCTGGCACGGTGCGGGCTGGACGTTTGTGCTTTATGGAATATGTCATGGCTTATACGTCGTGATACATCAAGTTTGGCGTGTGCGTGTGTCAGGGCCTCTCGGGCTGGTCAATAAAAACGCTTATAAAGTGGGGTCCCAGATGCTTACTTTCCTGGTGGTGGTCCTCACTCTTATTTTGTTCCGCGCCGATAGTGTGGCTACCGCCGGCTATCTTTACAGTCAGGTGTTTCAGCCCACAGCTTGGGTGTTCGACCCTCAGCTTACGGCTTCGATTGAGCGCACCAATCTTCTGCAATTGATGCATATGCTTTCACCGGGTATTTCCGCAGTACAGTTGGTCTATAGCCTGATTTTATTTGCCTGTCTGGTTTGCTGGCTGCTGCCCAGTACATTCCAGTTGTTTAAACAATATGATGTCACCATTGACCAGGCTGATGCGTCTCGTTCAGCAAGGTTTACGTTTCGGTGGAAACCTAATGCTTTCTGGGCGTGCTTCCTGGCGTTTATGGCTATGGTTTGCTGCCTAAATCTGTCTGCTGTCAGTGAGTTCCTCTATTTTCAATTTTAGTTGAAGGCGCATGTAAATTGCTTAAAGGCTCAAAGAGTATTTTAATTAAAGACGTATCGACGGAGGTACACGACGCATTATGTTGGGCAGTTTTCGCTATCTGTTAGCCTTGTTGGTGACTCTCAGTCACTTGTGGAGCAGTATGGCCGGGTGGTCCGGTGTAGCTGCGGTATTTGGTTTCTATGTTATCAGCGGTTATCTGATGACCAGTGTCATTAACCGTATCTACGGCTTTACTCTTCCCGGCCTTGGTCGCTATGCGCTCAACCGATTTCTACGTATTTTTCCAACCTACTGGATTGTGTTGCTGTTGGCTCTTTGCATTGTTGCTGCAATTCCTCGTGAGGCCTTTCTCACTAATTACAAATTATCCATGCCGTTATCTGTAACAGACTGGTTAGCAAACGTATTTATTATCGGTTTACTGGATGGTCCATATAAGGTTCTGGTGCCTCCCGCATGGACACTGGATATCGAAATATTTTTCTATGTCTTGATGGGCCTGGGATTGTCCCGCAGTCGTTCCGTAGTCCTGATTTGGTTTGGTGGAAGCTTGTTGTACACACTTTGGCTTCTGTTTAATGGTGCTGAGTTTGTCGATCGTTACGCTAGTTATGCAGCTGCATCGCTCCCATTTTCCGCAGGTGCTATGGTTTACATGTATCGAAGTGCGCTTGCGCGTTTTCTTTGCTTGCCTTTGCCGATTTCGGCGGGGTTATTCTTGTTGGGGTTAATCGCATCGAGGCTGGGATGGCTGGGCGATCCGCTTGTGGCTGGTTTTTACATTATATTGATTTGCACTGTGCTCTTGTTGATTTCCCTGAATAATCTGGAAGCCAGAAGTTTTAGCCATGGCTGGCGAAAAATGGATCGTTTGCTTGGTGATCTCGCATACCCCATATTTTTATGTCACTGGCAGGTGGCTGCTGTCGTCCTTTACTTTTTTTGGTCCGGAGAAAAACCCGACGGGGGAGGGCTTTGGCTCAGTAGTATTGTATTTATTCATGCCGTTGCATTCGCGGTCTATCTAGGAGTGGATAAACGAGTCAATTTGGTTAGAGATCGGGTCCGTGGACAGCATTAACAGGGCATGACAAATCAATTCCAAAGAAGATTTAGCGGTAACTGGATGATGATAGATAATATTAAAGAGATGTCTGCGAAAAACCGAGTGGCCCGCGCTGCTGATTTGGAGCAAGAATTGCTGAGCCTTCGCATTCGTGGTGGTGAGGCTTTACGTAAAAATTGTAGCAATTTGCAGCCGATGCGGCCGAACTACCGGGACCTGTTTCCTCAGGAAAACGGGCTGCTCGAGATTTCTGCTGCGGAATTTGGCGTGAGCCAGTTGGCAGCGGGCTTACTCTACCAAGGTTGTCTGTTGGTCCGTGGCCTTTACAGTCTGAAACAAGTCGAGCGCTTACTAGCGGTGGCTGAGTCTCAAGAATATGCTAATCGAGAGGACAATGGTCCTCTGGGCTGTACTGCCCACACTCTTTTTGATTTGCTGGAAGTTTATCGGGAGTGTGGTTTGTTGGATGTAGTGAGAGAATACCTGGACGGTGAGCCTTTACTATTTGGCGAGCGCACAAAACTGCGTCACCATCGTGCTGACCGGGACAAATTTGCGGCTATTCCCTGGCATCAGGATGTCAATTTTTTCGGACAAAAATCTTATGGAGTCAATTGCTGGGCGGCCGTGACATCGTGTGGTGTGGATAACCCCGGTTTGAACATCATTCCCCGGCGCATCGAGGAACGGCTCGGCTGGGCTGAGGGAAAAGGTATAGCACCCTTGGACTATGGTCGAGCCATGCCTGAGGAATTGTTCGCCGAAGTCACCCGTCATCATGCTCCGGTAAATATTGAGCTCGAGCCCGGAGATGCCGTTTTTCTCGATGAAATGTCCGTTCATCAAACTGCGCTCAAGCCCTGGAAGTTACGCGAGCAAATCGTCACCATCAGTTGGTTTTTCAGGGCCAGTGGTTTTCCTGAATGGGGAACGCCGCTGATAGTCTAGCTACCTATTTTGTGAAACAGGTCGTCGCTAGAATTTGCCGCTCCATGGACCTATAATCAAACGTTGGATTTTGAACATTGGCCCTGATAGTTAGGGCTTGTTGAGATCGCTTTTTTACACCATCACGAGGCGAAATGAAGGCTTTTCTGAACTCATCCGAGCTGCTCCACGATCCCGGGGCTATGAAGCAACGATTCGATCGTGATGGCTACGTGTACCTATCCGGGCTTGTGGATACAGGACCACTGCTGGAATTGAAGCGCCAGATTGTTGCTATTTGCGATGACTGTGGCTGGCTAAAGCCGGGTGTTGAACCCATGACCGCCACAACCTGGACTGCTCCTAAGGTCGAGGGCGAAGAAGAGTATTTTCAAGTCTATGATCGTATTCAGCGTCTGCAGGACTTTCACGGTCTTGCCCACGATCCGGCGGTGATAACCCTGATGCAGTCTTTATTGGGAGAAACGGCGTTTCCCCACCCACTATCTATCGCGCGCCTCGTATTTCCTGAGAGTCAAGAATGGAGTACGCCGCCACATCAAGACTTCGTCAATAACCAGGGTACAAAGGACCTATACGCCTGCTGGATACCACTTTCCGACTGCCCTAAGTCCATGGGTTCACTGGCGGTGCTGGAGGGCTCCCATAAGCTGGGCCTGCTTCCGGTAGAGTATTCTCTGGGTGCTGGTCATAGACAGACCAGTATGCCGGCGGAGGCAGCATCCATGCAGTGGTTGTCCAGTGATTTTAAACTAGGCGATGTCATCGCTTTTCATAGTCTGGCGATTCACCGCGCCTTGCCCAATGACACCAATCGCATGCGAATTTCTGTGGACTATCGATATCAGGCTGAAGGCGACGAGATGATTGAGCGATGCCTGCGGCCGCACTTTGAGCGGGAGGGCTGGGCAGAGATATACCAGGACTGGAGCCGTGAGGAGTTGAAGTACTATTGGGAGGACAAGAACATCACCACCGTTCCCTTTGACGCCACGCTAGGGGATTTGCCTGATGATCATTTAAGCACCGCGATAAAATTGCAGCGGAGTTTTAACAAGTCGCGTGCGGCGCTGGCAGAAAAATATGGCACACCACCGGATAATGATAATGCGTGAGTCGCAACGCTTGGCATTGACTGGCTGTGAATTTTCGGAGAGAACAAGATGAGCCTATTAGCGGGCGCTTATCCAGAGCATGAAATTTTAGACTACGGTCGTATACGTCGACAGTTTATGGAAGGGCATGACGCCTATGTGGGAGCGGATCCGTTCCCGCATAGTGTATTCGATAATTTTATCGATTCGGGAGTTACAGACGCGGTTCTTGACGGTTTTCCATCACCGAAAGCTGATATCAATTGGCGCCAGCTAATGGCCACCGGCAGCGACGGAGAGAAAGTCCAGTTTAACAAGCAGGGTATGCCTCACCTCTTTAAAATTCCCGCCATTGCCCGTCAGTTAATTTGGGAGTTCAACTCCAGCACATTCATTCGTTGCCTGGAAAAGCTGACTGGCATAGAAAATCTGATTCCGGACCCCTCTTTGCGCGGAGGCGGCCTGCACCAAATTTTGCCCGGTGGCCTGCTTGGTGTGCACGCTGATTTTACTCACCATGTTGATTACGATCTTCAGCGACGCGTTAACCTGTTGTTGTACCTTAACAAGGATTGGCAAGATGAATACGAGGGGCATCTCGAACTATGGAGTCGGGATGCTAGTTCCTGTGTAAAGCGTCTTCGCCCATTGGCAGGACGCTGTGTCATTTTTAACACAGATGCAGATTCCTTCCACGGACATCCGCGCGCACTGCAGTGTCCTGAAGACATGTCGCGTAAATCGATAGCGATTTATTACTACACTTTGGGCCGGAACGATAAAGAGGTTGAACCTACCTCGCAAACGGACTGGCAAGTTCTGCCGGAAGTAGAATTGCCGCCTCTGCAGTGAAGCAAGGCCACGAGTAGGAATTCAACCCAATGACCGAAAAGCCAATAATTGATTACGACCGCTTGCATGCTGAGTCGGATGACATGGCAAAGAGTTTTGGCCACGCACAGCCCTTTTCTCATATCGTAATCGATGACTTTATTTCGCCAGAGTTTACCGAGCGCCTTAATCGGGAGTTTCCTGATTTGGCGGCGAAGAGGAAAGCAGGTTCAAAGCACATTCCTGTGTATTTGGATGATGGTAGCGAGGCGCAACAGGGTAAGGAGTGGCTTTCACGGGAGCGACTGGTGCCGCATGTTTATCGTCGGTTGTACTGGGAGTTGAATAACAACCCTTTCGTTGGTCTGCTGGAGAAAGTCACCGGTATATCCGGTCTGCTTGCCGACCCCCACATGGCAGGGGGTGGTGTCCATAATACGAGCACAGGGGGCTATTTGAAGGTTCACGCAGACTTCAACAAGCATCCCCAGTATGGCCTGGACAGGCGCCTCAATCTGCTCATTTATCTCAATGAGAACTGGCCGCCAGAATATGGCGGCGACCTGGAGCTTTGGACAGCTGATATGGGCAATATGGCGAAGAAAATAGCGCCAGTTGCTGGTCGTTGTGTCATCTTCCAAACAACCACAACCTCCTTTCATGGTCATCCTCACCCCATGACTTGTCCGCCTGATCGCGGGCGTCGATCTATCGCTTTATACTACTATTCTAATGGAAGGCCGCAGGAGGAAGGAGACATAGAGCACGGTACTCTTTGGCAGAGCACTCCCGCCTAGGTCGACGCGTACAAACGCCTGACTTATTTTTCAGCCGGGCGCTCGCGAGGGCCATTCTCATTGTTCTTCTTGCCATCGGCCCCGTGATTGGGTTTCCATTTGAGCCGTTTGGCTTTGTTCCGAGCCTCAATGTATTCGCTGTTGTAAATATAGATCTGACGCAGTTTGTGCTGCTCTTGCTCATCGCCGTGAAACATAATATCCATCAGAGGATGATCCAGATCGGTATCGGGCCCGCCCGGCTTGCGCAACACGCCAAGGCCGAACCCGTGGTGAAACGCAAAAGTGTCATATTTTGCTTCCAATTCCGCCCAGTACTTCCATACGCCAAAATCGGATTGCCGGGCGTCGATGTCGTGAAACAGGATGATCCCGCCAGGCCTGACCTTGGGGTACCAGTTGGTGAAGTCTTCCTGCACCGCCTCATAGGTGTGAAGGCCATCAATGTGCAGCAGGTCGATAGAGTCGTCTTCAAAATGATGGACCGCGTCGTTAAACAGCATCCGCATGAGGTAGCTGATCCCACGATAATTATCTCTGGCGTGATGGCGCACTTCTTCGAAAATTGATTCATCGTAATCGCCGGTGTGATCGTCGCCGCCCCAGGTATCTACGGCGTAGCAGAGGCCGTCAATGTTGTTTTCGATCATCGATTGGCAAAACACAAAGTAACTCATGCCGTTGTAGGCACCCAGTTCCACCAGCCGCTTGGGTCGTATCGCTTCAACCAGGTCGTAGCCAAAGGAAATATGGTCCATCCAGGTGCTGAACGCGCGGCGCAAAGGTTGGAATCCTCGCATGGAGGGCGGTAAGTAAATACGTGCGATGATAGTTCTCCCAGTTGGTGCCAGTAGCGGTTAGTTTACCCTGTTCATAAGGGGGACTCCAAGATGAACCGGTGGAGCCTGCGAATTAGTCTTCCAACACTAGCATGGCCTGAGTGGTGCCGTGATGCATGAATTTCATCGCGCTGTCAGGCAGGCTACCCAGATACACTGGGCGTTGGGTGGGCGATTTATAGGGTTCACCGCGCAGCGCTGCATACTGGTTAAAGTGATCATCCATGGCCTTGATTCGTTCTTCGCCCTTGGTGCCAGTGGTAATACCGCCGTGAAACTGATGAAAGCTGCCTTCGCCCATCAGAATTACCAGTAGCGTATCTGGCAACTCCACAGCGCGCTTATAAAAGTCCAGGTTGACCTGACCACCGCCGGTCTCAGTAAAGTCTGGATCGAACCCCCCCAGGCTATCCCAGATTTCTGATGGTACTGCCAAACAGTTACTCTCCCCGATGGGCTTAAAATACCCGCCGCAACTTGTACCGCTAAGGCAGGAAATTTCAAACAGGCGATAACCGTCGCTGGGCCAGTCGATAGATGCCAGCAATTCTACTTCGACCTCCTGGCAATAGCCCTCCAGCATGGATCTTTGTTGCAGGGTTGGGCCCAGATGATAGCCCGGGATGGCAATCAGAGTATGCGGATGCATTCGTGTGGCCGCGAGCATATAGCTGACGACGGAGGGGCTCAGCATACGGGCACCGTCTACCATAATGCTGATATGTGTACCTTTGGCCTTCTCGGCACCAAAGTTAACTGCCGGTACTGGAGTGGGCTGTGTTTCCTCGCGATAAAAGTAACGGACGTTATTGCCAAACTGGCAGGCTCTGGCCTCGCCCAGTACCGAGTCAGAAGAATTTTCCACCACGATGACTTCGTAGTCGGCCTCGGTCACCCCGCGCTGGTACCGCGTGCTGAGAGATAGCAGCGTTTTCTCGGCCTGATCTGGCATTTTGTAGACAATTACCACGAAGCTCACCATTGGCCTTGGTGCATCGGTATACCCCCCTGGGACCGCGACCTGGGGATCAAATCGATCCACGGGAATCGGGGCATTGGGCAGCTTGGGGGTGAGCGGTGGTAGCGGAGCTTCAGGCTGGTGCTCTGGCATCGCTGTGGTCTCGACGGACCGGGTTCTCTGCTGTTCGTCGGTTTTACTGAAAAGTCGCTGAACTAACTTGCGCATCTAAAAGTTTCCAAAAAAGGACTAGCGAGTTGTAATGATCTGGTCGTCAACATCTGCATACAATCGGAACTAGATTATACCGAACATATGGCAGCTAGGGGGTAATCTCATCATTGTCATTGAGCGCTTATTTTAGCTTGTAGCTGGGCAATCAGCTCCTGATTATCGCGCATGAAATTAACTCGCAGCGCATCAATACTATCCAGATATTGATCGATATTATCGCTGCTCAGGTTCTGCCCGAAATCCGAATGGGTGTCCCACACCCCTTTCATGAGGCCGTTGGCCATCTTGGCCCGATAATGCACCCCATCGTCGAACCATGCTCGCTCAATATTTCGGGCCAGGTATATGGGTTCGTCTGTAACCTGCGCTTCATTGCCAAAGCCCCGAATAGTAAATGCAGGTCTGCCATATTCAGTAGCCAGTGTTTCGTTGATGGCGAGTAGGCGGCGATGTGTATCACGCCACAATGCCTCGGAGGCCAGGCCAAACCAGAGGTCTACAACGAATACGTGCGTGGGGGTAAGAAAAAGTCGGGTGTCGATGTTGTTGCTATAGCAGAAGCGGAGTAGCTCTTCGTAAATGGCGAGGTTTGTGTCAGCTTCAAAGGGAGTGACATCGCGCGTCTTGAGGGTATTCTTCGCTGAGAAAATATAACCCCCGCGGCCCGTCAACTGATTGGTGATTGAGCGCCAGACACCGTTGGAAAAATATTTTCTGACCCTGGGGCCGGGAGGGGACAGGGCTGCCAGGCTTTCGCTGGCGATATCCAGGGAAAGTAAAGAGGCCTGGAGATCTGTCAGGTACTGGCCTAAGTAAGTGGCGCTGCGAAAGCCTGTGGCTGATGAGACCAGGCGATCCGGCTCATAGCCGGAGCGTGAGATTGGCAGGGGGCTAACGACAGCCTGATAATCTATGCCGATCATCAGCTTGTTCAGGCGATGATTGGCATGGGCATGTCGGACAGAGCGATTTATCTCGTTCAAGGTCATGCCAGGAAGTGAGAAGTTATAGCCTTTCAGTCCACGCCATTGCGCATGTTTCGGTATTATTGTTCCACTTCTGGACGAGCCGATGATAATGGCATCCGGCTTAATTTCGAGCACGTGATATGGCTTGGAGAAACGCATATTGTCGAACTGGTCGACGCGATTCAGCGTGGCATTACTCGAACCTTGTTGCTGATAGAGTAACAGTGGATCGACAAAATAATTGAACGTTCCAAAAGTGCCAATAAATAGCAGTAAAATGACGCCTACAGTAATCAGGTATCTCGTCATGTTGTCAGAACTGGAAGTAAATGAATCGAGTGATTGAAGACATGCTCATCAGTGAAGCGGCTAGCAGTAGGGAAGTGATCACAGCGTAGAAAAAGGTGGGCTGCCAGCTCATGCCTGCAGGTTTTATTGGAGCGTTGTCTGCGATGATGACGGGATCGTACTTGATCATAAGTTCCTGTGTGTTTGGCAGCGCCCAGCAGATGAGAACCGCCGCTAGCATAACGATAGAAACCTCACTGTAAGTGACGACTGGAACTCCGACAAATGTCAGTAGTCGCTGTAGCAGACCGTTGTTGAATGTTTCTTGCAGTATCAACGGTTGGCTGAAGTTAATATCCACGAACGCGGATTGAATGATAATCCAGCTGCTGGGCACATCTTCGGCCCTGAATACGATCACGGCGATAGTCCAGGCAGTGAAGGTTAGCAATACAAACATCGGCTGTAGCAACGCGGTCTGACAAAGTTTTTCTAGTCCAGCACGGTAGGTAAATGCACGCCAGGTGTGGTTAAGGCACAGAAATAGTCCATGTAACGCACCCCATAGCACAAAGGTCCATGCTGCGCCGTGCCATAATCCGCCCAGCACCATGGTGATCACCAGGTTGCGATAGCGTTTGAAGGCGCCCAGACGGTTTCCACCCAGGCTGAAATATAGATAATCCCTGAGGAATCGCGACAGGGTCATATGCCAGCGTTGCCAGACCTCGATGACGCTGCGTGACTTATAGGGCGACCGGAAGTTTTCAGGCAGCCTGATGCCAAACAAGCGGGCACTGCCGATAGCGATATCGCTATAGCCGGAAAAATCAAAGTAAACCTGAAAGCTGAATGCAAAACCGGCCAATAGCGCGTCGATGGTGTTTAGCTGGTCGGTTGCAGTGGCGGCACTGAATAGTGGGTCGGCAATCTGTGCCAGAGAGTCCGCCATCACCACTTTTTTGAACAGTCCTGCAGCTATAAACGTGATGCCGACTGCAAAGTCCGTGGGGATATTGGCGCGCGGCCGCATCGTACTGAACTGCGGCATCATTTCCTTGTGATGCACGATGGGGCCGGCAATTAACTGCGGGAAAAAAAGCACAAATAATGTGTAGTGACGAAATTGGTATTCTTCGCAGTCACGCCGCGAGACATCGACGAGATAGGCTATCTGCTGAAAAGTAAAAAATGAAACTGCCAGCGGCAGAGTGATTTCTGGCACCGGTATGAGCCATAAGCCAATAGCGTTCAGGCCGTCCAGGAAAAACCCGGTATATTTAAAATACCCAAGTAAGCCGAGGTTGAAACAGACACCAAGCGTTAGCCAGGGCAGTGCTTTGCCAGTGCCTGGTCTTGCCAGTTGCTTCCCCAGCAAGAAATTAATGACAACCGAGCTGATGATAAGTAGCAGATATTCCGGCTTCCAACTGGCGTAAAAAAAGAGCGAGGCAAGGACCAGCCAGGTGATTTGTCGCTCAGTGCTGGGTGCACGCGCCAAAATCAGAAAGACAAGTACGGTAATCGGTAAGAAAAAGAACAAATATTCGACAGAGTTGAACAGCATCTTGGCTATGTTATCCCCGAAGAGCGTGGCCAGTATAACTTAATGGACGCAAGCGGCAAGCGAGGCTCGTTAGCAATCAATATCGGTGGCTGAATTGTCGTTGCGCGACGCCACACAGATGATGGAAGAACCGGCTATCGCTCCTGGTATCAGTCGCGATTCCAGGCAAGTGAACAGCCCCAAAATACGATGGCAGAAGGCTTTGAAACCGCCCCGCTTGATGGCCTTGAACTCATTGCTCTTGCTGATTCGAAGTAGTTTCAATAAGAGCGAAGACAAATAGACCCAATGAAAAAAGTAGGCGCTCTTATCAATGTTATATCCCGCTGCAACGAGATCGTTTTCCAGGCCGTGCCGGTCGAAGCGTAAGTGGTGACCCCAGTAACGATCGTATTCTGACCAGATTTCCATTCGGGCGGGAACCGTCACTAGTAAGGTATGGCAATTAGGTAGTTCACAATAGATTTTTTGCAGGAACTCCCTGCGTTCCTGCATGTGCTCGATAACGTCCAGTAGCAGTACTGCCCTGATTTCATTTTTCAGGTCCGGGTCAAGGTCAAAAACGTTGGTTTCTGTACGTACATCGGCTGTGAGCCCGGGCATGATTGGCGCTGGCCCGAGTTCTACCCCTTGCATGTGCAGTCCCCTCGACTTGAGATCATTAACCACAATCCCGGTGCCGCAGCCGACGTCCATGATCAGTTCATGCTCCTTTAGCCGCGGCTGCAGCCACCGATATACCAGATCATTGCGCGCAATATTCCAGAAGTGTTGCTCAATACCGGAGGGATAGCCCTCTGTATACCCTGACTGGTTAAAGGTTTCAGTCATGGTCGCTATTGGCTAGGGGCTTTTGCGCGGTAAATTTTATGCAGCCGGACTTACGCATCAGGACACAAAAAATATTGATTGGTATGAACAATAAAAGCATTGGCACGTAGACCCTGCTTCTGCCGCTGCTTATCGCAGGGTTATGTTTCAGATCGGGCGCTTTGCGCTGGAGAAAGTTTTGCACTGAAAGTGCCCAATGACCGGTGTTGAGTTGGTGGCTAATCTGTATGTCCTGATAGCCTGCTGACTGTAGAATTTTATACAAAAAGTCAGTATTGAACTGGTAGGTATGGCGCGGTACATGATTGCCTCCCCAGTAACGCCCGAAGAGGCGACGTTCCCAGGAGTCGAAACCCGGCACTTCACCGACCAGGTGTCCGCCGCACCGCAGCAGGTCGAATGATTTTTCCAGTTCCTGCACCGGCGTCAGGGTGTGCTCCAGATAGTTATTCATCGAAATAAGGTCGTAGCTTTGGAATTCAGCGTCGAATTGGGGAAATGTGCCGCAATGTCCAGTGATTCCGCGAGCGTTCAGCTTGTCGATCATTTCCTGGCTGAAGTCGATACCTTCCAAGCGCGAGACACCCAGCGATTGCATATTGTCCAGAAAATCACCTGCGCCACAGCCTACGTCCAGTACCTTCGAAGACGGGTTCACAAATTTACGCATATGTCGCCGGAACAGTTTTTCTTTCGCTGCATACAGCGCCGAAAATAGAAGGCCGCGCTTCTGGCCTTCAGCATAGCCGTGATAGTCAATGTCGTAGGCCAGCTTGAGATCTTCCAGATTGGGAAACGGATTAAGCTGAACGCCTTCGCAGTGGCTGCACTGGTAGTAGTCATAGCTACCGGTCACGCCGTACTCCCAGTCGCGAATATTGTTAATCACCGGTGCGTAGTCTGTGTAGTGACAGTAGTTGCACTGGAAAATGGTTTGCTCTGTGGCCTGACTCACAGCGGAAGCTCTCTGAACCATTTTGACAATAGCTGGAAATAACCGCGCTGATACAGTTCATAGCGTGGCTGCTGTTCGTCGTTTGCAGTAAACAGGGTGTTCTCAAGTAATACATGAGCCTGTTTGAGCTGATTGTAGGGAACGCCAACGTATAAATGGTGTTCGGCATGGTAATGAAAGCAAAACACGCCGAAAATCTTCTCGCCAATATAACTGCCGGTGATGGTGCGAATTGTTGGTTCATTATCGGGGCTGGCGTGCTCGCAGAAAGCCCGCGTGGAGGTAAATAGCTTGCCGAAAGTCGCCAGTGGTACCAACCATAGCCAGAAGTAATAAATCCAGCCGACCGTGACGGAAAAAAGTAGCAGCACCAGTAGCTGCGCCCCCAGGAGTTTCAGCAATGGCCTTTTTTTCGCTGGCGCTTTCGCACTGTCGACGGGAATAGCATCGCCGCCCTGGTGTAAGCCAAGAAACTGCAGAAGCGCATACCAGCCGCACACATTCAGTAAAAAACGCCCTAGGAAGGCCCTTTTGCTGGTCGGGAATATGCCGTAATTGGGGTAATCGGGATCCCGCTGCGCGTCGCCAAAGTATTTGTGGTGATCCAGGTGGACCTGACGATAGGTCTCATCAAATCCGAGTGGGTATGCCGCCAGTGCATAAGACAGTCCTTCACGGTGGGGACGGCCAAATCGTCGATGCAGGCCTTCGTGTAACGCATTGAAGAGCGCGAACTGGCACCAACCTATAATTGCCCAAGCCAGCACCGAGGTGGTCAGGAACAGCACGGTGTCATTTGGATTTAGCCTGGAAACCGCGTAAATAGCGCTAACCAGCAGTGCATAGACCGCCGCCACCTGAATAAAAATGGTATTGCTCGGTTGCTTGAGGCTACCTACATTAACTGACATTTGCTGTTGCGACCGCTAGGCTTCGTTTCATTCCCCAGAATAATGCTCCTTAGCCGCGATTTCCAGCGTCAAGAATGGTGTAAATCCAGCCTGCTTGGCCGTAACTGTCAGATCGACGATGAGCCTGTATACTCTCGTGCGGGCTAGTCTCTCATTCACATTCCAGGGCCTGCGGGGCACAATTTTGATCGAGAATCTGTGGCGGTATTTTTATCCGGCGTCGGCTGCAGTCCTGCTGCTGGCGTTGTTCTGGCACCATTGGCAGATTATTGTCGCGCCGGTCCCGCTGGACTTGTACGAGGGCACGATGCTGCTGGTGACAGGGATTATTGCCGACGGGGGCAATCCTTATACTCGCGAATTCCAGCCTTACGCGGCCGACGTTTACCCACCGCTTTACAATTTACTGGTGGCGCCTCTGAGTCACGTTTTTGGTAACAGCTTTCAGCTGCACCGCTCTGTCTCCGCATTTTTTATTGTCTTTGCTGCAGCACTAGCGGCATTGGCAACCTGGAAAAAAAGCGCGTCGCGACAGCAGGGGTTCGCTGCAGGCGTTATGTTGTATGCCGCGTTATTGTTCTACGCGACCCCGGTCTCCAGCACCAATGCCGTGGGAATGGTCGTATTTTTGGCAGGTCTGATTGTTCCCTGGTGGCGCGGCTTCAGCAATGGCAGTCTGCTGTTTGCCCTGTTGTGCGGTTTGCTGGCCTTTTATGCCAAGCAGTACTTCATCTTGAACATGGCAATACTTTGCTTGTATCTCTTCCTCTTTGTTTCCATGCGTCGTGCCCTGATTCTGGGGGTAATGTATGCGCTGGCATTGGTACTGAGCTTGGTGTTAGTCCATCAATCCAGCCCGTATTACCTCGACAATACCTTGTTCGCCCCCTCTGCCGCCATTAGCGGGTTGCAGCACTGGGATATTCTCCTGCTGCAATTGCGTCTCTATCTGCATACTTATGCGGGATTACTGATAGTGTTGTTGTTTGTTTTTATTGGCTGGCTGGTCCGATTCGATGCGCGCAGCGTGCTGTCAACCGTAGAGGCGACACCACTGGCCAGTCATTGGCCGGGTTCACTCTTCAAGCATCCAGTGGACTTCTTTGCCTTCTGCCTGTTTTGGGCCACGCTGATCATTGTATTTTGGCTAGGCCGCAATCCAGGCAATTACATGACCTACCTGTTCCAGTTGATGTCGCCCTTTCTCCTGATAGGGGGATTTACTGTTGTGGCCGGAGCATCAGGGAAAGCACGACTCGCTTTGCCACTTTTGCTGCTGAGTTTTTACCAGAGCTGGGCGATCCTGCATAAAGACTTCAGCGCTGATATGAATGCCTGGGCGAGGGTGGACGGCATGGTCGCCGCCAGTGATGAGGTGTTGGCCAGTCAGATGCTGGTTGCTACGCTGCTGAAGCACGATAAGAAGGTGTATCAGGACGGACACACCTTTTACCTGCCCCTTGCGGTTAACAAGCCGAAGTGGATGCTCAAGGAGCTTGAGCAGGACAGGGTAGGCACTGTTTGGGCTGAATATATCGATGAACTTTACGGCAAAATAAAGCGGAAGGAATTTGACCTGATTCTGGTGTCGCCTTGGGAAATGCGAGGCATATTTTTGAGGAATCCACCACCCGATGAAGACATCACTGGCAAGAAATTCCTTGCCCGCTACTATGCGATCGACGAGAGGATCAAACTGTCGATGACCGACCGCCATGGGGGTGGAACCTACGATATCGCCGTGTGGCGACCTAAACAGCGACGCAGTGCGCCGTGACTCTATCACTCACTGTGTTAGGTCGCGGCACACCGCTGGTCTTGATGGCTCTGCTGATGATGCTGGCCGGGTGTCAGGTAGAGCATGATCAGGACAATAAAAAGCCTAACATCCTGCTGCTGGCCCTGGACGACTTTGGGTATAACGACCTCGCGATTAACAACGGTTCTGACTCTCCTACACCGCGCCTGGATGCAATTGCAGCCCAGGGTGTGCGTTTTACCCGGCACTACGCGGAGAGCAGTTGCACCGCCAGTCGGGTTGCCTTGCTCACCGGACGTTATCCCGCCCGTGTCGGCGCTCATCCTTACCTGAATGGCATCGACCATGAACTGATGACATTGCCCGATGCTCTTGGCAGTGAGGGTTATATCCGCCACATGGTCGGTAAATGGCACACGGGTGATTCTCACCGTGAGTCACGGCCGGAGTACCAGGGCTTTGACCATTGGTTTGGGTTTATTAATCAACTTTACCTGCGTGGGCCGCATCGTTCTGCTAATTACAGGCGCGGTAAACCGACCTACATTAATCCGTGGTTGGAAAATGAACTGGGTGACTTACAACAATACGAGGGTCATCTCACGGATATTTTGACTGACCGAGCGCTGGATGTGATTAAGAGGGAGCAAAATCCGTGGTTTCTATACCTGTCCTATTACGCGCCGCACACGCCGATAGAGCCCGCCGCCAGATTTTCAGAGCGTTATGCCGACGATCCTGCAGGGCGCTATCAGGCTATGAAAGACCAGTTAGACAGTAATATAGGGCGCATTATTGACTGGCTGACAGAGTCTGGAGAGATCGACAATACGATGATTATTGTGGTCAGCGATAATGGAGGCACCGCTAAATCCTGGCCTAGTAACCTGCCGTTTTATGGATCCAAGGCGACGTATACGGAGGGCGGGGTGCGCACGCCCCTGTTGCTGTCGTGGCCAGGGCACTGGCCTGTTGGGCAGCAAGACGACCAAATTGCGATGATATTTGATCTCTACCCGACCATCCTGGCCGCGTTGGGTAAGGCGCAGCCAGAAGGGCTTGATGGCGCAGACCTATTCGACTCAGATCGACCGCCACGTACTTTAAGGTGGTATAGCCACGGGCTTTATGGCGACCGTTACGGTGTGCTTTCTCCGGATGGGCAATGGCGCTTGAATAGTTGGCAAGGCGTCACTCATCAATTGTTTCATGAGAGTGATTTTGTGCGGGAGCAGCCTGAGAGTCGTACCGCCGAACATCCGCAGAAAGTGCTTCAGATGCGCGAATCCATGGAACAGTGGATTCGTTCAGTCACTCGCGTAAGCGGGCTGACTGTGACCGCGGCCGAAAACTGGACAGATTACACCGGCCAGGCCTTCCGGCGCAGTCCGATGGGTGGCACTCATACGCTGGGTCTGGCTTTTCAACGTGGGGCGGAGCAGGTTGCAAGCGGTCAACGCCAAACGCTTGCGTATCAAGAGGGCTATATTGATATCAGTGAGCTGGCAGGATCTTTGCGGGTACTTATCGATGGCCATGAGGTGGAGGTGGAATTACCGGTTAACGAGACATGTTTCAGTCTGGTGGTGCAAAGCCAGATGGTGAAGACCAATATGGTGTTCTATCGCAAGGAAAGCCCGAGCATAAAGGTGGTCTTTGTTGACGGCAAGCAGCTGGAACAATTCAGGTATTACAATCCAAAAATCAGCAGTGCTTCTCCCAAAAACCCGTTACGAATTGCTACTGGAAGTGCAGGGTGGTCCATGTCGTCGGAGATGGAGCCATTTGTTTCGACACGCGCGTTAAGCGAAAGAGAACTTCAGGAGCAGGTTGAACCCTTATTGAGAGCTTCGTGTCATGTTGACGTTAACAAGCCCGACAAATGAAGTGATGCTGGACCAACTCATTGGGCATGCAGAGCTCAACAATTTCCCATCCTGTGCCCTCTATTAATTCGAGGGCATGGTCACGCGAATAGAGAGCCCACTGCAGCGGTTTCCCCGGAAACGCGTCGCGAAACGGCTCGCCACTGGGCGTGAAAGGCTTGTTCTGCTCGAGGGCTATTTGTTCGATTAAACCGTGTCCGTTATTGGTAACTTCGTCCAGGTATAAACTAAAAATTAGTTGACTGCCTGGCTTGGCGTAACGTCGCATGAGTTTAAGCATGCTGCCATAATCAGAGGGTGCAAGGTGAGTAAAAACAGAGTAAAGGCAGATAATATCGCAGGAATATTCTTCGATAGGAAGGCGCGTATCGCTAGAGATTTTTTCCCCATCGGTGTTGTACATGTCATTGTGGGAATCAATGTGAAAGAAAGAAAATCTCGGATCGTTTGTACATTTTCCTAAAAAATCGATCATCTCTTCATAGACATCGACACCGATATATTCCCCTAATGGAATGTCGTATTCCAGAATCGCTTGAGTGAACTTGGTTCCGCAACCCATGTCCAGTACGCGGCTATCTGCGAGGGTCTCAAGCCCCAGTGCCTGAGCCATATATAGCAATAAACCCCGCCCGCTGTTGATATATTCCCATTGGTCGCTTTTTTTACCGCCGCGGCGTAAATTATTTGGGACTGATACTTTCGGTAAGATGCTCACTTTTGCTCCATCGTTTTGCCGGCACCTGATTTTGACTCAGACACAAATATAACCGGCTTTGGTAATGGCCTCTGGGGAGGGTGGTATATGCCTAGAGAGACCGCTTCTAATACTATGCCGTTGGTTTCTTTCATCGGACGCGTCCAAGCCCAGTATTTACCTTGATTGAAGTTCTGTACACGCTTTTCCACATAGGGCTGTAGCGCCACCGCATAGACTTTGTAGGAATTGATGCAATAAAGGGTTGCCAGCAACAAAGCTACGAGGAGGGGTTGCCAGGAAGCCAGTTTCAGTCGCGCTGCCAGAGTGACCCAGATCGTCGCCAGCATCAGCACCGAGGGGAAGCTGTAACGCGAAGACAATGCGTAATCCACACCAGAAAACGGTGCCCTGCCCAGCACCATGGCAGTAACTGATAAGACGATGAACCAGCAATAGAGCTCTAGGCGCGGATCTTGACTGCGACGGGAATGGATCGAACAGATCAGAACGGCAACTAACATCAAGGCGCCCACCAGGGCAGGAGGCCCTACGCTTTGCTCGCTGGCCGCATTTCCCAGCAAGGTTAGCGTATACAGTACATGGTGTCCCGGGGTGAGGAACAACTGTTGCAGCATGGCCCAAAGCGTATTGGGTGTTTCCAGTCCCACACGCCAAGCCACCAATACGCCCCCCGCCACTACTATCCAGCCAAGGACGTAGAGCCATGAAGCAGAGCGGCGCAGTAAAACCTGATGCAACAGGCTAACTAGTCCCACCACCCACACCACCTGGCCTGACGCAAGAGTGAAAGTCGCCATAATCGCGAACACGCAAGCTAATGCGAAGCGACGAGGATTAATTTCATGCAAAAAATGCAGGCTGGCAAAACCATAAAGAAAAACATAAAAATAGGCGAACGCTGCCATGCTCCAAAGTGTAATACCGTAGGCACGGAGCTGCAGCAGAAGCAGTGTCGCCGGGAGCAGGATAAAAAGTCGCGGCAGGCTTTTGGGCGTTGCCAGGTAGAGCAAGGTCAGCAATAGCGGCAACGCCAGGCTGGCAATAAAGGTCAGTGTACGAAAGTTGATTTCACCAGTAAGGAGATAAGTCGCGCCGTATACCAGCCGGGAGGCAAACGTGCGGTGGTCATTGTGTTGAGCGTAGAGGATGTCGAAACCGGAGCTCGCGTCAGGCGCATTGATCACTCCAGATAGTACCTGTAGCACATCGTAAAGATCGTCACCGAGGGGTACATTCAACGCGTGCTGGTACAGGAAAAAAAAGTAGTAGGCCACGGCCGCTGTGATCAACAGAGGCAGCAACCAGCGGCCTTGAGTACCTCTGGTAGCGCTAGTTGGCATGAAACGCTGTGGTCTGTGAGTTTAGGCGTTTGGCATGCGCGAGCAAGGCATAGTCCAGCCCAAGCCGGTCCTGAAGCGCGCTCAGCGCTGCATCAGACAAATGGTCTCTCGACAGTGGGTCAATGGTTTTGAACTGACGGGTTCGGGGCACTGGCTGGTCAATATCAAGATCAGACAAAATTTGGCGAAAATCACTGTCGAAACTTTCGGTGAGGCCGACATGGTCGAATTCCTCGAGGTGGGTCGTGGCCATGGCCAGTAATTCTTCGTCGCTTATACCAGCCAGGGCCTGCCTATCCTTATGCCAGTACATACGCGCCAGCTGCCAGGTCTGCTGGTTGTCGAGCATTTCACTGACCTCGGGTCGTGTGGACGTTAGAAACGCTTCCAGCCCCAGATCTCTGGCTGCCCTCGCTACAGCGAACTGTTTCTGCATATCGGCATGCATGCAGAATTTATACAGGGACAAGACCCTGTCTACGGGATCCCTCAGGAATGTAAAGGCATAGGACTCTTCCAATAACGATGCCACATCGCTGTAACCGAAATGACCTGACACAAACTGGTAGCGCCGCAGCTGTGACTCGAATGATGCCCTGTCTTTGGGGAACCGCAAGAAGTCGCCATGTGAACAGATCTGGTCTGCCGCCAGGCGTTGCTGAAAAAAATGGACAATGGAAGTGCCGGCTGTCTTGGCAATGTGTAAAAACACCACCGGGCGAGGGAGGTTCACGGATTTTAAGGCTGGCCGGGCATCAGGCATCGAATAAAGGTTCTTCCGGCGTGCAAAATGCCAGGTTGAGGATTACGATAGGCTCTTATTCTAAAGTTGGTTCCTGCTGGAGTCTAGCCCGCGCTATCTGCCAACTGCTTACGGCACTTCAACAGCGAGAATTTGCGAGCATATGAAAGAGCGTTCTCATCCGGGCCTCCAGCAGTACGCGCTTCTTTGTGCCGCAGCGATGTCCGTTGCCGCCGCGGTGCTGTTATTGTTCTGGACGCTGCTGTTCTGGTCCCGTTGGCATCCGCACCTCCCCTGGCGCGATGTATTTGTCATTCTTGATGATTTGCAACCCATACTGTCCGGCGACGGTAATTGGAGGAGTTGGTCATTCCTGTTTGAGGCGCATTATTCAGCGCATCGTATTACGCTTCCGCGCCTACTGGTGTTTTGGGATCTGACCTTGTTATCTGGGCGCGGACATTTATTGTACGCCACGGCTTGGGCTGGGCTGCTGGTCATTGTCGCGCTTTATGTTCGATTTGCCCGGGACTATTTTCGTGCTGACCAGGCGATCGCCTGGTTCTGCTATGGAATCCTGGGGGTATTAATGTTTGCGCCCGCCCACGCCTGGAATTCGGTCAACGCGATCAATAGTAGCTGGCACCTATCATTTGCTTTTGGTGCACTCGCTTTTTTCCTCTTGGTGAAAAAGTCCGACAACGCCTCCGGGCTTGATTGGCTAATGGCCTATGGCCTGGCCACAGTGGCTGCCTTTACCACGTTTGCGGGAGTCATAGTCTGGTTGCTATTGCCTGTTATCGCACTATCGTCTGGGCGACGTGTACTCTTGGTCACGGTGGTTTGCAGCACCTTACTGACTTCGGCATATCTCAACGGCATAGCTTCTGATGCGGATATCGCCGCTGCCTGGGATGCAGGCGATCCGACGATAGCCGCCAGCATACAGGAGGCGGGCCGGGCTGCGCTCGAGCAGAACTCCTTGCTGCGAATCGCACTGGGCGCTTCGAAAGTGCTGTGCTGGCCCATGAGCAGTGAGCATCCTTTACTGGCGGCAGTCTTCTTTGTGCTTTCGCTGGTTGCCCTCTTCGTTGGATGGATTCAGTTTCTCAGAGCCGCACGCGTGAGTCAGCGTCTTGCGCCCTGGGTTGAGTGGTGCCTGTTGTTAGCAACCATGGCCCTGGGAGTGGCACTGGCTATTCAATTGGGGCGGATGATAGAACAGCCCAATCATGCACATGGGCCCAGCTATGAGCGTTATAACACTGTTGTAGCCCTTTATTGGCTGGGGATTATTAGCCTAGTTATGGCTGTAGTACCTAGAATTTCTGCAGTGTGTAAAGGCATCACGATGTTGGTGGTCATGCTAATGGTTTCTTGGCTACTGGTGCCTAACGGCTCTTATTTACAGCAAGAGATAGGCAGCCTGGAAACCGCAGCGCGGCTTTATGCTGAGGGTGAAACGCCTGAGTTAAGGGAAGAAGTGGATGGCCGCTTACTGCGCTTTAAGCCTGAGTACGTTTTCACTTTTGACCCGCTGTTTGAAAGCCGCCAGCTGGCTTATCGACGGCCTGTGCAGTTCCCAACCTCGCTGAGGCAGCTGCCCGTGTGCTCTACCGATATTGTTAACTTCAGCGCAGGCGATAGCCCCAAAGTTGGTTTTGCGCAGATAATAGTTACTGTTCAGGGGATTGCAGCAATGCTCACTCGGGATGTTCTGCTGTCCCGTGATGGTAATCTGCTAGGACGACTGGTTGCCGGTCATCAGGGTAACTATTCACCCAGGCAGCTGATTGACCCTTCATTTAACTTCTGGATCGGTTATGTTGACCACAAGACATTACTGGATGGATATGTGCAACTAACAATGAATATGCCTGCAGGAACCTCGCGACAGTGCCTGGTGGAGGTTGATCGCCTGACAGCAGCGACTGCGTCGCAAAAAGATCTATCCGGAGTGCCTGGTGATGTATGAATATGACGAGGAGTTTTATCAATACATCAGCCAGGGTGCAGTGAATTCTGCGCAACAGTTGCTACCGGCTTTATTGGCGGTGTTGCCAGACCCTGTTGACTCAGTGTTGGATGTGGGTTGTGGCGCAGGGGCGTGGCTCTCTGTCTGGAAGTCCATGGGCGCAAAGATCGTTGGTCTCGATGGTGACTACCTGAATGCGGACCAGTTAATGATTGATGCGGAGGACTTCATGCCCTTGGACCTCAGCACCAGCTTTGATCTGGAACGGCGTTTTACCCTGGTGCAGAGTTTAGAAGTGGCAGAACATTTGCCAGAATCAGCGGCCGCCGGTTTTGTGGACAGCCTTTGTCGTCATGCAGACCTTGTGATGTTCTCCGCGGCTCCGCCAGGGCAGGGTGGGGAAAATCATATTAATGAACAGCCCTACGAATATTGGCGCCAACTATTTCGTGGTCAAGGCTATGATATGTATGACCCGATACGAGCTGCGTTGCAGGGTGCCAGCGAAGTTATGCCCTGGTACCGGTACAATACCTTCCTCTTTGTCAGGCAAACCGTGCCTGCGTCGGTCACTAACGCGCTGTTGCCTTATCGCGTTGGGGATCAGCAAATCGCGTCAGATATTTCACCGGCCCTGTACCAGCTGCGCAAAAAACTGATTCGGCTTTTGCCCTCGCCGATCAGTACTTTACTGGCAATCCTCAAAAAAACCCTATTTGGGTTATCATTGAAAGCAAAACGCAGGCAGGCTTGAGTCGGTTTGCGCAGCAAATTAACTGAGAAATAATAATGATACTTTTTGACGACCCTAATCAATTTGAATCAGGCACGGCAATCTGATGAATACGGTCACTAATCCAGTGATTGCACTGGTGCTGCCTTGTTACAACGAGGAACAAATACTTCCATTGACTGCCCGGAAGCTGGCCAGCGAGCTGCAGCGTCTGGTCGATAGCGGTCTGGTGTCGGCGCAATCAAAGATTGTCTTTGTTGACGATGGCAGCTGCGACAGCACCTGGTCTTTGATCGAACAGCTGTCCGCTGGGGATAGCGTCTTCGCCGGGATCAAGCTAGCGAGGAATTACGGACATCAGTATGCCCTTTATGCAGGTCTGATGGAGACCGAGGCAGATGCGCTGATCAGCCTCGATGCAGACTTGCAGGATGATGTTGCTGTTATCGAAAAAATGGTGACATCCTTTCGTGCAGGCAGTGAGATTGTTTATGGTGTTCGCAATAATCGCGAAAGTGACACCCGTTTCAAGCGTTACACGGCGGCCGCCCATTACTGGTTGCTGTCAAAAATGGGCATAGAAACCGTGCCAGACCACGCGGATTTTCGTTTGATGAGCCGCCGAGCCGTGAACTTCCTGGGCGAGTATCGAGAGGCTAATCTCTACCTCAGGGGTATTGTTCCCTTGTTGGGCCTGCGCTCTGACAAGGTCTATTTCAGTAGAGGGGTTCGCTTGGCAGGAGAATCGAAATACCCTTTTAGACGTATGCTGAGCCTGTCTTTGCAGGGCCTTACCTCGTTTTCCATCGTACCTCTGCGTATTATTTCGGTACTGGGAATGATAGTGTTTTTTATCGCACTGGGGCTGGGAGGCTGGGCACTGGCTGCGACCTTGTTCGGTCCGGGAACCGTGCCTGGGTGGGCCTCAACGGTTATACCTATTTACCTGCTGGGTGGTCTGCAGTTGCTGGCTATTGGTGTGGCGGGTGAATATGTGGGTAAAACGTTTATCGAGAGCAAGGGCCGCCCTTTGTATCAGGTTGAAGAGCGGCTGGGGGTAGAGAGGGCAGACTAGCCCTGCTGGTTCTCTGGCGTAACTACCGCCCGGCCTGAGCAGAAAGGTCCAGCCACTTTTGCACGCGAGCGAAATCCCTTGCATTGCTATGGCGATAATTTTCCATGATTCCCGTGACCGCGTCTAAGTAGGGCGTGCTGTTCGTATTGTTTAGGGTGGCCAGGTTGATTGTCGAATCGCAGTCGCTCCCAGCCAGACAAGCCATTATCTGCCGCCCGGCCTGGCTGGTGTAATGGACACCGTCCAGAAAAAAACGGCTGTCCTGATCTATTGCTTCCAGCACCAGGTTTGGGCTGTTTTCTAAAGCGAAGACGCGGGCGCTGTTAGAGTAGGTGGAGCTGACTTGGATGACCTGTCGTTGCCAATCGATATATTGCGGCCACTGTCCCGCCATATTCACACTATTCATGACACTGGCGTGAAGGGGTGATATCAGGACCCACGCCTGAATATCATGGTCATCGCAAAATTTCAGCAGGGCATTTAACTCTGCCATATCGAGTTGATCTGTTTTTTGAGTAAAGTCCTGATATTTTTGCTTCACCAGCATGGAGAAAAGCCAGGTACCGCGTTTTGGCCCATCTACATTAGCCTCCCAGGTACCATCGGACTTATAGTTTCGTTGGCTTTCTACTTTGACATAAAGCGTTTCCCAGGCATTAATCAAAGCATCTACTGATAAAAGGCTCTTCCAGTTATCCTCAAAACGCTGAAAGTAATGAGCCAGGTTTTGTTTGATGGTTGGTTGAATCTTGCGCAGGCGCGCAGCTTCGAAGTGCGCACTAATAGATGAGTAGCCCTGGCGAAACATATAGTAATCGATACCGATGAGCACTGACTTAAGTGGTTTAATGGCTTGCGCGTGTTCGACTAGTAATCGAATTTCACGGAGGGTCACGCCTGGCAAAGCTGCGTTATAGGATTGCTCATCGTTTGCTGCAAGAGAGTCTGGCGGCAGTCGAGCAGAGCGCGAGCTGCCTACAATCAGGTGATCTGGCTTAAGAGCTTCCATAGCGTAAGGCTTGTGCAGCCGCAGATGATAGAACAGGTCCGCTTCTTGCTCATTCTCATAAAAATTAAGGGATGGATATAAATTGTAGGGATCTACAAAAAAGCAGAACACAACGACCATAAGGGCGAGCAGCGTAGCGAAAACGGTGCTCATCAAAAGGTAGGTGCGGTACATAAGGTGTTTGCCAGTTGCGCCGGGTAGACATCGAGATTACGCATTGGATGTTAGCACAGGGTGACAGATACAGCGCGTATAGTGTCTAATGCGGGAAAACTTTCTGTATCGATTCAGGTATACGGACTTAATAGGCTGCGGGCTTTCGTCGAACTTAATGCTGTTCAACTCCATAGAATTTCTCTTCATTTTTCTGCCTGCCGTGTGGTTCGGCTTCTGGCTGCTGCAGCGCCTGGGCCGGCCACGTCTGATTATGGCTTGGCTGATACTTGCGTCATTTTTATTTTACGGCTGGTGGAACCCGATCTACTTATGGCTATTGGCTCTGTCAATCGGTGTCAACTACGGTTTGGGCGGTGCTCTGCAACGTTGGCAGGGATTGGTTAAGAAAGCCCTTCTGATCTGTGGCATAGCTTTTAACATCGGCCTGCTGGCCTATTTCAAATACGGCAATTTTTTTGTCGAAAGTATTGCTGTGCTAAACGACGTTAGTTTTAACTTTAGTCATATTGTCTTACCGCTGGCAATATCATTTTATACTTTCCAGCAAATCACTTACCTTGTTGATACGAGTAAAGGTTTGACTGATTCACACGGCTTTTTGGAATATTGTCTTTTCGTCAGTTTTTTCCCACAGCTGATCGCCGGACCTATTGTTCACCATCAGGAGATGTTGGGGCAGTTTAAGCAATTGGGAGCGCCGCAAGAGACGTCGCGCAATCTTGGTATTGGTCTTTCTATTCTGGTGATAGGTCTGTTCAAGAAAGTGGTTATCGCAGACAGCTTTGGTTTGTTTGCGACACCGATTTTCACCATGGCGGACAGTGGTGTGGCGCTTTATACGCTTGAATCTCTTGCGGGCACATTCAGTTATGCCATGCAGCTGTACTTCGACTTTTCCGGTTACAGTGATATGGCCATCGGTCTGGCCTGCCTGTTTGGCCTGAAGCTGCCGGTAAATTTTTATTCCCCCTACCGGGCGCAAAATATCAGTGACTTCTGGCGTATGTGGCACGCAACCCTGTCGCGCTTTCTTCGAGATTACGTTTACGCTCCCTTGGGCGGCTTTTTATGCAGTCCCCGTCGACAGCGGTTCAATTTGTTTATGACCATGTTCGCCGGTGGTGTATGGCACGGTGCCGGCTGGACTTTCTTTTTGTATGGCGTCTTTCATGGCGTTTATGTGGTACTGCATCAAATCTGGCGTATCAGAGTGTCTGGCCCTTTGGGCCTGGTAGGCAAGGGCTGGTACAAGGCTCTGGCTCAGTTGTTCACCTTTCTGGTGGTTGTATTCACCCTTGTCTTGTTTCGAGCGGAGACGGTGACTGCGGCTGCGGATGTCTATCAAGGCTTGATGAATGCCGATTATTGGGGCTTTTCTCCTCATTATTTGCAGGTGCTGCATGCCACTAATTTTTTTGCCATTGCGGATATGGTGGGCTTGGCTGGTCAGGCGGTTATATTGGTGTTTGGCAGCCTGGTGTTAGCTATCATGGGATGCTGGTTTTTGCCAAGCACCTGGCAGCTTTTTCAACCCTTCGATATAGCCTTGGATAAACCGCCCATCGGGCGAGCGGCGGTACTTTCTTTCAGTTGGCAACCGGGGAAGGTATGGGCGTTATTTATTGCCCTGCTTTTTACCGCCAGTTGTCTAAACCTGACTCAGGTCAGTGAATTCTTATACTTCCAGTTTTAAAAGCGCTGTATTCTGGCGTTAGTTGGGCTTGGTGACCTAAATGATCCGGGCGTCTAGAACAGACCGCCGGACCAAAAATTTCCGCACCTCACACGACGTCAGCATAGCCTCCCGGTTTGCTAATCTATGTGCGGTTTTATTTCGGTGCAATTCTTCATAGCGCTTTCGCGTCGTTGCTAAAAACTCGTTAGCGTCTCGCGAGACATATCTCTCGCGTGCTCGGTGTTCAAGCGGTGCTTACAGGGGTTTGTCCAGACCGATAGCGCGCTTTGAATGAAGTCAGGGGCGCGCTAAATCAACAAATGGTAGAATGTATTATGCAACACATGGGAAGGTGCTCGAGGTAAGATTTCTCCCGCCCTCTGGGAGCTACCTGTCTTTCTTCTCGTTAAAAAATCTGGGGTTTTAATGGTTGGTATAAAAGCGATTGCTAGTTATATTCCTGAGCGACGAGTCAGTAATGTTGATCGTGCGGAAGAGGTGGGAAAGGAGGTTGATTTCATCACCGGCAAAGTTGGTTTTACCTCTTTGCAGCGAAAAAGTGATGGCGAGGAAACCTCAGACCTCTGTGTTGGGGCTTTCGACGCTTTGCTCAAAAAGCAGCCAGACATCAAGCGGGAGGACATCGATTGTCTGATTGTTGTCACGCAGAACCCTGATGGCTTTGGCTTACCACACACCTCTGCAATTGTGCAGCATAAGCTAGGGTTATCAGAGAATGTCGCGGCTTTTGATGTTTCATTGGGTTGCTCCGGCTTTGTTTATGGGCTGGATGTTATTCAGGCCTTTATGAATGCCCAGGGCCTGCAACATGGCCTTTTGTTTACCGCTGATCCCTATTCGAAGGTAATTGACCCGCTGGACTACAATACTGAACTATTGTTTGGAGATGCTGCCGCAGTGACTTATATTGCGGCTCAACCGATATTCATTTCTCGCAAGTCCACATTTTCTACCAATGCCAGATTGTCGCATTCGATCAAAGTCAACGAGGATACTCGGGTACTCTCAATGCTGGGAAACAATGTGTTTAAGTTTGCGGTCACTAAAGTGCCAGCGCAGATCGAACAGTGTCTAGAGCAGAATGGACTGGAGAAGAGTGAGGTCGACCTGTACCTTCTGCATCAGGGAAGTAAATACATCGTGGATAACTTAATTACTGCACTTGGTGTGGAAGCCGACAAGGCTCCATTCCTGGCTGCGGAAATAGGCAATACCGTATCATCCTCGATTCCATTAATGTTAGAGCAGTATATGGAAACAGGGGAGAAAACGATTCTTATTTCGGGGTTTGGTGTAGGGCTGTCATGGGCCACATCGATACTTGAGCGTTTATGATGTTTAACAAGTACAAAAGCGAGGGGTTTTATGTTCACACTGGATGAATTCCGGGAAGCTGTGAAGGTTGGCATCAAAAAGGTGCTGAAAAAGACAGAAGACGTGGTAATTAGTGACGACGAGGACCTAGGTGATTATGGCCTCGATTCACTGGCTGGCATCAGTCTGGTACTGGAAGTGGAAAAGTCTCTGGATATCGACCTCGGAGAGTTCGACATCGACGAAGCAAATACCATCAATCTTTTTTACGCCAAGGCGAAACGGGTGCTGGAAGAGTTTGGTGACTGGTAAACGTCTCGGCCTCAGAATAATCGGCTATTTACGCCAGGCACTCGTCTTTTCTGCTTTTTCTCGAACCTCCTGCAGGTCTTTTGGAAACGATTTCGCATAGCGCTTCCGGTCAATGCGGGAGCGTTTTAAATGCGCATCGATAGTACGGCTATCTACTTTCTGGCCAAAATCGTGAACGCGCTCACCGTCGACACCCAATAAAACGGTCTGAATCAAATCACCTGTAGCCCGGCTTACGTGTGATGTGTCCAGGTGCCAGCGCATGCGGCTGGTCTTGTCTTTTTTTGCGGGTACTGGCTCGGTGGTAATGGAATTATAGCCACTGAAGTCCCACAGCGGGAATGGCGACTGTCCGGCTTTTGCGGCTTCCTTCTCCACTAATTGCACAACCTCTTTTTTCCACTGTTCAAAGTCATCCCACAGATCAACCGCGCGCATGGATTCCGCCAATCTGGCATGAAAGGGCATGAAGCCAAGTTTTATTTCGATACCCTCACTATAGGCGTCGGCCAGTATTCTCTGGAGATAAACCAGGTTAGAGGATTCGTCAGCCCTATGTAATGCGAACTTTTGATCCGGGCGCGGGAACCAGGTAAAAGTCATATATTGCTGCTCGATCTGTCGGAAGGCTGCACGCTGAGGCGCCTTGGGTTTTGGATCAGTAATCCAGAATCCGGTGGGAGTCAGAGTTGACTTGGGTATCTCTTTACGGGCAATACGGGACTGCGCCAGGACTGTGTTCCAACTCTCATGCAGCATCTCGAACGAAATCAAGGATGTCAGCGTGTCCTTAAAGAGTCGAACAGGGTAGCCGCTATTCTTTTTGAATTCAGGAGTAACAGCGAGGCGTTCCTCGTAAGTAGGTATAACGCCGGCCGTGGGACGCTGCTCCCTATGTATATTGAACATATAAAAATCCAGCATCAGCAGCGCTTGCTTGAGCTCCCCGCTGGCTTTCGCATGTTGATAGTTTCTCCAGATCAAGTAGGCAGTACTGCCGGCTATTGAATAGTTATAAACGGGGGCGCCGTTCCAGCCGGGGTGATCCGTGGCCATGGATGATCCAGCGCGGGAGACGCCTAGAATCACTGCTTCAGGTGCAAGCTTTCTGAGAGCATAAGGCTTGGAAACATGCTGGCCATAAAAGAATTTCTGCCTATACTCGTTGATTCCCGGTCGGTCGGTTGAGTTAAAAAAACGGTAGGGGTCGACAACGTAGTTGACTACTGCAACGCAGCTAAAGCCAGTTAGGGCCATAGCCAAAAACAGTGTTAGATAGGTTTTTGATCGCATTGCCGGCAGAGTATGAGTTACGCAAAAATCTCGCTAGGCAGTATACAGTAATTGTCACATCTTTATATAATCGACGATTCCAGTCACAAGCGGCGAATGATGGTCACAAGCCGCGCGGAAGATTATACTCGCCGACATAATCAGAAAAGCATTGTGTGGAAATGCTGGTTTACCAGATCCATTCCTATGAATGGAGCGCCTCGCGCCACACTAGCGCCCCGAAGTGACAATTGAATGCTTTTTAATTCCTACATTTTTATTTTTGCCTTTCTGCCGCTGGTATTGCTGGGCTATTACGCGCTCAATCACCTTGATTATTCGCGAGCCGGGAAGTTATTTTTGCTAGGCGGGTCTTGGCTGTTTTACGGCTGGTGGAACCCAATCTATTTGCCTTTGTTACTGGGCTCTATCGTAGTGAATTACACGATAGCTGGAAAAATCCAGTCTTACGGCCGCTCGAGAGAGATTATCCCGCCCAAGAAACGACTGATGATTCTCGGCGTTTGCCTCAATGTAACGTTGTTGGCGTATTACAAGTACATGGATTTCTTTATCTTCAATGTGAATCTTCTTCCCGGCGTTGAGTTGGATTATCTGAGACTGGCGCTGCCGTTGGGCATCAGCTTTTTTACCTTGCAGCAGATCGCCTTTATTGTGGACTGTTATCGGACGGGTCTAAGGGAGCGGGACCCAGTCGACTATGCATTGTTTGTGTCATTCTTCCCGCAGCTGATCGCCGGCCCGATCGTTCACCATCGGGAAATGATGCCCCAGTTCCGTGCCACAGATAATCGACGCTTTCATACTCGCAATTTTATCCTCGGTACTTTTGTGTTCAGCGTGGGCCTGTTCAAGAAGGTGGTCATTGCCGATTCGTTTGAAATCCTTGTCAATAATGGCTTTGATTCTGCCGAGACGCTCAATTTACTTGAGGCCTGGCTGGTCCAATACAGCTACACATTTCAGCTCTATTTTGATTTTTCTGCCTACTCTGATATGGCGATAGGCCTAGGCTTGATGTTCAATATTGAATTGCCTGTTAACTTTCGCAGCCCCTACAAGGGGACTAGTATTATCAATCTATGGCAGCGCTGGCACATTACGCTTACGCGTTTTATTAACACTTATGTTTACAAGACGATCCTGCGTTCTTTTCCAGAGCTCAACTTCAAAGCCGGCATGGTAGCGAGTTTTCTTGCCATGATAGTCAGCGGCATCTGGCATGGTTCCGCATGGACTTTTGTGGTTTTTGGAATGCTTAATGGCGCTGCTATTGTGGTCAACCACCTGTGGCGCAAGACAGGTATCAAAATGTCCAACTGGCTTGGCTGGTTGATCACTTTCCATTTTTTCAGTTTCACACTGGTGATTTTCAGAGCCACGGATTGGTCAGATGTGTTTAAAATCTACAAGGGTATGCTGGGCTTCACGGAAAACACATTTAGTGTAGCCGCGGTTAAGCTTATGGGGTCGGATGCACCCTGGTATTTCAATCTGGCATCTAGCCCCGTGCAGAGGGATCAATGGGCGACTTGGGTGTTGACTTTAGCGGTCCTGTTTTTCATCGGCATTGTCGCCCTGGCTCCCAATAGCATGGATCTGAAAGACCGGTTCAAACCAGGGAAGTCGGTATTGTTGCTACAGGTGGTTATTTTCGTAATTTCTGTGATGATGATTTCGAAAGCGAGCGAATTTCTCTATTTTCAGTTTTAGGCAGCTTTATATGCGGCGACAATCCCATAGCCCATGATGCCTTCTAGCCAGAGGCTTTCTAGTACATCGCAGGAGGCAAGAAACCGGCGAGAGGCGGTTTTTCCTATATGTCGCTCTACCCTGACACGATTATTCTGGGCGTTTGTCCGCCAGTGGCCAAAAGTGGCCAGGGTTTCTCGCGAAATGTCCCTGGCGTGCTCCACGTGCAGTTGATGGCCTTCCAACTGATCCTGGTAGAACGACAGGGTTTCCATTTTGGCGCGCCCGAAAGCATCTTTGAGAATAAGAAATTCGTCCCGGCGCGAGATAACTTGCGGCAGGCTTAGTTTGGCTTGCAGCATGACATCGCATAACACCATGCGACCGCCGGGTTTTAACACTCGGGAGCATTCGCTCAGCAGCGCCAGTTTGTCATCCATTAAGTGGGAGGACTCCATCACCCAAACCCGATCAAAGCTGTGATCATCAAATTGCAACTGCGTGCCATTGCCGTGCTGAAATTGTGCAGTGGTAGACAAGCCGAGTGATTCAGAAAGAGCAGATGCGCGGCCTACACAGGCGCTGCTGGGCGATACGCCAATGACCTGGCACTGGTGCTCACTGGCGATACGGCAGCCAGCTTTGCCCGTACCGCAGCCAATATCCAGGACTTCTAGCCCAGCATCCAATTGTGCCAGGGATAACATTTCATTGGTCAGTGCGTCAGTAGCATGAATTAGCGATTCATCACCCACGCGAAAGTAACCATAGTGCAGGTCTTCGCCGAGTAAGTGATCCCAAGCCTCCACTACAGTATCGTAGTGCTCGGTGGGGTCACCGCTGCTATTGCTGGGGGTTACGTTTGCCATTTTCAGTGTGTGTCCCGACCTGTTCAGCAGGTAATGCCGCCATCCACTACCAGCACCTGGCCAGTAATGAAGTTAGCTTGATCGCTACACAGGAAAAGAATCAGGCCAGTGATGTCTGCCGGATCGCCTAGCCGACCCAGCGGTGTGCGCTTGACTATTTGCTGGCTCTGGGCAGTGTTCAGCTCCTCGGTCATTTCCGTGGTCAGGTAACCCGGTGCTACCGAGTTGACTGTGATGTTGCGCGCACCCAATTCTCGCGCCAGCGCTCGAGTAAAGCCGTCTAAGCCTGCTTTAGTCGCTCCATAAACTGAGAGACCTCGGTAACCGGATAAGCCGATAATGGAGGATATGTTAATGATTCGGCCGCGCTTCAGGGATAGCATACTGCGCGACACCTGCCGGGTTAGTCTGAAGGTGCCTTTGAGGTTGAGATCGACCAGGTTATCGATAGCGTCATCATCGATTAACGGCAGCAGGCTGGTATGAGCCATGCCTGCGTTATTGACCAAAACCTCGATGGGGCCAAGCGTATCTTCTACCCGACTGACGAAGGCCTTGCATGCAGCATTGTCCGTCAGATCCATTTCTACGAACAGGAATCTATCCGGGAACTGCTGCTGCCATTCCTCCGTTTTCGATGTGCCCCGGCGGCTGAAGCTGGCAACGCAGTAGCCCCTGTCGAGGAAGGACTGCACTATGGCAGCCCCCAGACCCTTACTACCGCCACTTACTGCCACGACTTTCATGCTGTCTCGCTTCCTCGCCTGGTCAACTTAAAATTATTGGTATCGATACTATCAACAATCGTGACATTGCGCGGCATGCTATGTTTGGGCAGGCTGCGGCAGGCCGCTCGCACTGCCTCTTCGACCGCTTCAGCGTCGAACCCCTCATCAAGCACCAGATCCACAGCCACTATCTGACCCATAATAGGGTTGTCCTGGCCGAAAACTCGCGTCAGCTTTACTCCAGGCAAAGCGGAGACGATATTTTCGACCTCCAAAGGGTGTACTTTGACGCCGCCAACATTGATGACCTCTGACTCGCGCCCCATAAATACAATGCGGTCCTGCTCAATCTTCACCAGGTCGCCCGTGGCGAGCCAGCCGTCTTTGTCTCTGGGTTGTGAATCGGGCGCGTTGCGGTAGCCGAGCATGCCGTGATGGGTCTTAACCTGGAGTTTGTCATCGACGATGCGAAACTGCACTGCTGCGTCGTCCGGGCGCTGGAGTATAGATGCGGGCAGCCCGGCTCTGCCGTCACTGACCGAAATACACGAACCGGCTTCCGTGAGGGCATAAATATGCACGATGCGCGCTAATGGGAACAGTGCCGCCAGCTGCCCCAGTAGGTGTTCGGATACCGGCTCGCTGCCCAGGGTAATGTGCCGTAGGGGCGGCAGATCTTTTTCGCGGGCCATCAGCGCCAGGGCAAAGCGCCAGAACGTGGGCGTCGAGCTGACATGGCTGACGTTGCGGGAGATCATCGCGGTGACTGCATCAGCTACCCGAGTCGAGTCCGCGAGCACCAGACAACCCTGGCTGGACAGGATATGCGCCAGCATCTGGATGCCCGCAAAATGATTGAGCTTATAAGCGAGCAGCCAGCGTTCGTCATCCTGGCTGGGGCGGTCACTGACCTGCGCTAACAGGTCAGACCATTGATAACGCACACAGCGAGGTTGCCCGGTGGTGCCCGACGTGAAAATCAGTAACTCGGCATCGAGTTCAGGTAATTCCACAAGCGCAGCATCTTGGATCGTTACATATGAGTCTGCCGCTGGCATTGCGAGTTGCCGGCAGGATAAAGAAGCGGGCAACGGAGTGTCAGTGAAAAGCAGGTCTATATCGAGTTCGGCGGTTAGTGCCGAGACCTGTTCGTGATTGTAATCGCGATTCATAATAGCCAGTGGGAGACCGGCTGACGCAGCAGCGACAACCAGCAATACCAGTTCCGGGGAGTCAGGAAGGTAGCAGGCAAGTCGGCGTGCACCGGACTCGCGCAGAGTGAGTACCAGTTGCCCAGTAGCTTGGTGTGCTTGGGCGTAATTCCATTGGATCTTGCTAGTTATCAGGAAGGGTCGCTGAGCGTTTTTTTGGAGCGCAGCATTAAGCCTGGAGGCGATCATTTGAGGTCAGCTGTAAAAGTCGACGATATCCCGCACGGTCTGGGGCAGTATGCCACTGGTGTAGGGATCCTTGCCGTACTTTTTCTCAAGTACTGCAGACAGTTCTGCTACACACAGCGAATCCAGGCCCAGCCCGTTATCGTAGAGCGCAGCGTTGAGGTCAAATGCGTCCTCGCGAAAGCCCTGATGCTTGCGGATGGTTTTGATAATTTCGATGATATCGTTGCTGATGTCCACGGATTTAATCTGGCCCTGTAATGCCCAAAATAGCGGGCTCAATGTATCATCCCGGCTTAATAATTGGTACTGTTTCGCCCCCTGTCTCCTACGCATTGAGCAGTCATGAACCTCACACCAACACCCAAAGTCTCCGTTATCGTTATCGGCTATAAAATGCCGGGCCAACTGGAGAATACCTTACGTTCGCTGTATGCGGATTACCAGCGTGGTGTCAGCGAGGAAGACTACGAAGTTATTGTGATGGAGAACAGCTCTGTCGCTAACCTGCGAGAATCTTTCGTGCAGAACCTGCCGTCGAACTTCCGCTATTTACTGCGCGAGGAATCCGCTGCTACCCCGGTTTATGCGGTCAATGAAGCGTTTGCTTTGTGCCGCGCACCTTTGATCTGCCTGATGATTGACGGTGCCAGAATGGTTAGTCCCGGCATTATTCAAAACGCATTAATGGCATACGCGATCACCCCCGGCGCTATCGTGGCAGTGCCCGGTTATCATCTGGGGAATGATGAACAGCATATGGTAGATGGGGTGGAAGACCAACTGGCTTTTGAACAACAGTTATTGGCGTCGGTAAACTGGGAGGCAGATGGTTACGAGCTGTTTCGTATTTCGACTTTCAGTGGTGCCAACCGTCGTGGCTATTTGCAGCCAATTATGGAATGTAATTGTATTTTTGCATCGGCTGACAATTTCGCGGCGATAGGATTTGCTAATACGGACTTCCAATTGCCTGGTGGTGGCAGTATTAATCTGCATATGTACCGCAGCCTGGGGATGCTTCCAGGCACTCGCCTGTTTGTGACACCCGGAGAGGGATCGTTCCACCAGTATCATGGCGGGGTGACGACTTCATCCTACGAGGAGCGCGAGGCCGAGATTGAGAAACACCGCATACAGCTGCACAGTTATTGGCCTGAAGGTTTTCACAGTTTGCGGCGGGAGCCGACGTTGATTGGGGAAATTTCGCCGCAATCGGTAAGCTTTTTGCAAGATTCCCTGGAATTCGCCCAAAAGCGCACCAAGCGCCTGACTAACCAGGGTAGGCCTTTTTGGCCTGATGATACGGTTTGATGCGTTGTTGCAGATTTATCTGCTCTGGGTAACTCCCTTGCGGGATACAAACCCGCTATTGGCGCGAAATGCGTTCAATCTATATACTCGAGATATTGCAGTTCAAAATATAAGAGCATGGTTCGATCAAAATCGAATATAAGGCGCATGTAGCCGGCCGATTCGAGGGGCTTTGAACACCCTGGAATGTGCTTAGGCAGGTAGTTTGCCTGATTAGGCTGAGAATGTTTTTTTAAGTAGAGTGAATCTTGTTGTGGCGACCAGGGAGATGGTGCTACTGAAGGAAAAATTCACCACCATAAGCATTTTGGAATTAAATGCACTAAAGCCCGCCAACTAAAGGAAAGTGGACGGAAAATTCGTAGGACTTCAGGAAAATGGAGTTCCACTCGATAGAGTTGAGACTTGCATGCTTACGCAAATACGAAAGTTAATAACGTCCAGAGAGTCCCCGGAGCCTCGCTCTAATACTGGTGGGGCTCCCTTAGTCAGTTTCGTCGTTATCGTTTATGACATGCCTCAGCAGGCCGAGAACACCTTACATTCCCTCAGTGCCAAATTTCAGCGAGGCGCGAGCGAAGCCGACTATGAAGTTATCGTGGTGGAGAATGAATCCGCCAATAATCTCAGTCCCGCATTCATTGCAGGTCTGCCAAAGAATTTTAGCTACCATTTACGTGCAGAGCGTGAGCCGACCCCGGTGCATGCTATTAATCATGGCGTGGGCATAAGCCTGGGTCAGTACGTGTGTGTCATGATTGATGGGGCGAGAATGGTGACCCCTGGTCTGGTCAAAAATATTCTACGTGGGCATCGAATAGACGACAGGGCCGTTGTTACAGTGCCCGGTTATCACATTGGCGAGCAAGTTCAGCAAGAAGCAGTAGAAGATGGGTATGGGAAAGAGCAGGATCAAGCGCTCATTGCCTCCATTGACTGGCGAAACAATGGATATGAACTGTTCGATATCGCCTGTTTTAGCGGCTCCTGTGATGACGGCTTCTTTCGCCCATGCAGCGAGAGTAATTGTATTAGTGTCCCCCGAGCAATTTGGGCTTCCCTTGGCGGCCTTGACACTCGCTTCAACTTGCGAGGGGGAGGTTTGGTGAACCTCGATTTATACAGACGTGTGCTCGAGTATCCCCGTGTAGTGCATGTTTCACTGCTGGGCGAGGGCACGTTCCACCAGTTTCATGACGGCGTAACAACGGGTGGAGAAGAAAGAGAGGTTCGAGATGCGCTAATCGGAGAAATGAACCTTCAGTATGAAGCTATTCGCGGACAAGATTACCAGAGGCCCCAGACGACCCCTGTGTTCCTGGGCGAAATACCCTTGCAAGTTTTGACCTTTGTTCACGCTTCTGCTGAACCCCTGTTGGGGAGTAAGCGCCCAGTGACCTATCCACCTCCCATTTCAATTTTAAGCGCGAAAAGCGCGAAGAGTTAGTGTTGGGTGGCACTTGAGTTACACTGCCGTGCCTATCGTGGCGTTTTGGCCATGAGTCTACTGAGCATTAGGCAAATTTTTCTACACTGATACATTGGATTCTCAATGCTGGTCTGCTCGCTTCGGTCGCTCACTTGCGATGCATGTGCCGTATTATTGTGTTTCTCTTTCTCTACCAGAAGCAAGCGATGCCACTTTTATCCTGTAGAGGCCTGCAGACTCTGATCGGCATTAGACGCGCAGTCATTCGAACTTCTTTTACCCTGACGGACTTTTCTGGAGTAATGCACTATGACGTTTCATCAAGACGCTGAAGTGGGCGACAAGGAGCTTGTTGAGTCCATCAGTTCCGAGGCCGGAGAACTGATCAATCTGTTGCGTTGCAGTCACGCGCCCGATGACGTTCTGGCTGAGGCGACTGAGCACATCCGCGCTGCAATGGCTTCTTTGGCGCCTTATCTGCGGCAAGGGGAGGGTTGGTCTACGATATCCATCGCCAGCGATACACCCGGAGTGGGCTGGATGGACGATGATCTAACGCGCTGCATGCCATATAGCCCAGTCAGCGGCACTCGAAATCCTGTAGCCCCCCCCATAAAAATGTGGCGCGACGGTAATGAAGTGCGAGGTGAAGCCGTGTTCTCGCCGACCTACGCAGGGCCACCGGACTGTGTTCATGGCGGTATTATTGCTGCGGTCTTCGATGAAATGCTTTCCATGGCTAATGTCGTCTCAGGTTCTGCGGGCTTTACCGGTACATTGACGATAAAATACCACAAGCACACCCCCCTGGATTGTCCTGTAGAGTTATGGGCAGTGACTGACAAAAACATCGGGCGCAAGCAATTCAGTCGCGGTGAAATGAGGGTTAACGGTGAGGTCACCGCTAGTGCAGAGGGTTTGTTCATCCGCCCGGCTTCGCAAATGGATGCCTGATCAGGTGCAGCCCACTAAGCTATGAGCCAGTCACAACTCGCCCAGCGAGCTGGGCCGCAAGAGTCAGCGCGTTTGATGCGTTTGGCGACTTATGCTTCGGTTTCGGTGGCCCTGGTATTGATCGTAGCCAAGCTGATCGCCTGGCAACAGTCTGGATCTGTGAGCTTGTTGGCCACCTTGGTCGATTCGGGTCTTGATGCGTTGGCCTCGCTGGTCAATCTTATTGCAGTGCGTCACGCCCTGTCTCCGGCAGACCATGAGCACCGCTTCGGGCATGGTAAAGCAGAAGCTTTGGCGGGTCTGGGACAGGCGGCACTCATTACCGGTTCCTCGCTATTTTTGATGCATGAATCGGCACAGCGGATGTTGGCTCCGGTGCCTATGGAGTCTTTCAAGGTGGGAATGTGGGTGATGGTATTTTCTATTGCCATGACTCTGTTGCTGCTCACTTTCCAGCGCCATGTCATCTTACGAACGGATTCCACGGCCATTCGGGCTGATGCTTTGCACTACCGCACGGACTTGTTGGTCAATGCCAGTGTTTTACTGGCGCTGGGGTTGTCGCATTGGGGCTGGCCAGGATTCGATGCCCTGTTTGCCATAGCTATCGCGTTCTATATTCTCTACAGCGCCTGGGAGATTATTAGCCACGCCTTTGATCATCTGATGGACCGGGAGTTACCAGACGAAGATCGTGAGGCGATTGAGCGCACGGTGCTCGCTCATCGGGAGGTAAGTGGGGTTCACGATTTGCGCACGCGGCGCTCAGGTACGGCAGTTTTTGTACAAATGCATATTGAGCTGGACGACGATCTTAGTCTACTGGAAGCTCATCGAATCGCTGATGAAGTTGAAGGCGAGGTTGTGCTAGCTTACCCCGGAGCCGAAGTAATTATTCACCCTGATCCGCTGTCCGTGATTGGTGTTGAATCGCGGCAGGATTTTACAACTTCCGATCAAAAGGTATAGCTTAACCGCGCGAAAACGTTAGTGCCGGTTCCGGGTAATCTGTTTCACAGTGCAATATCAGGGTTTTGAACCCGATTGTAACCCGTCATATGATCGCGGAATTCGTTGTTTAGCACATTGTCTACGCCTGCAGCGAATTGCAGCCGCTATATTGCCTGCCGGGTGGCACTTAAATTCAACAAGCCATAGCCGGCAGTCTCCAGCTCACGATTGTTATCACTCACCTTGTCCTGCGACATGTTGTCGCACCTCGTGATGTATCACATGGGTCGGTTCAAATAGGCTGACCAGAGGCCCTCTTAGCAGGCGGTGGCGTCTTTGGTATTTGTAACTCGCTGTTTTTATTGAGAATAATAAAAGCTATGCGTACCTCTCTGTTAATAATTCACACACAATAGGCAGGGGAATTTCGTATATTGGGACGCAGGGAAGAGTCCGCACTCATTATTGATATAAAAATCTTGGAGTTCATACATGTTTACATACCGCAACCGCAAGTTGTTACCCGCAGCCGTGCTGCTCGCTTCGGGGCTAGCTGCCAGTAACGTTATGGCGCAGCTTGAAGAGGTGATCGTTACCGCCCAGAAACGCGAGCAATCACTGCAAGATACACCAATTTCAGTGACCGCCTTCGATACGGCGGCCATTGACGCCCAGGGCATCGCCAATATTAAGGACCTGGCCTCTTTCGTTCCCAACTTGCAAATTGTGGAATCACCCGGCGGTACCAGCGGGGCGACAATTTCGATCCGCGGTGCGGTTACGATTAATCCTGCGGTTACTTGGGAGCCCACCGTTGGTATGTATCTGGATGGCGTGTTCCTGGGCAAGAATCTGGGTGGAATATTTGAAATTGCTGAGCTTGAACGCGTTGAGGTGTTGCGCGGTCCTCAAGGCACGCTTTACGGCAAGAACACAGTGGGTGGCGCCATCAATTTGATCACGCGCTTGCCAGCAGAGGATTTTGGTGGCCGGGTAGACTTATCCGTGGGTAACGAGGGTTACCAGCAAGCCAAGCTGCGTCTGGATACAGGCGCCATGGGAGGCTTCCGGGCGTCTCTGGCTTACGCCAAAGCCGAGCGAGACGGATTTTACGACAATGTTGATAGCGATCCCACGGGCGGTCTCAATCCTTTTGTAACCCCTAAATCAAGCGATGAATTCAATAATCTTGATAGTGAGGTTTGGCGAATAGACGCCTTGTGGGATGTTACTGACAGTTTTCGAGCACGCTATTCCTATGACTCTAGTGAGCGTGACCAGGAGCCTTCCAAGGCCCAGTTGACCGATGTAAATCAATTTCTTTTTGACATTCAGGATCTCGGCTTCCTGGGTGACCTGATGAGCCTCTATCAGGTGTCTGAGGATAAAAACGCTTCCAGTATCAGCAATGACTATGCGCAGTATGAAGTGTCTGAGACTGACGGTCATGCACTGACTCTCGACTGGGATGCAGGCACGTGGGGCGTTATGGGAGATGTGGCCCTGAAGTCAATCACCTCATATCGTGAGCTCGATTACGGCGACTTTATCGATATCGACGGTACCAATATGGATTTGTTCCACTCGGCTCGTGATATTACCTACGAGCAAACCAGTCAGGAACTGCAGTTGTTGGGTACAACTGACACGATCAATTATGTGATGGGTGTTTACTACTTCGATGAGGAGTCGGATGTTGTTAATCCGATTACTTTCTTTGGCTTGTTCGGGTCCCCTACGGACAATAACACCTATGGCCTTGATAACGATTCCCTGGCCTTCTACGGTCAGGCCGACTGGTCACCTGCTTCTGTGCAACAGCTGACTCTAACGTTCGGAATGCGCTACACAGAAGAAGAGCGTTCCCAGTACATTGACCATCCCAATAGTTCTTCCGGTGGCGTCGGTGCGTTTTCTGAGAAAGACTCAGATACCTGGGACAACACTTCCGGGACGTTTACGGCCGCATGGGATTTGAATGACGATATCAACTTCTACGCGCGCTTTGCCCAAGGTTGGAAGTCCGGTGGATTTAATGGCGAGGCGCCTACAGGTGACGCTTTCCATCAGGGCTACGACGAAGAGACCGTCATGTCATATGAACTTGGTATGAAGTCACGGTTGGCCGATGATCGTATTCAACTGAATATTGCAGCCTTCCAGAATGATATAGAAGATATGCAGGTCTCGGTGTTCCTTGAGGGCTCCGGTGGCGCCGCCTCTAATGTTGAAAATGCTGGTGAGGCGACTTTTCAGGGAGTCGAGGTCGAGTTCATCTGGCAGGTTGTAGACGCCCTGCGTTTTTCGGTTAATTACGGCTATCTGGATGGCGAATATAATGAGTTCATAGAGAATGGCGTTGATCTAAAGAACTTCAAGGATTTGCCGTTTGCGCCGGAAAATACTGCCAACGTCGCCCTGGATTGGGCTGTTTGTAATTGCAACTGGGGCAGCCTCAATTTCCACCTCGACTGGAATTATAACGATGAGTACGTTCCCTATATCGAACCCACGCAGAATGCCACTAGCCAGATCGACGATTATGAAACGATCAACGCCAGCCTGATTGTGAGCGAAGTGAAAGTTGGTTCTGATATGAGCATGCAGTTTGGTCTATGGGGTAAAAACATTACCGATGAAGAATACCGCCAGCACACCATTCCCTTTGGTTTCTGGACGGCATCTTACTTTGGTGCTCCTGCTACCTATGGATTTGATGCTCGCTTGAACTTCTAGGTCTCTCTACCGCGCAGCAAAGGCCGGGCATTGCCCGGCTTTTGTTGTTATGGAGTGCAGCCAACCATGGAAATTTTTCGCCTGTGTGACATCTATCAGCTCTGGCAGCTGCTACACTCCACCTCCTTTCAAAACGTATAAAGGTAGAACTATGGATCTGGGAATCAGTGATCGTGTGGCGCCGTTGCTGGCGGAAGTCAAAGACTTCATCGACAACGAAGTACTGCCAATAGAGCAGGCATTTTTTCAAGAGATTGATGTAGGTGATCGCTGGAGCTTTACCGAGCGGCAGACCGAGATCATGACGGGCATCAAGGAAAAGTCACGGGCCCGTGGCCTTTGGAATTTCTTTCTTACCGATGGCGAAAGCGGCTCAGGGCTCAATACTATTGAGTACGCTTACCTCGCAGAGGAAATGGGTAAATCACATCTGGCCGCGGAAGCCTTTAACTGCTCAGCGCCTGATACCGGAAACATGGAAGTGCTGCACAAGTACGGTACCGAGGCGCAAAAAAAGCAGTGGCTGGAGCCATTGATGAATGGTGAAATTCGATCTGCCTATGCCATGACAGAGCCGGGGGTGGCCTCGTCTGATGCCACCAATATTTGTACCGAGGCGGTGCTCGATGGTGACCAATGGGTGATTAATGGTGAGAAGCACTATGTGTCTGGTGCTGGCGATCCTCGCTGCAAAATTATGATCGTAATGGTCAAGACCGACCCCGATGCACCCAAGCATGTGCAGCAGTCGCAAATACTGGTTCCTACCGATGCGCCTGGATTTACTAATGTTCGCCCTATGAATGTGTTCGCCATTGATGATGCTCCTCATGGTCACATGCATCAGAAATTCGATAATGTTCGGGTGCCCAAGGATAATATTATTCTGGGCCCCGGTCGTGGCTTTGAAATTTCCCAGGGACGACTTGGCCCAGGGCGCATTCATCACTGCATGCGCGCGATTGGCGCTGCCGAAAAGGCGCTTGAATTGCTCTGCCAGCGCTCTGTATCGCGCCAGGCCTTTGGAAAACACCTCGCCCGCCTGGGTGGTAACATCGACATCATTGCCAATGCGCGTATGGATATCGAACAGGCCCGATTGCTAACGCTAAAAACGGCGTGGATGATGGATAATGTAGACCCCAAGGAAGCGCGGATTTGGATTTCCATGATCAAGACCGCAGTCCCCAACGTCTCAATCCGCATCGTCGATCAAGCGATTCAGATGTTTGGTGCTCTGGGTGTTTCTCAGGATACGCCGTTGGCCGGAATGTACATGGCTCAGCGAACCTTGCGCTTGGCGGATGGCCCTGATGAAGTTCATCGCATGGTGGTGGGTCGCAACGAGCTGAAGCCATACATGGCGGAGGCGACGTCTTAGGGGGCGTGCCACCCTCAGGGAAAGTGGATTAACCAAGTTTTCTTGATCAACTGACGGGTGTAGGCGGGGCCACAGACGCTTGCATGGTCGTTGACCATAGATTAGCGTCAGCGTGACGTTCTTTCAGGGTGCAGAGGAAAAATGCAGGGATTTGAATTCAACACCGTCGGCAAGATCATCAATGGCTTTGGCAGTGCTCTGGAAGTAGCCGGGCAACTTTCTCGGCTGCGGGTAGAAAAACCATTACTCATTACTGACCCCGGGCTTATGAGCATCGGCCTGGTGCAACCTGTGGTCGAGGCATTGGCGGCCAAAGGATTGAACCCGGTAGTTTTTGATCAGGTATTTGAAGATCCTCCCGAGGCGACCGTGCTTGCTGCGGCGGAGCTTGGGCGCATGCAAGGCGTAGATGGAGTGATCGCCGTTGGTGGTGGCAGCTCTATGGACGTGGCCAAGGTCGCGGCGGTCCTGATAGGGTCAGACCAGCCTTTGTCAGCTCTGTATGGCGTTGATCAGGTGAAAGGAGAGCGCCTGCCTTTAGTATTGGTGCCGACGACTGCTGGAACTGGCTCTGAAGTAACGCCAGTAGCGGTTATTACGACCGGAGAAACCACCAAAGCAGGTGTTTCCTCGTCCGTGTTATTACCTGATGTGGCCGTGTTGGATGCACAGTTGACGCTGGGCCTGCCAGCCATGATTACCGCGATGACGGGGGTGGATGCCATGGTACATGCCATTGAGGCCTACACCTCGCGGCACCGGAAGAATCCAATATCAGACAATCTGGCACGGCAGGCATTGACCCTGTTGGCGACAAATATCCGCACTGCGGTGCGTGATGGCAGTAATGCTGCGGCGCGCGAGGGCATGCTGTTAGGGGCTTGTATGGCCGGGCAAGCTTTTGCCAATGCCCCGGTGGCTGCCGTCCATGCGCTGGCTTATCCGTTGGGTGGCCACTACCATATTCCCCATGGGCTCAGTAATTCCCTAGTCTTGCCGGCGGTAATGGATTTCAATATGCCTGTAGCGGCCGATGCTTATGCTGAACTGGCGGAGCTTGTTGTGCCCGGACTGCAGGTAGATGGCGAGGAAGCCCGTGCATCCGCATTGATCGCTGCGATGCGGCAATTGATCGATGATCTGGAATTGCCGGCAACACTGGCAGCTGCCGGCGTTTCTGCCGCTGACCTGGAAATGCTGGCGAAAGACGCGATGGAGCAGCAGCGACTGCTGGTCAATAACCCCAGGGATGTGAGCTACGAGGACGCACTGGGCATTTACCAGGCTGCCTACGGAGAGTATTCATGAGCAAAGAATTAGCACCCACCCGCGATGACTATCCGATTTTTTATCCCATCTCAACGCGTTGGGGAGATAATGATATCTATGGCCACATTAACAATGTTGTGTATTACTCTTACTTCGATACCGCAGCAAACCGCTACTTGATTGAGCAGGGTGGCCTGGATATAAACGACGGCTCAGTGGTGGGCTATGTAGTCAATTCAGGCTGTGCGTATCATGCGCCCTTAGCCCACCCGGACGAATTGGAAGCCGGTGTGAGGGTAGACAGATTGGGGACCAGCTCGGTGCAGTACGGTATCGCTATTTTTCGCAAAGGCGCTTCGACCGCTGCAGCAAACGGCCACTTTGTGCACGTCTTCGTGGAGCGAGCCAAAGACAAGTCAGTGCCAATTCCATTGAATATTCGCAGCGCTCTGGAGAAAATCCTGGTCTCTGGATGATCCTTTCCGGCGATTAGTCTGTGTGCTGATTGCTGATTTGATAATGGCTTGCTCGATCAGCCATGTCGATTGCCTGTAATATCTTCATGCGCAGCTGGGGGTTGTAGTCGGGCCTCTGAGCCAAAAAGTCATACACGGTTGTTACGGCTGTTGGCGATCGGTAGTTCAACAGAGTGTTGTTGAGCCAGCCACTGGGAAAGAATATATCTCCGGTAACTTGAATCTCTTCCAGTAATTCCAGGCTTGGCAGAATGTATTTTTCAGACTCGTCGAGCCGACTAGGGTGATGCAAGTAAGTCAGTGCATCCAGGACCCATTTCTCTGTTGTTCTATTTTGCGGCTCCTTCAGGCTGTGAAAGAAACGATCGCGAACACTGGCCTCTGGTGATAATGCCGGGGTCACGAAGTCAAAGCGCCGGAGTAAATCCGGATTTTTGATTTGCTTGCGTTGTGTGGCCAGAATTCTGGCGGCATTCTCTGGCTGGCGTAAGGCAAGTATTTCAGCCAGATGAACCAGGTCTGTTTCAGAGAGCGGCAGTGTTTCCAGTTGCTTACTACCTGTCCATAGAGCATTCAGATAGGCGAGCCCCGGTGAAGTGCGGGCTATATTGCAAAAAGCGTTAAAAAAGAGTCTGGACTGTCCCGCGTCGCGGGTCGACTCAAGTTGATTGAGCAGTGATTTTTCTAGCGAAATTTGGAGCCCGGCTTGCTCATCGATGCTAAGAAAACTGGTATGTACCCGGTACATTTGCGCTAAAGCCTGCTCCAGTATGAGTGAGTTTTTTTCTGCCACAGTTTGGGCTAGCAGCATTTCGAAGTAAGAACCCGCACCATTAAAACTTCCATTGAGAAAATTTTCCCAGGTATCGATCAGCAGTGCGCCTCTGGCCAGTTCATCGCTTGGGTTTTGATCACTCCATCGTTGTTTGTCCACAGGGAATAATCCATAGCCAAAGCCATCGGAGTTTAGTTGCAGCCAGGGAGTGGGAAGTACAGACGGATTGGTCCCGCTCATTACCCGCTCTGTTAAGGTCGCTGATACAACAGAAAACTGCTGGGGCCAGGTGCGATCCAGCCCGGCGGGGTCTTTTTGGCTCAGCACTGTGCCATTTTGATCGCTCGTTGCCAGTTGGAAATGAGGCCGGCCTGGCGTATTTACCCAAACGTCACTCCAGGCATGCAGGTCTTTTTCCGATAGTGTGTCCAGAATAGTAATGAGCTCGGGCCAGGTGGCGTTGGCAAAGCCAAAGCGCTTCAGGTACTTCTGTAATCCTGCGCGCAAGCTTACTTCGCCAAGCAGCAGTTCCAGCTGCCGCATCATGATGGGCGCTTTCTTATAGATGATAGGCCCGTACATTTGCCCTGCCTGGTTCAGGTTGGCCAGGTCCTGGCGTATCGGATTGCTGCCACCGCTGCGTTCCACTGTGTAGGCGCCCGGGTAGTGTCGTATCAAGAAATTCAGCTCGTGGTTGATTGTCGGGAAGGCCGGGTTAACAATTTTCGCCGCCATAAAATTGGCGAATACTTCTTTGGTCCATACATCGTTAAACCATTGCATAGTCACCAGATTGCCAAACCACATGTGGGCCGTCTCATGGGCGATCAGTCCTGCTCGATCCAAGAGCTGAGACTGAGTAGGGGACTCTTCCAGCAATAGCGACGAGGCTCGATATTGTATGGCGCCCGGGTGCTCCATGCCGCCATATTGGAAACTGGGGATCAAGGCAAAATCGAATTTCGCGAACGGGTAGGGAATACCAGTGTAGTTCTCCATCCAATGGATTGCGTCGTGATGCAGCGTAAAAATGGCGTCCAGATTGCGCGCGACCTTGGCATCGTCAGTTTCCCGATGCAGCAGGCTGATCTTGCGACCATCGATGTTTCTGGACACTCGCTGAAACTTTCCGGCGACGAATGAAAAGAGATAAGAGCTGGTAAGCTCGCTATTTTCGAAATGGTAAACAACTCCCTGATCGTCTTCCTTCCTCTCCTTAAGCGGCGCATTGGATATCGCTTCCCAGTCCGCCGGCACTCTCAGTGATAACTGGTAGTGAGCTTTAAGGTCCGGCTGATCAAATAACGGAAAGGCGGTGCGGGCACGGTCCGGAACGAACAGGGTGTAGAGGTATTCAGGGTTCCGATTGAGGGAGTTTTCACCGGCTATAAAGTCTATCTCCAGTCGGTTAGTACCCTGCTTCAGTGCGCCGGGCATAATGATCAGGTGTTCATTGCTGAACTCGTAGTCAATTGCTCCGAGTGCGTTGCTGATAGACTGAACGTGCTCTGGTGTTTGCTGAAAATCAAGCTGCAAGGGTTGCTGGTTATCTGCAAGGTCAAAATGAATTACGACCTTACCCAGTATTGGTGCTTTGTTATCGTCTTCTATACTGAGGTCAAGCTGGTAGCGGATGTTCGTAAGATCCTTAGCCCGCTGTTCAGCGAGTGCTTTGGAAACACCGGGTTCTACCATCACGGGCATACTCCAGCTGCTGCTTGCAATCACAATCGCGATTGCAAGCAGCAGCGCTTGTTCATATACAAATGTTCTCGCATCGGCCCGCTGGCGATGTTTCAAAAGTCGACCTTGATAAACAGCCCGAGCAATTTTGGATAGCTAACAGGTGCCAGCCAGCTCGCAAAGGTGACCAGCTTTGCATCCAGTCCCAGCAGAAGTCGCTTTTTACGCTTCTCCATGGCCTTAATGATTTGCGCTGCAGCTGACTCTGGCGAGGTGATCGCCATTTGCTGAAACTTCATGTCCTTATCTTCGGGTGAACCTTCTCCACCGCGACTGTCTCGCGCTATGTTAGTTTTTATCCCTCCCGGATGAACGCAGCAGACATGTACGTTGCTGTCCTGAAGCTCAATGCGCAGGGCCTCGCTGTAGCCGCGCACGGCGAACTTTGAAGCGTTATAGGCCGATTGTGTGGGTACCCCGACCATGCCGAACATGGACGATAGATTCACCAGGTGCCCACATGCAGAATTTCGCAATAAGGGCAGAAACGCTCTGGTACCGTGGACCACTCCCCAGAAATTAATCCCCATCAGCCACTGAATGTCCTCGTAGGGGTTTTCATCCGCTGGGCCAGTGAGACCGACGCCAGCATTGTTGACGAGAATATCGATTGCGCCGCGAGACGCTGAAACCTGTGCCGCCCAGTCCTGCATTGCCGCATTATCGGCTACGTCCAGCGTCTGCTGATCGCAGAATAGGTCTGGCCGTTTTAGCAGGGTAGCCGTCTCAGCCAGCGTCTCGGCGTTAATGTCTGACAGGAAAAGTTCGCAGCCCTCATCGTTTAGTTGCAGGGCTAGCGCCCTGCCGATGCCGGAACCTGCTCCGGTAATTACCGCGCATTTGCCATTGCTGTAAGCCATATTATTTCCTTTTTTAGCGGGTAGTGGGCATTATTGTCCCATCACTTATTGTTAGATTGAACAGATGTTAATGCGCGCACTTATTTTTATCACTGTTTTTGTTTTCGCTGCCAGAGGTTGGGCCGGCACAGCCGCCCTTGCGATGCCAGATCGCTGGTCTGCTGAGGTTGCTCAAGCCGTGTTAATGGACGGTGGCAATGCCGTGGACGCCGCGATTGCGGCGACATTTATGCTGGCCGTCACTCTTCCTGATGCCGGTAACATTGGCGGTGGCGGCTTTATGACCGCATATATGGATGACGAAGCGGTATTTCTGGATTTTCGCGAGCGGGCTCCTGCCAAGGCGTATCGGGATATGTTTCTCGACGAAGGGGGTAATTTTCAACAGCGTTTGTCCTTAGTGGGTGGCAAGGCTTCGGGGGTGCCCGGCACAGTGCGCGGAATGCAGGAGGCTCACTCGCGGTATGGAACTTTGCCATGGAGACGCCTGCTGGCACCGGCTATTGGTATCGCCAGGGACGGTTTTGCGGTGTCTGAAACAATATTTGAATTAGCGGTTGAAAAAATTGCCGAAGATGCCGGTGAGACGAACTTCCACCGTTACTTCGGTCGTATGCAAAAAGGTGAAATCTTTAAGCAAGCTGAGCTGGCAGCCACGCTGGAGTTGCTGGCACAGGATCCGGATGCCTTCTACTCAGGGGTTCCGGCAAGGCAACTGGTCGCGCAGATGGAGGCCACGGGTGGCCAAATCAGCCTGTCTGACCTGAAAACATATAAGGCAGTCTGGCGAGAACCGCTGCGCGATAATTGGCGTGAATTCGAGGTGTTGTCGGCGCCGCCACCCAGTTCGGGAGGCTTCGCCCTGGTGCAGTTGCTCAAATTACGGGAGTTTTCGGACCAGTACTTTAGCGGGCTCTGGCATAACGAGGCGCGCTACGTGCACTTGATGGCAGAGCTGGAGAAACGGGTTTATGCCGATCGGGCAGAGTATCTCGGTGATCCTGATTATGTGGCAGTGCCCATGGATAAGCTTTTGGAGGACGATTACCTGCGGGCGCGTGCCAGCAGCGTTAACCCTGAGGCTATCTCCCCCATTGAGACGGTGTCTGCGGGCCTTGAGTCAACGGAAACGACTCATTTCTCTATTATTGACGCCGAAGGTAATGCCGTTTCTTTGACTACTACCCTGAACTGGGATTTTGGCTCGGGAGTTGTGGTGGAGGGCGCCGGCTTCTTGCTCAACAACCAGATGGATGATTTCAGTGCCAAGGTTGGTGTGCCCAATAAGTTTGGTGTCGTTGGCAATGATCGCAACGCTATTGTCCCCGGGAAAAGGATGTTGTCTTCTATGTCACCCACTATTTTGCTGCGAGATGGAGAGCCGGCCCTGGTGATCGGAACTTCTGGTGGCAGCACGATTATTACCACGGTGTTTCAGGTCATCCTGAATATGCAAGATTTTGATATGCCCCTGCAGGAAGCGGTCGACGCTTTGCGCTTTCACCACCAGTTGCCCCAGGCACTGCTCATCAGGCATGACCAGCGGGAGGTGCCCGTGGCGACCCGTAAGGGTCTGGAGAAGCTGGGCTACGCCGTTGAGGAAAATAGCTGGGGGAACCTGGGCAAGGTTCATGCGATCTCCGCAGAAAATGGCAAGTTGACCGCCGTATCCGATATTCGAGCGCAGGGTGAGGGCAGGGTGATAGAGATTCCGGAGAGTGCCCCGAACTAACTGGACAGACACAGCTGGTTCACCTAGAATCTCCGGCCAGATTTCGCATGTCCGATGTGAACGTCGGATACTGTGTGTTCCCGTGAAAACCAGAGCTGAATTTATGTAAAAAGGCGAGATGTATTTACCCATCTCGTCTCTTTGTGAGCGCGCGAGCCAAGCGCATGAAGGTTCTGGGTTTCCCCTGATGATGGAGGCTTTGCTTGTCCAGTTCCGCTATATTAGTCCTCGAAGATGGCAGTGTTTTCAAAGGCTTGGCAATCGGAGCCAGCGGCATATCCGTTGGTGAAGTGGTATTCAATACCGCCATGAGCGGTTACCAGGAAATCCTCACCGATCCGTCCTATGCTCGCCAGATTGTCACCCTGACCTATCCACATATTGGCAACACCGGCACTAACACCGAGGACGAGGAATCGAGCAGCATCTGGGCCGCGGGCCTGGTGATTCGCGACCTTCCCTTGTTAGCCAGCAATTATCGCAACGAACAAAGCCTGTCTGACTACCTGAGTAGCCGCAATATTGTCGGTATTGCCGATATTGATACTCGCCGCCTGACTCGGATTTTACGAGAGAAGGGCGCCCAGAATGGTTGCCTGATGGCGGGTGACAAAATTGATGAAGCCAAAGCGTTGGCGCAGGCCAAAGCATTCGCCGGTTTGAAAGGCATGGATCTGGCGAAAGAAGTCACGGTAACGGAGTCTTATCGCTGGACTGAGGGTAGCTGGGAGTGGGGTCAAGGTCACAGCGAAAAACCTGCGGGTGAATTGCCCTGGCATGTGGTCGCCTTCGATTATGGCGTTAAGCGCAATATATTGCGCATGTTGGTAGATCGCGGCTGTCGCCTTACCGTGGTGCCGGCCCAGACACCTGCAGCGGATGTGCTGGCAATGAATCCTGACGGTATTTTTTTATCCAATGGCCCCGGTGACCCGGAGCCCTGCACGTATGCTATCGAGGCCATCCAGGAGCTCCTGAAAACAGAAATTCCGATCTTTGGTATCTGCCTTGGCCATCAGCTGCTTGCGCTGGCCTCTGGCGCAAAAACCGCGAAAATGAAGTTCGGTCACCACGGTGCTAATCATCCGGTACAGAACATTGACGATGGTACGGTGTTGATTACCAGCCAGAATCACGGCTTTGCGGCCGACGAGAGTAGTTTGCCCGATACTCTTCGTGTCACCCATAAATCGCTCTTCGATGGGAGCTTGCAGGGGATACACCGCACGGACAAGCCCGCCTTTAGTTTTCAGGGACACCCTGAAGCCAGCCCTGGTCCGCATGATGCGGCGCCCTTGTTTGATCATTTCATTGAGCTGATTGCAGCTCGCGCTGGGGAATAAGCATGCCCAAGAGAACCGATATCCAGAGTATTCTGATCCTTGGCGCTGGACCGATTGTTATTGGTCAGGCCTGCGAGTTCGATTACTCAGGTGCCCAGGCCTGTAAGGCTCTGCGCGAGGAGGGTTACCGGGTCATTCTGGTGAACTCCAATCCCGCCACTATCATGACCGACCCGACAATGGCCGATGCGACCTATATTGAGCCCATCGAGTGGCGGACTGTTGCGCGTATTATCGAAGAAGAGAAGCCCGATGCCTTGCTGCCGACCATGGGTGGCCAGACCGCACTCAACTGCGCGCTTGATCTTGCACGCCATGGTGTATTGGCTGAGCACGATGTAGAAATGATTGGTGCGACCAAAGAAGCCATCGATATGGCCGAAGACCGCCAACTGTTCGATAAAGCGATGAAGCGCATCGGCCTGGATACGCCGCGGGCCTCCCTTGCTCATACTATGGAAGAAGCTTTTCAGGTGCTCGATAGTATCGGCTTCCCCTGCATTATCCGTCCCTCCTTTACCATGGGCGGCTCCGGCGGTGGTATCGCCTATAACCGGGACGAATTTGAAGAAATTTGTATGCGGGGGCTGGATTTATCGCCCACCAACGAGCTGCTGATCGATGAATCGCTCATCGGCTGGAAGGAATATGAGATGGAGGTTGTTCGCGACAAAAACGACAACTGCATCATCGTATGTGCCATTGAGAACTTCGACGCCATGGGCGTGCACACGGGCGATTCAATTACCGTTGCTCCGGCCCAGACCCTGACCGACAAGGAATACCAGATTATGCGGGACGCCTCTCTGGCGGTACTGCGTGAGATTGGTGTAGAGACGGGCGGATCCAATGTGCAGTTTGGTCAATGTCCGGATACTGGCCGCCTGGTGATTATTGAAATGAACCCGAGGGTCTCCCGATCCTCGGCGCTGGCATCTAAAGCCACTGGTTTCCCTATTGCCAAGGTGGCAGCGAAACTGGCGATTGGTTACACCCTGGACGAATTGCAAAACGACATTACAGGCGGTGCTACACCGGCGTCCTTCGAACCGGCGATCGATTACGTAGTCACGAAGATTCCGCGCTTCGCCTTTGAAAAGTTTAAAGGTGCAGATACTCGCCTGACAACGCAGATGAAATCGGTTGGCGAAGTGATGGCGATAGGACGCACGTTCCAGGAGTCACTGCAGAAAGCACTGCGTGGTTTGGAGGTGGGCTCATCCGGCTTTGAACACATGATTGATGTGGATGACGAAGATTTGCGGGATGAACTTCTGTCGGAATTGGTTAACCCTACGGCAGAGCGTATCTGGTACATCGGTGATGCCTTCAGAGCTGGCATGAGCGTGGATGAGATTTACAAACTCTCCGGCGTAGACCCCTGGTTCCTGGTGCAGATAGAAGACATCATCAAGACTGAAAACAGTCTCAAAAGTATCGAGCTTGATGATATTGGTGCCGATCAAATGTTTCGTCTCAAGCGCAAGGGCTTCTCGGACGAGCGCCTGGCGGTGTTGCTGGCGTCGGATGAACATATTGTGCGCCGCCATCGTCACGGGCTGGGGATTAAACCGGTTTACAAGCGTGTGGACACATGCGCGGCGGAGTTTGCCTCTGCCACTGCCTACATGTATTCAACCTATGAGGAGGAGTGCGAAGCCGCTCCCTCTGATCGGGACAAGATTCTGGTGCTGGGCGGTGGCCCCAACCGAATAGGCCAGGGTATTGAGTTCGACTACTGCTGTGTACACGCGGTGCTCGCGATGCGCGAGGATGGTTATGAAACCATCATGGTCAACTGCAACCCCGAAACGGTTTCTACTGATTACGACACTTCAGACCGCCTGTATTTCGAGCCGGTAACTCTCGAGGACGTGCTGGAAATCGTAGCCCTGGAAAAGCCAAAGGGAGTGATTGTTCAATTCGGGGGACAGACGCCGCTTAAGCTGGCTCGTGCCCTGGAGGATGCGGGGGTGCCTATTATCGGCACGACACCGGATGCGATCGACCGTGCGGAAGATCGCGAACGTTTCCAGCACATGATTCAGAAGCTGGGCTTGAAGCAGCCCGCCAATACCACCGTACGCAGTACTGAAGAAGCCGTGGAAGCGGCCGCTTCAATTGGTTACCCGCTGGTTGTGCGCCCCTCTTATGTACTGGGCGGACGCGCCATGGAAATTGTTTATCGCGAGGAGGACCTGCTGCGCTACATGAAGCATGCAGTGCAGGCTTCCGACGATGCGCCGGTGCTTTTGGACAGCTTCCTGTCTGCCGCAATCGAAATTGATATCGATGCTGTGTCGGACGGTGAAGAGGTGGTAATTGGTGCCATCATGCAACATATCGAACAGGCTGGCGTGCACTCAGGTGATTCTGCCTGTTCTCTGCCTCCCTATAGTTTGGATATGGTGGTGCAAGATCAAATGCGTGAGCAGGTAAAGCAAATGGCGCTTGAGCTGGGTGTACGCGGATTGATGAACGTTCAGCTCGCCTGGCAAGATGATGAAATCTATGTGATCGAGGTCAATCCTCGAGCCTCCCGAACAGTGCCCTTTGTCTCCAAATGCATCGGTCGATCACTGGCGCAGGTGGCTGCTCGCTGCATGGCCGGCCAGAGCCTGGCTTCTCAGGGTTTTAACAAAGAAATAGTGCCCTCTTACTACAGCGTGAAAGAGGCCGTGCTGCCGTTTAACAAGTTCCCTGGTGTTGACCCGATTCTCGGCCCTGAGATGCGCTCTACTGGGGAGGTTATGGGTGTGGGTGACAGCTTTGCTACTGCTTTTGCCAAAGCCCAGTTGGGCGGTGGGGATTCTCCTCCTACCAGCGGCACCGTGCTGATCAGCGTTCGCGATGTAGACAAGCCGGGTGCTGTCGCGGTCGCTCGCGACCTGCTTGGTCTTGGATTTAATCTCGCAGCCACCGGTGGCACCGCCACAGCGCTGGAGGCGGCCGGGCTGAATGTCCGTCGGATCAATAAGGTACTGGAGGGTCGCCCCCATATCGTCGATATGATTAAAAACGATGAGGCAGACTTTATTATTAATACCACCGAAGGTCGCCGGGCTATTGAAGACTCCGCGCCAATCAGGGCCAGTGCCCAGGCGCACAGGGTGTTTTACACAACGACCCTTGCTGCCGCAGAAGCCATTACCATGTCAATGCAGCAGGAAGGTGATAAGAAAGTTCGCAGGCTGCAAGACCTGCACGGGAGTATTAGTGCATGAACAAGGTACCGATGACAGTAGCGGGCGAGGCTGCCCTGCGCAGTGAGTTGGAGCATCTCAAGAAGGTGGAGCGACCGCGCATTTCTGACGCGATCGCCGATGCGAGAGAACACGGTGACCTGAAAGAAAATGCGGAATACCACGCCGCTCGTGAACAGCAGAGTTTTGCCGAAGGTCGAATCATGGAGATCGAAGGTAAGCTGTCGAACTGTCAGGTAATCGATGTAACCCAAATTACCAGGACCGGCAAAGTCATTTTCGGTACTACCGTGGACCTGATTAATGTCGAGTCTGATGAGACCGTCACTTACACTATTGTTGGTGAGGACGAGGCGGATGTGAAGAACAACCGGATTTCGGTAGGTTCACCCATCGCTCGCGCTGTGATTGGCAAGGAGGAGGGGGATGTTGTTCTCGTCAAGGCGCCCGGTGGCGATATAGAGTACGAGATCGATCAGGTTCAGCACATATAGCGACTGATTTCACGGCGCAATAAAAAGCCCCAACTTCCGACGGAGAGTGGGGCTTTTTTGTTTACGCCCTATTTGGCAGCGTAGCTGTACTTCTGTCCGCCCAGGGTTGCTTCATACATCAGCCCACCCTTTGCGACAGTGAATATCGCCATTCCTTTGCGATAGCCACCAGAGACGGTGCCCGCGTCATTTTTGCCACCGGAAGCACCAGCCTGGGCGCCGCCGCCCGTATTTGCCGAGGCTCCTGCCGCTGCTGTAATTGCGACTGCGGTGGCCTGGGCGCCAAACTCGAAGTTCCCCGAGGTGAATTCTTCAAAGGCGCGCTTGTCTTCGAAGAAAATAATCTGGCTGTAGGCCTGTCCGCCGAGTTGGAAACCGATGGTCAGCTGGGTCATCTTGGTGTCGCCAGTGTGTTTTCCGTTAGCATAGACACGGCCTGAACCGTGAGCACCGCCGACGCCCATGCCGCCCTTGCCGATAGTAGGGAAAAGCGCATAGCCATAAGCCTTGCCAAAGAAGGTACCGCTTTCGCCTGCGTTTTCGAAAATGCCTTTTGCTTCGGTATAGCTGTCCGCCTGTGCGGTCTGGAAAGTTGCCAATACCAGCAGGGGTGCTAAAAGTGTTTTCATTAGTGTTTTCATGGTTGGATCGCCTCTTGGTTCCAGTGGGGTTGCGTTTGGACGCCGCCAAATACTAATCGAGTCTGGCTCCGAGGTCACTTCATTTTGATGCAAATCATTCTCATTACTGCTAGTATCGCTCGCTTCTTTGAGCTCTCACTGTGAGTACCCGGTGGCTATAAACCTCTCTTTGTGGTCCCTGAAAGCAGGCGATCACTGCGAAATTCTGGGCTATGACGATGCCCTGGCTGAAAAGTATAAAATTCGCCTGATGGAATTTGGATTCCATCCTGGGGAATCGGTGATCTGCCTGCAGTCTCCGTCCTTTGGTGCGCCCAAGGTTTATCAGGTCAGTAATACGGTTTTCTCCCTGGACGATGAGGTGGCCGCGCACGTTGCTGTGCGCCTGAGTGGTGCCAGTGAGTAAGATTATTCTTATTGGCAGCCCTAACTCGGGCAAGAGTTTGCTGTTCAACCGCTTAACGGGCCTGAGCCAGAAAGTGGCTAACTTCCCCGGGATCACCGTAGACGTGGGCTCCGGAAAATTACAGGCACTGCCTGACAAGACACTGATCGACTTCCCCGGCACTTATTCACTGCAGGCCATTTCCGCAGAGGAAGAAGTGGCAGTGGATTACTTCGAACGTGCGCTGGAAGATCCCGATGTAGAGCAGGTGCTTTGCGTTATTGATGCAACTCGTTTGGAGAAGAGTCTGCTGTTCACACTGCAGGTAATCCGCGACTGTGAACGTAATAGTAAGAAGATTACCGTGTTGGCCAACATGATGGACGTGCTTGAAAATCACGATTTGACCCTGGACGTGGAGGGGATGTCGGCAGCGCTGCACACCCGGGTTATACCTATATCGGCGCGCTCTGGTAAGGGTATCGATGAGGTGATCAGTGAACTCTCCGCGATCGCTTGCGAAGTGCGAGAACCGCGCGCTCACCTGGTGGACACGCCAGACGCAATTCTGCGCGGAGAGGCACACAAGCTGGCTCATCGATTCGGTCCTGAGGGCGATGTGCTGATTCGCACCCAGAATCGACTGGATAATTTTTTTCTGCATTCGCTCACCGGTGGCGTATCTTTTTTCCTGATTATGTATCTGCTGTTCCAGTCAATTTTTACCTGGGCAGCACCCGTGATGGATGCAGTCGAGGGATCACTGGCCTGGATGGCAGATGCCCTGGTCCCATTATTAGGTAATCAGGTGGTTAAAGATTTCACCTCTGACGCTCTATTTAGCGGTATCGGCGCTTTCCTGGTATTTGTGCCCCAGATTTTTGTACTGACTTTCGTTATCGGGTTGTTGGAGGACTCGGGTTATATGGCCCGTGCAGCCTTGATTTGCCATAAACCATTGCGTCTTTTCGGGCTCACGGGGAAGAGCTTCATTCCCATGTTGTCGGGAGTGGCCTGTGCTATCCCTGCGATTTACGCCGCGAGGGCGATCGATTCGCCGCGCAAACGGGTGCTCACTTACATTGCGATTCCTTTAATGCCCTGTAGTGCTCGGCTGCCGGTTTATACGTTGCTCATCGCCGCTTTTATTCCCGCACAAACGGCGTTGGGGGGCTTGGTGGGTCTGCAAGGCCTGGCGATGTTCGGTATTTATTTCTTCGGCATGATGACGGGGCTGCTGGTCACCGGCCTGATTTCGCGAACCAGCGAAGACCATCATAACGACCTGCCTTTCGTGCTGGAGTTGCCGCCTTATCGCCTTCCTGGGTTAAAGCCCATTGTTCGAAATGCCTGGAATCGGTCAAAGCACTTTGTCACCAAAGCCGGCAAGATTATTTTCACCGTTACCGTAGTGATCTGGTTGCTCGGTTACTTTCCAAACTACGGTGCCGACCTTGGTCAGTCCTGGTTGGGTCATCTTGGACATTTCATCGAGCCGGTATTTTCACCGCTGGGATTGGATTGGCGCTATGGTGTCGCGATTTTCACTTCTTTCGCGGCCCGAGAAGTATTTGTAGGTACGTTGGGCACCATCTTTGGTATCGAGGGCGCGGACGAAAATATGGTGCCCTTGGTTGAACATATCCAGGGCAGTGACCTTGCTCTGGGCTCAGGCCTTGCGTTACTCGTATTCTTTGCTATTTCTCTGCAGTGCGTTTCAACACTGGCAATTCTTGCCAAGGAGAGCGCCTCCCGCAGCCTGACTTTGAAAATGTTCGTCGGCTATTTTTTATTAGCTTATGCCGCTGCTGTTGTGGTCTATCAGGTAACGGGATTGTTGGTCGGATAATTCGGTTTGATGGACGCGTAACCTGTTGGCCACTTTTTGACAGTGGGTGCGCTCGCCCTGATGGCGTTTTAGTCGCGCTGCAGCTGGAATATTTGCACCTGGGCCAGAACCAGTTGTGCAACCAGCTCGATCATCAGCCCGTGGTTTTCCTTGCGAATTGTTTCCAGGCCGGCATCAATATCAATTTTCAACTCCGTACGCTTCTGTTCGCTCAAACCGTCTGGCAGGCGAATGCCAAAACAGTATTGCTCAGAGTCCTTAATGCGTTTGTAAATGCGGGTGAGCTGTTGCGCAGCGAAGTCGATGAGTTCATCGTCGGCGCCCTTACTGGTGAGAAGTTGGCGAATCTGGCGGTCGAGGAAAGCCAGCCCTTTTGCCTGTTCCGATGGAAACTCTAGAATATTCCCCATGCCGTGGCGCCTCTCCGCGTTGGGAATTCTCGTGTATCATAACCAATAACTGCGCTGTGGGGGAGTGCCTTGTCAGGTGGGTTAGCGGCCCAGGGCTACCCGGGCTAATAAACGCTGGTGCGGCAGCCTAGACCCGCCGGAGCAGGTTCGAGAGGCGTGGGTCTGGCTTGGTGGCCCGGCGCAGTAGCAATATGACATTGCCAATGCTTTGTACCACTTCTCCCCCGGAGCGCTCGCACAGCTCTTCTATAACGGCTGTTTTCGCGTCTTTACCGCCTACTGCCAGCTTTATCTTGATTAACTCATGCTGGCTGAGGGCGCGATCGACCTCCGCAACAACTGCCTCTGACAGGCCTTTACCTGCCACGGTGACCACCGGCTTCAGCTTATGGCCAATAGCGCGCAGTTGCTTGATTTCCTGGTTACTTTTCTTGCTCATAGTGAATCCACGGTACAATGGGCCACCCGGGCCCTTTCAGGGTCGCGTATTCTACACAAGGGGCCCTCGGCTCGAAACGTAACTATAGACATTATTTATGGCGAAGAAGAAGTCTTCCAGTAAGGCCTGGCTCAAAGAGCATCACGATGACCTGTTTGTGCAACAGGCGAAGCGCGATGGTTATCGCAGCCGAGCTTGTTATAAATTACTGGAGCTGCAAGACAAAGACCATCTGATGAAGCCCGGTATGACAGTGGTGGACTTGGGGAGTGCGCCTGGCGGATGGTCCCAGGTGTCAGCTGATCTGGTAGGGCACAAGGGTAGAGTGGTCGCTTCAGATATCCTGCATATGGATAACCTGGCTGATGTGGAGTTCATTCAGGGTGATTTTACCGAAGACGCGGTGTTTGAGCGTATCTTGCAGGCAATAGACGGTGAATCTGTTGATCTGGTGGTGTCCGATATGGCTCCCAATATGAGTGGGGTAGCGGCCGTTGACCAACCGGGATCCATGTATCTGGTGGAGTTAGCGCTGGATATGGCCCGGCGTGTGCTCTCCCCTGGGGGTAGCTTTGTCACTAAAGTGTTTCAGGGAGAGGGTTTTGATGAGCTGTTTCGCGATACCCGCGACTCGTTTGACAAGGTCCTGACCCGCAAGCCCAAAGCCTCCCGGCCGCGGTCTCGCGAGGTTTATCTGGTGGCGAGCGGCTTCAAAGGTCGATAAATGATGTCTATTGCACGATGAGTGGAGGGTTGAAACATGGCCGCCTGTCCCCATCTGTAGTACATTGCGGTGATATTTTTCCCGATTTCACCCGTAACAACAACAGGGTTTACCAATAGTCCCTGTGGTTCCCCGTCCCCGGCGGGGAGAGAAGCTATAATTGAGGAGTGCAGCTGTCAGGTACGCGCCAGTGGCGATGACCGGCCTGTAAGGTTAAATCCTGAGAGGATACAGCGTTGAACGATATGGTTAAAAATTTACTGTTGTGGCTGGTGATAGCCGCCGTCTTGTTGTCGGTATTTAATAACTTCAACATGCAGAGCCCCTCTGAGCAACTGCGTTATTCGGAGTTTATTGAGGAAATTCAACGAGATCAGGTGCAGAAAGTGACCGTCGATGGCCTGACCATCTCGGGTGAACGATTCGACGGCAGTCTCTTTGAGACCATCCGTCCGATGGTTGAGGACCCTCGGCTGATCGATGATCTGCTGGAACACAACGTGGTTGTGGAGGGTAAAAAGCCCGAACAACAGAGCGTGTGGACCCAATTGCTGGTCGCGTCCTTCCCCATCCTGATAATTATCGCGGTGTTCATGTTTTTCATGCGCCAGATGCAAGGCGGCGGCGGTGGCCGCGGCGGCCCCATGAGTTTTGGTAAAAGCAAGGCGCGCTTGCTTGGCGAAGACCAGATAACCACTACTTTTGCTGATGTGGCCGGAGTAGATGAGGCCAAGGAAGATGTACAGGAGCTGGTCGAGTTTCTGCGAGACCCCAGTCGCTTCCAAAAGCTGGGCGGGCGCATTCCCCGGGGTGTGCTAATGGTGGGACAGCCCGGTACGGGTAAGACACTGTTGGCCAAAGCGATAGCCGGTGAGGCGAAAGTGCCTTTCTTCTCAATCTCGGGTTCTGACTTTGTTGAGATGTTCGTGGGTGTCGGCGCGTCTCGCGTTCGTGACATGTTTGAACAAGCCAAGAAGCAGTCACCCTGTATTATCTTTATCGATGAAATTGATGCGGTCGGCAGACATCGTGGCGCCGGTCTTGGTGGGGGGCATGATGAACGTGAGCAAACCCTCAACCAGTTGCTGGTAGAAATGGATGGGTTTGAAGTGAATGATGGCGTTATCGTGATCGCTGCCACCAACCGCCCTGACGTGCTGGATCCGGCACTGCTGCGACCTGGACGTTTTGATCGACAGGTGGTGGTTGGTCTGCCTGATATCCGCGGTCGCGAACAAATTCTCAAGGTGCACATGCGTAAAGTGCCACTGTCGGAAGACGTCGAGCCTGCCAAGATCGCCCGCGGAACGCCCGGATTTTCCGGCGCCGACCTTGCTAACCTGGTCAACGAAGCCGCCTTGTTTGCCGCTCGCGCCAATGTTCGCACCGTGGGTATGCAGCATTTTGAGCTCGCCAAAGACAAGATTATGATGGGCGCTGAACGCAAGTCCATGGTGATGTCCGAGGACGAGAAGCGCAATACGGCGTATCACGAAGCAGGTCACGCGATTGTTGGTAGACTAATGCCTGAACACGACCCAGTATATAAAGTCAGCATTATTCCTCGGGGCCGGGCCTTGGGTGTCACTATGTTCCTGCCTGAGGAAGACCGCTATAGCCATAGCCGCAGGCATATTATCAGCCAGATCTGTAGCCTCTTCGGTGGCCGAATTGCTGAGGAGATGACGCTTGGCAAGGATGGAATTACTACCGGCGCATCTAACGATATCCAGCGTGCAACAGACATCGCGCGCAAGATGGTGACCCAATGGGGACTGTCTGAAAAAATGGGCCCTTTGATGTATGACGAGGGTTCTGAAGAGGTCTTTCTTGGACGCAGTGCTGGCCAGCAACATCAGGCATTGTCTGATGAAACGGCCAACCAGATCGACCAGGAAGTCAGGCGAATTATCGATGAATGTTATGTCGCGTCCCAACGCATGCTTGAGGAGAACCTCGACAAGCTGCATGCCATGGCAGATGCGCTAATGCTTTATGAAACCATAGGTTCAGATCAAATTGATGACATCATGGCGGGTCGGAAGCCTCGCGAGCCAAGCGGCTGGGATGGTGATTCCGATGGCAGCGCCCAGGCGACAGTCAGTGAAGCAGATGCCAATGATTCCAGTAGCCCCATCGGTGGTCCCGCCGGCGAACACTGAGCCGCCCCTTGGCTGTTAGTCACTCTTGCGGCCCGGCATTGCAATGCGCCGGGCGCGCACTCAATCTTGGTCGCCCCCTGGTTATGGGGGTGCTTAACACCACACCTGATTCATTCTCTGACGGCGGCACTCTGTATCGCAGCGACCAGTTGAACCTGGATCTCGCTCTTGAGCGGGCTAGGACAATGGTGGAGTCTGGTGCTGATATCATCGATATTGGCGGCGAATCTACCCGGCCCGGCGCTGCTCCCGTGGGAGAAACGCTGGAGATGGATAGGGTCTTACCGCTGCTACAGCGAATTTCCACTGAGCTGGATGTGGTGGTTTCAATTGATACCAGTACTCCGGCGCTGATGAGCGAGGCCGCAGCGCAAGGCGCAGGATTGATTAATGACGTCAGAGCGTTGCGGAGACCGGGAGCCATGGAGGCGGCGGCGCGCAGTGGTTTGCCTGTTTGTCTTATGCACATGCAGGGTGAGCCCGGCTCAATGCAACGGTCGCCTGATTACGGTGATGTGCTCACAGATGTCGGGGAGTTTTTAAAACAGCGAATCGCTGCCTGTTGCGAGGCGGGGATACCGCGGGAACGGGTGATGCTTGATCCCGGCTTTGGCTTCGGCAAGTCAGTGCAGCACAATCTCGCCTTACTTGCTGGTTTGCCGCAATTGGCAGCCATAGGGCTACCCTTGTTGGTGGGACTCTCGCGCAAATCGCTGATTGGTCAGTTGATTGGCCGGGACGTAGATCAGCGGATGCCAGCGAGCATTGCCCTGGCGGTGTTGGCGGCGGAGCGTGGTGCTGCCATTATAAGAACTCACGATGTGGCCGAGACCTGTGATGCACTGGCCATGTGCTCGGCACTGTCGGAACTGGAATCGCAATGACAAGAAAATACTTTGGCACAGACGGTATTCGAGGCGAGGTAGGCGAAGGTGTGATTACCCCGGACTTTATGCTCAAACTTGGCTGGGCCTGCGGACGCGTTTTTTCTCGGCTGGCTGACGACGACGGGCACTGCATGGTTATCATTGGCAAGGATACCCGCGTTTCCGGATATATGTTTGAGTCTGCTCTGGAGGCAGGATTAGTTGCCGCCGGAGTTGACGTAAAGTTGCTCGGGCCTATGCCCACTCCCGCGGTGGCCCTAATGACGCGCACTCAGGCGGCCGATGCGGGCATTGTGATCAGCGCCTCTCACAACGCTTTCCAGGACAATGGCATCAAGTTTTTTTCTGCCAGTGGTTCCAAGTTGCCTGATGAGGTAGAACTCGCCATTGAGGCTGAGTTGGACGAACAGTTGGTGACGGTAGGTTCAAAAGACATTGGTAAGGTTTTACGGGTAGTCGATGCTGCCGGTCGATACATCGAGTTTTGCAAATCTACGGTTCCCGAAGGCTTTAATCTCCGAGGTATGCGTGTCGCCGTGGATTGTGCTCACGGGGCCACTTACCATATTGCCCCCAGCGTATTTTCGGAGCTGGGTGCCGAGGTGATCAGCCTCGGCGTGCAGCCCGACGGCTTTAATATTAACGAGGGAGTCGGCTCAACGCATACCGAGGCATTGGCGGCCCTGGTGCAGGAGCAGGGTGCAGATTTTGGTATTGCATTTGATGGCGATGGCGACAGGGTTCTGTTCGTTGATGCCAACGGTGAACTGGTGGACGGCGATGAACTTATCTACATCATTGCCCGCCATCGCCTGGCGGCCGGCTCCAGCGACGCCGGCGTAGTCGGAACGCTGATGACCAATCTCGGCATGGAGATTGCCTTGCGTGAGGAAGGGTTGCAGCTGGTGCGGGCACAAGTGGGCGATCGCTATGTTAAAGAAAGAATGGAAAGGGAGGGCTGGCACCTAGGTGGTGAGTCTTCCGGTCATATCATCTGTAGCGATATCACCACCACCGGCGATGGAATCGTTGCGGCATTGCAGGTGCTGCGTGCCATTAGAGATTCCGGACAGACGCTCTCTGCCTTACGATCAGGAATGAAAAAGTATCCACAAACTATGATTAATGTGCGTGTCGCCGGAAAGGTTGATTTGAGCGCCTACCCCGATGTGCAGGACACAGTAGAGGCAGTAGAACAGCAACTCGGAGATCGTGGCAGAGTGTTATTGCGGCCCTCGGGGACGGAGCCTGTTGTGCGGGTCATGGTGGAGGGCGAGGACGATGCCCAGGTCAGTAGTCTATGCGAAACCCTGGCCGCAGATGTAGAGCGAATTCTCGGGTGAAGCGCATCTTCTTGCCAGCACCCGGTATCTTGGGTAAGATTGCGGCCGCTTTTTTAGCCCGGAGGTAAGATGCGTCAACCGCTGGTAGCAGGTAACTGGAAGATGCACGGTTCCCGAGAAAGCGTCGTCGCCCTGTTGGGCGCGCTGAGCACTAGCGTGAAGTGCGATGCCGTGGACGTTGCGGTCTGCCCCGCATTTGTGCATTTGCCTCAGGCGCTTGAACTGAGCGCCAGCTCGCCGGTTTCCGTGGGCGCGCAGGATTGTAGTGCCTTTGATGAAGGCGCATACACGGGTGAAGTCGCGGCAGCAATGCTGGCTGATCTGGGGTGCGAGTGGGTTATCCTTGGTCACTCTGAACGTCGCGCCTATCACCATGAGAGCGACGCGTTGGTGTCTGCGAAGTTGAGTGCGGCGATTGCGGCGGGTTTGAGACCAATTGTTTGCGTCGGTGAGACCAGGACGCAGCGTGAATCGGGTGAAGCGGAAGCCATAGTCGCCGCTCAATTGGCGGGTGCGCTGGCTGAGCATGGTAACTTGGCGGGCCTGGTGGTTGCCTACGAACCCGTTTGGGCTATTGGCACTGGCCTGACTGCCACACCGGAGCAGGCGCAGGATATGCACGCCTATATTCGTGCAGAGTTGGCCTCAATACCGGGCCTGGATGAGCAAGCCACGCGACTGCTTTATGGCGGAAGTGTGAAGCCTGGCAACGCAGACGAGTTGTTTGCACAGGTAGATATTGATGGCGCCCTGGTGGGCGGCGCGGCCCTAGTGGCTGAAGATTTCCAGGCGATCGTAAACGCGGCGGCCTGAACGCATAGCGTCCCGGAGGGACTGAAGTAAGATGGAACAAATAATTTTGATCGTTCACTTGTTGGTAGCGTTGGCCATTATTGGCTTGATTATGCTGCAGCAAGGTAAAGGCGCCGATATGGGCGCCTCTTTTGGTGCCGGCGCTTCCCAGACTTTGTTTGGTTCTGACGGCAGCGGCAATGTATTGACTCGTGCTACCGGCTGGTTTGTTACCTTGTTTTTTGCAACCAGTTTTGGGCTCGCGTTGATTGCCAGTCAATCATCCCAGCCAGTGAACGATTTGGGTATTGATATCCCCGGTGCGGCGATGCAGGTTCGCGAAGCGGTTGAGTCGGAGTTGCCGGTAGTGGAAGACGATATCCCTGCGGCGATTGGCTCAGGCACAGTTGAGCCGGAAGGCGACCTTCCGCAGCTCGACTAATTATCGGGACGAAGATACAAAAACAAGCCGAAGTGGTGGAATTGGTAGACACGCTATCTTGAGGGGGTAGTGAGCTATGCTCGTGCGGGTTCAAGTCCCGCCTTCGGCACCAACAAAAAAAGGGTTTCCAGCGATGGGGGCCCTTTTTTATTGACCCTGTATTACACACTTTGGTGGAGTGTACAGCGTCGGTTGCGCCAATTATGATTGTCGCCGTTTGAATTTATTGGAGAGCAATATGCCCGAGACCTTTAATGCCATTGTCGCTGAAGACGTTGATGGAAAAGCTGTAGCGAGTCTGAAAGCCATTAGTTTGACCGATTTGCCCAACGAACCGGTGTTGGTGGACGTCGCTTTTTCAACAGTTAACTACAAGGATGGTCTGGCGGTTAGCGGTGCAGCACCCATTTGTCGCAAGCTGCCGCTGATTTGCGGCATCGACCTCGCGGGTACTGTCTCTGAATCCAGTGATCCTGCCTACCAAGTCGGCGATAAGGTGCTGGTCAATGGCTATGGTTTATCTGAAGTCCATAACGGAGGTTACAGCCAACGCCAGCGTATCAACCCGGATTGGATAGTACGTGTGCCCGATGGCATGAGTCTGCAGCAGACTATGGCACTGGGGACTGCGGGCTATACCTCAATGCTCTGTGTGCAGGGTTTGCAGGATCAGGGCGTAAAACCCGAAGATGGTCCTATCCTGGTGACAGGGGCCGCTGGCGGTGTTGGTAGCGTGGCAGTATCACTATTGGCCACGCTGGGCTACGAAGTTCATGCCAGCACTGGACGGGTGGAGGAGCAGGGTGATTTTCTAAAACGCCTGGGGGCTTCGGCATTAGTGCCCCGTCAGGAACTGGCACGTGACGCCAAGCCCATGGAAAAGGAGTTATGGGCTGGTGTGGTTGATACGGTGGGTGACAAGGTGCTGGCCACGGCTATTGCGCAAACCAAATACGAGGGTGTGGTTACTGCCTGCGGTCTCGCGGGTGGAGCAGTGCTTAAGTCCACTGTCATGCCGTTTATTCTTCGCGGTGTCACTTTGCGGGGCATCGATTCAGTCATGGCCTCCCAGGAGCGAAGACAGCGGGCCTGGGATGGTCTGGCTGCGATTATGAATAGAGATCACTTAGAGCAAATTTCCGAGGTCGTGCCGATGGCGGAAGTACCGTCACTGGCGTCGAAGATTCTCGCTGGTGAAATTGCAGGTCGTCTGGTGGTCGATGTAAACGCCTGAACAACGGTTTAGGTGTGTTTTTTCATTTCTGTATTGTGTCGACTTAGCTACACTGCGCTGAGCGCTCAACAGGCTAAAAAATAAGCATTTTTTGCTGTTATATTTACCTTAAAAAGAGTCTTCATTTTGGTTGACCCGGCTAGGGTCGGTACCTATAATGCACAGCCTCGAATTTGGGCCGAGACGACGAGACCGACCCATCGTGATTGCCAAGGGGCTTTCACAACGAGACAGTATTGATGCGGGGTGGAGCAGTCTGGTAGCTCGTCGGGCTCATAACCCGAAGGTCGTCGGTTCAAATCCGGCCCCCGCTACCAACAATACGTCGCCAGTTCATAACGGCGTCGTGAACAAGAAAAAGCCCCTTTTTAGGGGCTTTTTTGTATGTGAAACAAAGACCCTGAACAGCGGTCTTTCATGCGCGGAGAAACTTGCCAGCGTGGCTAGTAGAGATCAACAGATCCAGCAGTTGCTGGAACCAACAGTGGAAGCGCTTGGTTTCCTACTGTGGGGTATAGAGTACTTGTCCCAGGGCAAGCACACGCTGTTGCGTATTTACATTGAACACGAGGGCGGTATCTCGATTGAAAATTGCGCTGCGGTGAGTGAGCAGGTCAGTAGTGTGCTGGACGTAGAAGATCCTATTACCGGGGAGTACACCCTGGAAGTGTCTTCTCCTGGCATGGACAGGCTGTTGTTTCAACTGACGCAGTACCCGGCTTATGTTGGGGAGATAATTGAATTGCGCTTACGCAGTGCCTTTGAGGGGCGACGTAAGTTCAAGGGTGTATTAAAAGGAATCGAGGGAGAGGATGTGGTTATCCAGGTGGATAATCACGAGTACCTGCTACCCCACAGCGCTATCGAAAAAGCGCGTGTAAAACCCCGCATATAAGTGCGGTATGTGAACTGGCGAGGCTAGAGATGACAAAGGAAATTCTGCTGGTAGCGGAGGCTGTATCCAACGAGAAGGGTGTGGCTGAAAGCATTATCTTCGAGGCGATTGAGCTGGCGTTGGCGACTGCTACCAAGAAACGCTATGACGAAGAATCCGATATTGAGGTGACCATCGACCGATCTACGGGCGATTACGTGACCAAACGCCGGTGGTTAGTCGTGCCTGATGATGAGTTGGCCTTGTTAGGGACACAATTCACTACCGAGGAAGCGGCAGAGCAAGACACGAGTTTGCAGCCCGGTGATATTTACGAGGAAGTGATAGATAACGTCGGCTTTGGCCGAATTGCTGCTCAAACGGCCAAGCAGGTGATTGTGCAGCGAGTGCGTGACGCTGAGCGCGAGCAGGTCGTAGAACAATACATGGGCCGTGTCGGTGAGTTGGTTGCCGGTACCGTAAAGAAAGTAACCCGAGACAATGTCATCGTGGACCTTGGCAATAACGCTGAAGGCCTGCTGCCTCGCAGTGAACTGGTAGGCCGCGAGACATTCCGTGTTAATGATCGAGTTCGTGCCATTCTCAAGGAAATAAGTACGGAAGCGCGTGGCCCACAGTTGATACTGAGCCGTGCATGCCCCGAGATGTTGATTGAGCTATTCAAGATTGAAGTGCCGGAAATCTCCGAGGAGGTTATCCAGATCCGCGCCGCAGCCCGTGATCCAGGTTCTCGTGCCAAGATCGCCGTTAAGACTAACGATCAACGTATCGACCCTGTTGGTGCCTGCGTCGGTATGCGCGGTTCCCGGGTACAAGCAGTATCTAACGAACTGGACAACGAGCGTGTTGACATCGTTTTGTGGGACGACAACCCCGCACAGTTGGTTATTAATGCCATGGCTCCGGCCGAAGTGGAGTCAATCGTTGTCGATGAAGACTCAGGCACAATGGATGTGGCTGTTTCCGAAGAAAATCTGGCTCAGGCCATTGGTCGCTCCGGTCAAAATGTGCGCCTGGCAGCCGAGCTGACCGAGTGGACCATCAACGTTATGAGCCTGGAAGAAGCCGCAGATAAGCATGAGGCGGAAGCAGGCGAAGTGATTGGCGTGTTCTGTAAAGCACTGGATGTCGATGAGGACGTTGCCGAGATTCTGGTGGAAGAAGGCTTCACCACACTTGAAGAAGTGGCCTATGTGCCGCTGGAAGAAATGACGGCCATCGATGGCTTTGACGAGGATATCGCAGAAGAGCTGCGTGCCCGAGCCAAGGATGCATTGCTCACTCAGGCGATTGCGTCAGAAGAGCAGTTAGGGGCCAATGAGCCGGCTGAAGATTTGTTGACCATGGAAGGCATGGATCGTCACCTGGCTTACATACTGTCCAGTCGCGAGATCGTCACTATGGAAGATCTGGCGGAACAGGCGGTTGAAGACCTGATGGATATTGAAGATATGACGGAAGAGCGTGCGGGTGAATTAATCATGACCGCGCGTGCACCCTGGTTTGCCGAGGCTGAAGAGTAAGCGGCTGCGGTAGGGCAGACACTAGAAGACAGGGTATCGAGGAGAAGATTGCATGGCGCAGGTGACAGTACAGCAACTCGCAGAAGTCGTGGGGGCATCCGCCGAACGTCTGCTGACGCAGATGAAGGAAGCGGGGCTGCCACACAGTGAGGCGGAGCAGGCAGTGTCCGACGAGGACAAGCAAACATTGCTGACTTTTCTCAAGCGTAGCCACGGTGAGTCCACGGACGCGCCCAAACGCATTACGCTGAAGAGAAAAACCATCAGCACCCTGAAGAGTTCTGGTTCCCAAGGTAAGAAAACGGTCAACGTAGAAGTTCGCAAGAAGCGCACCTATGTCAAGCGTGACCAGGAAGAGCTTGGTGCAGAAGAACTGGCTGCAGAGGACGTCGCAGGCGAAGATGTGAATGCAGAGCCGCTTGAAGTACAAGCTGCTGCCGCTGAAGTCGAAGCACAAGCCGCGGCAGAGGCTGCAAAAGCCGCTGAAGAGGCCGTCAAGGTAGCTGAGGCTGAGTTTGTTCCAGAGCCAGAGTCTGAGAGCGAAGAAGACCTCGCTAACCTGGATCCAGAGGTTCTGCGTCAGCGCGCGGCGGCTCGCCGTATGAAACAAGAGGCTGACGAGGCTGAAGCACGCAAAGTAGCCCTGGACGCACGCAAGGCTGAAGAGGAGCGTAAGGAAGCCGAAGCAGCAACCAAAGCCAAGGCTGAAAAGGCACAGGAAACTATCAAGCGCCCCAAGCGCCTTCACGACGCACCTACTGCCGCCCCGGGTGCAGATCAGCGCAAAAAGAAGCCAGGTGCTCGCGGCGACAGAGGCCCACAGGGTCGTGGCAAGCAAAGAGGGCACAACCTGTCTCTGTCCGACCTGGATCGCGCAGAGTCGGGGATGTCTCGCCGTCGTGGTCGCAAGAAGCTGAAAGCTTCACACGAGGAGCACTCCAAACACGGTTTTGAAATGCCCACCGAAAAGAAAGCGGTGGAAGTCGAAATTGCCGACATGATCTCAGTGGGCGACCTGGCCCAGCAGATGTCTATTAAGGCTGGCGAAGTGATTAAGCAGCTGATGACACTGGGCGTGATGGCTAACATCAACCAGATGATCGACCAGGACACCGCTACGCTGGTTGTAGAGGAGATGGGTCACGCAGTGAAAGCTGTCAGCGCAGACGCTCTGGAAGAAAGCCTGGAAGAAAGCCTGGCTCAAAACACAGATGAAGGTAATGCGGAGCCGCGTGCACCTGTAGTGACCGTTATGGGCCATGTTGACCACGGCAAGACCTCGCTGCTGGACTACATCCGCAAGAGCCATGTGGCTTCTGCCGAAGCTGGCGGTATTACCCAGCACATTGGCGCCTATCACGTGGATACAGACCATGGAATGATTTCCTTCCTTGACACGCCGGGACACGCAGCGTTTACCGCGATGCGCGCACGGGGTGCCAAGAGCACCGACATCGTTATTTTGGTGGTTGCAGCTGATGACGGTGTGATGCCGCAAACAGAAGAGGCAGTCATGCATGCGCGGGCGGCGGGTGTGCCGTTGATCGTGGCTATTAACAAAATGGACAAGGAGGGCGCTGACCCTGAGCGGGTCAAGAACGAATTGTCCGCCAAGGAAGTCATCCCTGAGGATTGGGGCGGTGATACCCAGTTTATTCCCGTTTCTGCCCAAACAGGCGATGGTGTAAATGAATTGCTGGAAGCGGTGCTGTTGCAGTCTGAATTGCTGGAACTGCAGGCGCCGAAAGACGTACCCGCTCAAGGTATTGTCATTGAATCTCGCCTGGACAAGGGGCGTGGCTCTGTTGCCTCCCTGTTAATCCAGAGCGGTACCCTGCGCAAAGGCGATATTGTTCTTGCTGGCCTGCAGTATGGACGCGTACGCGCCATGCTGGACGAGAATGGCGAGCCGATCGACGAAGCGGGACCGTCCATTCCAGTAGAGATCCTGGGTCTGGATGGCACGCCCGATGCGGGAGATCAGTTTGCGGCTGTGGAGAGCGAAAAGCGCGCCCGCGAAATTGCTGATTTCCGTCAGGAGAAGACGCGCGACAACAAGTTGGCTCGCCAGCAGGCTGCCAAGTTGGACAATATGTTTGAAAGTATGACCGCTGGTGAGAGAAAGACGCTCAACGTGGTGGTCAAGGCCGACGTTCGTGGTTCCCTCGAAGCGATTCAAACTGCTTTGCTGGATTTGGGTAACGAGGAAGTTCAAGTGAATATTGTCACTGGCGGCGTGGGCGGAATCGCCGAGACCGATGTAACGCTGGCGATGACTTCTAGTGCGGTTATGTTTGGTTTCAACGTGCGTGCTGACAATGCCGCACGCAGACTAATTGAGGGCGAGGGGGTAGACCTGCGCTACTACAACGTTATTTATGACTTGATAGACGATGTTAAGTCCGCCTTGTCGGGCATGCTGGCTCCGGAATTGCGCGAGGAAATTGTTGGCATCGCAGAAGTTCGCGACGTGTTCAGCTCGCCAAAGTTTGGCCAGATTGCCGGGTGTATGGTCATCGAGGGCACTGTTTACCGGTCCAAGCCGATTCGTGTTTTGCGTGACAACGTGGTGATCTACCAGGGCGAGTTGGAATCCTTGCGTCGATTTAAGGATGATGCTGCAGACGTTCGCAATGGTACCGAGTGTGGTATCGGCGTGAAGAACTACACGGATGTCAAAGCGGGCGACTTAATCGAGGTATTTGAAGTCAAGGAAATTGCCCGCTCTTTGTAAGCGGCAATAGAGACAGCAGACTATGGCCAAAGAATATGCCAGAACCCAGCGCGTAGCAGATTTTTTGCAGCGTGAGTTGGCGGCCCTGATTCAGCACGAAGTGCGCGATCCCCGGGTGGGGATGGTTAGCATCACCGGTGTGGACGTGAGCCGTGACATGGGTCATGCGAAGGTCTATTACACGTCCATGTCTGCCAATTCCACTGATGAGTCGAAAGAGTGCAATGAGGCATTGAACAAGGCCGCAGGTTTTTTGCGAAGTCAGCTGTCCCGCGAAAGCAGCATGCGCATGGTGCCGCAGCTGCGATTTTATTTTGATTCCAGTGTTGGCCGCGGCAGGGACATGGAAGACCTGATCCGCAAGGCTGCGGATTCTGATCGTGAAATGGGTCTGCGCGACGATAGCGCAGAGGAGCAATAGGCGGTGGCGAGACGCCGCCGGGGTCGCGCAGTTAGCGGCATCTTGGTGTTGGACAAGCCATTGGGAGTGAGTTCCAACCATGCTTTGCAGGCAGCGAAGCGGCTTTATTTTGCTGCAAAAGCAGGCCACACCGGCAGTCTGGATCCCTTGGCCACCGGCGTGTTGCCGTTGTGCTTTGGTGAGGCAACCAAGTTTTCGCAGTACCTGCTGGATGCAGACAAGGCTTACCAGAGCACGTTTGTGCTGGGTACGGTAACTGACAGCGGCGATGCAGAAGGCCAGATACTTGAGACCAATGACGCCAGTGACGTTGGCGAAGCGGATGTGCAACAGGCCCTTGAGGCTTTCCGCGGAGAAATAGAGCAGGTGCCGTCCATGTTCTCCGCGATCAAGCAGAATGGGCAGCCGCTGTACAAGCTGGCTCGCCAGGGTATAGAAGTAGAGCGCAAGTCGCGAACCTTGGTGATTAAAAAGCTGGAGTTGCTCGAGTTTCGCCCGGGTGAAAGGCCCGAAGTAGATGTATATCTGGAGTGCAGTAAGGGAACGTATGTGCGTTCTATTGCTGAAGACCTGGGGCGAGCGCTGGGGTGCGGGGCACATGTGAGTGCCTTGAGACGGACTAAAGCGGGCCCATTCAGTCTTGAAGACAGTGTGACCATGAATACTCTGGAAACATTGAAGCAGAACGATGCGGTGGCGCAGATGGATGATCTGCTGTTGCCCGCCGACACCGCCGTGAAGTCCCTGCCTCTGGTTGAGCTGGGTGAATCCGGTGGGTTTTATATACGCCAGGGCCAGCCGGTACTGGTGCCAAATGCGCCCGGTAGTGGTATGGTGCGCGTCGCGTTGGAGACCGGTGAGTTTCTGGGCGTTGGAGAGATATTAGACGATGGGCGTGTAGCGCCGCGTCGACTGATAGTCACCCAGTAAGGGGTGACACGAACCTGTCTGTTAATCTGCACGGATAGGCTCTTTTTTTTAAAAAAGGTGGTACGCCACCTCAGGCAGATTATTAAAGAGGAATAGAAAATGGCTTTAAATGCTGAACAGAAAGCAGCAATCGTAAACGACTACAAAGTGGGAGAAGGCGACACAGGTTCTCCGGAAGTGCAGGTAGCACTGCTGACGGCGAACATCGAGCAGCTACAGGGACACTTCCAGTCGCACAAGCACGACCATCACTCACGCCGCGGCCTGATCCGCATGGTTAACCAGCGTCGCAAGTTGCTGGACTATCTCAAGCGCAAAGATGCAGCGCGTTATACCGATCTGATCAAGCGACTCGGTCTGCGTCGATAAGTTGTAACAATAACCGGGGCCAAGGGGCCCCGGTCGTCATATATAGAATTGGAGAAATAAAGTGAATCCAGTAACAAAAACTTTCCAGTACGGTGATCAGACAGTCACTCTGGAAACCGGCCGCATCGCCCGTCAGGCGACAGGTTCGGTTCTGGTTACCGTCGAAAATACCTCAGTGCTATGTACTGTAGTGGCAGAGAAAACTCAGCGCCCAGGGCGCGATTTTTTCCCGCTGGCCGTACACTACGTTGAAAAAACATACTCAGTGGGCAAGATCCCCGGCGGCTTCTTCAAGCGCGAAGCTCGTCCTAGCGAAAAAGAGACCCTGACCAGTCGCCTGATCGACCGTCCTATTCGTCCTCTGTTCCCCAATGGCTTCATGAACGAAGTCCAGGTTGTTTGTACCGTGATGTCTGCCGACAAGCACATCGACCCGGATATTCCAGCCATGATCGGAACATCTGCAGCCCTGGCCATTTCAGGCGCTCCCTTTAACGGCCCTATCGGCGGTGCTCGAGTAGGGTTTAGCGACGAGAAAGGCTACATCCTTAACCCCACCTATGAGCAGCTGGAAGAAAGCAAGCTGGACATGGTTGTTGCCGGTACTGCTGACGCAGTACTGATGGTTGAGTCTGAAGCAAAAGAACTGAGTGAAGATCAGATGCTGGGTGCGGTTCTGTTTGCCCACCAGGAAATGCAGACTGTGGTTCAGGCGATTAACGAGCTGGTAGCCGAATCTGGCAAGCCCAAGTGGGACTGGCAAGCAGACGAAATTAACGAAGAGCTGCTGGCAGCGGTTGAAGGTCAGGTTAAGAATGACCTGGGTGAAGCCTATCGCATTACTGAGAAATCGGCTCGCTACGAGCGCGTCGGTGAAGTACGCAGTGCCTGTTTAGAAGCATTGGCAGTTGAAGGTGGCCCCTCAGCTGACGACATTAAGGATATTTTCAAGAGCGTTGAGAAGACCCTGGTTCGTAAGCGCATCCTCGCCGGCGAGCCTCGCATTGACGGCCGTGATACCCGCACTGTGCGTGCGATCGCGTGTGAAGTGGATGTATTGGCTAAAGCACACGGTTCAGCCTTGTTCACTCGTGGCGAAACTCAGGCTATCGGCGCTGTGACTCTGGGCTCTACCCGCGATGCACAGATTATTGATGCGCTGCACGGTGAGCGTCGTGATCCGTTTATGCTGCACTACAACTTCCCTCCCTATTCTGTGGGTGAAGCGGGTCGTGTTGGGTTTACCAGCCGTCGTGAAGTTGGCCATGGTCGCCTGGCACGTCGTGGTTTGGCAGCAGTCCTGCCTAACCAGGAAGAGTTCCCTTACACTATCCGCGTCGTTTCGGAAATCACCGAATCTAACGGCTCCAGCTCAATGGCCTCTGTCTGTGCCGGTTCCCTGGGCCTGATGGCTGCAGGCGTACCGCTGAAGGCACCAGTAGCCGGTATCGCTATGGGTCTGGTTAAGGACGGCAATCAGTTCGCAGTTTTGACCGACATTCTGGGTGACGAAGATCACCTGGGTGACATGGACTTTAAAGTGGCTGGTACTGCTGAAGGTATTACCGCGCTGCAGATGGATATCAAGATCGAAGGCATCACCGCCCAGATCATGGAAACTGCACTGGATCAGGCTCAGCACGCTCGCCTGCACATCCTTGGTCAAATGAATGAAGTGCTGGCAGAAGGTCGTACTGTGACTTCTGAGAATGCACCTAGCATGATGACGCTGAAGGTCGACTCCGACAAGATCCGTGACATTATCGGTAAGGGCGGCGCTACTATCCGTTCTATCACCGAGCAGTCCGGCGCCACTGTCGATATCGACGATGACGGCACTGTGCGTATCTTTGGCCAGGACCAAATGGCTCGCGACAAAGCGGTTGCCATGGTTGAGGAAATCACTGCAGAAGCTGATGTAGGCGCCGTTTATACCGGTACCGTTGCACGCATCGTTGACTTCGGTGCATTCGTCAACATCCTGCCTGGCAAGGACGGTCTGGTACACATCTCGCAGATCGCTAATGAGCGCGTTGAGAATGTGACCGACTACCTGAGTGAAGGCCAGGAAGTGAAGGTTAAGGTTCTGGACGTTGACCAACGAGGTCGCATCAAGCTCTCCATCAAGGAACTGTTGGAAGACGAAGCCCCTGCCGAAGAGGCCGCTGAATAAAGCGAGCCAACTTCACTGAAACAAAAAAGGGGTGCATCGACGATGCACCCCTTTTTTGTTTAGCGACAGGCTAAGCCGGTCGATTCCCAACCAGACTTTCTACTACAGAGGGATCTGCCAGTGTGCTGGTATCTCCCAGGCTATCCAATTCGTTCTCTGCAATTTTACGCAGGATGCGTCGCATAATTTTCCCGGAGCGCGTCTTTGGTAGTCCCGGCGCCCACTGAATAATATCGGGCTTGGCGATTGGTCCAATCTCCTTCACACACAGTTGAATCAGCTCCTGGCGTAACTCCTCGCTGAGTTCCACGCCGTGCATGGGGGTGACGTAAGCGTAAATGCCCTGGCCTTTAATATCATGAGGGAAACCGACCACTGCGGCCTCAGCGATATCGTCATGCAGCACCAGGGCGCTCTCGACCTCTGCGGTACCCATACGGTGCCCAGAAACGTTGAGCACATCATCTACGCGGCCGGTGATCCAATAGTAGCCGTCATCGTCCCTGGTGGCGCCGTCGCCGGTGAAGTAATAGCCAGGGTAGTTACTGAAGTATGTGTCTATCATTCGCTTATGGTCACCGTAAACACTGCGTATTTGTCCGGGCCACGAAGATTTGATGACCAGGTAGCCTGAGCCGGGACCTTCAACTTCAGAGCCATCCTCATTGAGTAATGCGAGATCAACACCGAAGAAGGGGAATGTGGCCGAGCCGGGCTTCAGTGCGGTAGCCCCGGGCAGTGGAGTGATCATATGTCCCCCGGTCTCGGTCTGCCACCAGGTGTCGACGATGGGGCAGCGACTGTCACCCACAACTTCGTGGTACCAGGTCCAGGCTTCGGGGTTAATTGGCTCGCCGACAGTGCCCAGTAGTCTCAAGCTGGAGCGCGAGGAACGGGTGACCGGTTCGTTTCCTACCGCCTGCAGTGCCCGGATGGCCGTGGGAGCAGTGTAGAAGATGTTAACCTGATGCTTGTCTACGATTTCCCAGCAGCGACCCGCGTCGGGGTAGGTAGGTACCCCTTCAAACATCAGGCTAATAGCTCCGTTAGCCAGGGGCCCATAGACAATATAGCTGTGACCGGTCACCCAGCCCACATCGGCGGTGCACCAGTAAACCTCTCCCTCGCGATAGTCAAAGACGTATTTGAAGGTCATGCTCGCCTGCAACAGGTAGCCTGCGGTCGTATGTAATACGCCCTTGGGCTTACCTGTGGAGCCTGAGGTATAGAGAATGAACAGCGGGTCTTCTGCGTCCATGGGCTCAGATGGACAATCGCTACTCTGGCTATCGACCAGATCTCCGTAGTAGACATCGCGAGATTCTGTCCATGTGACATCTCCGCCGGTGCGCCTGACTACCAGGCAAGTATGGACATTGGGGCAGGCCTCCAGTGCTTTGTCCGCGTTGTCTTTAAGTGGTACCGAGCGACCTCCGCGCACGCCCTCATCCGCGGTGATCACCGTCTGGCAGTCCGAATCCAAAATGCGATCCTTCAGTGCCTCTGGTGAAAAGCCACCGAAGACAATGGAATGAACAGCGCCGATTCGGGTGCAAGCCAACATGGCATAGGTCGCCTCGGGAATCATCGGCATATAAATGCACACGCGATCACCTTTCTTCACGCCGCGTGCTTTCAGTGCGTTAGCGAGCTTGCAGACGTGGTCTTTAAGTTCAGCGTAGGTGATGTGCTTGCTGTCTGCTGGATCATCGCCTTCCCAGATGAGGGCTGTTTGATCAGCGCGTTCTGGCAGGTGACGATCGATGCAGTTGTGACTGACGTTCAGTTTACCCCCGGCAAACCATGCAGCCTCTCCTTTGACGAAGTCGAACTCCACAACTTTATCCCAGGGTTTTTCCCAGCTCAGGAATTCGCTGGCCATTTCTCCCCAGAAGGCGTCTGGGTCTTCAATGGAACGCTTGTACATCGCCTGGTAACGCTCTGCGTTGATATGCGCATCGTTGAAATTTGCTGGAACCAAATGGGTGGGAAATTCGGACATGACGAATCCTTCGCTTTATGGGTAATGGGTGGGTACTGAATAGCTGATAATACGGGGCTATGGCAGTGATTCAAGCCGACTAAGGTCTCATGAGGGTTTTATTAATGCCCGGAGGGTTCAGCCGTCGGCCAGCATTCTCCAGTCGCCCACTGGGTTTAAGGACAGGCGGACATTGTCAATCAATCGGGTATTTCCAAGACTAGCAGCGGCGAGAATGGCAATTTCTTCGGTGTCTTCTGTGACGGCCCGCAGCGTGCGTGCGTCGCGAATGGCAAAGTAATCCGGTTCGAAGCCAGCTTGTAATAATTTCATTCGAGCATGGGATTCCAGTTGCAGGAAGTTATCGAAGTCACAGGCGATGGCTTCGCGGCAGGTGGTTAAGGTCTGGTGCAGGAGTGGAGCTATACTGCGTTCAGCCTGGCTGAGGTAGCCATTACGCGAGCTTTTGGCCAGGCCGTCCTCGTCCCGGGTAGTCTTTACCCCGACAATTTCGATCGCCATGCACAAATCCTTAACCATTTTGCGAACGATGGAGAGTTGCTGGAAATCTTTCTCGCCGAACACTGAAACATCGGGCTGAACGATATTGAACAGTTTGCTAACCACCGTCGTTACCCCGTCGAAATGACCGGGTCGGCTACTGCCGCAGAGAGTGTCTCCCAGTTCGGGAACACTGACGATGGTCTGCCGGGACATGCCATCAGGATAAATATCCTCTACCCCGGGGGCGTATAGCAGCTGAACGCCCTCAGCAAACAGTTTTTCCTTGTCCGCGGCCATGGTGCGCGGATAGCCGTCAAGGTCTTCGCCAGCTCCAAACTGAAGTGGGTTCACAAAAATAGAGACAACAACGATGTCACAGAGGGTACGGGCTTTGCGGACCAGGTCCAGGTGTCCCTCGTGAAGATTGCCCATAGTGGGCACAAAGACGATACTCTGACCTTCGCTGCGAAAGCGCTTCAGAGCTGCCTGTAACTGAGCATTGCTGTTGCAAGTTCGCATATCTACCTGACCCCGCGGTACGGATTGGCGACGCTAAACCAGTAGTCAAACCAGTCGAAAACCCCCGTCCAAATTAGTGCTTTTGGAGGGAAGGAAAGTATGCCCGATGCCCTGTTATCGGGCAACGGCATTTTCGGAAAAATTCATGCCGCATTTTCTTAGACGGGTAACGCGTGTCAGCAGTCTAGTGTGCAAAGCAAGGGTCAAGGGTGTCATGGGCGCAGTGGGCAGCTAAAACAGGGAGATGATCAGTTATAAGTGTGTTCTTCGCGCGGGTATTCGCCCGATTTTACAGCGTTGACGAAGGCTTGCAGAGCGCCCTGAATGCTACTTTGCCCGGCCATGAAGTCTTCCACAAAGCGGGCGGTATGCCCCGATAAACCCAGTAGGTCATGCATTACCAATACCTGGGCGTCGGTGCCGGCTCCGGCGCCGATACCAATAACGGGAATATCCAACTTGGAAGATATATCGGCTGCCAGGCCAGCGGGAATGCACTCCAGGACCAGCAGGCTGGCGCCAGCATCCTGGATCTCTACCGCATCGGCGAGAATAGATTTGGCTTCCTTGGGGGTGCGGCCCTGAACTTTGAAGCCGCCAAACTGATTGACCGACTGGGGGGTCAGGCCCAGGTGGGCACAGACAGGTATGCCGCGCTCAACCAGCATGCTGATGCTATCCGACAACCAGGTACCACCTTCCATCTTGATCATCTGGGCGCCCGCCTGCATTAGCGCGGTGGCATTGACCATAGTTTGCTCCGGAGTGGTGTAACTCATAAACGGCATGTCGGCGATGACCAGAGATTCAGGCGCTGCCCGGCACACGCACTCCGTGTGATAGGCCATATCATCGACAGTGACCTGAATGGTGCTGTCATGCCCCTGAAGCACCATGCCCAGAGAGTCACCTACCAGTATCGTCTCTGCACCCGCTTCGCTGATCATGCGCGCGAAGGTGGCGTCATAGGCGGTGATACAGACAAACTTCTCGTCTGCTGCCTTCATTTTGTCCAGAGTACTGATGGTGACCTTGCCCATGGGCTACCTTGTGTTCTATCCGAAAAATGTCGGGTTGAAATAGTGGCGGCCGCTGCGAATATCCAGCAGGTAGTCCACCAGGTGGCTGTAGTCTGTGTCGCCGCTGGCCAGGTCAATTTCACTGGCATTGACGATCAGCAGAGGGGCGCCATCGTAATATAGAAAGAACTCACTGTACACTTCGTTCAGGCGCTCAAGATAGTCGCGTTCGATGCCCTGTTCCACTGCAATTCCTCGGCTATTAATGCGGGACAGCAGGACATCTGTGGAGGCCTGTAAGTATATGACCAGGTCTGGTTTTGGGGCATCAATGGTTAGTTGCTCATAGACCTTTTGGTAGAGCTGGAATTCCTCTCTGTCCAGGTTGATTCGGGCAAACAGTGGATCTTTCTCTATCAGGAAGTCGGCGACCCGCACTGGTTCGAAGATATCCGCCTGACGCAGGTCCTGAATTTTCTGCGCCCGCTGGAACAGGAAGAAGAGCTGTGTGGCGAGCGCTGCCTGTTGCCGGTTGCGATAGAATTTCTCCAGAAAGGGATTTTGCTCCGCTTCCTCCAGAAGAGTCTGGTAATTGAATGTGGTCGCCAGGCGTTTGGTGAGGGTCGTTTTACCCACGCCGATAGGGCCTTCAACGGCAATGTATGAGGGGGGTGTGCGCCCTTTCAGGTCGATTTTAATGGCCGAGCTCTCCTTAATCCGGGCCTGTTTGATCAGCGTTTCTTGTATTGGCGCCGTTACCAGCGCAAAGCGAAAACGTTGTTTTTTGAAGCTTCCCTAAGGGGCATGCGGCTACTAATGTACCAAGTTCCGCGCCGTCCGGCAGCATCAATTTAGGTTGGCTGATTTCAAGTAGCGGATACAGCACGAAGTTACGCTCTTTCATCCGTGGGTGAGGGATTGTCAGGTGCAGGCTATCTACGGCCTGCTGGTCGTAGAGCAGTATATCCAGGTCCAGGGTGCGTGCCCCCCAGCGCAGGTTTCGCTCCCGACCCTGGGCACTCTCGATTTCCTGCAGTGCAGTGAGCAGCGCCATAGGCGTCAGGGTGGTTTCAAGCAGCAACACCGCGTTGAGGTAGTCGGGCTGTTCGCCAGGACCCACTGCGGAGCTGCGATAGGCGCTGGAAATCTGGATAACCGCACTATCGGAGAGTTGGTCTATACTGGCTGCCGCCCGCTGCAACTGGTCCAGCGGTTCTCCCAGGTTACTCCCCAACGCGATAAAGGCGCGACTCATGTCTGTTGGTTATTGCGCCGTTTGCGGGGGCGCCGGCGGCTGCCGGATTTACCATTGTGCTCTGCGGATTTGGCAAGACGCTGGTCCATGTCCAGAGTTTGGTACTCAGTCCACCACTCACCCAGGTCGCCGGTGTCTTCTCCCGCCTGTTCTCGCAGTAACAAAAAGTCATAGGCTGCGCGGAAGCGCCGGTGTTCCACTAACTCTGCGGCCTTCTTGCCTTGACGACGTTGCAGGCGCAGCTGGAATTCCCAGATCTCGCGCATCGGCTGGCTAAATCGGCGAGGAATTGATAACTGCTGGCTAGCCTCAGAAATGGTCTGTTGGGAAGCGTTGTGCATCGCTACCATCGGCGGGTCGCCGCGGTTCTCCTGCTGTGCTGCCGTGCGCACCACAACGGGCCATAGCAAAGCGGCCAGGATAAATGCAGGAGTTACCGGCTTGTCATCAGCGATGCGCTTGTCCGTGTTGGCCATCGCGGCTCGTACCAGGGCAAGTGACATTGCATCCTGATGCAATAGGTGACTGGTTTCGTCGAACAGAAATTGCAGGAGATCATGTTCCAGTAACTGTTCTAACGTGGCTGCAGCATAGCCGGACAAAAATAGCTTGAGGAATTCATCAAACAGGCGTGCCGATGGAATCTCTCGCAGCAGAGCAGCGCAAGCTGGTATGGCTTTGGCAGTGTTTTGCTCAATATCGAAGTTTAGCTTAGCGGCAAAACGAACTGTTCGAAGCATTCGCACCGGATCTTCGCGGTAGCGCACCGCTGGCTCTCCAATGATGCATATTTGGCGTTTCTCGAGATCCGTGAGTCCATTGACGTGGTCAAAAACCTCGAATTTCCCGGCGTCGTAGTAGAGGGCGTTTACCGTCAGATCTCTTCGTACGGCGTCTTCTTCAAGAGTGCCATAGACATTGTCTCTGAGTAGCAGGCCTTTGTCTGATTGGCGAGAGTGGCTACCGCCTGTAGCGGGGCTGGCTTCGTTACCGCCCTCGTGATGCCCCCGAAAGGTGGTGACTTCAATGATTTCACGGCCAAAGCGAACATGCACGATGCGAAATCGCCTGCCGATAATTCGTGAATTTCTGAATAGGCCGTGAACTTCCTCAGGGGTTGCGTCAGTCGCTATGTCAAAGTCCTTGGGGTTGCTACCCAGAAGCAGGTCGCGCACGGCACCGCCGACCAGATAGGCTTGGTGGCCCTGGGAGCGCAGGCGGGACATTACCTTGAGAGCACTGTCGCTAATATTTTTACGGGAGATGCAGTGCTTGTCCCTGGGGATAACATTCAATCGGGGGTACGCCTTACATTTGGGGCCTGTTGTGATGCGGCAGTCTACCACAAATGCGTTGTGGCTAGAGGTAAGAAGGGGGCAGATGAATAATGGGGAAGACAAAGTCTTCCCCATCCAGGTCTCACGTCAGGAGTTATTGTTATTTCTAAGGTGCTTTTATTGTTATAGACACACACACTCATGCTTTTATTTTCAAGCCCAAAGCAAAAAAGAGTAACTTATTACCAACCTCGGTCGACTACGATGAGCGTCTGTCGTTCAAGCCTTACCGGAAGTTAGGAACAGGAAATTGAAGGGGAAGGTTTCTTCCCCGTCCAGGTCCATAGTGTGATGTATTATTTTTATTGCAGCGTCTGTTATTTTTATTGGTGACACCGATCGATATTTTGCATTCTACGTGCCAACTACTATAAAGTTCATTAAAAACAACAAGTTGTGTTTTTATAGTCATTGTTAGGCTGTAGCTGTCGCAGTGTGTTGTTACCTTATTACCCTGGTTTTGGTACCTAGAAAGCGGCCGGGTAACGCCTATCCTGTCTGTGGTTCACTTTTTCTGCGCCTTCCTCCCGCCGTGCTTTTACTACGCGGAATGTCAAATCGTTGCCTGCGCTCCCATAAACATTTGCGACTGACGCCCAGTTTTTGGGCCAATTCGGTCTCGCTCATGGAATCCTGATGCTCCAACACAAAGCGTTGAAAATAGTCTTCGAGGGAGAGGTCTTCCTGGGGCTCATTGCTGCCGGTAATGCTGGAACGATTGGTGCTGCCGACAATGCCATCCTGGCCACGAATGCGGTTGATGTTGACCAACTCCAGGTCGATGCCGAGGGCTTCGTTATCAACTTCCTCAGACTCAGAGAGGATAACGGCTCTTTCAATAGCGTGCTCCAGCTCTCTCACATTCCCTGGCCATTGATAGGTGGTAATCGCCTGAATCGCCCTAGGTGAAAGGTGCATGCTGGCTTTGCCCAGTTTTTCGGTCTGCAATTGCATCATATGCTCGGCGAGGTGGAGGATGTCCTTGCCTCTTTCGCGCAGTGGCGGTAGTGATAGCCGCAACACGTTGATACGGTAATACAGGTCCTGACGGAACAAGCCCTCTGCAGACAACTGCTGCAGGTTGCGGTGAGTTGCACAGATAAGCCGAACGTTGACCTTGCGTGAGTGCACCGAGCCTATCCGGCGAATCTCCCCTTCCTGAATAAAACGCAGTAGTCGGGCCTGGGCCTCCATCGGCAATTCACCGATTTCATCGAGGAACAGGGTGCCCCCGTCGGCGGCCTCGATCAGTCCCATCCGGCTGGCATTGGCACCTGTGAACGCTCCTTTTTCATAGCCAAACAACTCTGACTCGATCAACGTGTCGGGAATTGCTGCACAGTTCACGGAGATCAGGGTTTTGTTTGCCCGGCTGCTTTGCTGATGCACGCTGCGAGCGACAAGCTCTTTGCCAGTGCCTGTTTCGCCCAGCACCAGCACGGTCGATTCGGTGGGCGCCATACGCTGGATGTGCCCGAATAGTATTTGTATGGGCTGGCAATTGCCTATGATGCCAGAGGTGCTGCTGGTATCGCCCGAGTTGGATGCCGTCGCTTTTTGCTCCTGCGCCTTTTGCGTAGGGTGATCGGCGATAATACGCTCTACCGCGTTAACCATGTCGCCGTGATCAAAAGGTTTGGCAATGTAATCCACGGCGCCCATCCGCATAGAGTCCACAGCGGAACGCAGGCTTGCATAGCTGGTCATTATCAGTACCGGTACATCGCCCGCCTTTTTGATGAGATCGGTACCCGGTGCGCCAGGCAATCGCAGGTCGGAAATAATCAAATCGAAGTCATTGAAGCTGTGGTCGGACTCGGCTTGCTGAACAGATCCGGCTTCGCTTACCCCGTAACCACTGCGTTCCAGAAGTCGGCGCAAGGCAGTGCGGATGACAGATTCATCCTCGACGACAAGTATCTGCTGCATAAAGTGTTACCTGAGGTGAAAAACCTACACAACATACCCCCACTGTGAAATTTTTACCAGTTTAGGGGGTAACGTGTGGTTATGGGTTACACATCGAAGGCGTCCCCGTAACTCGACTCGGGTAATTGCAAGGTAAAACGGGTCCCGGGTCTGGGTTCAGATTGCAGGGGGCTGGTGAGCTGTATCGACCCGCCCAGGTCTTCCATTATGCTATAGACCAGGGCCAGCCCTAGTCCGGTGCCGGCACCGGGGTCCTTGGTGGTAAAAAACGGTTCGAATATCTGGCTTTGAAGTTCTGCGGGAATCCCGCTGCCATTGTCATCAACGTCGACCAACACACGAGCATCGTCACGATAGGCTTGAATTTGAACGTGGCCATCCTCGTCACAGGCGTCCCTGGCATTAGCCAGAAGGTTGACGAATACCTGCAGGAGTCGCTGCGAATCGGCCTGTACCACCAGTTCCCGGTCGCAGTGATTACTGAACCGGACTTGCTGGGCTTCCCTGTCCAGGGCCAGCAGGTGAATGGATTCGTCGATACAGTCTGCCAGGTTGCAGGGTGCCAGTTGCAAACCTTGCGCGCTGGAGCCTATGTGAGAGAAATTGACAAGCGATTCGACGATGCGGGTAACGCGATCTGTTTGCTTCAGAATATCCTGAGCGGTGAGGGCGACTTCAGCAGGGTCCTCGGCATACGCCAGGTTCTGTGCCAGGCAGGCAATGCCAGTTACCGGGTTGCCGATTTCGTGCGCCACCCCGGCTGCCAGGCGACCAATGGATGCCAGTCGCTCGTTGTGCAGCAACTCTTCCTCCATGACCTCCATCGCACTGATATCTTCCACCAGAATAATAGTGTCACCATCAGCCGTGACAGTTTTGTGGAGGCTGGCCCAGCGGGGGTTTGCGGCGTCGGTGGTCACCTCGGCTTTGAGAATGATGCCACTGCTCTCGTCGTGAAAATTTTTCAGCAGTGCTCGCCATGGCTCAGGCAAGGCGGACAACAATGAACCCAATACATCTTCGGCGGCCACCTCGGTGAGGTCTCGCATGCTGCGATTCCACATCAGCAGTTCGCCGTCGGCGCCCAGTGAGCAAATACCTACCGGCAGAGTGTCCAGGGTTTCTCGATAGCGCCGACGTAAGGCATCCAGGTCTGCTGCCAGGCCGGTAAACTTAATATCAGGCGCGTCCAGGCTGCGTTCAATGAGGTTGATGTCCTCGGTGCCGCCGGCCTTCAATGGGATGCAGCGTTCAATAATATTGTGGGCCACCGCTGGACCCAATAGTCCGGAAAGGTTTGCTTCCACGCGCCTGCGCAGGCGACGCAGAGCGTACGGTCGGGTCTCGCTGCCATTAAATTGTAGCTGGGTCAGGGCGCGGTCGATCTCTGAGCGTGCCGTCCGTTCGCCGAGTGCGGGGGTCAGTTTCTCGGCAAACTCTTTAGCACTGCCCACAGGCAGTGTTTGGCGAATAGGACGAGAAAGGTCATCCATGGAACAAATTTCAGCGGCGACCAATTCCTCTTCGGTGGCACGACTCAAGAGTGAGATGCCGACAAACAGAGCGGTATTTATTGCCAATGCGAGCATTGTTGCCAGAGCCCAGAAGTTGCTGTCACCGAACAATGAGTCGAACAGTTGTGCAATTTCCGGAACGTATCCGCGGGTTGCTGGCAGCATCACGGTGAAAAACCAGAAGCCCAATCCGCACCAAAGTCCGGCGAGCAGCCCCTTGCGGTTGGCATTCGGCCAGTAAGGTGTGGCCACCAGCCCAGGCAGGAACTGCAGGGTGCCTGAGAATGCCACAAACGCCAGCTCTACCAGGCTTTGGCGACCGTTCAGGCCGATATAGAAAAGATAGCCAGCCAAAATCAGCACCGCGATTAGCACTCTGCGCAGCCATCTCAGGTTGCTGTAAATATCGCCACCCTGGCCCAGGTTCAGTATTCGAGAAGGAAGTACCAGATGGTTGAGACACATGTTGGCCAGCGCTAAGGTGGTGACCACGATGGTGGCGCTGGAGGCTGAGAGCGTGGCGACAAAAGCGGCTACGGCAACGGGTGTGGACTTCAGGCTAAGGCCCATTGAGAGACCCGCATAGGCCATAGGCAGGTCCTCACCCACCCGCATCCAGGCCCATGCCAGCGGCAGCACCGGCAAGCTCAGCAGCAGCAGGTAAAGAGGCATGCCCCAGGTTGCCCGACGCAAATCTTCGCTTTCAGTGTTCTCGGCAAAGAGCATATGAAAGATGTGCGGCATGCACACAGCCCCGGCAAAAAATACCACCAGTATCGCGTGAGCAATGTCTAGAGACACCCTCTGCGTCATTTGGGCCTTGGCCGGTGGGTATTGGGCAAGCCATTGCTGTATGTCTGCCGGCCCGTCGAACACCTGGTAAATTGCTACCAGCATCAACAGGCTCATGGCGCCGAGTTTGACCAGAGATTCAAATGCCATGGCCGTGACCAGCCCAGTATTGCGGTCCTGTGGTGAGACATGGCGAGTGCCAAACAAAATAGCGAAGATAATGATGATCAGGCAGGTCAGCAGAGCCACGCCCTGGTGGTGAAAGCCCTGTCCCTCCACTTCGCGATTGTGTCCCGCGAGAATGTGAACACTGTCTCCTATAGCCTGTATTTGCAGGGCCAGCATGGGCAACATTGCCAGGCACATAGCGATGGTGATCGCCGCACCGACCCGGGGGCTGCGAAAGCGAAAGGTCAACATGTCGGCGAGCGAGGCCAGTTGGTAAACCCGTGACAATCGCAACAAGGGAATCAAGAGTATTGCCGCGAGCACAAACGCCAAACCAACACCCGCGTAGTAGAGCAGGAAGTTGTAGCCATAGCGCGCAGCGACTTCAATCACACCATTACTGGCCATGGCACCGGCGAAGACACCCAGGGAAAGGACATAGGTAGCCGGGTGATGAGTGATGCGCCTGGGAATGATGCCGCGATCAGCCAACAGAGCAACAGCGAATAGTCCCGACAGGTAAAAGGCGACAGCCAGGAGGATTTGAGTGAGGCTAAAGCTCATCCGGGTGCCTAGAACGGTATGCCCACCAGGTGAAAGCGATGATTAGTACCCATATAGCATAGGGCCTGTACCATGCGCTGTAATCAGAGGTGAGCCAGTCTGCGAGCAAAGGGAAGGCCATCAGGGCGAGCACAATGCCAAGCACCAGGATACGGTTGACATACATGTTGAAGGGTCCGTCAGGTCTTGAGACAGCCGATACTACTGAAGCACCCGGGCAGGGTAAAGTGCGCGGTTTGTTTAGCTCGGTTGAGCAGCAATGCCCATAGCGGCGGGGATATTGCTCACAGACCATTGCCGGGTGGCGAACTGTAAGATTTCGGCGCAATGATTAAGCGTTTGTGGCGGCGCTGTTTGCTGCAGAAAAGCCAGCGCTCGGCGGAGGTTGGTCGCGGCCTCTTTGACCTGCAGGGCAGGGGCGTGATTTTGTTTGCTGAGCTTCTGCCCCTGATCATTGGTAATCACCGGTATATGGCAGTACTGGGGTTGTAGCAGCTGAAGTTGCTGTTGCAAGTAGATTTGTCGTCCGGTCGAGTCCAAGAGGTCACAGCCGCGCACGATGTGGGTAATCCTCTGAACTGCATCGTCGACAACCACAGCCAGCTGGTAGGCGAAGAGGTCGTCTTTGCGGTGCAGGATGAAGTCGGGTAGTTCGCTGCCCAGGTACTCCTGTTGTTGTCCCTGTAAACGATCCTGGAAATCGATAGTAGTGTCTTCTGCCACTTTCACGCGCAAGGCGCAAGGTTTGCCCACCTGTGCCTGACGTGGCCAACATCGCCCGCCGCAAGCTCCGCCCGGACCCAGTATTGCTCGAGTGCAATCGCATCGAAACAGTTGCTGCTGGTTGTCTAATTGCAAAAGCGCGTTGTTGTAGGCATCGCCACGCCGACTCTGCCAGAGCACCTCTTCGTCCCACTGCAGGCCATGGTCCAGCAAACTTTGCAGAATATCTGCGGCAGCGCCGGGTTCTTCTCTGGGGGGATCCAGGTCTTCCATACGCACCAGCCAACTCCCCTCGTTGTGACGGGCATCGAGATAACTCGCGACAGCGGCGATCAGGGATCCTAGGTGGAGAGGCCCGGTGGGTGAGGGCGCAAAACGCCCCCGGTAGGTGCTGGTCGTTGCAGGCAAGGAGCCTTAGCCCATTTCCTGCCTTTCCTTGATCTCATCGAGTGTTTTGCAATCGATGCACAGGTTGGCCGTTGGGCGCGCTTCCAGGCGCTTGATGCCGATTTCCACGCCGCAAGCGTCGCAGAATCCGTAATCATCATGCTCGACACGCTCAATCGTCGAATCGATCTTCTTGATCAATTTACGCTCGCGGTCACGGGTACGCAATTCCAGGCTGAACTCTTCCTCCTGGGTCGCGCGATCAGCGGGATCCGGGAAGTTGGCGGCCTCGTCTTTCATGTGGGTCACAGTGCGATCCACTTCCTGCATAAGCTCTGCTTTCCAGATTAGCAGGATGCCTTTAAAGTGCTCACGTTGTTTCTCATTCATGTACTCTTCGCCCTTTTTGGGCTTGTAGGGCACGAAGTTTTTGAAATCCGTGGAAGCTGCTTTATCGGCTGATTTTTTTGCTGCTCTAGGCATGGTGTTTTCCATACGGTAAAACAATCGGAACAATACTCACAGTGTCTTGGCGGGTGGAGCAAAGGGCCCCTCCGACCAAGGGCGGTGAAACTACCAGATTCACTTCAGCTATGCCACCGTTTTCAGCAAGCATTTGCACAGAATGTTGCAGAAGCTTCTCTCTTTGAGTCGGCTGTTGCTAGAATGTCGGATTGAAGTTTTCAGGATCCGATATGCCCGAGATGCAATTTCCACGCCGCTACGCGCAGCGAGTTGCTGAGATAGAGCCCTTCCGAGTGGTAGAGGTATTGCAGCGCGCGACGGCATTGCAGGCCCAAGGGCGCGATATTGTGCATCTGGCCGCCGGGGAGCCTGATTTTGCCACTGCAGCGCCCATTGTCGAGGCGGGACGAGCGTCGCTGGCGCGCGGCGAGACCTACTACACGGGAGCCGCAGGCATTCCCGAGTTACGTCGGGCTATCTCTGATTTCTATGCCAGTGAGTACAATCTCGACATTGCACCATCCCGGATTATGGTCACTCCGGGCGCTTCCGGTGCTTTACTCCTGATCTCTGCACTGCTGATGAATCCCGGGGACGGCATGCTAATGGCTGACCCTGGTTACCCCTGCAACAGGCATTTTCTGCGCTTGGTGGAGGGTCGGGGGCAATTGGTGCCGGTAGACGCCGATACTCGCTACCAGCTCAACTCACGATTAATTGAAACGCATTGGCAGCCCAACACGGTGGGGGTGATGGCGGCTTCGCCTGCCAACCCCACGGGCACGGTGCTGTCCATGGATGAACTGAGTGATTTGTCCCGTGCGGTCAAGGCCCGTCGAGGATACCTCGTGGTCGACGAGATTTATCACGGATTGGGCTTTGATGCAGCTACCCCCTCGGTATTGTCAGTTGATCCTGACGCCTTCGTGATTAACAGCTTTTCTAAATACTTCGGTATGACAGGATGGCGTCTGGGTTGGTTGGTGGCACCTGAGGATGCAGTGGCCGAAATGGAAAAACTGGCCCAGAATCTATTTATCTCCATGTCTACGATGGCTCAGTATGCCGCACTGGCGGGGTTTGAGCCCGCTACCCGGGCCATTTTAGACGAACGCCGTGACACTTTTCGTCAGCGCAGGGACTATTTGCTGCCGGCCTTGCAGGAACTGGGTTTTGGGGTGCCCTGTGCGCCACAGGGGGCGTTCTATATTTACGCCGATGCCAGCCGTTTTACCTCGGATAGCCAGGCTTTTTGCATGAACCTGCTGGAACAGCACGGAGTGGCAGTGACCCCCGGACTGGACTTCGGTCACCATCGTGCGCGAGAACATTTACGCTTCTCATATACGACCTCCATGGAGCGGCTGGAAATTGCGGTGGAGCGCTTGGCAAAGGTAGTTGGGCCAGACGGGCTAAGGGCTTTCGGTGAGTGACCTGATCAAGGGGCGACTGTTGCGCCGCTACAAGCGCTTCCTGGCAGACGTGGAGCTTGCGGATGGTCGGGAGATTACGGTGCACTGCCCGAATACCGGCGCAATGACCGGATGTGCTGAGCCCGGATCTGAAGTCTGGCTTTCAACCTCTTCATCCAAAACGCGCAAGTACCCCCACACCTGGGAGCTGGTCCACACTTCCACTGGTATGGCATGCATCCACTCTGCCCGGGCCAACAAAATTGTTAAAGCGGGTATTGAAGCTGGTCTGGTACCCGGGCTCGAGGCTTATCCGAACATTCGAAGTGAGGTGAAGTACGGCCAGAACAGTAGGGCCGATCTGTTGCTGGAAGGACCCGATGGCAGGGTTTTTGTAGAGGTGAAGTCAGTGACGCTTTGCCAGGACGATGGGCAGGGCCTTTTTCCCGACGCGGTCAGCGATCGCGGCCGCAAACACTTACGCGAACTGGCTGCGATTCGCGACGAGACAACCAGGGCGGTCATGTTTTTTTGTGGCCTGCATGAGGGGATAAACCGGGTGAGTGCTGCCGGTCAAATAGATTCTCGCTACAGGGATACCTTGCTTGAAGTGATAGAACAGGGAGTAGAGGTGTTGGCCTGGAGAGCGAACGTCACCCCCGAGGGTATTATAATGAACCGTCCCTTGCCCTTCAGTGTTGATCCCAGTGAGTAAACTTCTTACCGCAGCCCAATTGACCGGCCAGGTGGAGTCGCACCTGGTCACACTGGCAAATGGACATCGGCTTCATCCTGAGGCCGCTGCAGCCTTCGCGCTGTTGCAGCAAGATGCTAGTGCCGCGGGCTTTGAGCTCGCTATCGCAAGCAGTTTTCGTTCCTATGACAGGCAGTTGGCGATTTTCAACGGCAAGGCTTGTTGCCAGCGACCGGTGCATGATGAGAGAGGGCAGGTGGTGGATATGAATGCCCTGAATTCGATGGAGAAGCTCGCCGCAATTTTGCGTTTTTCTGCCTTACCGGGTGCGTCCCGTCATCATTGGGGCACGGATATTGATGTCTACGATGCGGCTGCGATGCCTGCCGCTTACCAGCTCCAACTCAGCCCAGAGGAGGTTGCTCCCGGCGCGATTTTTGACCCGCTGCATCGCTGGTTAGATCGACGTATGAATGCGGCCCAGTCACATGGCTTCTTTCGTCCCTATGCAGAAGACCATGGCGGGGTTGCGGTCGAACGCTGGCATCTCAGTTTTGCACCGATATCCGAGGGTTTGGAAACTGTGCTGGATGCCTCCACCTTGCAGCAGTGTTGGGGTGACGAGTTGTTGCTGCGCGAGGAGATAGCAAAGGATCTGGAGGCAATTATTGACAGCTATGTCAAAGTGCCGAAGGGTTGGTGTTCGATGTTCTAGGTAGCAATGAGTCCCGGCGCTGGCGCACCGGGACCGGAGGGCTTATTCCTTGGCTTTGGCCTGCTCGTGCAGGTGGCCATAGTGATTCCAGTAATCTTTCTCGGCTGCAGCGATAACGCGCAGAGCTTCATCGCGGCCATAAACATGGTCCACGCAAATCTCAATGTCCTTGCCCGGAATCATCTTGTAAGTCGAGAAGTAGTGCTGCAGTCGCTCGGTTTTGATGCTGGGCAGGTCGGAGATGTCTTTAACGTCGCCCCAGATATTGTCACCTTCCAGAACAGCGATGATTTTATCGTCGGCTTCGCCATCGTCGATCATCTGAATGCCGCCTACTACACGGGCATTGAGCACGATGTCAGCGCGGGTAATGTGTCGCTCGGAGAATACGCAGATATCCAGTGGGTCACCGTCAGCGACTTCCACAGAGGGACACATTTTGGCGACTTCTTCGGCGCAGTAGGTGCGCGGCAGAAATCCATATAAGGCCGGGGGGCTGGAAGTGGTGCGTTGTGGACGGTCAACCATCAGGAACCCGGATGCCTTATCCAACTCGTACTTGACCACGTCGTCTGGAGTCATTTCGATGTAAACCTGGAGAACGTCTTCAGGGGCCTCGTCGGCGCGAATGTGCAGGCCGTGCCATGGATGGCGTCGCCAGCGGTTGAAGTCGCGGTTGCTGTACATGCTAGTTCCTTAGTAGTTGCCTCAGAATGGAGGCGCGCATTGTACAGTGATTGATAGGCAAAATCCGCTCTCTCTAAGTCGAACTTTTCACGCTATCGATAACCCAAAAAACCTGCCCTGCTTATCGCCGTAACGCCGCAGATGCAGCTGGTGTGAGCGCTTCCGGACGAGCTATTAAAAAAGCGTTGAACGCGAGCAGAGCTAGACTTTAAAACCTTTTGCGAGCTTTTTTGGCACCAGCTGATTTTTCAGGCGTACGTACTTGGGCATGCCGTTTTTATACTCCGGGTATGCCTCTCCCTGAATTAGTGGCTCCAGGTACTCCCTCGCCGCTTGTGTGATGTTAAACCCATCCCGGGTGATGAAACTGCGTGGCATCATCTTCTCTACGTTGGCCACTTCATCCAGGGGGGCCTCGCCAATACTCCAGCGGTAGCGTTTGCCGTTGCCGCGCACGATACAGGGCATGACTGAGTTTTTTCCCTCTAGCGCCATTTCAACAGCTGCCTCACCGACTGCATAGGCCTGGTCCAGGTCAGTTTGGGAGGCAATATGGCGCGCCGCGCGTTGCAGGTAGTCGGCGACGGCCCAATGGTACTTGTAGCCATGCTCATCCTTTATCATTTGGGCCAGGTTGGGTGCAAGACCGCCCAATTGACTGTGACCAAAGGCATCTTTGAGTCCTGATTCCGCAAGGAAGCTGCCATCCTTATATTGCGCGCCTTCCGAGGCGATAATAACGCAGTACCCGTTTTTCTTGACGGTGCGCTTTACCTTAGCCAGGAATTTTTCCCGGTTAAAGGCAATTTCAGGGAATAGAATAATGTGTGGGGCGTCTCCATCCTGTTCAGCCGCAAGACCGCCGGATGCCGCAATCCAACCGGCGTGGCGTCCCATGACTTCGAGAATAAATACCTTGGTAGAGCTTTCGCACATGGACGCTACATCCAGGGCCGCCTCTCGAGTGGAAATGGCGATGTACTTGGCCACCGAGCCGAAGCCAGGACAGTTATCGGTGTGCGGCAAATCGTTGTCGATGGTTTTAGGTATGTGAATAGCTTGCAGCGGGTAGCCCATAGCTTCGCTTAGCTGGGACACCTTGAGGCATGTATCTGCAGAGTCACCACCGCCATTGTATAAAAAGTAGCCGATGTTATGGGCTTTGAAGACTTCAATCAGGCGTTCGTACTCGGCGCGATTCTCTTCAATAGTCTTCATCTTATGCCTGCAGGAGCCAAACGCCCCCGAGGGGGTGGTGAGCAAGCCGTGGATAGCAGAGCGGCTCTCCTTGCTGGTGTCGATCAATTCCTCGCGTAGAGCGCCGATAATGCCATTGCGCCCGGCATAGACTTTGCCAATTTCTGACTTGTGTTTGCGAGCTGTTTCAATGACGCCACAGGCCGAGGCGTTGATCACAGATGTGACTCCACCCGACTGGGCGTAGAAGGCATTCTTCTTTGGCATTTGCGGTTTCCCTTTTGGCGAGTGCGGCCATCGCACAGGCTGGGTTTGTGTTGGCGCAATCATACGGCATATCGCATCGTAGATGGAACGTATTGGCCCCAATTGCGTCAACACGAGTGGCAAAGTGATACCATTGGCGGCTAGTTAAAGGAGAAGCTTTTTTGAAAGGCCATATTCATATCCTGGGAATCTGCGGCACCTTCATGGGCGGTATTGCCCTGTTGGCTCGGGAACAAGGATTTACAGTGACAGGCTCCGACGCCAATGTTTATCCACCGATGAGCACCCAGTTGGAATCAGCAGGTATTAGCCTGATGGAAGGCTACAAGGCCGAGCACTTGCAACCTGCTCCCGACTGCGTGGTGGTTGGCAATGCCCTGGCCCGGGGTAATCCAGCAGTAGAATATATGCTGAACTCAGGGCTTAACTACACATCGGGCCCACAGTGGCTGGCAGAGAATGTGCTCGCAGGTAAGTGGGTGTTGGCGGCTTCCGGTACCCATGGCAAAACCACGACCAGCTCCATGCTGGCCTGGATTCTGGAATATGCCGGCATGGCACCGGGTTTTTTGATTGGTGGCGTCCCTGCCGATTTTGGTCTTTCTGCCCGTACCGGGAGCACAGATTTTTTTGTGGTCGAGGCCGACGAATACGACACTGCTTTTTTTGATAAGCGTTCCAAGTTTGTCCATTACCGTCCTCGTACGTTGGTGATCAATAACCTGGAGTTCGACCACGCGGATATTTTTCCCGATATAGCGGCAATTCAACGTCAGTTTCATCACCTTGTGCGTACCGTTCCTTCCGACGGAAAGATCGTGTACCCCCGCGCTACTGCCAGCATCGACGAGACCCTGGCGCAGGGTTGTTGGAGCGAAATGTGCGCAACCTCTATCGCCGGTGCGGGCCACTGGAATGCTGAGCTGATAGAAAACGACGGCTCAGTTTTCGAGGTTAGCTTTGGCGGGGGTGATCCAGCCCTGGTGCGCTGGAGCCACTGTGGCCTTCACAATGTTGAGAACGCGCTCGCCGCAATGGCAGCTGCTCATCATGTGGGTGTGCTACCCCGGGTTTCGGCTGAGGCGCTGGCGGAGTTTCGTGGCGTGAAACGACGTCTCGAGCTACTGGGTAAAGTTGCGGGTGTAGCCGTCTACGATGATTTTGCGCATCATCCCACTGCTATAGCGACGACGTTGCAAGGTCTGCGGGCGCGCGGTGAGAGTGGCCGGTTGATCGCGTTGATAGAACCGCGATCCAATACTATGCGCATGGGTGAGCATAGGGCCCGGCTGGCTGAGTCGACCCGGGATGCCGATAGGGTTTACTGGTTTCAGCCAGAGGGGATGGAGTGGTCCTTACAGGACGTGGTGGATAAGAGTTCGGTGGCGACCCTTGCTAGCGATATTGATGAACTGGTGGCTGACGTCATCAGCGAGGTGCAAACGGGAGACCAGGTGGTGATCATGAGTAATGGTAGTTTCGGCGGCATTCACGATAAAATTTTGGCAGCTATGGAGGTCATGGCGTGAGACCGTTCCTGAGTTCACTGTATGAACAACTGGTATTGCGTGCCCCATGGCTTTCGCTGTTCATGGTTGCCCTGCTGGTGGCTGGCTTTGCGACCCAGATACCCAAGATAAAACTCGATGCCTCGGCGGATTCCTTGATGCTTCAGGGCGATCCGTCTCTTGAAATTTATCGAGAGGTCAGCGGCCGTTTTTCATCAGAGGACTTTTTACTGATCACCTGGCAGTCTGGCGGGCCATTGCTGGCTGATGCGTCCTTGCTGCCGCTCAAAGCCATGGCAGATGAGCTGCGCCAGCTCGAAGGTGTGTCATCGGTGGTGACGGTGTGGGATGTGCCGCTGTTAGAGAGCCCCAGGGTTGGGCTTTCAGATATTACCTCTTCTGAACCACTGCCCAGCCTGAAGCAGGCGGATATTGACCGAGAACTGGTATTTACCGAGCTGACCACCAGCCCGATTTATGCTGACCTGCTTGCCAGTCGCGATGGCGATGTCACTGCAGTGCAGATAAATTTACAGCGAGACGAACGTTATTTTGATCTGCTTGCAGACCGCGAGGCTCTGCGTATCAAGAGCGACGAGCAGGGGCTGAGCGGCGAAGAAGCAAAAGAACTGGCCAGCACGGAGCAGGCGTTTAAAGCTCACACAGCAATGACACTCGAGGCGCAGAGCAATCTGGTTGAAGCGGTTCGCGAAGTTGCAGCAAATTACAGCCAATATGCACGGCTTTTCGTGGGAGGAGTGCCCATGATCGCCGCCGATATGGTGAGCTTTGTACGCAGCGACCTGGTGACCTTTGGTGGCGCCATCCTTGGCATTATGCTGGTGGTGTTGGCAATTATTTTCCGCCGCGTACGTTGGGTGGCGATACCGCTGGTGACTTGCAGTTCTACGGTGGTGGTCATGCTGGGTTTACTGGGTGCGCTGGACTGGCGTATGACTGTGATTTCCTCCAACTTTGTTGCGGTGTTGCTAATCATCACGCTGGCAATCTGTATTCACCTGGTGGTGCGTTACCGGGAACTGCACGCGGAGCAGCCCGATGGTGACTTGTATGAGCGCGTATTGCGCACAGTACAGCTGATGGCGGTACCGTGTTTTTACACTGGTATTACAACTATTGTGGCGTTTGTTTCGCTGGTGGTTTCCGGTATTCAGCCGGTGATCGATTTTGGTTGGATGATGACGGTGGGGATATCCGTCGCGCTGTTGCTATCTTTTATCGTGGTGCCCTGCATGATGCTGGTTTGGCCCGAGGGCCGGCCGCACCATCACACGGGTGCCGACCCTACCCTTACCGCCTGGTTTGCCAAAATAACCGATAAGCGCGGTGCGGCAATTCTGGGAGTGACCGGCGCAGTCTCATTGCTGATCATCCTCGGCGTTAGTCGACTGCAGGTAGAGAACCGGTTTATCGATTATTTTCATCACTCCACTGAAATCTATCAGGGCATGGAGCTGTTGGACTCCAAGCTGGGCGGCACTATCCCGCTGGACATTGTCATATCCCCACCCGATATGGATCAGCCGCTGCCGGGCCTGGCGCCGATGGTGGCAGCAGAGGATGCCGCGCCGGTGGACGTGGATGATCCGTTTGCCGAGGAGTTAGATGATTTTGCCAGCTCAGGGGAAGACCCCGGCGATGACTGGGATGACGAATTTAGCGACGACTTCGATAGTTTTTCCGATTCAGGCGGCGAAGACTTCCAGCCCAGCTACTGGTTCAGTCTGGAGGGCATGCGAGAACTGGATGCGGTTCATAACTACGTAGATTCGCTGCCGGAAACGGGTAAGGTGCTGTCGTTGTCGACGGTGTTCACCGTGGTCAAGAACCTTCTCGGTGATGATATCGGCAGCGTCGAGCTGGCACTGGTGCAGAAGAGCCTGCCTGACGACATCAAGGGCATGATGGTCGACCCATATTTTTATCCGGAGAATGAACAGGCCCGCGTTACAGTGCGAGTTAAGGAAACCAGTGAAAATTTGCGCCGCGATGAATTTTTGACGGACTTGCGCAATCATCTCACTACGCAAATGGGTTTCGCCGAGGAACAAATACAGTTCACTGGCATGCTGGTGCTCTACAACAACGTGTTGCAGAGTCTCTTTCGCTCGCAGATTCTGACTCTGGGGGCGGTTTTTTCAGCGATTCTATTGATGTTCCTGATACTTTTTCGCTCCCTGTCCCTGTCATTTATCGCGCTCGCGCCTAATGTGCTAGCCGCAGCGTTGGTATTGGGAGTGATGGGTTTGCTGGGCATACCGCTGGATATTATGACAATTACTATCGCCGCCATTGTGGTGGGTATCGGGGTCGATGACTGTATCCATTATGTGCATCGTTATATGCGAGAGTTCCAGGTAGACAGGAATTACCGCGCCGCCATGTATCGCTGCCATAGCTCCATCGGTCGAGCGATGTATTACACCACTCTGACCGTGGTGATTGGCTTTTGCACGCTGACACTCTCCAACTTCAATCCCAGCATTTACTTTGGGTTGTTAACGGTATTGGCGATGGTGGCTGCTGTGCTTGGTGCGCTATTGTTGCTGCCGCTGATGATCATCCTATTCAAGCCATTGGGCCCTGAGCAGGAGTAAGCGCAAGCGTGGAGTGCCGAACTCAGTGCGGCGCTTGCTGCATCGCTCCCTCGATTCATCAGGGCTTTTACGGTATGCCCCATGGCAAGCCAGCGGGTGTTGCTTGTGTGCACCTGGATGAGCAGATGAGCTGTCGTCTTTTTGGTGATTCCCGACGGCCAGCTTTGTGTGATGCTTTTAAGGCGGAGACCAGTATCTGCGCAGAAACTCGCGAGCAGGCCTTGCGCATTCTTGACGAGCTGGAAATTTTGAGCCAACCAAAAAGTGATGATGTTAAATGACGACTATTTCCCTGTTTCCGCTGTCAGGAGTGTTACTGCCCCACGGGAAAGTGCCCCTGCAAATATTTGAGCAGCGCTATATTGATCTTGTCCGCAGTAGTATGAAGACCGGAGATCCTTTCGGTATTGTGTGGATTCGCCGCGGTTCAGAAGTGGCAGGGCGAGGACGCGCGTCCTCAGAGTTAGGCGACTGGGGCACCCTGGCTCGCATCGTCGATTGGGATCAACTGCCCAATGGCCTGTTGGGTATAACTATCCAGGGAGAAGGGCGCTTCGATCTTTATGAAACCGAAACCCAATCCAATGGCTTGGTTCTGGGAGAGGTGGTTTATCGAGATAATCCTGCTTCGGTGTCTATGGAGGCCAAATGGCAGCCGATGCTGGACGTACTGCAGAGTCTTGAAAGCCATCCCCACGTGCAGCAGATGGGCCTGCAGTTGGACTATGGCGATGCCTGGAACGTCGCCTGGGCCTTGATACAGCTGTTACCTCTGGAGGAGTATTTGAAATACGAGTTGCTGGGCCTGGATGCTATCGACGAGGTGATGAGCGAGTTGGACTTGATTCTCAACCAGATCAGCGGCGAGGATTAACCGAAACTGGGCATCCAGCCGCCGCACTCCTTCCAACGATTAACGATCTCGCAAAATAATTCAGCGGTCCGCTCAGCATCGTATGCGGCTGAGTGAGCGTGTTCGTTATTGAAGTCGATGCCAGCCTCTGCGCAAGCTTTGGCTAGCACTGTTTGACCATAGGCCAGACCAGACAGCGTTGCAGTGTCGAAGAACGAGAACGGGTGAAAGGGGTTTCGTTTAATATCGCACCGCTCTACTGCGGCGTTAACAAAGCCTGCATCAAAGTGCGCGTTGTGCCCCACGAGTATGGCCCGACTGCAAGCTTGTTCGCGAATTTCTTTGCGTATGGCTCTGAATAGTTCACCCAATGCATCGGCTTCGTCCACGGCTTCACGGAACGGGTGCCAGGGGTCGATGCCAGTGAAGTCCAAAGCCGACTGTTCAATGTTGGCGCTTTCGAAGGGTTTCACATTAAATTCCAGGGTGCGATGAACAGCCAGCATGCCATCCTCGTCCATTCGCACCAGGCTTGCGGCAATTTCCAGTACAGCATCGGTGCTGGCGTTAAAGCCGCCTGTCTCGATATCGATGACGACCGGTAAAAAGCCGCGGAACCGTTCGCTGATTCGGTGGGGGCCATCGGCCATGGAATCGACCATTTAAATAACCTTCCAGGCGATAGTTTCACCTGCAGCGAGGGGGGTCAGCGTGTCTTTCCCCAGCGGTAGTTGTGCCGGCACTTGCCACTCTTCTTTCCGCAGAGTGACAGTATCGCTATTGCGCGGCAGGCGATAGAAATCGGCACCAAAATGCGAGGCAAACCCCTCCAGCTTGTCCAGTGCGCCCAGCTGATCAAAGACTTCTGCGTAAAACTCAATGGCGGCGTGGGCGGTATAAACCCCCGCACAGCCACAACCGGATTCCTTACTTTGTCGCGTATGGGGTGCTGAGTCGGTGCCCAGGAAAAATTTCGTATTGCCTGAGCTAGCTGCTTCCATCAGTTCATTTTGGTGCACATTGCGCTTCAGTATGGGTAAGCAGTAGTAATGCGGGCGGATTCCACCCACCAGCATATCATTGCGGTTAAACATCAGGTGGTGTGCGGTTATAGTTGCCGCAACATTGTTTCCTGCCTCACGCACAAACTGCACCGCATCGCGGGTAGTGATGTGTTCAAACACAATGCGTAATCCAGGAAAGCGCTTTGCAATGGGTTCGAGATGGCGGTCGATAAATACTTTTTCCCGGTCGAAAATATCAATGTGGTGATCGGTGACTTCGCCGTGAACCAGTAGCGGTAAATCTGCCTCTTCCATAGCCGCAAGCACCGGAAACAGACCGTCCAGCTCGGCTACACCTGCATCAGAGTTGGTGGTTGCGCCTGCTGGGTAAAGTTTCACGCCATGCACGAAGTCAGACGCTGCGGCCAGGTTGATTTCAGCGGCATCGGTCTGGTCAGTAAGGTAAAGCACCATTAGCGGCTCAAACTGCCTGGGCGCATTGCTCATGGCTGCGGTAATCCGGTCGCGGTAGGTCAATGCCTGGGCCACGCTGGTTGCCGGGGGTGTCAGATTTGGCATTACGATGACACGACCAAAGTAGCGAGCCATGTCAGCACAGGTTTGTTCTAGTGCCGCGCCATCGCGCAGATGGACGTGCCAGTCGTCGGGGCGGGTGATCGTTAGTTCGTTCACGTGGAGCCTGTTACAGGGTACAGAAGTGCGAATGCTACCGTAAAAGTGCAGCTGGGTCAGGTCTCTGGGAGCTGTGGGATTAAATAATGGCTAACTTAATGTCCCGGGAGCGAGCCAGTAAGGCAAGAAACCCGCAACAGCATCGATAGGAACCGATGAATTCCGCTCTCGCTTCCAGTAGAATGGCCGACCTTTTTAAGCAGGATTGAACGGAGCGAAACATGTCAGACGTAAACAAGGTCGTATTGGCTTATTCCGGTGGCCTCGATACCTCGGTCATCGTGCGCTGGCTGCAGGACACCTACAACTGCGAGGTGGTTACATTTACTGCGGATATCGGCCAGGGTGAAGAAGTAGAGCCAGCCCGCGCCAAAGCAGAAGCCATGGGCATTAAGGAAATTTACATTGACGACCTGCGTGAGGAGTTTGTGCGCGACTTTGTATTCCCTATGTTCCGTGCCAACACCGTTTATGAGGGCGAGTACTTGCTGGGTACCTCAATTGCCCGCCCGCTGATCGCCAAGCGACTGATTGAAATTGCCAATGAAACCGGCGCTAGCGCTATTTCTCACGGCGCCACTGGTAAGGGCAATGACCAGGTCCGTTTCGAGCTGGGCGCCTACGCGCTTAAGCCCGGTATTCAGGTTATTGCACCGTGGCGCGAATGGGACCTTGGCTCCCGAGAATCATTGATGAACTATTGCGCCGAGCACGATATTCCTGTCGATTTCGCCAACGCCAAGAAAAAGTCTCCTTACTCGATGGACGCGAATCTGCTGCATATCTCTTACGAAGGCGATCTGTTGGAAGACCCCTGGGCGGAGCCTGAAGAAGACATGTGGCGCTGGAGTGTCAGCCCCGAGGCAGCGCCAGATGAAGCAACCTACATTGAGCTGACTTATGAGAAGGGCGATATTGTTGCTATTAATGGCGAGACCATGAGCCCGGCGACGGTGCTTGAGACGCTGAATAAAATCGGTGGCGCCAATGGCATCGGTCGTGACGACATCGTCGAGAACCGTTACGTGGGTATGAAGTCTCGCGGCTGCTATGAAACCCCCGGGGGCACTATTATGCTTAAGGCACACCGCGCTATAGAGTCGCTCACCCTGGATCGTGAGGTGACTCACCTCAAAGACGAATTAATGCCGCGTTACGCCAAAATAATTTACAACGGCTATTGGTGGAGCCCGGAGCGTAAAATGCTGCAGGCCGCAATCGATGAGTCGCAGCAAGTGGTCAATGGCGTGGTTAAGCTGCGTCTTTACAAGGGCAACGTCATTGTTGCGGGCCGTCGATCTGAAGACAGTCTTTTCGATGAAAGCATCGCGACTTTCGAGGATGATGAAGGCGCCTATAATCAGGCTGATGCAGAGGGCTTTATCAAATTGAATGCTCTGCGCATGCGCATTGCTGCCAACAAGGGGCGCGATCTCCTGTAACTAGTCCATGAAACTTGCGCTCAAGATACTGCTTGTTATCGCAGTGGTCATTGTTGCCACTGCAGCATTTGCACGGTACTGGTATCTAAGTTGGGATGAAATCGCGCCGCCCGAACTTCCAGGTGTCGTCGAAAACGGCGTTTTACAGCACGATGGACAGCAGCGACAGTGGTTGTCCTATGCCCCCGCGTCGCTTGGTCAGCAAGCGCCGCTTCTCATTTTTCTCAGGGGTTCGGGTTCCGATGGCGCGATGGCCCGAGCGGGTTCCTATTACAGTTTTGACGTTCTCGCTGAGCGAGAGGGTTTTGTGGTCGTTTACCCAACGGGTTTCGAACGGCACTGGAATGATTGCAGAGCTGCGGCAACCTATGCAGCTAACCTGAATAAAATCGATGATGTCGGTTTTGTACGCCGGTTGATTGCTGAGATGAAAACTCGGTACGACATTGATCCAGAGCAGGTTTTCGTGGCGGGGATGTCTAACGGTGGTCATATGGTCTACCGCCTGGCATACGAAGCTCCAGACCTTCTGGCCGGGGCGGCGGTGTTGATGGCGAATCTCCCGGTGGAAAATAACTCTGAATGCAAACCCGCGGGTGAACCGGTTCCCATAGTCCTGCTGACAGGCACAGAAGACGCCATCAACCCCTATGCAGGCGGAGACGTCGTTGTTTTTGGTGAAAATCGGGGCGCCGTGCAATCGTCCCGGGCAAGTGCGGACTATTGGGCCAAATTGGCGGGGTATGCCGACGCTGGAGAACGGGTTAACAGGCCAGAAACAGATGTTGAGGACGGTACTGCCATTGAAATTTTAGAATGGGCTGAGACCGATAAAATGCCAGTGACACTGATTTCAATCGTGGGGGGTGGTCACACCTTTCCCAACCCAGTCTATTCAGCCCCTAGGATTCTCGGCGCGACCAGCCATGAGGCCGACGCTGCCGAACTGGTATGGGCGTTTTTTGAGCGAATTGTCCAGCGGTAAGTTGATATGGCGGGAACAGAGGCCAGAGTGTCAGCCCTGCAATGTAAACCGAGCATAAATGGGCTTTTCATGTCTTAGATCAAGGTTCCAATGCCTGAAGGGAGTTTTTTGTTTGCCTGTGAATGACGGAGGCCTATACTCCTCAGAGCACAAAGATTAAAGACAGGGAAGCCGGTGCAAGAAGTCGATAAAAAAACGGAGTTTCGCTCCTTTATTTTGCTGTGTGTGTTTTTAGCACCAGCACTCTCTATTGCTATCGTAGGCGGATACGGATTCATCGTTTGGATGAGCCAGATTCTTCTGGGCCCACCGGGCTAACCGCTATGCGTTTAACAAGACGCGCCTTGTTAAGAGGCGATACTGCCGGCGGAGGCGTGCATATCTCCAGCCTGGTGGTTCACTGCCGTCCTGAACTTATCGCGACCATTATCCCAGCTATCGAAGCTCTTCCCGATGCGAGCGTCCCTCAACACAGTGAAGCGGGAAAACTTGTGGTTTTGCTTGAAACCGCAAATGAGGGCGCAGTCATGGAACGCATTAGTGCATTGGAAGCACTTTCGGGGGTGATTAGCGTAGCGCTGGTCTACCACCAAATCGACGACGAGACCGAAACGGAATTAGAAACAGGGAGTCACGAATGAGCACTACCCGCCGAGATTTCATCAGGGCAAACGCGGTGGCTACGGCCGCAGCTGCTGCAGGCATTACGACAACGGCTGCAGCCACGAATATTATTACCTCTGATACCCAACTGAAGTGGTCCAAGGCGGCTTGTCGCTTTTGTGGCACTGGCTGCAGTATCAATGTGGCGACTCGAGATAATAGAGTTGTAGCCACTCACGGGGACATTAACTCTGAAGTCAATCGGGGCCTGGCCTGTGTTAAGGGTTATTTCCTGGCGAAAATTCTTTACGGTGAAGACAGGTTGCGCCAACCCCTGCTGCGCAAGAAAAATGGCAAGTATGACAAAGAAGGTGAGTTCACTCCGGTTAGCTGGAATGAAGCCTTCGATGTCATGGAAGAAAAATTCAAGAAAGCATTAAAAGAGAAAGGACCGCGTGGCATTGGCATGTTTGGCTCCGGACAATGGACGGTTTGGGAAGGCTACGCTGCGTCCAAATTAATGAAGGCGGGTTTTCTCTCTAATAACATTGACCCTAATGCTCGCCACTGCATGGCATCTGCGGTGGGCGGTTTCATGCGCACATTCGGTATTGACGAGCCTATGGGCTGTTACGACGATATGGAAAATGCCGATGCATTTGTGCTCTGGGGTTCCAATATGGCAGAAATGCACCCCATCTTATGGACCCGCATTACTGATCGCCGTCTCAGCAATCCTGGTGTGAAAGTGGCAGTGCTTTCAACCTTCGAGCATCGGTCGTTTGAATTGGCTGATATGCCAATGATTTTCACACCACAGACTGATATGGCGATCCTAAACTATATTGCCCACTACATAATTCGGGAAGGCAAAGTGAACAAGGACTTTGTCGGTAAGCACGTTAATTTCCGCAAAGGCGTAACGGATATTGGTTACGGACTGCGCCCGGAGCATCCTTTGGAAGCGAAAGCCGCCAACTCTGGTAGTGGTGGCTCCGAAGAGATTGACTTCGAGGAATTTGCTGAATTCGTATCCACTTACGACGAAGAATACGTTGCTGAATTGTCCGGTGTTTCACTCGAGCGCCTGCAGGCGTTGGCTGAGTTGTATGCAGATCCCAACACCAAAGTGATGTCATTGTGGACCATGGGCGTTAACCAGCACACTCGGGGAGTGTGGGTAAACAACATGCTTTATAACGTGCACCTGCTCACGGGCAAAATATCCGAACCAGGTAATAGTCCCTTTTCGCTGACAGGTCAGCCCTCAGCCTGTGGGACAGCGCGTGAGGTCGGGACTTTCGCGCATCGCTTGCCAGCCGACATGGTGGTCAATAACCCTGAGCACCGCAAAATTGCAGAAAAATACTGGAAGCTGCCCGAGGGCATTGTGCCTGATTGGGTCGGCTCTCACGCTGTGCAGCAAAACCGCGATTTAAAGGATGGCAAGATTAATGCCTACTGGGTGCAGGTCAATAACAATGTACAGGCCGCCCCCAACCTCAACGAGGAGACGCTGCCGGGTTACCGCAATCCCGATAATTTTATTGTCGTTTCCGATGCCTATCCGACGGTCACTGCTCAAGCGGCTGACCTGATTTTGCCGACCGCCATGTGGGTAGAGAAGGAGGGGGCTTATGGTAACGCCGAGCGTCGCACCCAATTCTGGCACCAGATGGTTGATGCTCCAGGAGAGGCTCGGTCTGACCTGTGGCAATTGGTCGAGTTTTCCAAGCGCTTTACTACCGACGAGGTTTGGCCAGCGGAGATTCTGGCAGCTAATCCTGAATTCAAAGGCAAAACCCTATATGACGTGCTGTATCGCAATGGCCAGGTAGATCGCTACCCCAACTCGGATATTGAGGAAGGTTATAGCAATCATGAAGCCGAAGACTTTGGTTTCTATTTACAAAAGGGTTTATTCGAAGAGTACGCTATGTTTGGCCGCGGCAAGGCTCATGATCTGGACGACTTCGATGTTTATCACCAGGTGCGCGGTAAGCGCTGGCCGGTTGTGGATGGCAAAGAGACCAAATGGCGTTTCCGGGAGGGCTCTGACCCCTACGTAAAAGAAGGTAAAGGTTTCGATTTTTACGGTAAGCCCGACGGTAGGGCGGTCGTGTTCGCGCTGCCCTATGAGCCACCCGCCGAAAGTCCAGGTGACGAATATGACCTTTGGTTGTCTACCGGCCGCGTGCTTGAGCACTGGCACTCTGGCTCCATGACTCGCCGTGTTCCGGAGTTGCACAAAGCCGTGCCTAATGCGCTGGTTTATATGCATCCCGATGATGCTCGTAAACGCAAGTTGCGCCGTGGTGACGAGGTCAAAGTGGTATCCAGACGCGGAGAAATCCGATCCCGATTGGAAACGCGAGGGCGCAACAAACCGCCAAAAGGCCTGGTATTCGTGCCCTGGTTTGATTCCAGTCAGCTGATTAACAAGGTGACCCTCGATGCCACCGATCCGCTGTCCAAGCAAACGGACTTCAAAAAATGCGCCGTCAAGATCGTCAAGGCATAGGAGGCAGAACATGAAATCACGTATGACAATTACTGTCTTGCTGGGTCTTGTACTGACCGCTGGTGCACTGGCACAGAATGTTGCTACGACTCGCGATGCAGCGCTGGATGTCGAACCGAATCCCCCAAAAATTAGTCGAGTGGAAAATGATGATGTAAAGCGCAAGCGTGCCTACCCCATGCAGCCGCCGACCGTCCCCCACAAAATCGACAATTATCAGATCGATACTAATGCCAATAAGTGTATGTCTTGCCATAGCCGCAGGCGTACTGAGGAAAGCCAGGCACCGATGGTCAGCGTCACTCATTACATGGACCGAGAGGGAAATTTCCTCGCTGATATTTCCGCGCGACGTTATTTTTGTAATCAGTGTCACGTCGTGCAAATAGACGTAGATCCGCTGTTGGATAACGAGTTTGAGGACATTGACGACCTGCTGCGCGCGGCGCGTAAATAGAGGCATTTCTGGTGATAGAAACAATTAAACGTTACTGGCGAGCAATCTCCACTCCAAGTAAGTATTACAGTCTGGGCTTTCTGACCTTGGGTGGGTTCATTATGGGGGTTATCTTCTGGGGTGGCTTTAACACCGCGATGGAGTTCACTAATACGGAGACCTTCTGTACCGGCTGTCATGAAATGCGTGAAAACGTTTATGAGGAGCTACAGTCAACGATTCACTTTACTAACCGCTCTGGCGTGAGGGCCAAGTGCTCCGACTGTCACGTGCCTCACGACTGGACAAATAAAATCGCGCGCAAGATGCAGGCTTCCAAAGAAGTCTGGGGCAAGATATTTGGCACCATTAACACGCGCGAAAAATTTGTGGCCAAGCGCCGTGAACTGGCAGAGCGTGAATGGAATCGGCTAAAAGCAAACGACTCTCTTGAATGTCGCAATTGCCACGATTTTGAGTACATGGATTTCACTTGGCAGAGTCAGCGTGCTGCCACACAGCACTCCACAGCGTTAGCCAACGGTGAAAAGACTTGTATCGATTGTCACAAGGGCATTGCACACCATCTGCCTGATATGTCCGGGGTCGAAGGCTGGGATTAGCCAGTGGTCAAGCTACAAAAAAGACCGGGTTTCCCCGAGCTTTTTTGTTTTACTGCCTGTCGTTGTTCCCGATTGCTAGGGGGTGTACCAGATTGGTGAAGTGTAGGCCCGTTCCTGAGTTGAAACAGGAGCACCTTCAGGAATGTCGATACCAAAACGTACCGCGTCGTGGGTTGACCAGCGAGGGGTGGGTATCTCCAGAACACGGGCATAATAGACCGCACGTTGTTTCGGGTTAAAGTCAGGGTCTGTCCAGACTGTACCCAGCTCAGGGGCACCAATGGTGTTGGTCCACGATGCGGTGTTGGCGTTCACAGTATTGCCAACAGCGGGTATCTTGCCATCTTCTCCTGCCTGACGATCATCAGACCAGCTGACGTTGTAGACCTTCTCCCTGGTCTCTTTGCCATCCTGCCAGGACTTTACGATCTGGATGCGGTCCAGATTTGCGCCGATTGGGTCACGTAAGGCATATACCATAAAGCTGGGAGCTGACTTACTCTTCTCGCCCCGCGAAGGCAGGTCGCCTCCCATGGGAACTCCCTTACTGTAGCCGGTAAAAGCCAGCTGACGGTTATTCATGTCTGCAAGCGTAAAGTTCCAGCCACCGAAAAGACGGACTCGCATTCGACTGCCGGTAGTGGCGTAGGTTTCTTTTCGCTCCATAGCATCAAAAATCGCAGCCCGGGTATTCTCCTTGGCCCAAACCGCCGCTAAGCCTGAAGCGACCTGCTGCCATCCCATGATGGAACCGCGTTCGGTAGCCATAAAGGGGTGAGCCATTCGCTCTGGGCTAGGCTCGGCGCCCGAGTGCTTGCCGAAGAAGTTGTCTTCCTGCGCCGTTGCGAGCGAGGTGTGGCTATCGGTAGAACCGATCATGCCAAATTTGTAGGGGTTGGTGCCCAGCTTGTCTTCGATGAGCAGGCCCCGCTTGAGCGCTTCCCTGGCGTATTCTGAGGCCAGCATAGCGTCTTCTTTCGCTTCCGATACATCCAGGTTGCCAATGTCCCAGGTTTCATAATCGGCAAACTCGTCATCTGGAGAGAGTAGGGGGTGAGTTTCGCCATCTCCCTTGATTTGGGTGGCTTCGTAGAGTGGTTCCCACTTGGATCTTTGCTCGACGTACTTAGCGTCCAAACGCCTGCCATCATATTGAGCTTGCATTGGGAACATAATGCCATTGGAGAGGTTGCCATTGTGGGCAATCGCCAGAACGTCGCCGCCGGTTTTCTCTTCGAAATTTGCGAGCCATTTCCACAAGTCCATCGGGTTGGCGCTGCCCTGAGGCTCAATGGTGGTGTAGGGCACCATTTGGCCGCCTTTGTCGGCTCCGTCACGGTAGATGACGACTCGGTGCATGTTTCCGCCTTTGACTAACGAGGTCCACTCATAGCCAATGAAGGCAGTAAACCGGCCCGGTTCGTTGAAACGTTCTGCTGCTTCTACAGTTCGCGCCCAGGCGTCTTTGTAGGGCTCTGAATCGGGGGTGTAAACAAGTTCAGGGTCGAACTGGCCCTGTGAAAACAGGCCAATCAATTCCAACGCAACTCCTACGCCTTTGCCTGCCTTAATTCGGTTGTACCAATCTTTACCCGTTGGATTGGACAGGATGTGGGGAGCTCCCGACAGCATATCGGGGAAAAATCCCATGTTGTCAGAGTGATCAGCAATCACCAGGAAATCGAGAGGCCGTGACAGGCGCACGGGCCCTGCGGTAGTGGACTGTACTTCTTCGCCACGGGCAAACCGGTAGGCAGCATTCAGGTCAAGGCGATTGCCGAAGGCACCTGCGTCCATAGACATATCGGTATGCAGGTGAGTATCGCCCCAGTAGACATCATTAGCGAAATCTTGGCCTGCGTATGGCGAGTAAGTTGAACCGGGGTAGACTTTGGATAGGGCGCCAACATCCGCTGGTGGCGGTACCTGGGACTGTGCTGTGGTCGCGGCGACCAGTGCGGTGGCGGCGATCAGGTATTTGGCAATGTGCATGTTGTTTCCTTCGGAGTCTAGATTTCTTCCAGACTATATTTTAGAACAGCAGGTCAAGCTCGCAAGCGCTGATTAACGTTTAGTCGCATTAAGTCTTGTTAGCAGGGTAGGGCATCGAAATAGAGCTGGTTGAATATTAAGCGGTTGTTTTTGAGAGCCGGATCAATGAAAGTTTCTCGACTTCACCCGCAGGTTGTCCAGTTCACTGGTGTAGTCGTAGAGTGCGCCAGCGATAACATGGGTGACGTTATCTTTTGTCTCGACAGTGCCAGTGACCAGTAATAACTGGGCCGACATCAGCGCCTGGCGAAAGTGCTGCTGGGTACGTTGCCAGACCACGACATTACTATTGCCGGTTTCATCCTCGAGAGTGAGGAATAGTACGCCCGAGGCACTGCCCGGGCGTTGGCGGCAGGTCACCAGTCCGGCGATGCGTACAAAGCGGTGATTGCCCAAATGTGGCAAATCTACCTGCTTCTTACAGCGGTTGAAGGGTGCCTGGTCGCGTAGCAGGCTTAGCGGATGAGCGCGCAGGGTGAGGCCAGTGGCGCGATAGTCGGACAATACTTCTTCAGCAACGGCTGGGGCGGATAGTTGTACCTTGTCATTGAAATAGTGCGCGTTTTGAAATTGCTCGTCCTGTAATAAAGGGCGTGCCTCTTCAAGCGCCATAATTTGCCATTGAGACTGATGGCGATGGCCGCTTAGGGAAACCAGGGCGTCTGCGTCCGCCAATGCCTCCATATCACGTTTGTCCAGTTGGGCTCTGCGACGCAGGTCGCTGATTTGACGAAAGGGAGATTGCTGGCGCCCTTCAACGACGCGCTGGGCACCGCCTCGGCTCAAGCCTTTTACCAGACGCAGGCCAAGGCGAACAGGTTTGTTGGTGCCCCGGTGTTGATCCAGTAACTGGTGGTCCCAGTCGCTTTGATTGACGTCTATGGGGAGTGCAACCACGCCGTGGCGGCGAGCGTCCTGAAGTAACTGTGATGCGCTATAAAACCCCATGGGTTGGCTGTTTAGCAGGCCGGCAAAAAATGCAGCAGGGTGGTGTCGCTTGAGCCAGGAGGAAATATAGGCCAGCAGGGCAAAACTGGCAGAGTGTGATTCCGGAAAGCCGTAACCGGCAAAGCCCTTGATCTGGTCAAACAGGCGACGGGCAAAGTCCTCGTCATAGCCTCTTTCTATCATGCCCTGAGTGAGCTTTTGCTCAAAACCAAGCAACTTGCTGTTGCGACCCCAGTTGGCAATGGCTCGGCGCAGTTGGTCTGCTTCTCCGCCGGAGAAACCAGCTGCCACCATGGCCAGGCGAATGACCTGTTCTTGGAAGATAGGCACCCCAAGAGTTCTTTCCAGTACGCCCTTTATTTCTTCCGAGGGATATGTGATTACCTCAAGTCCCTGCTTACGGCGCAAATAGGGGTGCACCATGTCTCCCTGTATAGGCCCTGGGCGGACAATCGCGATTTGAATCACCAGGTCATAAAAACACTCTGGCTTGAGTCTGGGCAGCATAGACATTTGTGCCCTCGATTCAATTTGGAATACGCCGGTGGTGTCGGCTTGTTGCAGCATTTGGTAAGTAGCTGCGTCTTCCTTGGGAATGTCACTGACAGTCGCAATCGCCGGGTTATAGCGATGTACCATTTGCAGGCTTTTTCTGATGGCCGAGAGCATGCCCAGAGCAAGAATATCGACCTTGAGCAGTCCCAGTGATTCGATATCTTCCTTATCCCACTGAATAACGGTGCGCTCAGCCATGCTGGCATTCTCTACCGGCACCAGTGTAGAAATAGGGCTGCGGGTAATAACAAAACCCCCTACATGCTGGGACAGGTGTCTGGGGAAACCCAGAATTTGCTGCACCAGGTTGTAGAATAAATCTGCCTGCTGGCTGTGGCCTGCCACGCCCTGCTCTTCAAAGCGTTTGCTTAAGTCGGCAGTGCGATCCCACCAGGCCAGCGATTTGGCCAGGTCGTCTACGAATACCGGGTCCAGCCCCAGCGCCTTGCCTACATCGCGTACAGCACTGCGTGAGCGGTAGGTGATAAGGGTAGCGGCGAGAGCGGCACGTCGGCGACTGTATTTGCGGTAAATGTATTGAATGACTTCTTCGCGCCGCTCGTGTTCAAAGTCCACGTCGATATCAGGAGGTTCGTCGCGCTCCTTGGAGATAAAACGCTCGAATAAAAGGGATATCTGCTCTGGAGATACCTCGGTAATGCCCAGGCAGTAGCAGACGACAGAGTTGGCGGCGGAGCCTCGACCCTGGCAAAGAATGTCCCGAGAGCGAGCGAAATCAACAATGTCGTAAACAGTGAGGAAGTAGTACTCGTAGTTTAGTTCTTCAATCAGCTCCAACTCCCTGTCGATACGTTGCTGAACAGGCTCGGGGGTGCCAGTAGGCCAGCGGCGCTTGCTGCCCTCATCGACCAGCTGTCGCAGGTAGCTATTGGCACTATGACCCTGGGGGACAACTTCCTCTGGATATTCATAGCGCAGTTCGTCCAGGCTGAAGTTGCAGCGCGATACGATGCGCTCAGTCTCCAGAATCAGCTCGGGGGGATAGAGTTGGTGTATTCGCTCCAGAGATCGCAAATGTTGCTGGCTGTTGCTCAGGCGTCGTCGACCCAGTTGGGCCACGCTGGTGTTGTAGTGCAGTGCGGTAAACACATCGTGCAATGGTTTGCGGGAAGCCAGATGCATGCGTACATCGCCGCAGGCGACCAGGGGAATATTCAGCGCGGTTGCCAGTGCCGAGGTATTTTCAAAATGCCGGGCTTCGTCATTGCCCAGTAAGTGACTAACGCCCAGCCAAATTCGATTTTTACACAGCCGTGCCAATTGCTGCCCATAGGCCTGGTCGTGATCATCGTTGTCTCGGGGTAACCAGATCAGCAGGCAACGCTTAAGGTGAAAGATGACATCTCGCAGATTGGCCCGATATTCCCCTTTGGGGCTGCGCCGCCGGGCCATACTGATTAACCCTGATAGCTCGCTATAGGCTGCGCGAGAGGGCGCTAGAGCTACCAGGCGAATGCCTTCCTCAAGCTTGAATTCACTGCCTATGATCAGTTTTAGCCCAGCCTCCTTTGCTGCTACGTGAGCCTTTACTACTCCCGCAAGAGAGCATTCATCGGTGATGGCCAGTGCGCCATAGCCCAGTTGCGCCGCCCGTTCTACCAGTTCGTGGGGGTGAGAGGCGCTGCGCAGGAAGCTGTAGCAGCTGAGGCAATGAAGTTCGGCGTAGCTTGACATATACTGTATATTTATACAGTATTCTGTAATTGTCAAAAGTCTCTCTCACCGTGCCCGGGCAAGCTGGTAATCCCTGTCGATATGACTAAAGTTGCTAGCGATGATAGCGTTGCATAAATATGGCTAATGAGGCTGGTGCGTCAAATGGAAGATAAATACATATTTTCTCCCGTTCTTATTCAGGTGATGCTCACGCTTTGTCTGTATATCTATCTCGCAGTTGCGAAAAAAAAGGCAGTGACATTAGGCCAGGTGAATGAAGAGCGTAGGGCGCTTCATGATGACGCCTGGCCAGACGGTGTTTTGCAGATTAATAACTGCATCCGCAATCAGTTTGAAGTGCCGCTGCTGTTCTATGTGCTGATTGGTGTGTTATGGAGCATCTCAGCAGTTAATATTTATGTGCAGGTGGCAGCCTGGCTGTTTGTTGTGAGCCGGATTGCTCATGCAATTATTCATATGGGATCCAATTACGTTCCTGTTAGGCGGCGCTTTTTTATGATTGGCTGCTTTATTTTAATCGGCCTGACTTTTTACGCAGGCTATGAGCTCTTAGCTAATTAATGGGGCAAGGTCAGCCAGTTAGACAGAAAAATAAGAATAGTCACGTAGGCAACTCGGCGGAGCGTTTGCCGCTCTATCAAGATATAGTCACAAGCGGGGGATGTCAGGAGAAACGAAAATTATGGCGCTTGATAGCCACAATTTGAAGTTAGCGAACCAGTTCAAGGCCATTGTGTTGTTGGTCAGTTTCATCGCGGTTCAGGTTAGCGCTGAAAGCAATAAAGCAGAAGCCGAGCCCTTGCTAATTCGAGGGGGTTGGCTGTTTGACGGCGTTAGCGATACGCGGCGGCGTAACAGCGGCATTCTGATTCGGGACGGAAAAATAGTCGATCTTGATATTCAGGCCAAAGCAGATTCTTCAGGTTACACAAAAGTCATAGTGTTAGCCGACTCCGATACAGTTCTGCCAGGCATGATTGATCTCCATGCGCACTATAACCTGGACCTTGTAGACAATGGTCGTGCAGAAGAGGTTGTGTATAACGGCATCGTGTTGCTTGCCAATGGTGTAACCAGTACCTGGTCCGCTGGAGAATTTTTTCCCGAACGCGTCATTGCCCAGCGTGACCGTATTGAAGCTGGAGAAGCTGTTGGTCCTCGTCTATTTGCATCGGGACCTTACTTCGGCGGCTTTCGTTGTGAGTATCAGGTCAAGGTGGCCGCTGATGAATGCATTGCCTGGCCAAATGATATTTCTGAACAAGAGATTCGAGACGAAGTTGATGCCTGGGCGCGACAAGGCGTGATCAGTATCAAGATAAAGCAAGCTACACCGGCTGAGGCAAAAGTCATTATTGATCAGGCGCACAAAAACGGCATGACAACGGCTGGACATCTTGCCAATTACAACGTTGAGTATGACCTTTCTACCCGCGACGCCATTCTGATGGGCATGGACCGTATTGAACATCAGCTGACACTCGCGCTGGAGCCTGGAGATGCACAAACGGCAGAAACCCATGAAATAGTAGCGCTAATGATCAAGCATCATGTGTACTACGATGCGAACTTACAGATGTACGGCGGCATTAACTTGCGCAGAGACCATCAAGCCGAAATGGTTTGGGAGAACGAGGCCAAATATTTTACGCCCTATGCTCAGGAGCTGCTTGAAAGGCGTGGTCCCCCGGAGCCGGAGTCTGGTCGGCCAGAGTTCAAGCAGCGAGTGATGGAGCTGAATGCACTCTATGAAGCTGGGGGTGACGATCTTCTGGTTGTCGGTACAGATGAGCCGGTTTACACCAGCCTGTTGCCGGGGTTTGCTTACCACCGCGAGTTACTGGCAATGACCTATGCAGGGCTTTCTCCGATTACTGCGTTAAAAGCGGCAACCATTAACGGGGCGAATGCTCTGGGCGTTGCCGATAAGCTTGGGTCCATTGAGACTGGAAAGTTGGCAGACCTGGTGATTGTTAAAGGTAACCCGTTGGAGGATATCAAAGCTACGCGTAATATTCGCTTTGTTGTAAAGGAGGGAGACGTTCATGATCCCCGTATTTTGCTTCGTTCGGCCGAGGGGAAGATTGGCCCAATGGGTCCGGCTGGCCACGCCAACTGGGAACTAAAAGTAGAGCCCCTAAGACAAGGAGAAAAATTATAATGCGCTATTCCTGCCAGTGTCCCTGCGGGACCACCAAGTACGAAGTTGAGGGTGAGCCGATTACGCGTTTTTATTGCCACTGTACTATTTGCCAACAGCAATACGATGCTTCCTTTGTCGATATCTCGCTGTTCAAATTGAATGACGTGCAATTGCCTGAGGGGCACGATATATCGTTTGCAAAGTACAAACGTATCGGTGCTGTCGATCGGGGGCGTTGCCCTGCGTGTGACAAACCTATCCTGTCCAAGATGGGTGAGGGGGAGAAAGCTTTCGCTTTTGTAGCGGCCAGAAATTGCGTGAACTCGGAGGATTTGCCCCCGGCAGAGATGCATGTGTTCTACGGTACCCGTAAGGAAAATGCGTCGGATGATCTTCCCAAGTATAAAAATGCAATTAGTAGTCGTTATGCGTTTATAAAACGTATGCTCTGAGCGAGCGTTTGAAAGTTGCTGGAGCAGCAATGAAAGTGTTTTGACTAAATCACGAAGACGTAACAAAGGAGAAGATCAGAATGATCTACCCAGGAAGTTGTCACTGTCAGGCTATTAAATTTGAGGTAGAGGCACCTGAAGAGGTTGAGTTGGAAAACTGCAACTGCTCACATTGTGCAAAGGCGGGTTATCTGCATCTTATTGTTCCCTTGAGTAAGTTCACATTGCTGGCCGGTGAGGAATGCATCGCGACCTATACGTTCAACACGGGTGTCGCAAAACACAGTTTTTGTAAGGTTTGCGGCATGAAGCCATTTTACATTCCCCGGTCAAACCCCGATGGCATTGATGTCAATGTGCACTGCCTGGATACCAAGCCGCCGAAAATGACTATTGTTGATTTCGATGGCCTGAACTGGGAAAAAAATGCTCATAAGCTTGCTCACAAAAGCAAAGAGTAGTCTGGAACAATTTTTGGTGCGCCATTGGTAGAAACATAAGCCCAAGCGATTTTGACAGCCCCGCCGAGACTGAGCTCTGGTTCTGATTACTGATGCCCTAATATGATTTGTCGATAGAGATTAATAACGCGCTAGACTGAGCGCATACACAGGGAGGTGTATGTGATGAAAAGTTGTTTGCTTTGCCTGGCTATCGTTATCGCTTCATTTTTTTGTCCTGTCGTATTAGCGCAGCAGGCAAGTCTTGAGGAATGTCGAAAACTGCAGCTGAAAATTGAGCGCTATGATGAGTTGCGCAGCAACGGTGGTAGTGGTCCGCAGATGGATGCATGGAAGCGCAGTCGAAGAGCGCTGGAGAAGCAGTTTCGAACCGGCGGCTGTCGTTATTATCGATGGGAGCTTAAATAGTGTGTTTATGAAGTTCTGCAATATTTGGAGGCAGTGGTTCTATCCGCAATGAGTTATCTAGCATGAGTAATTTCTTTTCTGATATACCACATGACCTACCCGAAGAGCTGTTCCAGTGTCTGGTTGAGAGAGAAGGCCTGCGCATCGAGCGAATTGTCTCCAGGGGGCATGCCTCCGCGCCCGACGATTGGTACGACCAGGAGCGAGCTGAGTGGGTGATGGTCCTGCGAGGCAGGGCGGTGATTGCTTTCGCCGATAAGGCGTCAGTTACCCTTGAAGAGGGCGATTACGTTAACATTGCTGCTCATGAGCGACATCGAGTGGAATGGACGTCGCCTGATGAAGACACGATCTGGCTGGCGGTGCATTACTGAATGAATATTCGAACCTATCAGGATTCTGATGAAGATGCGGTTATAGGCCTCTGGAACGAGTGTGGGCTTGTGGTCGCTCATAACGATCCTCGTAAAGATATTGCCCGCAAACTGGAGGTGGGCCGGGATCTTTTCCTGGTGGGAGTGGTTAATGACCAAATAGTGGCCTCGGTGATGGGGGGCTACGACGGGCACAGAGGTTGGGTTAATTACCTGGCGGTTAGCCCTGACCAACAGCGAAAAAGTTATGGCACCGTGATGATGCGCGCGATCGAAAAAATCCTGCTTGTGCGGGGTTGCCCAAAGCTGAACTTACAAGTGAGGCGAGCTAATACTGCAATTATCGATTTTTACAACAGTATCGGCTACGGAGAAGACGCCGTTGTTAGCATGGGTAAGCGCCTGATTCCTGATCACTAAGACCAGTTGATAAAATAAGAGACAAGTTTATGAGTGAAGTACCGAAGTGCCCTGAGTGCTCTTCTTCCTATGTCTACGAAGACCGAGATCAGTTTGTTTGTCCCGAGTGTGGCCATGAGTGGCCGCGGGATGGCAGTGCAGAAGACATCGACGAAAAAGTTGTTAGCGATGCTAACGGTAATCCCCTTGTGGATGGCGATACTGTCACGGTCATTAAAGATCTTAAGGTGAAGGGCTCATCCTCGGTGGTGAAAGTGGGAACCAAGGTGAAAAATATCCGTTTGGTAGAGGGCGACCATGATATCGATTGTAAAATTGATGGCATCGGACCAATGAAGCTCAAGTCTCAATTTGTAAAAAAAGCGTAATCAGTTTTATTGGTTCGTCTAGTGGCTTTTTGCGCATCTGGTCTATTCTTAATATAAAACTGAACCTTTAATTTAAGATAGGAATAGATCAATGGATGTCATTCAAATGGGTGCCCAATTATTGTCGGAAAAATTGGGCCTGCAACTTGATAGCGGTTCAATTGAAAATGCTTTGTATAGTCTGTTGGGCGATGGCAAGGGCGGCGTCGATCTCGCTGGATTGGCGAGTAAAATGGCTTCTAGTGGGGAGCTGGGTGGTATTGTCAGTTCTTGGCTAGGTGATGGGGGCAATAGCGCAATTTCTGCTGAGAGTATTATGGGGTTGCTGGGTGACAGCAAAGTGTCAGACTTTGCTTCTTCGCTGGGTACCGACACCGGAACGGCAGCCTCGGGGCTGGCGGATGTGCTGCCAAAGTTAATGGATAAGGCCAGCTCTGGCGGTAGTTTGCTTGACGCAGCTGGCGGTATGGGCGGCCTGATGGGCGCCGCAAAGTCTTTTCTAAGTTAGCGCGCCCTGGCTCACGTTACGCGCCAAGACGCAGGGCTAGGATAGCTCGCCAAGGGCAGCCATGGCCCTGCCTGCAAGCTCACTTTGGACAAAAATGTGATCGTGAAAATAGCCAGCGATGACGTTGGCGCTGATGCCGTGCTCGCCGAGTTTTTTGGCGAAAGCGGCAGTGAGCCCCACAGCCTCCAGACTTGAATGGACTTCCGGGGTGATGCGCTTGAACACGCAGTCGTAATGTATTTTATGGGCGTCGGCTTTGGCTTTGGCTATAACCAGTGTGAGCCCTTCAGGCTCCATGCAGCTGGCAATGGGTTGTAGTTCACTGTGGTCGCCATATTGTGCGTTTCCGGCGCTCCAGAATACGTAGTCTTCTTTATCCAGCTGCGGTGACATCGAAGCTAAAAGAGTGTCGAGGTTACTCTCGCCAGTCATTATCGAATCGTCCGCTGTTGGTGGTGATGGCCGGTGGCTCTAGTAGATAACCTCATCCAGCCAATTCCGTTAATGAAAATGAAGTCAGGAAGCCCAGCACCGCGATCAATCCCGTCCAATCGTGTGTCTCTGCAAAGGCTTCTGGAATCATGGTGTCAACAATCATGGTCAGCATAGCTCCGGCGGCGACGGCTGTGGTCGCTGCAACCACCATTGGAGAAAAGCTGTCGAAAACCACATAGCCCGCCAGCGATGACAACCCACAGGCGATGGCGATGGTTATCCACACTCCAAATACGTAACTTGCAGACCGACCGGACTTACGCATGCCAATGGAGCTGGAAATTCCCTCGGGCAGGTTTGATAAAAATATGGCAGCCACGGTGGCGATGCTGACAGCGCCGCCATGCAATATGCTTAAGCCGATGACAATAGATTCCGGAATCCCATCGAGCAGGGCTCCTAGAGCAATGGCTGCGCCGCTGCCGCTGTCTTCCTGCTCGCTGGGCTGTTGGTTTCCCGATCGCTTACGGTGTTTGGCGCCCTGGTTGGCCAGCAGACGGTTAGCGCCAGCATAGGCAATTGCACCCAACAGGAAACCGGTTGCGGTGGCCCCTAATCCAGCGATCTGGAAGGCTTCTTCCATCAGTTCGAATGACAGTGCGGATATCAGCACACCGCTGCCGAAGGCCATGATTGAGGCAGCCACTCGATTGGGTACCGAATAGTAAAAACCGATCGCAGCGCCCAGTATAAGCGCCCCACCGGAGAAGAAGCCCCAGAAAGCTGCTGAGAGCACGGGACTCATGGTGTATCGAAACCCTTAAGGCATGGCCAGTACATTGCAGTCCAACTTATCGAGAATTTTTTCCGCGGTATTGCCTTGCATCATGGCGGCAAGGCCTGACCGGTGTGAATTTCCGACAACTACCATATTGGCATTGAGTTTATTTGCCATTTCAACGATGACTCTCTCGGGCGGTCCCATCATGATGTGAATGCGGCTTTTGTCTAAGCCAGTAGCCTCAATCAATTTACGCGGGTCGGGAGTTATCCGAAAATCAGGAAAGGCATTGACTACGTGAATCTCGGCGATGTCGCTCACGACCAATTTTCGTCCCAGTTCCAGAATATGCTCATTGAGCTTTTCGTAGGACTGGGTTCTGACGCTGATGTCTATGGCTGCCAGAATGACAGGCACCTCGGGTCTCTTTACTTGCTTGATCAATAGCACCGGGCTCAGGCACTCCCTGATCAAGGTCCAGTCAGAAGTAGACTTGAGAATGCGCTGACTGGCGCTGTGTTTGTAAGAGGACTTATACACAATGTCTGCATGATTGCGAGCAGCTGCGCGAACGACGGCGTGGTACCAGTCTTTGTCCCATTCCACTTCTGTGCTTACCGTTAAACCGCTTGCGGCAATAGGCGCCACTGCTTCTTCTAGTATTTTTTTATGATCACCCAGGCGCTGTTTTACGGCTTCAGCTTGCTTGTCTGCGCCAGAGACATCGCCGTGAATGCAACCGAACAAATGCAGACCGGCGCCCAGCCTTTCGGCGACCATGGCCGCTCGTTCAAGGGCAGGCTGTTCTTCACGCGTTGGATCGTGAACGACCAGAAACTTGCTCAATGCCATGCGATGCTCCATTTCATTTATCACCAATACGTCTATTCTCACCCATGCCGTTAGAATAGGCACTCTAAAATAGACATAAATACTGTGAGGATTGGTGCTGTGTGGCGGTAACTTTCTAGGCGAAGATGCCGTGAATATACCAGCGGCGCGCTAAACGATCGTGAAAGACCCAATAGTGCTGGCCGGCCTCTCCCTTGGCGATGTAGTAATCGCGACTGACAGCCTGTTGCCACCAGTTATCTTCTATACGTTCGGGACCGTAAACCAGCTCAAGCCCTCCTTGCCAGTAAAGCTTGCTACGCCGCTCGGGCAGGTCCCTGGGAGAGGGCATTAACCAGAAGGGGCGCTGGGCACAGAGGCTGTTGCCAGCGTCGTCGGCTGGCCTGTCGACACAGCTATGTACTGCAAATTCGGGTAAATGCTCGTTGCGGCAGCCGACCTTTTTTACGGCCTGTAGTCCCAGACGGTTACGCAGGCGATCAAGCAGGCTAGCAAGGGGTTCACGCTGTTTACGGGGGCTGAACAAATCGATGTTTTCCAGCTGCCCACTGTTCAGGGTGTCGCAGATTAGAGCCAGGCCTTCTACCTCTACCTTCAGTTCCAGTCGCTCCAGGCGAATGCGCGTCAGTTGATACCAGTTCTCCCAGTCGCTGTGGCTGGAGCTGCTACGTACCCGAATTTCTTCAAGAGAGTGATCGATACCCACTAATTGCCAGAGAATTTCAGCCGTTTGCAATTGTGTGTTACGCAAAAACCGGCACAGGGATTGTAGCAATAGCTGTATGGCAGGCATGAGTTCTTCATTGCCGCGGACCTCATAGCCAAACCAGTATTCATCACTGAAGTTTGTTGGGGGCTGGTAGTCCGGGTGTATGTTTTCTCGTTGTCCCAGCACCTGCTGTAGGTGTCCGGTGAATTCAACGCCGCAGCGACGTCCCAATGCTGAGGGCGGCAAGGAAAGAATGTCGCCAAAGGTATGCAAGCCTGCTCGGCGCAGTGAATCGACCGTGGTGTTAAACCCTGAAAGTAAGCTAAGGGGCAGGGGGGCAAGCCGTTCCTGTAAAGGATGCTGGTAGTCACTGGCCTGATTTTCTTCGCTGAAGGAAAGCAACCAGGCTGCTCCAGGAGTCGGTGCCAAACCATACTCAACCCGAAAGCCACGGCTGGCAATACCGTTACTTACTTCTGCGAGCAGTGAATCCATTCCGCGAAACAAGGCCAGGCAACTGCCGATTTCCAGCTGCAAGCAATCGGCCTCGTGAGTATGGAGGCTGGGCGTAATACTGTAGGCCCAACAGCATAACTGTTGTAGGCAGCGTGCCTCGGCGTCGGTTTCACGCTCCAGTAACTGCACAGGCTCGTCTGCCAGTAAGGCACGAACTGTTGTCGCTCCCATACCTTCGCGAATACCCAGTGCGGCGGCACAGTCGTTGGTTCGCAGCACCCGTTGCTTGGCCAGCACTACTATCGCTTGTTCCTCAGAGCGACTAAGGCATTGCAGGGGCAACTGGTGAAAACGCAGGCACAACCAAAGGCTCACAGTGCCGCTCCGGCAGGAAACTGCAAATACACAGGGGGCATGTACCCCAGTTTAGATTTATTAATACTGTACATATATACAGTATTATTGAGATAAGCAAAAATGTCCAGTTGGGGAAATAAAACCCGTCGCCAGATCAGGCAGGTCTTGCTAAACGTTCACTGCGATTGACTGAACAGAAAAAACAGAACCAGGACAATCACCGCCAGTAATCCCCCCGACGCGTAGATGATGTGTTGGTAGTGCAGAGGCTGACTGGCTTCCAATAGCGCCATGTCTTCAGAAGGTAAGGGGTTTTCGGGGGTGTGGCGGCTATCAGCCAGCAGTGCCTGGGCGTCTTCCCACTGGGAGTCGAGGATCACCCAAACACGCACATCAGTGACCCCGGTAATGGCCCAGTAGTTGTAGGCATTGATGTCTGAAACTCGACAGAGAACACCTTTCTCACGCAAGCTGTTGGCTACGTGGTTGGCTTCAATAATAGAAGTGTAAGTGCCGAGGAGCTTCATGGCTCTATACAAGCACAAATTGGTTGTGATGGTCGATAGAGCTGGGTGCAGAATTGAGTTGGATTTAAGGGAGTGACATGACAAGCAGGTAAAGCGTGGTTGGCAGTAAGCTTATGACTGCATGGGCCGAGGTTAGTAAGTAGCACAGGTTTTTGTCGATCAACGATAGTCGGGAGCTAACCAAGCACCAGAAGAGACCAATCAAGAAACCACAAATTAAGGGCACTAAAGCGATTGCTATAAAATAGTTGGAGTGCCCGGCGACGATGTCAGCTTTATAGGTGAAATATAGCGCCGACAAAAACAATGTAAGCGCGAGCTGGATCAATAAGATCAGAGAAACTTTCTTTCCCGCTATAAGCATCGGTTTCCAACTGCGCATTTGGATGCGTATCTATAGTCCTGGGTTTAACCCCGGAGGGTTGAATCCCTGTACGAGTGAGCCGCCGGCATTGTTGAGTAACCTGTTTGTCGTGACATGACAGTTGCCCTTTGAGCCATTCGAACCTGGAAATATCGCGTAATCTTGAGGAGGCGTTAGCAAAAGCCGTTCCCCAGCTTGAATTACTGCATTGTCCCACTGTTTCTGTGTCATGCCTACAGGGGGAGGTATGACTATAGAATCGGTGATGGGTAGTCGGTTTGGGCCATGATCAGACGTTGCGTTTTTAACGACCTGATTCTTGCTGCCAATTTTATAGCTGGCGTAGGTTACCGACCTGCCGTCACTGGTGGTTATAGTTGTTGCAGTATGGGCACCAAATCCAGCGGTGCCAATCACGTCCCTGGCGTTTATCTTCACCTCTAGACCGAAAGGGTCTGTGTGTATCAAACTGTTGAGATTTGCATATGCATACGGATTTGCGCCACCAGATAATCCAATAGGATCGCTTTGAACATATCGGCCAAGCATCGGATCGTAGTCGCGAAAATAGTTTTGATGCAGCCCAGTCTCAATATCGTAGTACTGCCCGGGGAATCTCAGGTTATTGACGACGGTAGCAACATCGACCTGGGCCTCACCGAAAGGTTTGTAGTTAGCGTTCCAGACAATATTGCTGGATTCGTTGGTTAGGGTTTGTGGCGTACCCAGATGATCTGAGTGGATATAGAAGAGCTCTGTGCTGATCAATGGAGGAGGGGGCGGCAGAGTCTCTACCAGCCGAATGCCGTCTGCTGCTGTTTTTCCTCCTTCATCAGAGAGCTCTACATATTCATTTCCGTTGCCATTGAATGAATACGTTCCCAGGTAAGCCCATTGCTTACCTCGCCTGCCTTGATCCTGAACGCTGGTTGAAATTTGCCCTGAGTGAGAAATACGGAACTGGGCATTTCTATTATTCTTACGGACTTTGGGCCACCAGGCGTAGATTTCATAGTCGCTAGGGTTCATGTTTTCCAGGCTCCAGCGAAAATACTCGCCGGCGTCTTCAGAGCGATGGTAGTAGTCACCGTAGGCGCCTTTCTTTTTGACCTGGTTCCAGTTGCCAGTGGTGCTTACGGAGGTGTCGGTGTCGTCAAGTACGGTTTCTGGTCCTGCCTCAGCTGGATACCGTGTAAACACCGCTTGTGCCACCGCAATGGGTTTATCATTCAGGTATATGTATTCTCTGAGGGGAACTCCTGCATTGTTAATTTCTGTAAGCAGCTTGCCTTTGGGACTGTATAAGTAGTGGATTGTGTCCTCAGCGGTGACTTTTTTCGACCGCTGTCCTTTCGCGTTGTAGGTATAAGTGGCCAGCAATGTCTCGAGTTGAACGCCCTCGACCGTGGTGAGATTTTTGGCTTGCGCAAGGCGGTTGCGCTGATCATATAAATAATAAAATCCGTCTGCCTCAGTGCTTGCGGAGTCCACCTTGGCGATCATATTGCCATTATTATCATACCGATAATTCCAGCTGCTCTTACTCAGTAGGCGGTTGCTGGCTGTGTCATAGGTGTAGTTTTCGTTAGCGCTAGCGTCTGAGTAAGTGAGGCGGTTGCCATTCGCATCATAGCTGTAAGCGATGCTGCCATAACTTCCGGAGGCCGCACCGATTCGGTTTAGTGCATCGTAGTTGAGTGCTTGGTTGAATAGTGAGTTGCGTCGATCCTCAATACTCAGAATGTTGTCGGCATTGTCGTAAAAGTAGCCTCTGCCCAGCGTGTTTTCATGTTCCAGTGAAAGCATTTGATAATCCCTATCAAAAGCTGCGCTCATCTGGATGCCGTTGCCGTAGCTCATGGTGGTGAGTGGGCCGTAAGCCAAGTACTCAAGGTTTGATGCAATAGTTCTCACACCTTGCTCATCGGTAGTCTGGATGTCGCTCAACCTGCCAATGCTGTTATAACTGTATTCAACAATTCGTCCGCTGGGATAAGTTACCGTGGTGACTTTGTTGGCGAGGTCGTAGGTGTAAGCAAGGCTGAACACATGTTCACCGGTGTCTATACCTTGGTAAATAAGGTTACCTCGATGGTCATACTTCATTAATGTGGTGCCCGAGCTATCCTGGATTGAGGTAAGTCTTCCTTTTCCATAGCTGCCCTCATCGTAGCCATAGCTGATGTCCAGCTCTGGATTGGGATGCTCGATATGTGTCGGGCGATTCAGAGCATCATAAGCCGTGGTGACAGTAATTCCGTTAGCATCTGTCATGACAATCCTGTTGCCGGCGTTATCGTAGGTGTAGCTTGTCGTTCCGGTATCGGGGCTTTGGAGCAATGTCAGCTCATCGTGTACGTTGTAGCTATATCTCGTTGACAGACCCCTGGGGTCGGTGACCGTGGAAAGGTTGTCGCGGCTGTCGTGGAAGTAGCTCATATTATGAGAATAGGCAGCATTGCTGCCGGATTTTCGATTCAGGGCGTCGGTGAATTGAACCGTGAGGTTCCCATTGCCATCTGTCTCGCTGGCCTGATTGCCATTTCGGTCGTAACTAAATGAAGTCACCTGGCCTGATGCCCCTGTAATCGTGATCAGTCGATTAAGCTCGTCATAGGCTTTATGCGAACTGCGAGTCAGTGTGTTCAAGTTGTCATAAGTATGGTCGATAATCACATTCCCCGCGCTGTCCAGCGTGTACTCAATGCGATCTTCCTGATTATTGCTTAAAGCGATGAGACGATGCGCCGGGTCATATTCATTAGTCAGCTGTGTGTTATCTGCCAGCGTGGTCTGGAGTAATAATCCGTTATTGTCGTAGCTGTAACGCACGGTAGAGTTATCTGCGCTATTGCCCGACGGGCTGACTATGGTACTGGCAAGAAGCCAGCCTCGTGGGTGATAGCTGAGGCGTGTCTCAGTACCATTGGCATCAATGAGCACCTGTGGTTGACCGCGATCATTGTGGTTGCTCATGCGGGTGATGTGTCCCAGAGCGTTTTCTACGGATGTTCGGCGCCCAGCTCCGTCGTAGGTGTAACTTATACTGTCATCGATTTCGGTACGTGGGCCATCAGCAACAGTAACTTGTCCGCTGTTGTTGTATTGATAGTTCCAGCTTCTCTCCAGTGCCTGTAACTGTGAGGAGGCAATAAAAGCGAGAGTGCTACCTGCAATTGAAAGTGATAAATGGTTCATGATGCGTTCCTTGCTTCGTGATCCTGGGATTGTAATTAGCTGCCTGGGGTATCAGTGAGAGTCTGTTTCCACAATGCGTTTGCTCTTGAGGTTGCCGCTGCCGTCATAGTTGAAGTGAGTCTCACGACCTGGCTCAGTTAATAGACTGGGTAGATTGAAATCGACGTGCCATTCTGTATGAACTTCCCGTTCTTCGGCGGTATCTACCGCCTCACGGCGCATCAGTTCCCGTCCTTTGCTATCCCTCACATATTCGGTGACATTGCCGTTCCAGTCGGTTTGGGAGCGAATAAAGGCCCTGGAATCAAACTGGTATTGCTGGTTAGCAGCCACGCAGTTTGGGCTGGGGTGCCCCTCAACTTGAAATACACGCTGAACACCATTTATCTTGATGTAATAGTACGTTGTGCTTTTGCCAAGTGAATTGGTGACTGTGGTTCGACTTGTGCCTGGGCCGTTGAGGTTGCTGTAGTTAAAGGTGGTTTTTTCGGCTCCGTTGTAATGTTCCGAACTGGTCGCGCGGCCTGCAAGATCATATGTCCAACTGGCGTAACGGTCCCCATTTGCATCACTGATTCCAGTCAGCAGCTTGGGGTAGCTATTGTTTTCATAGTGGTAAGTTTTATGCCCTGTATTTCCCGGATAGCTGACTGAACTTAGCATTCCCTCTGAGCTGTAGGAGTATGAGTAGCGTTGTCCCAGTGGATCGGTGAACCCGTTGATGACGCCACTGGCATCAAGTTGATATCGAATCGCTCCGCCGAGACTGTGTTCGATAAGTATTTCATCGGCTTCATAGATGTAGTCATGGCTTATGCCGGAGCGCTGATGTACGCGAGTCAGACGGCCACTAGCGTCATAGTCTTCGACCTGATCGTCCAGCGTTTTGAACTGCCAGCCTACAATGTTGCCACTGATGTCGAACTGACTGCTTAGCTCACCTGTTAAATCAGTACTGGATTTTCGCCAGTTCCCGAAGCCCAATCCTCCGGTGTAAGTCAGTATTTTTCCGTCAGGTCTTGTTAACTGCGCCTCTACTGTGCCCTGCTGATGGTTAATGCTGGAATAAAAAGTCCATTTACTACTGATTGAGTTATAGGCTCGGTCTACTGCCAGTGGAAAAGTCCTGGCTCCCCGGTAGTCGCTCTCTAGTTGGACCTTGTTGCCCGCCGCCGGGTTAATGGGATTGCCCAGAGCACACTCAGTGAGGCCCATTTCGCGCCCCAGATCATCTTTTCCCGGAATTGAGAAAAATAGATTATCAATTCCAAATCCCGCCGGCTCTGTTGTGACCACGTACATTCGCCAGCTGGCAATGCCTATGTTGCCGCCTCTCGCAACGTAGCGAAAACTGCCTTCGTCGTGATTTTTGTAGGTGTAGAGCAGCTGCCCCTGGGGTCCGAAGAAATCCATTTGCACAGATTCAACAGCGTCGAAGTGACCGATGTCCCAGGTGAACTGGTAAACAGAAGAGGGCTGGTCAGTGCCGGGTACAACAAAGCGTCCTGTAATGTCCCCTTCAAACAGGGGCATGCCAGCCAATACCGGAGGTGTCGAAGAAGCCACGTCGGCTGTAGTGATGGGGGAGGATCCTCCCAAAACAATGCCCCTGTCCCGGTATTGGTCGCTGATGGTGGTCTCTAGCGGTAGTTCAGAAAAAGTGATGCGCTGTGAGTAGTTACGCTCTCCGGCTGACTGGGTCTGACTGCTAGTGGCAGTCTCGCTACCTTGGTTTGCAATAGCAGGCTGCTCATCACGGCTTGATGGGTTTATGAGTGTTGTGGAGTGACGCGGGAGAGTTAGCTCAACGGTTTCAATTATGGCCGAGTGGTCTGTGTGATCGGCAGAAGAGGATTGTCCTAGCGCCAATGTGGGAACAAGCAGCGCCAGGCTGCCGGCGAATCCATATTTCATCGCACTACCTCCGTGTAGTGATTTTCAGACGGCATCCATGCCACCCGGAAACAACTCTAGGCCGACAAAAGCGGACTAGCCAGCGACTGCCTGAAATTGGTTTCTTTTAGGTGGGGTTAAACTTTGGCTGGGTTGAAAACTGGCTGCCAGATCTCAAATATCCGATTCCCAAAAAGATAAAAGCTGATATCCAGCGATTTGAATTGTTGTTCGCTGCAAGTCGCGAAAGCCACCTCTGCAGCCGCGTCCAGGGGATACCCAAATACACCACAGGATATGGCGGGGAACGCAATCGATTGGCACTGGTTTTCCAGCGCTAGTAACAGGCTGTTGCGATAGGCGAGTGCGAGCAATTCTGCGGGGTTTTCTGCTTCATCGTACACAGGTCCCACCGTGTGAATCACGTAGCTTGCAGGTAGCTCGCCAGCGCCGGTAATCCGTGCCTGGCCAGTGGGGCAGCGTATGCCGTTCATCGCGGGTACTTTCCTGCATTCGGCTAACAGTTCGGGGCCGGCGGCGCGGTGAATGGCGCCGTCAACACCGCCACCGCCAAGCATCACTTCGTTGGCAGCATTCACAATAGCGTCTACCTCAGCGGTAGTAATGTCGCCAATAGTGAGTTTTATATTGTTCACTGTATGTCGCCGGCATTGCTGCGCTTGGCGAGGTCCCAAACAATAAAAATCATGAACAGGATGAGTGCTCCAACGCCAAGGGTGACGCCGTATTCTGTTAGCCACTCATCCATATTGCTCTCGCAGGCTGCGTCGCAGCGCTAATTTAAGAGGCGAAAACTATATCAGCATTAAGGTGGCACGGAGCCTTCATAGAATTGGTGATCATGCAGGCGCCCTCGGCTTTGTCCAGCAAGCGCCGGGCCTTTGCTTCATCTGTGCCTGCAGGCACAGTGAGAGTGGCTTTTACGGTAAATGCAGTGAACTGCGGTGCTCTTTCTACTTTATCCAACACGCCCTCTGCTGTTGCCTCTAGCGACACCCACTCCATTTTTGACGCGCTTGAAATAGCGCGAAAGGTGAGAATGAAGCAGTCGGCAACGGAAGCTACCAGCAAATGCTCAGGTGACCACTGGTCTCCCGAGCCGCCGAATTCCGCGGGTGGTGCGGAAACGATTTGCGGCATATTGTCGCTTTTCAGGGCAACTGTGCCTGCGGCTTCAGCGTTGGCGGATACGAGGTAGTGATGGGGAAAATCTTGCATTGCTTGGCTCCAATCTCTGTGCGTTTAAAAAAGTGCAGAGCGGAGTTTAGCAGAGCGGGGCTTGCGGATGTTTGACTTCTATCATGCCCCGCTTTTACTCAGGCAAATGAAAACGCCGGCTGGGCCTTTGGGCTCGCCTGCCCGGGGCTTGCCTGCCCGGGGCTCGCCTGCCACGAAGGTACTTCCCACAGCTGAGGATGCTCTGGCACGTCTTCCGACGGGGGCAGGGTCACGTCTATATACTGGTTGCCGCCGCGTTGCTTGAGAATATGTACCTTGCGGTATTCGCGCATTTGCAAGCGCAGGCTCGCGGGAGCGTGATTACGGGCGGCCTCCTGGGGGCGAAATAACACCGAAAGGCTGTCGCCGCTGGCGGCGGCCAGTTGCAGCTTGCGCAGTTCGCTATAGCTGTACTCATCTGCGCCAAGCCAGCTGAACACAGCGCTGCTGGTGGTGCTGCGTAGGGCTTGCTCGGTAGCCCACAACAGGTCTTCACGACTTTTGGGGTGTACCAGCAGAATCTGGTCGGTATCTATGCCCCTTGCCTTGAGCAAGGGTGCGTAAGGTGTGAAAGGTGGGGCAATAAATACCTGCCAGCGGCCTTCAGCGCTAAGTTTTTCCATGGCGGGCAGGAACAGGCCCATGGAGCCCAGACCGCAGCCATCGCTGAGTACTTCTACCGTGCTGCCAAGAGGCCAGCCATCGCTGCGCAGCTCTTTATCCAGCGTGCTGTAACCGGTGGAGAGACGATCCTCATCCCAGTGGCTGTCGCCGTTGGCGGAAAGTACCTGGCCGGCCAGGTGTCCCTGCCAGGTGTCGTTACGATTAATAACCTGCTGTAGTGCCTCATTCATGGCCGCGCCCTCTGCTGTATATTCATACACTGTTTGTATATACAGTAGTTGTGCTCAGCGGGCTTTGCAAGCGGTAAAATTTACATACTGCCAGCACCTGTCTCATTAGGCGACATGTGTAGATGAGTGCCACTGCACGGTGGCACCGGCATCGGCAGTGCCGGTTTCAGCCCTGTTTGTGTTGGAAAGTGGTTGTTTAACGAACGCTGGCGAGATCGAGTATTAAAGACTCTAAATTGTCCCAGGGCTTGCCCCCGGAGAAACCTTTGATACTGCCGTCTACCTCTGTGGCTTGCTCCATTAAGTGTGACAGCGAGTCGCGGCTGTGACGTCCCAGTGCCCCTTGCATCAGGCCTATGCGGTTTTTCCAGACTCTCAGTGAGCTCAATGCCTGCTGTGGGTTTTGACCGGAGTCAACGGACTGTTGTGCCTGATAGAGGGTGCGTATCTCACGCAGCAGTGCCCAAAGGGCCACGGCCGGTTCAGTGCCTTCGCCGCGCAATCCATGCAGCATTCTAAGGCTTCCTGCGGCATTGCCTTTTAGGGCGTTGTCGGTCATGTCAAAAAGGTTGTAGCGGGCGTTATTAGACACAGAAGTCGTTACAGTTTCTGCGGTAATCTGGCCACCCTCGGCCAGTAGTTTGAGTTTTTCCACTTCTTGCACCGCAGCCAGCAGATTACCTTCAACCCGATCGCACAGTAACTGCAGCGCATCATTGTCGATAGACATACCGGCGGCACTGACTCGTTGCTGTAGCCAGCGGGGCAAGTCTTTGGCATCCACTGGCCAAACCTGTACGGCAGCGCCAGCGTTATCCAGGGCTTTATACCATTTGCTGTTGGTCGATTGTTTGTCGATCTTGCCGGCGATAATTAACAGTACGTCTTCGCTACCAGCACTAATGTTCAGGTACTCCACCAATGCCTTGCTGCCCTCTGCGCCTGGCTTGCCCGTGGGAATACGCAGCTCTACCAGTTTGCGATCGGCAAACAAAGACATGCTGGAGGCGCTGCCGAGAATTTCGTCCCATTTGAAGCCAGGGTTACTTACGTCAATGACCTCGCGGTCAGTGCAACCGGCATTGCGCGCTGCCAGGCGCACCTGGTCGCAGCACTCCTGCACCAGTAGCGGCTCGTCGCCGCTGATGAGGTAAACCGGCAGCAGGTTCTGTTGTAGTTGTCCGGCGAGCTTCTCCGGGTAGACGCGCATCAGGATTCCTGTGCGGCGGCAAAGAAGGCGATGCGGCGTAAAATCTGCTGGGCCAGTTCGCCGCGCATTTCGGCTTTGAGAATACGAATTTCCTCAGCCTTGCCCACGACATTGCGAGGGTCATTTTCCATTTGTTTGACAACCGTGCTTGTGGTGTCACCAAGCACCGCTTTGCCTTCACTATCTTTGACCGAAAAAGTGGAGCGCATTGAGAGCTCAAATTCAGCAGCCCGGGCTTCAGAGTTTAGCGACAGGTTGCGTTGGTTGAATTGTTCAGGCCCAAGGACTACTGCATAGTTGGCGTTTTCCCTGTCTTCTTGCCACTCCACTCCATTGGCCGCGAATCGGGTTTTCACTTCCCGGCTAAATTCGCTGTTGGGATTGTTGGTGATGAGGTGCATGGAGCGCCATTCTTCGGAAACGGCTACATCGCCAGTACCGCGCAGCGCAAAGCCACAGGCTGAGAGCAGCAAGACACTACTGAGCAAGAATAAAGCTTGAATCAGGCGCTGCTGCATGGAGTGTTTCCCTGAGTGGTTAGTTGGCAACAATATTAACTAATTTGCCCGGCACTACAATCACTTTGCGTACTGTTACTCCCTCAAGGAAGCGCTGTACGTTGTCCTGTGCCAGGGCATCTGCTTCCACCGTGGCTTTATCAGTGTTGGTGGCAATTTCCATTTTAGCGCGTACTTTGCCATTAACCTGAACTACTATTTCAATGCTGTCGCGGGTCAGTGCTGCTTCGTCCGCAACAGGCCATGCGGCGTTAAGTACATCGCCTTCGCCGCCCAGCATGGGCCACAAAGTGTGGCAGACGTGGGGAGTGATTGGGCCCAGCATTAACACTACTGCACGCAGCGCTTCGTCCATTACCGCCCGGCTTTGTGCAGAGTCGTCCAGCTTGCCCAGTTCGTTGCAGAGCTCCATTATCGCGGCGATGGCAGTATTGAATGTCTGCCTACGGCCATAATCGTCGTTGACCTTGCCGATGGTCTCGTGAGTTTTGCGGCGAGCATTTTTTTGCTGGTCGGTCAGGGTCGCAGTGTCCAGGACAGGGGCAGGCTCCGCAGCCAGGTGCCTGTGCACCAGTTTCCAAAGACGCTTGAGGAAACGGTTAGCGCCTTCTACGCCAGAATCAGACCACTCCAGCGATTGCTCTGGTGGTGCGGCGAACATGGAGAACAGGCGCACCGTATCGGCACCGTATTGGTCAATCAGCGACTGCGGATCTACCGTGTTCCCCTTGGACTTGGACATTTTGGCCCCGTCCTTTAACACCATGCCCTGGGTAAGCAGGCGAATAAAGGGCTCATCAGAACTTATCAGGCCCTCGTCGCGCAGCAACTTGTGATAAAAACGGGAGTACAGCAAATGAAGAATGGCGTGTTCGATACCACCCACATACTGGTCCACCGGTGTCCAGTAGTCGGCTTCGCCATCCAGCATTGCCTGATCGTTTTTGGCGCAACCGTAGCGCGCGTAGTACCAGGACGACTCCATGAACGTGTCAAAAGTGTCGGTCTCGCGGATGGCATCGGCCCCGCAACTTGGACACGTCGTCTCATAAAACTCGGGCATTTTCTTGATCGGTGAACCCACGCCTTCAAACGCCACCTCGGTGGGTAAAATCACGGGTAGATCTTTTTCAGGGACAGCAACTGCACCACAACTGTCACAGTTGATGATGGGAATCGGCGCGCCCCAGTAGCGCTGGCGGGAAACGCCCCAGTCGCGCAAGCGATAGTTAACCGTGGGCTTGCCCTTGCCCAGTGCTTCCAACTTGTTGGCAATTGCATTAAAGGCACTCTGGAAATCTAGCCCGTCGAACTCGGCTGAGTTGATGGTGGTTGTGTCAGCCTTGTCAGCGTACCAGTCTTGCCAGGTGCTGGCATCGTAGCTGAATTCATCACCGGCTTTGTCGACGACCTGCACAATGGGCAGATCATATTTGCAGGCGAAGGCGTGATCGCGCTCGTCGTGGGCGGGCACTGACATCACGGCGCCGGAGCCGTAACTCATCAATACGAAATTGGCGACCCAGATCGGCACTTGTTTTCCGGTAAGTGGATGAGTGGCAAACTGGCCTGTCGCCATGCCCAGCTTTTCCATTGTAGCCATTTCTGCTTCGGCCACTTTGATGTTGGACTGCGCTTCAACAAAAGCCGCCAGCTCAGAATTATTGACGGCAGCGGCTTTGGCTACCGGATGCTGCGGCGCAACGGCCAGGTATGTCGCCCCCATTAAAGTGTCCGGGCGTGTGGTGTATACCGATAAAGCTTCGCCGTTGTGGTCGAAGTCCAGATCGACACCTTCAGAGCGTCCAATCCAGTTGCGTTGCATAGTGCGCACTTGTTCAGGCCACTGATCCAGCTTGTCCAGGTCAGTCAACAGTTGCTCGGCGTAATCTGTGATTTTGATAAACCACTGATCGATTTCCCGCCGTTCTACGGGGTTGTCACAACGCCAGCAGCAACCATCTACGACCTGTTCATTGGCCAGCACGGTCTGGTCGGTTTCACACCAGTTTACTTCCGCTTTTTTCTTGTAGGCCAAACCCTTTTCGAACAGGCGGGTGAAGAACCATTGCTCCCAGCGATAGTAGTCGGGGTCACAGGTCGCAATTTCACGGTCCCAGTCGTAGGCGAAGCCCAGTTGGCGCAGCTGCTCGCGCATGTAATCAATGTTCTGGGCGGTCCAGTGAGCGGGGGGAACATTGTTTTTGATGGCCGCGTTTTCTGCTGGCAGGCCAAACGCATCCCAGCCCATGGGCTGTAATACATTCTTGCCCAGCATGCGCTGGTAGCGGGCGATGACATCGGCAATGGTGTAGTTGCGCACATGACCCATGTGGAGCTTGCCACTGGGATAGGGAAACATTGCCAGGCAGTAGAACTTTTCCCGGCTGTCGTCTTGTTGTACGGCAAAGCTGTTGTTCGCAAGCCAGTGGTCCCGAGCAATCTGCTCCAGGGTATTTGGGTCGTATTGTTGCTCCATCACGGGCCTGATTGTGTCCTGTAGAGGGTGGAAAAAAGAAGCGCGAATTCTACCAGCAATTGGCGAGGGCTGCGATGCGCCAGGCTAAGCTTGTGAACTAGTCAAGATCTCGCCAGAAACCCAGGTACATAAGCACCATCAAGACCAGCCCAACGCCACTGCCGGCAATAATCGGGACTGAGCCGAAACTGCCGAATGGGGTATTACCCAGCATGGTCTCTACCTCTCCGGAGAGGCTGGTTTCCACAAACTGCTCAGTGGCAGCAACAATTTGTCCCCGGTGATTGATAATCGCTGAAACGCCGTTATTGGTGCCGCGAATCAGGTAGCGGCCGTTCTCCAGTGCGCGCATTTGCGCCATCTGCAGATGCTGCAGGGGGCCTATGGAGTCGCCGAACCAGCTGTCGTTGCTTATAGTGATGAGCAGATCCGCGTTGCGTGCGCTCTTGGCGACCAGGTCGGGGTAAACGATTTCGTAGCAAATATAGGGCGCCACCCGGAACCCGGCTGCCTGCAGTGGTGCCTGATTTTGTGGACCGGGGCTGAACGCTGACATGGGGAGATCGAAAAAGGCGATCAGCCCCCGCATGACGTCTTCCATCGGTACGTATTCACCAAAGGGAACCAGTCGCTGTTTGAAGTAAGCCCCTTCGCCCGCGCCCAGGGCCAAAATGCTGTTGTGATACTGCATACTGCCATCCGGCCGATAGGGAATGCCGGTGATCAGCGTAGTCTCGGCAATGGCGGCCTGCTCCGCAATAGGGTCGAGGAACTCCCTGGCATTTTGGTAGTAATTGGGGATCGCAGCTTCGGGCCAAACCAGAATATCGTGACCTAACAGAGGAAGGCTGTTGGACTCCAGCTGATTGAGAATGGGGCGATAGTACCTGCGATCCCATTTGTGCTGCTGGGGAATATTCGGCTGGTAAATGGCGACCTGCAATGGTTCCTCGCTGGCCCTGACTACCCATTGAATGGGTTTGAGCACACCGCCGCCCATCCACAGAATGGCCATGATGACCCCATAAGTCGCAATGGCGATGGGTTGCCGGCTGCGCCAGGCAAGAAAAATGCAGCTACCGGTGAGGGCACAGATAAATGACAGGCCAAATACGCCAAGAACAGGCGCCCAACCGGCGATGGGGGTATCGACATGAGCGTAGCCCAAAATCAGCCAGGGGAAGCCGGTCAATATCCAGCTGCGCAGCCATTCAAACAGTACCCAAAGCAGCGGAAAACCCATTAGCATGCCGCCGGGTAGTGGTCTTGTGTAGCGAACGTAGAGCCAGGCGAAGACTGCGGGGAACAGGGCCAGCCCCGCGCAAAACAGCGAGGTCAGCAATACAGCGAGAGGTATGGGTGCGTAACCGTGGACGTGAATACTGACGTAAACCCAGGAGACGCCACTGCCGAACATGCCCAGGCCATAGAGCCAGCCGCGCCATAGTGCCTGGCCTGGCTCGCAGGTGCTCAGCAACCAGGCAAATAGTGCGCAACTAAGGACGCCGGCAGGCCAGATATTAAACGGAGCGAGTGACAGCGTGACCAATGCGCCTGCGAGGGGCGCAAGTATCAATATTTGCAGAGGCGATAATCGAGATTCGCGCTGGCTGTCGGGCATGGTCGGTGTCTAGTCGTCCAGGGGCCGCATACGCAAGCTATGAATCTTGCGCTGGTCTGCGTTGATCACCTTGAACTCAAATTTGTCGATCACTGCCACCTCATTGCGACTGGGCATGTGACCCAGAGCCTGTATCACTAAACCGCCGATGGTGTCGAATTCTTCGTCTGAAAAAGTCGTTTCGAAATAATCGTTGAAATCATCGATGGGGGTGAGCGCTTTAATGAAATAGTCCGCATCCGAAATCTTACGAATAAAGCGATCTGCCTCGGCATCAGTTTCATCCTCGATTTCACCGACGATCTCTTCCAGCACATCTTCAATAGTGACAAGACCGGCGACACCACCGTACTCGTCAATAACAATAGCCATGTGGGTTCTTTTTTCACGAAACTCCCGCAGCAGGACATTGAGGCGTTTGCTTTCGGGAACGACCACGGTAGGGCGCAGCAATGATTCGATTTTGAAATTGCTGTGGTCCTTGTTGAGTATCTGCGGCAGCAGGTCCTTGGCCAACAGAATGCCCATAATGTCGTCCGGACTCTCGCCGATCACCGGGTAACGTGAGTGCGCAGAACGGGTGATCTGCGGAAGAATGTTTTCCAGCGAGCACTCTTCTTTGATGACCACCATTTGTGCTCGCGGAATCATAATATCGCGCACCTGCATGTCGGCAACTTGCATGGCTCCTTCCATAATGTTGCGCGCATCCTCGTCTATCACCTCGTTTTCTGCGGCGACACCGAGTATGTCCAGTAGATCCTTCTGGTTACAGGGCTCGCTCGAGAAGAGCTGTCCAATTTTCTCCAGCCAGGACTTCTCGTCCGAATCGCTGCCGGAATGTTCGTCGTTCATGCGTCCGCATGCTCCTTGGATTGCTCGCCCTGGTAGGGGCAGGGATAGTTGAGCGAGGTGAGAATTTCAGTTTCAAGTGCCTCCATGGCTAATGCCTCGTCCTCTTCGATATGGTCGTAACCGAGCAGGTGCAGGGTGCCATGTACGGTCATATGGGCCCAGTGAGCCTGCAGGATTTTTTGTTGAGACTTTGCTTCATCGCACACCACGGGCGCACAGATGACAATGTCTCCCAGTAGCGGTAGATCCAGATCTGGCGGAAGGTCTGAAGGAAAGGACAAAACGTTGGTAGGGCCAGATTTATCTCGATAGCCCTGGTTGAGTTTGGTCATTTCCTCAATATCCACCAGGCGGACACTGATTTCTGTATCTGCACTGCGGCGGCCGGACAGGACGGTGCTAATCCAGCCTCGTATGTCTTCCTCGTCGGGTGCGGATTCGCCACTGGCGTTTTGAATGTCAACTTGAAGGTTCACTGAATACTCTTGTCCAGCGGCGTGGCGCGTTCTTCGTGAGCATCGTAGGCCTGCACGATTCGCTGCACCAGAGGGTGGCGTACCACGTCCTTGTTGGCAAAGTAGGTAAAGCCAATACCGTCCACGCCATCAAGAATGTTACTGGCGTGAGTCAGGCCCGAATGAGCCCCTCTGGGCAGGTCAACCTGGGTGGCGTCGCCGGTGATCACGGCGGTTGAGCCAAAGCCGATGCGGGTGAGGAACATTTTCATTTGTTCCCGGGTTGTGTTCTGAGCTTCATCAAGAATAATGAACGCATTATTCAGGGTTCGGCCACGCATAAATGCCAGTGGCGCGACTTCGATAATGTTGCGCTCGATATACTTGTTGACGGTTTCAAAGCCCAGCATTTCATAAAGAGCGTCATAGAGTGGACGCAGGTAGGGGTCGATTTTCTGGCTCAGGTCGCCCGGGAGAAAGCCCAGTTTTTCACCGGCCTCGACGGCGGGGCGAACCAGTAAAATACGTCGAACTCGCTCTTCCAGCAAAGCCTCTACGGCGCAGGCTACTGCCAGGTATGTCTTACCAGTTCCTGCAGGGCCAATGCCAAAGTTAATGTCGCTGTGCTTGATGATGCGCACATAACCTTGCTGATTTTTCCCGCGCGGTTTGATCGAGGTGCGTTTGGTGCGAATGACCTGAATCGCTTCTACGGCTTCATTAGACTGCGCGGCATCTACCAGGTGTTCCATTCCGGCCTGCTGCAATTGCAAGTGCAGTGATTCCGGGCTTAAGTCTACGCCCTGACAAATCTCGGCATAGAGGTGGATCAGCAACTGTGCCGCCGTGGCCAAATTGACCGCCGGCCCACTTAATGAAAACTGGTTGCCGCGGTTGCTAATCTGGATGCCCAGGCGCTGTTCAATTTGGCGCAAATGACCATCTAACTGGCCGCAGAGCATGGCCAGATGACGGCCGTCATTGGGCTCAAGAGTGAGATTATGTTGCGTCGCGGGCTGGGGAGCCGTCGACGAATCGGGTTCGATATTCAAATTAGTCTTTGGCCCACCTTGGGCTGAGTCATGAGTAGGAAGCATATACGCGAATTAGCAGCCGTCAACCGGCCTCTAATACGCCGCGTAAAGAGTTTGGCAGGGCTTCGATGATTTCTACCTGGATAAATTCACCAATCAGCTCGTGATCAGTGCAGGAAAAATTCACTGCCCGGTTATTTTCGGTGCGGCCCTGCAGCTGTCCCGGATCTTTTCTGGAGACACCGGTGACTAGAATCGTTTGAGTACTCCCCACCATTCGCCGACTGATTTCCTGGGCGTTCTGGTTAATCCGCGCCTGTAAAATTTGCAGCCGTTGTTTCTTGGTGTCTTCACTGGTGGCATCGGGTAGATCTGAGGCGGGTGTGCCTGGGCGGGCGCTGTAGATGAAGCTGAAGGAAACGTCGAAGCCAATGTCTTCGATCAGCTTCATGGTATCGGCAAAATCCTTCTCGGTTTCACCGGGAAAGCCAATAATAAAGTCAGAGGAAATACTGATATCCGGGCGAATTCTTCGCAGATGACGGATTTTTGACTTGTATTCGAGGGCCGTATGCCCGCGCTTCATGGCTGCCAGTATCTTGTCTGATCCACTCTGAACCGGCAGGTGCAGGTGGCTCACCAGCTGCGGAATATCAGCATAGGCGTTAATGAGCGCATCAGAAAATTCCACCGGGTGAGAGGTGGTGTAGCGGATACGCTCAATACCGGGAATCTTTGCCACATAGTGCAGCAATTCAGCAAAATCGACGATCTCGCCGTCGTGACTGTCGCCGCGATAAGCATTAACGTTTTGGCCCAGTAGGTTAACTTCTTTCACCCCTTTGCCCGCCAGGTGAGCAATTTCAGCGATAACATCGTCCAGGGGGCGGGACACCTCTTCGCCGCGCGTATAGGGCACCACGCAGAAGGTGCAGTACTTGGAGCAGCCTTCCATGATGGAGACGAATGCGGTCGGGCCGTCTACCTTTGGCTCGGGAAGGCGGTCGAATTTTTCTATTTCAGGGAAGCTGACGTCCACAATCAAGGTGCCACCCGGACCTCGCTGTTCCATCATCTCAGGCAAGCGATGCAGCGTCTGGGGGCCAAACACCAGGTCCACGTAGGGGGCGCGCTTGCCGATAGCTTCCCCTTCCTGACTGGCTACGCAGCCACCCACGCCGATGATCAGGTCCGGATTCTTTTGCTTCAGGTGCTTCCAGCGCCCTAGCTGATGAAATACCTTTTCCTGGGCTTTTTCCCTTATAGAACAGGTGTTTAGCAAAAGCACATCGGCTTCTTCGGGGTTCTCGGTGGGCACCAGATCGTGGCTGTCCTCCAGCAAATCACGCATACGAGCGGAGTCGTATTCGTTCATCTGGCAGCCATGGGTTTTGATATAAAGTTTTTTGCTCACTGTGCCTCTAGGCCTGCGGATTTAGGCCGCGGGCGCTTTCATCATCGAAAGGGCAGCGGATTATACAGAGTTGATCTCGCGAAACCTAGAGCTGGCGCGGCTTTCGGGCTGGCAATTCCCGCTGATGGTGGTAATATTGCCGCCCCCTGAAATCCAGTGGCTGCTCAGGGCACGATTAATCCGCCATCGCACGAGGAAAACATGCCAGCTCAACCCGTTTATAAAGTGATTTTCCAGAACGGCAACCAGGTCTTTGAGGTGTTTGCCCGACAGATTTATCAGAGCGATATGTGGGGCTTTATCGAAGTGGAGGAGTTTGTCTTCGGTGAACGCTCCCAGATTCTGGTCGATCCCAGCGAAGAAAAGCTAAAGAATGAATTTAGCGGCGTTACCCGCAGTTATATTCCCTTGCAGGCCATTATTCGCATTGACGAAGTGGACAAGGAGGGTGCGGTGAAAATTTCTGAGGCCAAGCCTGCTGACAGCGGCAACGTGGCCAGTTTCCCATTCGCAGGCATCCCGCCGCAGCAAACCACGGAAGAATAACCCCTTCGCTAGCCGGTTTCAGGTAGCCTCTTGTTCAAGGCGCCTTGGCTCTACATGGCCCCTCTCTCCCGTGGCCTATAACCTGGGGTGACTCTGGCTGGCATACTCCCAAGCCCCGGGCGCCGTGACACTGCGCTTGAAAATCTCTTCCGCGACCGCATATAAGGACCATTGGCAGCGCAAATGAAGGGCACGGCATGGACCAACAAGACGAGGTGGTAGAGGCGGAAGTAATGGCGCCAGAGGAGGGCACTCGCCCGCCCGCGGTAGCCGATGATGTGCTGCCCGACACACTCCATCTGATGCCTATACCCAACCGGCCCTTTTTTCCGGGCCAGGTTCAACCGGTGGCGATCAACCCCCAGGAATGGGCAGAGACACTCAAAGGTGTGGGCGAGTCCGGGAGCGGGCTGATTGGCTTGTCTTATGTCCCCCAGAAGGAGAGCGGCAGCGAAATTGATCCTCGCCAGTTTCCGGAGATAGGTTGTGTGGTGCGCCTGCACAAACCGCCGGTCGCCACTGACCAGGAAGGACAGTTTCTGGCCCAGGGTGTTCGACGTTTTCGGATTGTTCGCTGGTTAAGTGACAAACCTCCCTACCTGGCTCAGGTCGAGTACCCGCGCAGTCAGGGCGACAAGGAGTCCGATGAGATCAAGGCCTACGCCATGGCGTTGATCAAGGAGATCAAGGAGTTACTGCCCCTAAACCCGCTTTACAGCGAGGAGCTCAAACAGTACCTGGCCAATTTTAGTCCTACCCAACCGAGCTTGTTGGCTGATTTTTCTGCTGCGCTGACCACCGCCTCTGGAGAGCAATTGCAGGAAATACTCGACACCTTGCCTTTGGTGTCGCGAATAGAAAAAGTACTCACCCTGCTGCGCAAAGAGCGAGAGGTGGCAGAACTGCAGGGACAGATCACCAGCCAGGTGAACGAGAAGGTGTCTGATCAGCAGCGGGAATTCTTCCTGCGCGAGCAGCTGAAAATCATTGAAAAAGAGCTGGGCATTTCCAAAGATGATCGCACGTCGGATTCGGAGATGTTTGAACAGCGTATCGCTGGCATGGAACTGCCTCCCGCGGTGGCTAAACGTATTCAGGAAGAGATGAACAAACTTTCAGTGTTGGAGACGGGGTCGCCGGAGTATGGGGTAACCCGTAATTATCTGGACTGGGCAACATCGGTACCCTGGGGAGTGCACTCTGAGGACAACCTGGAGCTGAAGAATGCCCGCACTGTGCTTAACGCGCATCATGAGGGCCTTGACGACGTTAAGGAACGCATTCTGGAATTTCTTGCTGTGGGCTCTTTCAAGGGCGAGATAGCTGGCTCGATCCTGCTTTTAGTCGGCCCGCCGGGGGTGGGTAAAACCAGCATAGGGCGCTCAGTTGCTGATGCGCTGGGCCGCGAGTTTTATCGTTTCAGCCTTGGTGGCATGCGCGACGAAGCTGAAATTAAAGGACATCGCCGCACCTATATTGGCGCAATGCCGGGTAAGTTTGTCCAGGCCCTGAAAGAAGTACAGGTTGCCAATCCTGTGATCATGCTGGACGAAATTGACAAAATTGGCGCGTCTTTCCAGGGTGACCCGGCTTCGGCTTTGCTGGAAGTTCTGGATCCGGAGCAAAACAGTGAGTTTCTGGATCATTACCTGGACCTGCGGGTAGACCTTTCCAAAGTCCTGTTTATTTGTACGGCCAACCAGTTGGACACTATTCCCGGTCCGCTGTTGGATCGAATGGAAATCACCCGGCTGTCGGGTTACGTGGCAGAAGAGAAATTGTCCATTGCCCGCAAGCATCTGTGGCCCAAGCAGTTGCAGCGCCATGGCCTGAGCGAGGATCAGCTCAAGGTTAACGATGCGGGCCTGAAGTACGTTATCGATTCCTATTGCCGTGAGGCCGGCGTGCGCTCACTGGAGAAGCAGATTGCCCGCATTATGCGTAAATCAATTGTGCGGATGCTGGATACGGATACCGAAAAAATGCGGGTGGCCAAGAAGGATGTTGATGATTTACTGGGCAGGCCCCCGTTCAGTCCGGATAAACCCCTGCGCGGTCTTGGTGTTGCAACGGGTTTGGCGTGGACTTCCATGGGTGGCGCAACTCTTGCCATTGAGTCCTCACAAATTCATACCCTTAACCGGGGCTTCAAACTCACCGGTCGCCTGGGAGAGGTGATGCGTGAATCTGCGGAAATTGCCTACAGTTACGTGATCGGACATCTCAAGGATTACGGCTGCGATCGGGACTTCTTTGATATGAGTATGGTGCATTTGCACGTGCCGGAAGGGGCGACACCAAAGGACGGTCCCAGCGCGGGCATTACCATGGCCACTGCATTGGTATCGCTGGCGCGCAAGGAACGCATCAAGCGGTCGCTGGCGATGACCGGTGAGCTGACTCTGACGGGTCAGGTGTTGCCGGTGGGTGGTATTCGCGAAAAGGTGATCGCTGCTCGCCGCAGCAAAATCATGGAGCTGATTCTGCCCCATGCCAATCGGAAGGACTTTGAAGAATTACCCGAGTACTTGCGTGATGGCATCAATGTACATTTTGCCCGTAACTATCGCGAGGTGTTCGAATATGTGTTTCACGAGCACAGATTAGATAAGTCCTTACATTGATGACAGCGCTCCGACGCGCTGTAGATGTTTCTTTAGCAATAAGCTGGCGAAGTTTTCCTGCACTTGATCTGCCTGGTCGGTGGCGAGCATGATTCGGGACAGAATCAGGCCGTAGCGCATCGCGGCGAATACCACGTAATAATCATAGTCACGGGCTGAATGTCCCGAGGCCTGTTGCCACTGGGCAACAGTGTCCTCGTAGGAGGGCAGTCCCGGTAATCTGGGCGCGCCCAGGCCCTCGGCAAAGGCGGAATCGATAAAGTTGAACCAGGCGATGTCCTGCACGGGATTACCCATAACCGCCATCTCCCAATCCAGCACTGCGGCCACATTTTCGAGGTTCTCACTGAAAATGATGTTACCGATCCGAGAGTCCCCCCAGCACAATACGGTGGGTTCGTTTTCCGGTTTGTTGGCCTGCAGCCAGTGGAGCGCCGCTGCGCCTATTTCGTGGTGCGTGCCTTCCATTGCCCAATCGTGATATTCCTGCCAATACGCCAGTTGCTGCTGCAGTGGTGTGTCGCCCTCAGCGATCGCTTCGTATCCCAGTACTTTGTGGTCCAGCTTGTGGTAACGGGACATCACATCTACTGCTGAGCGCCACATGACCTCGCGCTGCGCTTCGCTGGTCTCGTGCATCATCCAGCCATCCATATTATAAGGAGGCATATCGGATGGAATTCGCCCGGCTGTGTACTCCATGATGTAAAACTGAACCCCAAGCAACCCAGGGTCGGTCTCAAGGCCGAGCAGGGTGGGCACTGGAATGTCACTGTGGCGACCTACTGCCTCCATTACGTGGTATTGCTCGATAAGGTCATAACTGGGAAATACAGGCCGCTCGATTTCAGGCTGCAGCCTGGCGACGCAAGATTGTGAATGGTTTCGCCCATCCTGCTGCCAGTGAATATCAAAAAGTAAAGTAACGTTTGACATGCCCGTGCCTTCGGGGATGTCCAGGCCGGTGATGGTAATCGCAGTGTCACGGCGCTCGCTGAACCAGCCTTCCAGCTTCGTGCGGGTGCCGTCCAGATCTTCAACCAGGGGCGTGGGGCGTTCCTCTTTCACCGCAACTCTCCATTTCCGTCGACTATACGGTCGGATAGTAAGTGCCATATTGACTAATGTCTAACCTGGGCTATAGGAGAGTGATTCGCAAGCTGCTAGAGTATTGGGGTAGCGTAGTTGCTCTGTATCAGCGACCCGCTCATGGATGATAGGACTACAAGGGGAAAATGCGTTGAGAATCACCGAATGGCTCAAACACCTGGCAACCGAGGAAGGATCTGACCTCTATCTCAGCACGGGAGCACCGCCCTGTGCCAAATTTAATGGCGAATTGCGCCCCATCGATAGTGACATCCTGCGCCCGGGTGAAATAAAAGAAATCGCTTACGAAGTCATGGATGCTACCCAGCAGGCGGAGTTTGAGAAAGAGTTGGAAATGAACCTCGCCACCTCTATCGCGGGCTTTGGGCGGTTTCGAGTGAACATTTTCCTCCAGCGCAATGAAGTGGCCATGGTTTGTCGCAACATTGTGGCCGATATCCCAAAGTGGCAGGATCTGCGGCTCCCGGATATTTTACCCGAAGTCATGATGCGCAAGCGCGGCCTGGTGCTGTTCGTAGGTGCAACCGGTTCGGGTAAATCGACCTCCCTGGCGGCATTGATCGATTATCGTAATGCCAATAGCAGCGGTCATATCGTCACTATCGAAGACCCGGTGGAGTATGTACACAGCCACAAGAAATCGATTATCAACCAACGGGAAGTGGGCGTAGATACGCGCAGCTGGCACAACGCGCTGAAAAACACGCTGCGTCAGGCTCCAGATGTGATTCTCATCGGTGAGATTAGAGACAGGGAAACCATGGAGCATGCCATCGCTTTCGCCGAAACCGGGCATCTTTGCATTTCCACGCTGCACGCTAATAACGCCAACCAGGCGCTGGATCGTATTATCAACTTCTTCCCTGAGGAGCGTAAGCAGCAACTGCTGATGGACTTGTCCCTCAACCTGCAGGCGTTTGTGTCTCAGCGCCTGGTGCCGACTTTAGACGGCAAGCGCTGCGCCGCTATCGAGGTGCTTTTGGGTACGCCCAGAGTGACGGATCTCATCCTTCGCGGCCAGATAGACGGCATCAAGGAAGTCATGCAGAAGTCTGAAAATGCGGGCATGAAAACCTTCGATACGGCCCTGTTTGAACTGTATATGGATGGCCTGATCAGCGAGGATGAGGCATTGCGAAATGCCGATTCACCGAACAATGTTCGCCTCAAGATCAAGTTTGCCACCGGCGATGAAAGCGAGGACGTCACGCCGCCGGCCGGACCATTGGCAGCAGAAACTGATGAACTTCAGGAGTCGCCCCCTGTGGACGAAGTCGATGGCCAGGAGCCAGAGCAGGCTCAGGAGCCGGTACTATCGCCACCACCGGTGTTTGGCAGCAGCATGGACCTGACTCTTGAGGTGATTGAAGAAGAGGAAGATCGGCTTTTCTGACTCCCTTACTCGAGTTCGGCTATAAATTTAATCCAACGGCCGATGTCTGAATGCTCTGCCGGCAACAGGGCAAGGCCCGCCAGCCACTGCCGCGTCGAGTTCAATAAACACGCCAACTTCAGCCGGAAGTCGCAAATGCTTCCTATCTAGTGCCACCAGCATTCTCCCTAAGTCTGGTGTCGTTTCATGCGCTCGCGAGTACGTTCAACCTGCTCGCGGAAATTGGTTTTTGTCTCCAGAATGTCAACTTCGCCGTCCTGAAGTAGCGCCAGATACTCGTTTTCTTGCAGTCTGCGTTGTTCGATTCCCTTGCGATTAACGAATATGAAGAGGCGACGGACTTTGTCGTGTAGTGCGAGTTTTGCCAGTAGTGGGGGGTCCACATCGTGAAAGCCCAACCATGTGCCCATGGGCAGATCGGGTACGCCGGAGTCTGGCAGGTCTGGTGCAGTAGGCTCCTCACTTTCAATCTTTAAGCGCGGTAATTCTGTCCCCAGATTCGGCTCGGAGAGGGTGGCACTTGTTTCGCGCTCTTGCCCGGGAATAGTGACCCCTTTCAATTGGGCCAGTGCTTCCTGAGTATCTATGTTGACTACCGCTGCCAAAGCGCGGCTAAAACTGGCGTCGGACAGCAGCCGCGTCGCTTTTTTATCTTCCAATAGCTTGGCGAAGCTGGTGTAGTCCAATGACTGAACCTTTGCTCCGGCCTGGTTGCAAAATAGCAGTCGCTGCTCGTCTTCTTGCATCATGGCCAGCTGTATTCGCAGTGTGCCGCCTTCGCGGGCGTCCACCTGAAACCACTGCCCGATTGCGATGTCCTCCAGGTGGGTAGTCTGATCTCCAGAAACCCTCGCTTTTTCGGCTACAGAAATGGGGCTAGTCTGGGTTCTCTCTAGGTCTTCGCCACGAGCCACGCGTAAAAAGGTGTATTCGATGATGCTGATGGCCTGCTCGCAAGCCTGCTCGTCATGCTGCAGGCTGAGTAGCCATTGTTTTAATCCATTGCTGATTGCAGATGCCGATTCCAGCGCAGGGTTTCCACTTTCAACGGGCCGCAGAGAATGTATTAGTCCGGTAGTAGTTTCCGCAAACTGCTTCCATTGGTCAGATCTGTCGCCAAATTTAAGCAATACCAGCTGTGCGCTTTCATACCAGGGGCCCGTGAGAAAGCTACCGATCTCCGCGGGTATTGGGAAGCGGGCAATTTCGTTGTTAATCATCTGGGCCGCATTGATTCTGGCACGAGCCGCTCGCAACTGGCCGCGCTCCACGTCAGCGGCACGTTTACTCATCCTTTGCTGGCGAGCCTGCAGGCGCTGGGCTGACTCGGTGGCTGCGCTGAGTATTGCCATCAGGCCGGCGCCGTTCTCTTCAAGACTGGCCAGGGAATCGTTTACCGTCTGTTCGAAAAGTTTCTGCACCGGCTCGCCTGCTCTGCCTAACCCATCCTGCCACCCAACTGCCACCTCTTGTAGCGCGTCCATGGCCTGATGCAGGGGATGGATCCCAGGCGTGTAAAACTGAGGATCAGCCAGGGCCATTAAGGCCAGTACCGATTTGAGGCGCCGCAGCTGAGCCGCGAGAGTTTCATCCAACGGGTGATTTGTTTCCCAGTATTTATAGGCCGAGCCAATCCAGGCCAATGCGGCGCTGTCTTCCGGTATCGGCAACGCCGGGTCTCCGATCAGGTCGGTTTGTGTCAGCACGGCCTCAAGCGGGTCAAGTTCGTGCTTATCGTTGGCACGGATGTATCCAATCAGGTCATCCCTGGGCATGGCCTGTCCACCCTGTGAAGAAACAGCAGGATCGGCAAAGCTCTCTAGTACCAGGGGCTGCAGAGATACGGTAAGCGGGAATTGTTCTTTTGACAGTTTCAGTGGATCAGCTTCCAGATGATTAACACAAAGAGCAGCGACCATGAACTCACCAGAGCAATCTTATGCCACTTCGAGGGTCCTTTTTTCTCCGTGGGCTGCAGACGTCTTGCGGACAAATTAAAAGAGCCACAAGCGGCGCACTGTCCGCCGTGACCACTTGTTTTACCTAGGTAGCTGCAATCGTTGCAGTAGTAAGCCATAGTTTTATTGGGTGCTTTTGAGGAGCTGGTCTATGATGCGTTCCAACTGCTTTAGATTATTGCATTCAGCTGCAAAATGACAGGCGCTTTGATAGCGTTGCATTTCCGAGTCGCCTGTGGCCCAGGCGCGGCGTGACTCAGGGTTAAGCCAGATGACCTGACGCGAGCGCTGGTAAATACTCTGCATGATCTCCAGTTTTGGGTCGCCCTTATTGTTGCGAGCATCGCCGAGGATGATAACCGTGGTGTTGCTGTTGATGTCATCCAGTGCCAGGTTGGCAAAATCCGTCAGGGCAGTGCCATAATCTGTGGCTCCGCCGTATTTCCAGTTCACCAGCTCAATCGCTTTTTCCACGGGGTACTGCTCGAAAAGTTCGCTTACCTCCCCCAGGTTGCTGGAAAAAGCGAAGCTGCGCACTCGGGGCAGAACGTCCTGCAGGCTGTAAAGAAACAGCAGTAAAAACTTGGCGTAGGCTGCGACCGAACCACTGACATCACAAACGGCGAGTATCTGTGGTTTCTCCTTTCGGGTCCTGCGCCAGTGAACATCGAACATCAGCCCATCGTTGGCGATTCCGGCACGCATGGTGCGAGGCATGTTTAATTGACCACGCCGGTATTCGCGGCGTTTCTGGGAGTGCCGGGCCGCCAGCTTTTTGGCCATTTTACGCACCAGGTCGTGTACCCGATGCAGATAGGTATGTTCGATATTACTGAGCCGGGTTTTACTGAGCACGTCTTCCATAAACTGCTGGGTCTTCCCCTGGGCGTGCAGCAGGTACTGGCTCTCTACGTGATCTCTGACTTGTTCTCGCAATATGTCTCGATAGCGCTGAAGCTCGGATAGTGCGGGACTGTCGGCGCGCTCCAACTCGATGACAGACTTGCGGATCTGTTCTTCACCCATCGTATCCAGAATTTTCCTGGTGAACTGTCCCTTCTGGGTGAACATCTGAATCTGTTGCAGGCCGGCCGCCTCTCCCGCTTTGGTCATGGCCAAGCTGAGAGCGTTGCGATCGTTATTCACCAGTGCCTGCATCAGCTCGGATTGCATTAGCTCTTCCAGTGAGGGATCGCTCTGGGCGGCCTCTTCCAGCGGTGAAGATTCACTCGTGGTGTCTGATACGCTGCTATCTTGATCGGGAGTGCTGGCAGTATCGGCTTCACTGTCGTCGACTGCGGACTGTTCGTCTGGCTGTTGCTCTTCGGAGAAATCTGCAAGTTGACGATCAAAAAATCGATCAAAGCATTGTAGGAAGATTGCTTCTTCTTCTGGTGTCTTGGCCAGGGTCATGCCCAGGCCATCCCGCAGCAAAGTGCGATCGCTGTAACCCAGGGTAGTAGCGACATGCATCGCATCCAGAGTCTCAGCAGGCGAGATACGCACATCGTGAGTGCGCAGGACCTGGATGAAACTGACCAGGCTGTCCGGCATCTTTAATCCCTGGTGGTATCGCGAATCAGCTGGCGCAGCTCGCTATCTGTGGCGTCGATATCATCCTCGAACTTGAGTAGCACGTTGAGTGTGCTGCGCACTAGCTCCTCGTCCAATTTGTCTGCATGTAGCAGGAGGAGACTTCGAGCCCAGTCGATCGTTTCGGAAATCGCCGGTATCTTTTTTAAATCCATTTGACGCAGGGAGTGAACAAACTCCACTAGCTGGTGGCGCAGTTTTTCATCTACATCGGGCACTCTGCTACGTATAATTCTCTCCTCCAGTTCCACAGTGGGAAACGGAATATAAAGATGCAGGCAGCGGCGTTTGAGCGCATCGGAAAGGTCCCGAGTATTGTTGCTGGTGAGGAATACCATGGGCGTGGTGCGCGCTTTTACAGTGCCAATTTCGGGTATAGAAATCTGGTAGTCCGAGAGTATTTCCAGCAGCAGTGATTCAAATTCGTAGTCGGACTTGTCTACCTCATCGATCAGCAGAATGGCCCCACGCTCTTGTTGCATGGCTTTGAGCAGTGGCCGCGGCTCGAGAAATTCCTCAGAGTAAAAGATGTCGCCAAATTGATGCAGTCTTTCCACTGATTCAGCAAGGTCGTGGGTGCCTTGCAACAGATCGCCCAGCTTTTCCTTGAGCACCTGGGTGTAAAGCAGCTGCTTACCGTACTTCCATTCGTACAGTGCTTTTGCCTCATCCAGCCCCTCATAACACTGGAGCCGGATCAGCGGTGTTTCCAGTAGTTGTGATGTGGTTTTGGCCAGTTCTGTTTTACCGACGCCTGGTGGACCCTCCACCAGTATGGGCTTGCGCAACTGGAAGGCGAGAAAGACCGCAGTGGCGATCTTGTCTGAGCAAATATAGCCGAAGGATTCAAAGCCTTCTTTGATGCTCTCGACTGAGGCGAGTTGGGGGAAATCCTGATTGTGCACGTTGGGTCGGTTCCTTTTTGGCAGGCCGACATTGTACGTCAGTGATCGGGTGACGGGTACTAGCCACCCGTCATGTTCATAAAGCGAACAATTTGTGGGGCTTCACTGTTGTCGAAGTAGTGGCGCTCGGGTTTGATATCCATCGCATTAACAATGGCCCACTTGAGCTTTTCCAGGCTGTAGTCGTCCCCGCGCAAGATTTCCCGCAGATCGATAGAGTGCTCATTGCCAAGGCACAGTAACAGGCGTCCTTCCACCGTGACCCGCACTCTATTGCAAAGATGACAGAAGTTATTGCTGTGGGGTGAGATGAAACCGACCCGGGAGGCACTGTCAGTCATGCTGTAAAAGCGGGCGGGGCCGCTGAAACCTTGGGGATCACCTTCAGGGTGCAATGGGAAACTGGCAGCGATAATGTCTTGTAACTCGTTGCTACTGCAAAAGGTGAGGACCCGGTCATGATCATCGATCAGCCCCAGGGGCATTTCCTCGATGAATGCGATGTCGATTTCCCGTTGGCGGGCAAACTTCACCAATTCGACGACTTCGCCTTCATTGCGACCCTTTAAAACTACCGCGTTGATCTTAATGCCTTTGAATCCTGCTGCCACCGCAGCATCAATACCTGCAATGACCTGGTCCAGGTTGCCGTGCCGGGTCAGGTGGCGGAATTTTCGCGGATTCAGACTATCCAGGCTGATGTTGACCCTCTGCACACCGCTCGCTTTCAGCTCAGGAGCCAGACGCTGCAGCTGCGAGCCATTGGTGGTTATCGCCAACTGATCCAGTCCCGGTAATTCCCCCATGCGCTTAATGAGCGACATGACGTTGTTGCGAATCAGTGGTTCTCCTCCGGTGAGGCGTATTTTGCCCACGCCCAACTCAGTGAATGCTCGGGCTATCTGGTAGAGCTCCTCCAGGGAAAGTACCTCCGCCTTGGGCACGAATTCCATGTCCTCGGCCATGCAGTAAACACAGCGGAAGTCACAACGGTCGGTGACCGACAGGCGTAAGTAGGTGACGCGCCGCTGGAACTGGTCGATTAACGTGTTAGGGAGGGTGCTTTTCATGGCGCCAGTGTATTCGTTGATGTCTGCCAAAGCCAGCGGTGGGGCTTTACAGGAAGAGGGTCATGGGACAGGATTCTCTATCACTGCCCGGGGCAGGGCGAGTAGATCGGGTCAATGGGATGGAAAAAACGATTAACTGGGTACATACAATGAAAACGTCGCTAGCAGAGCTCATCGTCGATGACTTAGGGAACATGTTTCCGAGGGTTGGTGCGGATGCGTGACTGGGCAATTTGGGCGGGTCTGGGGCTGGCATCTGCGGCCGCCTATGGGCTCAGCCAAGCCGGACATGGCGGTGATATCGCCGTGGTGGGATTTGTTGCTGTACTGTGCGTGGTTTGGTGGGTGCTTGAGCCTATACCGATTCCAGTGACCTCCCTGTTACCGTTGGCAGTGCTGCCGCTACTGGGGGTGATTACCCCCGCTGAAGTGGGTCAGGCTTACGGTTCGCCACTCATTCTACTGCTGCTTGGTGGGTTTTTATTGTCACAGGCAATGGAACATTCAGGCGCACATCGACGCATAGCTATTGGCATGGTCAATCTGTTCGGCGCGCACAATGGCCTGCGTCTGGTCATGGGGTTTATGGTTGCCGCAGCGGTGCTCAGTATGTGGATCTCCAATACGGCCACGACGCTGATGTTACTGCCGGTGGTGTTGGCGGTACTGGAGGCTTCTCCAGACAAACAGAAGCTGGCGGCGCCGCTATTGCTGGGCGTGGCGTATGCGGCCAGTGTGGGTGGCTTGGGCACTCCCATTGGCACCCCGCCCAATTTGATTTTTATGCAGGTCTTTGAGGAAACGACGGGGCGGACGATTAGCTTCACCACCTGGATGGGTTGGGCTTTGCCAGTGGTGGTGCTCATGGTGCCGGCAATGGCGTTCATCCTGACTCGAAATATTCGCGGCGATATTGCAGTGACTTTGCCGGAAGTCGGCGCCTGGCGTACGGAAGAGAAGCGGGTGATGCTGGTGTTCTGTCTCACGGCCTTGGCCTGGATTACCCGCAGTGAACCTTTCGGAGGCTGGAAAACCTTGCTAAACCTGCCGCAGGCTAACGATGCCTCGGTGGCTTTGTTGGCGGTGGTGCTGATGTTTCTACTGCCAAATGGGAAAGGCGAACGTTTGCTCAGTTGGGAGCGGGCGGTCACTATTCCCTGGGGCGTATTACTGCTCTTTGGAGGCGGTATTTGCCTGGCAAAAGGTTTTGTCAGCTCAGGCCTGAGCGAGTTGTTGGGGGGGATGTTTGGCACCCTCGCCAGTTTGCCTATCTACCTGCTGATATTGCTTATCGCTTTGATAGTTACTTTTATGACAGAGACGACCTCGAACACGGCCAGCACCTCGCTGTTGATGCCGGTGCTGGCTGCGGCCGCTCTGACTGCCGGTATTGCCCCGGAAGTACTGATGGTGCCTGCGGCCATGAGCGCCAGTTGCGCTTTTATGTTGCCGGTGGCTACCGCGCCTAACTCGGTGGTCTATGGCAGCGGTATGTTCAGTGTTGCTCGTATGGCCAGGGAGGGCGTTGCGTTGAATTTTCTGGGAGCAGCGATTATTACCCTGGTCTGTTACCTGCAGCTCACTTGAGTCCGGGTTGGGGTATGATTCAGCCCTTTAATTGAGGAAAAATGTCATGTCGATGCAACGTCGCCTGCTGGTCTTACTGCTGATTGTAGTGTCGGTCGCTTTACTTTATCCGGGGGTTACCCAGCCAGTGATGACGCTGACGGGTACCCTGGAAAAATCTATGGTGGCTGAGTTAGGTATCGACATGGTCGCTGGTGAGGACGCAGATCCCCAGACTCGACAGATGCTCTCCATGTTCTCCAGCTTTCTGGGCTTTGATCAGATGGAGGGCCAGATTACCGCCTATCAAACCACCCGTTCCATTTGGGGGACGGTTAATGAACTTGCCACTACCGGGAATTTGCCCGTGGCATTCCTGATCGTATTTTTTAGTGTGATTATCCCTTTGTTGAAGTTGTGCTTGCAGGCAACTGCTTTAGTCTTGCCCAAGTCACAGTGGCGTGCGCCCTTGTGGTGGCTCAATGCCAGGCTCAGTAAATGGTCGATGGCAGATGTGTTTGTCATGGCTATGTTGGTCGCCTACATGGCGGGCAGTGCATCCGGGCAAATGGGTGACATGCTGACCATGAGTTCGGAGCTGGAAGTGGGTTTCTACTACTTTCTGGCCTACTGCCTTTTTTCTATTGCGGCGGGAAGTCTGATGGTGGAATCGGGCGATGAATGACCTCAACACCCAGCAAGCTTCGGTGTCTGTGCTGGTGGATGTGCCAGTGGGCCAAGCATGGGAGAGGCTGCAGGATTTCTCTTTGGCGCATAATTACGTGCCCAAGCTGACTCGCACCAAAATTGTATCAACAGTGAGGTCAGGTTTAGGTGCTCATCGACATGTATACACTGGCAGCAAATACATTGAGGAGACCATTGTTCAATGGAACGAGGGGCAGGGGTTCACCATTAAACTCCACAAGGGTGCGCGACCGATGCCACCCTTCCAGTTGGCGGAGTTTGATTACCTGCTCAGTGAGCAGTCTCTGGAGCAAACGCGTATTGAATTGACCCTGCGTTTCGCTATGCCCTGGGGCGGGATTGGAAAGTTTCTGGGTCGCTCGATGATGTTGCCAGTTATGCGCAAGCAATTGCTTCAGATAGCGGCGGGGATGAAATACTTCTACGAGACCGGGAATCCGGCAACGGATGCAGACAGAAAACGACTCGCGGGAACGGTGGAAACCGTCCCCGCGGTAAAATAGCTTAAAGCAGGGCCATCATTGTTTCGGCGGAGCTGACATCTACCCCGGCTCCAGGCTCAACGTTCAGGTGTTTGATGACACCATCTTCGGCGATCAGGGCGAAGCGCTGTGAGCGTGTACCGAGTCCGAAAGCGCTGCCGTCCAATTCCAGACCGAGTGCTGCGGTGAATTCACCCATGCCGTCAGCCAGCATCAGAATTTCTTCAGCGTTTTGGGCCTGGCCCCAGGCACCCATGACAAAAACGTCGTTCACCGACATACAGGCGATGGTGTCTACACCAGCCGCTTTGATCTTATCAGCATTGACAACATAGCCGGGCATGTGAGTGATGGAGCAGCCGGGTGTAAAGGCACCGGGAACAGCGAAAAGCAGTACTTTTTTACCGGCGAAAATGTCGGCAGTAGCGAGATCCTGTGGGCCCTCAGCGCTCATATTTTTAAGCGTAGATTGTGGAATTGAATCACCAACCTGTATGGTCATTAGACTATCCTCATGTTTGAGTTTGAAATTGAACACGGAATATAGCAGATGAACGGCTCATTGCACTGTCCTCTTTGCGATCACCGACAAATAGATCCGTTTTACCGAGACGCTCGCAGGGAGTATTTGCTCTGCTGCCACTGTGCATTGGTGTTTGTTACGCCCAAGGATTACCTGACGCCTGCAGAAGAAAAGGCAGAGTATGACCTGCATCAGAACGAGGTTTATGACGAGGGCTACAGGGGCTTTTTGTCCCGTTTGACAACGCCTTTGCTTGAGCGGATACCCGAGGGTGCCAGGGGTCTGGATTTTGGCTGCGGCCCGGGTCCCGCTCTGGCGACTATGCTGACGGAGGCGGGCTGCCAAATGCAGTTGTACGACGTATTTTTTTACCCGAAAGAGGCAGTGCTTGAGAAGTCATACCAGTTTATTACCGCCACTGAAGTGGTTGAGCATCTGCATAGGCCCGGCAGTGAGCTGGCTGCACTTTGGCAGCAACTCGAGCCCGGCGGTTATCTCGGGATCATGACCAAATTGGTGCTGGATGCGCAGGCCTTTGCCGGTTGGCACTATAAAAATGATTTTACCCATGTTTGTTTTTTTAGTGAGCAGACGTGGCGTTGGTGGGCAGAGCTCAATGACGCTGAACTGGAGAGATTCGGTGCCGATGTCATGCTATTGAGAAAGCCTTAGCCTGCTTCCTCGAGCATGCTGGCATAAATCGCTTCGCAATCGCGGTAGAAGCTTAATTGATCATCGCCCAGATAAGGGGCGACCATGGTCAGCAGTTGAAGTACGCCCTGGTGGATAGACACAGATGGGTCACGCTGGTCGTGCAGCAGTTGGTCATAGCTAAGCCAGAAAGTAAGATTCAGGGTCATGTTGTCTACCAGTCCCAGCAGCTGCTGTTCGCCGGTGTCTATCACCGATTGCTGTATTAATGTCTGGCAAATGGCATAAAGCGTGGCGCGTTTGAGCTGGATTAAACGTTTGAAATGACGGCGAATTTCCGGGTATCGCTGCAGGATATTGTCGAGGTTGTGATAAAAGAAACGGTATTGATACATCTCTTCCAGAACGACGTAGAGATAGTACCAGTTCTCCTCCACGTTTCCGGGGGAACTGAGGGGGCGCTCAATCGGTGCTGTCAAAGTGCCTGACAGGGCAACTTCGTATTGATGAAAAATCTCAGCAATAATCTGGTCTTTGCCTTTGAAGTGGTAATAAAGATTGCCCGGGCTGATGTCCATTTCATTGGCAATATCAACGGTCGTGGTCTGCTCTTCACCCTCTTCATTAAACAGCTGCAGGCTGGTATGGAGAATGCGATCCCGGGTTTTCATTAAGCTTGGTTAGACCTCCTACTTGCCGGATTTGGTGCTTGCTTTTGCAGCGGCTTTTTTTCGGGGGGCTGTTCGAGCGGCGGCTTTTTTCTTTGCGGCCGGCTTCTTTTTTACTGCCGGTTTGCTGACAGCTTGCTGTTCTTTCATTAGCCGGGTAAGTGCATCGACTTTGCGAGTCAGTTTGTCAACTTTACTGTGGAGTCCTTCCAGGTCTTCGATGCGCGCAAGTCGCTGCATGTGGAAGTTCTCTCGCACTTGGGAAATACGCTCCTCAACCGAACTAAGTGCTGCATCTCTTGCACCGGTAGCCTCTTCCTCGAGGGCAGAGCCTGCTTTGACAAGGTCACGGAAAAGTTTGGGAGGTGTTGGGGTGGCTTTCTTTAAATTAGTTTGCGCTTCGTCTACGGCCCTGCCGTAAGCGCCAACGCCAGCGAGCCAGATGTTCTTTGCTATTTCGCCCGCTTTGTCAGTAACTTTGCTCTTATCGTCACTCATGGTTCTACCCTGCAGCGTTGTATGGGTGGCCAGTGATTAAATCAGAATGGGGAAGAGTTTGCGAGACGGGGTTGAACCGGGCATAAAAAAAGGGGCTACAAAGTAGCCCCTAAAAAACCCCTGACGTGCAGGGATAAGTGGTCCTGGATGGGACCGCTACTTGGTTAAGCAGCGGTTTTGAAGCTTACTGAACCCTTCAACTCTTCAAAGCGCGCCTTGGCCTTGTCCAGTTGCTTGTCCAGCTTCTTGCGGTCAGTCAGGCTTTCCAGCTCAAACTTGGGCAGTTCAATATCGTCGACAGCCTTCTTGGCTTCCTTCTCAACTTTCTGGCCGCGCTTTACTAGCTCTTTGTAAGCTTTTTCAGCTTTCTTACGACGCTCTTCCAGCTGGTCCTGAAGGCTGGTGAACTGGTCTTGCACCTGGTCGTATGCCTTGCCGTAGAAGCCGAGGCTAGCCAGGAAAGCATTGCGGCCGTTTTCCTTCGCTTTGGCAGCGAAATCAGGAGCGGCCTTCTTGGCTGCAGTTTTCTTGGCAGCAGGCTTGCGCTTGGCAGCAGTCTTTTTAGCAGGAGTCTTCTTGGCAACGGCCTTACGCTTGGCAGGGGCCTTGCGCTTGGGGGCAGCCTTCTTGGCAGTTTTCTTTACAGTTTTTACAGCTTCATCAATGCTAATTTGCTCAGCCATGGTCTCACTCCTAAAGTTCAAAATGCGGCGGTATATCCCGCCAATGGAGGCAGATTACGAAATAAAATTAGAATAAACATACTAAAAGAGGTCGAAATTTTCTGGATAATGGCCCTACCAACAAAAAGGGGCCCAACGGGCCCCTGCAAATTGTCGCTGGGTTTGGTTTAGCCGGCGTTGGGGCCCGCTGCCACAATGGCGTCTGAGACATCGAAGTTTTTGATGTTCTCAGCGAACAGTGCCGCCAGCTTGGCAGCTTGCTCGTCGTAAGCCGCTTCGCCGCCCCATGAAGCACGCGGATTGACATACTTGGCATCAACGCCCGGAATTTCGGTGGGAAAGTCCAGGTTGAGTATATCCAGGTGCCCGGTATCAGCATTGAGCAGCGCGCCGCTCTGGCAGGCGTGGACGATTGCCCTGGTCACGGGAATAGGGAAGCGGGCACCAGTGCCGTCGGGCGCGCCAGAGCCCCCCGTCCAGCCGGTATTAACCAGATAAACCTGTGAGTCGAAGTCTTCAACGCGCTTCATCAGCAGCTCAGCATAGTCGCCAGCAGGACGGGGCATAAAAGGCGCTCCAAAACAGGTAGAAAAGGTGGGGTGGATACCAGCCTCTGCTCCAACTTCTGTAGAACCGACGCGAGCGGTGTAACCTGACAGGAAGTGAAAGGCAGCCGCTTCTTTGGAAAGTATGGAGACAGGAGGGAGTACACCGGTAACGTCACAGGTCAGGAAAATCACACATTTGGGCTCGCCCCCCGCATTGGTGTCAGTGCGCTTGTCCACGTGTTCCAGAGGATAGCAGCAGCGACCATTTTCGGTCAGGGAGGTATCATCGTAGTCAGCGTGGCGCTTGCCATCGACTACAACGTTCTCGACGATTGCACCAAAGCGAATAGCGTCCCAGATTATGGGTTCGTTTTTTTGCGACAGGTTGATGGTTTTAGCGTAGCAACCACCTTCCAGATTAAACACCGAACCTTTGGCCCAGCCATGTTCGTCATCGCCAACCAGGTACATAGCCGGATCAGCCGACAGGGTCGTCTTGCCCGTGCCAGAGAGACCGAAGAACAAGGTGGTCTCGCCCTCTTCGCTTACATTCGCTGAGCAATGCATAGGCATGACATCTTTTTCCGGCAGTAGGAAATTCTGCACGGCGAACATGGACTTTTTCATTTCGCCTGCATAGCGCATACCCGCCAGCAATACTTTGCGTTGAGCAAAGTTGACAATAACCACGCCCTCGGAGTTAGTCCCGTCACGCTCAGGGACGCATTCGAAGCTGGCAACGTTAAGGATATTCCATTCTTCCTTGCGCCCGGTGTTGTAGCTGTTCGGGCGGATAAACATATTGCGGCCAAACAGGTTTTGCCACGCAGTCTCGGTGGTTGTCTTCACCGGAATATAGTGATCAGCGTGGGCGCCGACGTGAAGGTGAGACACGAAGCGATCTCTTTCAGCTAAATAGGCCTCTACCCGATCCCATAGGGCATCGAACTTGTCCGGGTCAAAGGGGCGATTCACGCTACCCCAATCGATGGAATCCTCGGTGCTGGGTTCCTTGACGGTGAAACGGTCAGCCGGAGAGCGCCCAGTGCGCTTTCCGGTTGTTACCAGCAGGGCGCCAGTGTCCGTCAGCGTGGCCTCGCCTCGCGTCAGGGCTTCTTCAATCAAGCGAGAGGGCGCCAGGTCCAGGTATTCCAGGGCGGTCGGTGCGGTTGCGGTCATTGTGTGTCCTGTTTTTTTTAGCCAAAGCATCCGGCTATGGCCAACATTGCGGCTATTTTAGGGCGCCAATTATGTCAGAATCGTGATCCATTGCGAAACGTCTGCGGTATGATTTGTTTTATTCTCACTATAAATAAGACTAATGTAATGTGCTTGGGCCATCAGGTTCAAGAATGTCCCGCAGGTCTTGCTCGACATACCGGTACTGCTGGTTACAGAACTCACAATCCATGGTGATGCTGCCCAGTTCTTCCAATAGCTCACTGACTTCGCTAACTGGCAACGATTTGAGAGCATTGAAAGTGCGTTCCCGGGAGCAATTGCACTGAAAACGCAAAGGTTGGGTGTCAAATAGTCTCAGCGGGTCTTCATGGTAAAGGCGGTGGGCTAACTCAGGCGCCGACAGATTGAGTAACTCCTCGTCTTTGAGTGTGCTCGCGATAGTGGTGACGTGTTGCCATTGGCTATTTCTGTCGTTGCTGTCGGCTACTATTTGCGCCGGTAACTGCTGAAGTATCATGCCCGCGGCCGACTCGCCGTCGCAGGCGAGCCAAAAACGGGTCCCCAACTGCTCTGATTGCTTGAAATAGGCGTCCAGGCTGCTGGCGAGTGAGTCGTCGCTCAGCAAGGCAATACCTTGATAGCGCTGGCCTTTGACGGGGTCGATGGTAATTGCCAGTTGGCCACCCGTCAGCAATTGGTCAAAGCGATCTGAGGTGGCTTCCTGAGCACCCCTGGCGATGGCACGCAGTCGCAGTTGGCTGTCGCATTCCACCATTAGTAATGGTATTTGACCCTCTGAGCGCACTTGCAACACTAATTTGCCCTCAAACTTGAGGGTTGTCGCCAGCAGCACCGCCGCAGCCATAAACTCGCCCAGTAAGCGGCTGACACCAGGAGCATATTGATGGATAGCGAGGATTTCGCGATAGCTGCTATCTATTTGTGCGATTTCGCCGCGAATATCGGCCTCCTCGAAGAGGAAGCGCTGGGTACGATCTCTGCTGTGTGGCGTGTTTTCACTCATCTGGACTTTTCCAATGAAGGGTTCGATATCAGACTCGGGTCGTCATGAGCCAGTCAGGCGCTAGGGAACTTTCGCTGCTTCGGGTTCAGTATTTGAGGCCGTTGCCCTTAAAATTCAAGGTGCTGCAGACCCGCCCGTCGCCAGACGCTAGAGTGTGCTCTGCGATAATAACAGGAGAAGTAAAATGAGGTTCAGCTTACAGGTCGGCATGTGCGATCCCGGTCATTATTTTCCCTTGGCAAAGGCGGCAGAGGAGGCTGGGTTTGATGGTTTGACCATTCCAGACAGCATTTGCTACCCGCAGGAAGCCAGTTCCAAGTACCCGTATAACGCTGATGGCTCCCGGGAGTTCCTCGAGAGTGTTCCTTTTGTGGAGTCGTTAATCGCGGTTGCTGCCATGGCGGCGGTCACTGAACGCATTCGCTTTTCTACCTTCGTTTACAAGCTGGCCGTGCGCCAGGCAGCGGTGGTTGCCAAGCAGGTTCAGGGCATTCAGGCTCTATCGGGGAACCGTTTTGACTTCGGCATTGGGATTAGTCCGTGGGCAGAAGACTTTGCTGTCTGCGGTGTACCCTGGGAAAAACGTGGTAAGCGTTTCGATGAGCAGATAGCGATTCTCAGAGGGCTTGAGAGCGGTGAGTTTTTTGGCCATCAGGGCGAAATGTTGCAAATGCCTGCCAACAAAATGTGCCCTGCACCAACAGCGCCGACGCCGCTGTTAATTGGAGGCCATGCAGAGCCCGCTTTGAAACGGGCTGCGAAACTGGGTGATGGATGGATGTGCGCTGGAGCCGATATGGAAGAGCTGCAGCGATATCTGAACCGTATTGCAGACTTGAGAAAGGAATACGGCACTCAGGATAAGCCCTTCAGAATATTTACTACCGGGCAGAACGCGTTTACTGAGGCGGGTATCGAGGAACTGGAGCAGATCGGTGTCACCGATGTCGTTATTGGCTTTCGCAACCTCTATGCAATGGAAGCTGATAAAACCCTGGAAGAAAAAATAGGCATGCTGCAGTGGTATGCCAGCACGTTTATAAAGCACTAGTATGGACGACAATACCCCGGTTCTGGTTGGTGTCGCAGCGTTTCAGCAGCACAACCCTGATTTTAACGAGGCGCTGGAACCTGTTGCGATTATGGAGCGTGTTCTGCGTGAAGCGGCAGCAGATGCAGGCTGCCCGGAGCTGCTGCAGCGGGCAGGCGAAATCATTGTGCCAAGGGGGATGTGGGGTTACAGCGATCCCGGCAGGTTAGTGGCCCAGGCTCTTGACGTGCCATCAGCGAAAACAGTTTTTGCTGAATTTGGTGTTTCCCAGCAGACCTTGCTGACTCGCGCCTGCCAGCGAATCGCCGATAGAGAGCTGGATGTAGTGCTGGTGACCGGGGCAGAGGCCAAATATCGATCGCTGTTAGCGTCAAAGGCAGGTGAGCAGTCTTCTGAAACGCCTCAAAGTGATGCGCAGCCGGACGTCAAACTGGTGCCGGAAGAGGAGCTTTGGTCCGAGGTTGAGTCTGCTACCGGTCTGGGTATGCCGGTTGGTTTTTACGCCATCATGGATAGTGCACTGCGCTACCAGCAGGGCTTGTCGCCTGATGAGCACCGTGAGCAAATGGGTGCGATGTATCAACGTTTTAGTGAGATCGCCGCTGCCAACCCTGATGCCTGGTCGCGTGATCCGGTTGATGCCCGATTCATCAGCGAGGCTTCTGCTGGCAATAGGATGTTGGCATTTCCCTATACCAAATTGCACAACAGTCAGTGGAATGTTGATCAGGGTGCAGGCTTGATTTTGTGCAGCGCAGGACTAGCGGCTGAACTGGGCATAGATCCGACTCGATGGATTTACCCGCGAGCGTTTGCCGAATCGAATTTCATGTCGGTGGTCTCTAGCCGCAAAGATCTGGGTCGCTGTGCTGGTTTTCGTATTGCCGGTGAGACGGCGATGTCCAGAGCCGGCGTCAGCTTTGAAGACATCAGATTGCGTGAGCTTTACTCCTGCTTTCCTTTTGCCGTGCGTTCACAGTTGCAGGAATTTGGGATGAGTGGCGAGGGTGACCTCAGTGTGACCGGTGCGATGACTTTCGGCGGTGGCCCGGTAAATAACTTTGTGTTTCAAGCGACCGTAAGGATGGCGCAATTGCTGCGCGAGAACCCCGAAGAAGTGGGTCTTGTAACCACGGTGAGCGGCATGTTGACCAAGCAGGGTGTCGCCCTCTGGGCAGCTCAGCCCAATCCAGATGGTTGGGTATTTGATGATGTTACTGAGCAAGTGCGCAAGGCCAGTGATGTTTGCGATTTAGTTGCCGACTATACCGGCGAAGCGATCGTGGCTGGATATACTGTGCTGTATCAAGGGATGGAGCCATGGCGGGCAGTTGCGGTACTGGATTTACCTGGCAGCATACGCAGCGTCGCTTATAGCGAGGATCCTGCGATTATCGAAAGCATGCTGTCTGAAGAGTGTTGTGGGCGGACCTACTTTGTGGACGCCGGGGTATTTAGTCTCGCGGGCTGATTTTCACACTGGGAGCATGCCTCTGGGTGACGCATGCTCTATACTTTTAGAAAACAAGGGGTAAAACAGTGGCCGGATTTCGAATTACCAAAGCCTATACCATGTCCAGGGACGAGGTGCGCGAAGCCGCGGAAGAGCTTGCAGACAGTCTGGTCAAAGAGCATGGCGTGCGCTCTCGTTGGGATGGCGATCGGGTGAAAATCAAGGGCGCGGGGGTTGACGGAGTGATGTCCTTTGACGATGGCCTGATTGATGTCTCGGTCAAACTGGGTCTGCTTACTTCCATGTTCGAAGGCCCGCTGCGTCGCGAAGTAGAACGCTTTCTGGAAGAACACGTAAGCTGAATCAGGAGTGCACGATTGCGCCCTGCAAAGGATTGTTGTGTTCAATCAGAGCGGAAAATTCTTCTGCCAGTGCGCTACTGGCCTGTATGCAATGCTCCCAATATCTTATCCGTTCCTGCTCTTTCATTTTACTGAAATCAGTGCGGTCAGGAATCTTGCCATGAGGCAGAGCCGCGACAAATTCCTCGCTGGGGCATAGCAGCACCAGTTTTTCTGCTTCACTGATGCCGGCATGTCGCCAGGGCAGAAACTTGTCAAACCAGCCGGGGACAATGCCTGCCCGGAAATGGGGGTAGAGAATAAGTCCCTCATTTTGGAACTGTCCCAGGTCGAAATGATAATCGATGATTCCACCGTCCCAGTACTGGCCACGGGGGGCTCCCGAAATGTCTCTTTCGCCGCTGAGCACAAAGGGAATGGCGCCACTCGCATGCAGTGCTTCCAGTAAGTTGTTCTGCGTTAATGAACAATAAATCGTATCGAAGTCGTCCATGGATAAACCTGAGCTATGGTCTATGCCATTGTGGAAAACCACACGTTGAAAATGATGCTTCAGCAGTTTGCGACTTATTGTATTACCCACGGCTGCGACGCCCATGCCGGTCGCGAGCAGCGCTGAGGAGCGGGAACCCGAGGGCCCCTTCCCTCTGGCGGTAACAATGTGGCTGGTGATACGCGGGTGCTCGATAATGGCCGCGCGCCCGTCCGGGCCCAACACCGAGTTGATGATTCCCCTGCTGACAGCGCTGATCTCTTGCGGGCCAGGCCTGCTGCTCTCGTAGAACTGATAGAGGTAGCCTTTTTCCATCCTATCGACTGCCGCTATTGGGTCTGCCTGGGCCAGGCAAGCATGTCGCCAAGAGCCAATCGAGGAGCCCAGAGCCGCCAGCGGCTTTTGACTGCGCTGCAGGTAATCGCCAAACAGGAAGCGATCCAGTTGGCCAAGAATGAACCATTTGGGCCCACCGGATGCGCCTAAGAGTAGATTAAAAAGTGCTGGGTCCCAGCCATCTCTGGCGATACAGCGAGCGGCCTCTCGGCCCAGATGCACTGATAAAGCTTTAATGGTCACGCCGGGCTTTTCCCGGTGAGCGGCCGGTCCACTTGTGGTAAGCCCGGCGGAAGTTGGAGGGGTCATTGAACCCGACCATGTAGGCGATACTCGATAGCGGCAGGCGGGTGTTTTTTAGGTAGTGGGTAGCATGTTCTGCGCGCACCTGATCCAGCAAGTCCTGAAACGATTGTTCTTCCAGCTGCAGTCTTCGCCGATAGGTTCTGGGGCTAAAGTTGAGCATTTGGGCAATGATAGGCATTTGCGGATACTGGCCCTCCAATTTGCGTAACAGGCGCAGCGTTTGCAGCGCGACTGAATCCTCTTCCTGTAAATCCGCGAGAAGGCGCTCACACTCTTGCTCGTAAAGCGCCCGCAGGGCTGGATTGGAAGAGGGCAGCGGCGCGTGCATGAGGGCTGATGGAAACAGGATCCGGCCCTGTTTCGCGTCGAAGTAAACCTTGGGGCCAAACACTTCCCTGTACCGATCTCCGTGCTCAGGCTCCTGATAGGGAAGCTCCACCTGCAGTTGCAACCCGGGGGCGTTGAGCAATCCCCTTACCGTGTTGAGCATAGATGCAAATAGCAGCTCCGCACCGAAATCATGAGGCAACTCGTATGGCTGCTCGAGTTGAGTAAGAGAACACTCTTCGCCGTCATTTTCGAACTTCAACTGCAGGTTAGAGGACAGTAAATGATGGAATTTGAGGAAAAGCTCAATGGCTTCGCCCAAATTCCGGCAGGTCATGAAGGCCTGCCCAAGCACCGCGTGCGTCCCCAGGTTGAGACGTAAACCCAGGTGCAGGCCCAGTGATCGGTCGCCGGTGAGCTCAAGGGCGTTGTGGGCCAGCCGATTGAAGTCACTGTCGTCGACCCTGGCGCCAATGTTGTCGATTCCTGTTTCGGCCAGGGAGGTGCCCTGCAGTAGCTGCGAGCGCTCGCATCCCGCCTGTTCGGCGAAGTCGATCAGGATAAGAACATACTGTGCTGGTGTAGTGGGCCGTGGCATGGGTGTATTTGGCCACATATGACCGCAAATTGACAACACTTTACCTTGTTGGCTTGCAATTGATCGACCATAGTGGTGTTTTTAGGACAATAAGATCAGGTGGTGATGATGAAAATCGAATGGACGGAAGAAGCTCCTCGTAAAATACAGACGTTTGCCGGTGCTGATCGGCCCTGTGAGAATCCTGACCTGGAAGAATTGCTGACCGATGGTGATGTTGATCACATCGCTGAAATATTCCAGACCCCGTTAACGGGTTCCTACAATTGGAACTATTCGGTACAAGACGACCGGATCAAAAAGTTGTATGACCTGGGTAAGCAGCTTAACTGGGATCCGGAAATGGATATCGATTGGGATCGTCCTTGGCCTGAACTGGATTCTGCGTCTCAGGCAGAAATGATGAACCTGTCTGATTACCCACCCTATCTGGCTCTGTCAGAGGAACGTAAAGAAGAGTTTTGGCTGCACATGAACGCCTGGAGTCTTTCCCAATTCCTGCATGGAGAGCAGGGCGCCTTGTTGGTCGCCTCGCAACTGTGCTCCTGTGCGCCCACCCTGAACGCAAAACTTTATGCCGGTTCCCAAACGTTTGACGAAGCGCGTCATGTTGAGGTGTTCAACAAATACCTGCAACAGCGCCTGGGTATGATGTATCCCATCAATACGCACCTGAAGAGCATCTTGGATAAAATTCTCACTGATGAACGCTGGGACATGAAGTTTATTGGTATGCAAATTGTGATTGAAGGTCTGGCGCTGTCTGCCTTTAATACCACTCGGGAAACAACGCCTGATCCGGTATTGAAGGATGTGGTTTACCTGGTGACTCGGGACGAGGCCAGGCATGTCACCTTCGGGGTGAATTATCTTGAGGATTTTGTGAAGTCCTTGCCACAGGAAGAAAAAGAGGCGCGAGCGCAGTTTGCTTATGAGGCTTGCGTGATCAGCCGGGAGCGCTTGGTGGCGACGGACGTGTTTGCCTATTTTGGTTGGGACGTTGAAGAGGCTCGCGAGCGAGTGCTTGATGGATTTGTGATGGCGACATTTCGCAACCTATTATTCCAGCGCGTAGTGCCTAATCTCAAGCGGATTGGTCTGATGACCGATGCGATCAGGCCCAAGTTTGAGTCTCTGGGCATCCTGGAGTATGAAAATCTGGCCACTGACGGCGATATTAACTGGGCGGCACTGGAACGACCTCTGGATACCGAAGAGGCTCAATCCTACGAGCAGAGCATGCTGGAGGAATTTGCCAAGGAGCACGAAAGAATGGAGGCGGGCAGTTCAGCTGCTTGACAGTGACCTTGGCGCCCTGATTGAGGGCAAAAAAAAGCCGGCTTGAAAGCCGGCTTTTTTGTATCAGCAGAGAACTTATGCAGACAGTGCCTTCACCTGGTTGTTCAGGCGGCTCTTGTGACGAGCGGCCTTGTTCTTGTGGATAATACCCTTATCGGCCATTCGATCGATAACAGGCACAGCAGCGGCATAGGCTGCCTTAGCTTGCTCGGCATCGCCGGAGCCAATAGCGGCAACGACTTTCTTAATGTTGGTACGAACCAGCGAACGCAGGCTGGCGTTGTGAGTGCGACGCTTTTCGGATTGGCGAGCGCGCTTCTTTGCTTGTGGGGAATTGGCCACGGTGTTGGTCCTCTAAAGGGTCAAAAATTCAAGAGGCGCGATTATTCACATTCACCCCCCGATTGTCAACCGGATTAAGGCTTCTAGGGAATAATGCCGGGGCTAAATCTGCCTGCGAGCCGCACGTCTAGCCTGCGTTTGGATAGGGTTCAACGGTCGCCTGTGTCATGGCCTCTTCGCAGAGGGTATACTAACGGCTATTAGTTGTTATTCTCGGCAACGGGCAGTTAGGGGCATATTTAGCAACAATGAACAGCGAAGCATCAGTAAGCGCCAGCGTACCGTCTACCGCACAGAGGATTCTCGATGCGGCGGAAGATCTATTTGCCCAGAAGGGGTATAGCGCTACTTCTCTGGGCGATGTGGCAGACAGAGTCGGCATTCGCTCGCCCAGTTTGTACAACCACTTTCGCAACAAGGAAGCGCTTTACGAGGCCGTCCTGGAGCGATTGCTCGTCGAATTTGGTCGGCCCCTGCTGGAAATGCAGGAGAGCAGTAAATTGAGTCAGGAGCGAGTATTGGAATGGCTGGAGACGATTGTCCGACAGCACCATGCCAATCCCAACCTGGCCCGGTTGCTTCAGCATGCAGCGCTCTCTGGCGGCCCGCATACCAATGAGATTATTGAGCGCCTGTTTAACCCGATGTTTCGTTCCCCTGATCCGGCTGAGTTAGACGCGGATTACTTTGGCCAGCTGACTCAAATGGGCCTTCAGCCATACGCGGTCATGGCTTTTAACAACCTGGTTATGTCTTACGTCACCATGGCACCCATGTACCGAGACCTTTTGGGTCAGGATCCCTTCAGTGAAGAGGCCCTGGACAAGCAACTGGCACTGATTAACACCTTGCTCAAAGCAGTCTTCCAATACAAGCAGGTCTGATTTCCCGCATAACAGGTTGTCCGGTTAGCAATCTTTTTTAGAGAGTTTTTTCATGTTGATTTCCGATGCAGTTCAAATCTGGCGTGACTCCGGTGGCGATTATCACATTGAGTGGCAGTCCACTGAGCCCGATACCGAGGTTACCGTAGAGCCTTTGGGTGATGGCGTGGTGACTCATCGGGAAGAATCCCCCGGTGCGCGTGTAAGTGGTTTGCCGCTGGGGAATCGTCATTTCTTCCGCTTGCGGGATCAGCATGGTAATGAAGTGCTGGCCTCTGAGCGCAAACTGGGAATGGAAGGCACACCTAACTTCCGTGACTTCGGAGGCTATGAAACTCAGGACGGTCGTCAGGTCAAATGGGGTTACCTGTTCCGCTCGGGTCAGCTGTCTACTCTGAGCGATAGAGACCTAGAGCTATTGGCCAGTCTCGAATTGGATCTTGTGTGTGACTTTCGGCGCGAAGAAGAGCAGGCCAGCGATCCCAGTCGTTTTCCCCAGCAGCGCCAGCCCCGGGTTGCCAGTCTGCCGATCATCCCCGGCAGCAACTCGCGCTTTTTTGAAGAAGCAGAAAAACCAGGCGGTGGCCAGCTGGAGTTTGAGCGCCAGGCCATGTTTGATTTTATGGTGGAGATTAATCGAGACTTCGCCGAAGGCCAGCGCGAAACCTATAAGCGCATGTTTCGAGAAATTCTTGAGCTCGAAGAGGCGAGGTTCCTGGTTCATTGTGCTGCGGGTAAGGACCGCACTGGCTTTGCTGCTGCTCTCGTGCTGCAGGCATTGGGTGTTCCGCGGGATGTGGTGATGCACGATTACATGCTAACCGGTCGTTTCTTTAATCCTGATCGCGAAATGCATCGGCTAAAGAGTAAATATGGCATGGAACAGGTCGACGCCGATGCAGTGCGACCGATGCTGGAGGTGCATGAGGACTACCTGTCCCGGGCGCTGGTCAGCATAGAAGACAATTTCGGCTCGGTGGAGCGTTATCTAGAAGAGGCTTTAGGGGTGGGCGCCGCAGAGCGCGCCGAGCTAAAGGCGCGCTATTTGGGCTAGTCGCAAGTAGAGCGTTGAAAACGCGCTTTTAAATGCAGATCAGGAAGCTTTACAGGCCGCTTTGGCTGCCTTGATTTGCTTCTTTTCACACTGCTCACTGCCGGCGTCGCCGACACACCACTTCTTGCGGCTGTCCCAGGCGGTCAGCGGTACTTTTTTACCGTTCGAGCACTTCACCATATAGGCTGCAAAGTCGGTGCCCTCGGCAGTTTCACCGTTGCTGTCGAAGACGATACTGGTTGGCTTGGCAGCAAAGCTGGTGGCGGAGATGGTAGCCAGTGCGGTAAATGCCGCTATTTTGATGAAACTCATCACAATTTCCTTGTTTCTACTATGGATGTCAGCGCAGGCAGCTGCCTGGCTCGAATGTGTTCAGTATACGTTGAGAGGTCTAGGATTAGATGTTACTGATTGTTAATTACTTGGGAAACTAAGTAACAAGAAATTATTTTTCTTGGTTTTATATCGCTAACTTGTTGAAATTAAACAAATTAAAAATTCGCCCGATATGGGTCAGTAAGAAGCATTAAAAAGAATTAATGCTTCTTTCGTAACAGCGCAGACGCTAAATCGCCAGAAATATAAAAACCCAACCAACCACAGCTACCACAATAGCTTCACCGGCCTTGTCCAGACGCGTCAGCGCGTAGAGGTAGGACAGGGGAGGAAGGAACAGCGTGCATAAGCCCCAGGCGTAGTCTTCTTTCCAGGCAGTGACCAAAAGTAGTACCCAACTGGTCAGCAAAATTGCCGCACCGTAGGTGAGAAATGTAGCGGAACCGGCGTCCATAAATCCTCCAGAGTTATCAGGTTTAAAAATGCCGGCGCAGGGTAGCAGAATGATTGCAGCAAGTCAGTGCCTGAGGCCTGTTGTTGCGCGGCTAATGACTAGTGAGGCGAATTTGGGTAAGGTGAGGCGCTCTCCTACCCGAGGTAGTTTGCTTGACTGACCCCTTTGCCGATATCCGCCCCTACCGCGATGGGGAGGTGGCGGACGTGCTTGCCAGATTGCTGCGAGAGCCAGAGCTGACTGACTCTCTGGCGAAGCTGCGATTGCCGCGATTTTCTGCTGTGCTTCCAGGGCTTGCCCGCTGGCTGGTGCGCTGGGGGCTGGGCAGACAAGTGCGTGGCGTAAGCGATGTTTACGGGATGCAAATGATCATCAAAACCTATGTGGAGGGAGTGATAGAGAGCTCCACAGGAGGATTTAGTGTTTCTGGCCTGGATAAGCTGGATGCTTCGCGCCCTTACCTGTTTATGAGTAATCATCGCGATATTGCTATGGACCCCGCATTTACCAACTACGCCCTGCACAAGGGCGGCCACGACACCGTGCGCATCGCCATCGGCGACAACTTGTTAACAAAATCCTGGGTGTCCGACCTGATGCGTTTGAACAAGAGCTTTATCGTCAAACGCTCGGTGAGTGGTCCAAGGGAGTTGCTTGCAGCTTCAAAAAATCTTGCCAATTATATTCAGTACTCGCTTGGTACAGAAAACAGTTCTGTCTGGATTGCCCAACGCGAAGGGCGAGCCAAAGATGGCATTGATCGCACTGAGCCGGTGATTATCAAGATGCTGGGGATGAGTCGCAACAAGGCTGAGCAAAGCTTTGGCGAACATGTTGCGGGCCTTGCGATAGTGCCGGTTGCGATATCGTATGAGTTGGACCCCTGCGACGCGTTAAAGGCCCACGAGCTAAGTGAACTTGCCAGCACTGGCACTTATGAAAAAGGTGAACAGGAAGATGTGGCCTCGATTGGGCATGGTATTGCAGGCAGCAAGGGGCAGGTGCATGTGTCTTTTGGCGAGCCACTGGGTGACGGCTTTGAAAATGCGGACGATGTTGCTAACGAGATAGACCGCCAAATTGTCGATCAATACTGCCTGCATCCCACGAATCTGTATGCTTACGATCTGCTGTATGGCGAACACGCCCCCAAGCCAGAGAATGTATATGTGGAGCAGGGCGACTGCAGCAGGGAGTCCTTTGAGGAGCGTATTAATGCACTGCCCGAGGCACATCGCCCCTATGCCTTGGCAATCTACGCCAATGCGGTAGTCAGCAAAATGGATTATAAGACTGACTGACCTTGTTGACCGATGAATTAAAGGACAGGATCCGCGACACCTATACCGCGCTGATGGACAGCAAACAGCTGACGCCACGCTGGGGTCAGCGGCAAATGATCGCGGAGATTGCTAATACTCTGGGTCGAATCCCGGGGCCGGGTGAAGGACCGGCAAAAGAACCCGCCGTCTGCGTGATTGAGGCGGGTACCGGTACCGGCAAGACCATTGCCTACGCGGTGACAGCAATACCCATGGCCCAGGCCCTTGGAAAGCGGTTAGTGGTGGCGACAGCGACGATTGCCCTGCAAGAACAGTTTATTTACAAAGACCTGCCGGACATACAGCATCACAGTGGCCTGGACTTTACCTATGCACTGGCCAAGGGACGCCGTCGCTATATCTGTCTGTCCAAGCTGGACCGACTGCTGGCAGAAGGCCAGGGTGAAACGGGTATGCTCGCCCTTTACCCGGACGAAGTTGGAGCTGCGTCGGCAGCCGAAGCGACGCCGGTATATCACGGCATGATTGATGCCCTGGGGCGTGGCCAATGGGATGGTGATCGGGACAATTGGCCGGACGCCATTGCTGAGGAAGTCTGGTATCCGGTTACCACCGACCATGCCCAGTGTACTGGCAGGCGCTGCCCCAATATCTCCCAATGCAGTTTCTTCAAGGCCCGCGATGAGCTGCAAAATGCAGACATCATCGTGACCAATCACGACTTGACCCTCGCAGATCTCGCCCTTGGCGGAGGTGCAATTCTCTCGCCTCCCGAAGACAGTATTTACATCTTTGACGAAGGTCACCATTTGCCAGACAAAGCGCTGTCGCACTTTTCCAGCTTTTGCCGCTTGCACACGACCGCTGCCTGGTTGCAGGATTCAAAAAAAGCGCTGGCTCAGGGCGCCGCTTTTCTGGGATCGCTGGATTCTTTGGAGCGTCTGTTGCAAAAACTACCCGCTGATATGGACGAGACCATCAATAGTCTGCAAACGGCTGAACAACTGGTAGCGCAATTGTTTGAAGACGTCGATCCTGCGGGATCCAGAGATGAGCCGCAGGTGCGGTTTGAACACGGGGTTGTGCCCGATAAACTGCTGTCGTTGTCCGCTAGTCTGTCCAGTCAGTTCCAGACATTGGCCGGTTCGCTGGGCCGTATGGAAGCTGTTCTGGAGGACGCTCTGGATGACGACTTCTCTGGTCTGGATAAAAGTGAAATTGAAACCTGGCATATCAACCTGGGTGGAATGTTGGGTCGAGCTGAAGCTGCGCTGTCACTGTGGGAAGCCTATGCCGCAGGTGGCGAGCGAGCGACTCCGCCAATAGCGCGCTGGATTACCATGCTAACCGGTGGTGGTCAGTATGGCTTTGATCTGCGTTGCAGCCCAGTGCTGGCGGAGGATATTCTTCAGGAAAACCTTTGGAAGCACGCAGCCGGGGTCATTATTACTTCGGCGACCATCACTGCCCTGAATTCTTTCGAACGGTTTATTCTCCACTCTGGCTCGCCTCGCGAAGCCAATTACAAGCAGGTTGTCAGCCCCTTCGATTATGCCAATGCGGTATTTTCAGTCCCTCCGCTGGATTGCGAACCGGGTGATGCCCAGGCCCATACGGAAGCAATTATCGACTGTCTGCCGGACTTGCTAAACCCATCTGAAGGGGCGTTAGTGTTGTTTTCATCGCGACGCCAGATGCTGGATGTTTACGAGGGTGTTGCCGGCAGCATGGCAGATCGACTGCTGATGCAGGGCGATTACAGTAAGCAGGAAATTTTGCGACGACACCGTGAGCGCATCGACCAGGGAAGTGGCAGCGTTATCTTTGGCCTTGCCAGCTTTGCGGAGGGGGTGGATCTTCCCGGCGACTACTGTCGGCACGTAGTGATTGCCAAAATACCCTTTGCAGTACCCGATAGCCCACTGGAAGCGGCACTGGCAGAGTGGTTTGAGTCTCAGGGTAAAAATCCCTTTATGGAAATTAGTGTTCCCGATGCCGCACTAAGACTGGTGCAGGCATCTGGTCGCTTGCTGCGAACCGAGACAGATACCGGTCGAGTGACATTGTTAGACAAGCGCGTAATGACCAAGCGTTATGGGCAGGCCATTCTCGATTCGTTACCACCGTTTACATTGGAGCTTGGCAAGGCATAGGCGCAGCGGGTGGCTGAAAGGTCGCTGTCAGTCAAAGCGGTAAAGCACATTAGCGTCGGCATCCTTGGGTTAAACGGGGTAAAGTGTGTGGAGAAAAGTAAGGCGCGCAAGCGTCGCCCAAAGGAATTATTTAGCAATCAATGCAGACCAACATCGCAGAAGTACTGATCGATATTGAAGGCCAGCTGCGCCAGCTCGGCATGTGGGACAAAATTCCTCCATCCAGTCAGGCTCTGTTATCAACAGAGCCTTTTTGCGTAGATACCCTGACCCTGCCGCAATGGCTGCAGTTTATTTTCATCCCCACGATATACAGCATGCTTGAGCAACAGGAAGCGCTGCCCGAGCGCTGCGGTATCGCGCCGATGGCCGAGGAGTTTTTTCGTGGTACCGGTCTTGCGATTGGTGAACTGGTGACATCACTGGAGAGAATGGACGAGCTTTTATCAGCGGTTCCAGAGGACTAAAACAGCGGCGACAGGATGTCTTCAGGCATAAAAAAGCCCGCTGTAATGCGGGCTTTTTGGGTTGCGGGGTATGAGCGCTTTATACGCGCTCTACCACCGTGGTAATGCCCTGTCCCAGGCCTATGCACATGGTTGAGATGCCCAGGGTCATGTCCCTGTCTTCCATAACATTTAGCAGGGAGCCGGTGATGCGGGTGCCCGAGCAACCAAAGGGATGGCCCAGAGCGATCGCACCACCGTGTACGTTCACTTTTTCTTCCATTTGTTCGAGAAGACCAAGGTCCTTCAGCACAGGCAGAGCTTGTGCTGCAAAGGCTTCATTCAGTTCGACCATGTCGATATCATCGATGGTCAGGCCGAGCTTCTTCAGTGCTTTCTGGGTAGAGGGGACAGGACCGTAACCCATAATAGAGGGATCAACGCCTGCCAGTGCCATGCCTTTCACCCGGGCAATGGGTTTCAGACCGAGCGCCTGAGCTTTCTCCGCTGACATCATCAGCATTGCGGAAGCGCCATCTGAGATTTGCGAGGACTGGCCAGGCGTAACAGTGCCACCTTGCGGGTTAAAAGAGGGCTTGAGCTGAGCCAAACCTTCCAGTGTCGTCTCTGGACGGATGGTTTCATCAGTTCGCACCGAGACCAGCGCGCCATTTTCATCGTGGCCATCGATCGCAATGATTTCTCTATCAAATTTGCCTTCGATAGTGGCCTTGTGCGCCAACTGGTGCGAGCGCAGGCCTAACTTGTCCTGGTCTTCGCGGCTAATGCCGTGCATCAGGGCCAACATTTCAGCGGTCATGCCCATCATTCCTGCAGCTTTAGCGACCGAGCGACCCATGCGGGGGTTGGGGTCAACGTTGGCTGGATCCATCATCGGAAGGTGGCCCAGGTGCTCGACGCCGCCAACGAGGTAGACGTCGCCAATGCCTGCCATGATGTTGGCTGCCGCGGTTTGCAGGGCACTCATGGAAGAACCGCAAAGGCGGTTTACCGTTTGTGCGGGAATGGTGTGTGGTAACTCGGCATTGAGTACGATCATGCGCGCCAGGTTCATGCCCTGTTCACCGCGCTGGATAACACTGCCCCAGATCAAGTCGTCGATCTCGGCAGGATCCAGCGCTGTATTGCGACCCAGCAGGCCCTTGATCACTTCGGCAGACAAGTCATCTGCGCGTACGTTGCGAAAGCAACCGTTTTTGGAACGCCCCATGGCTGAGCGGGCGTAATCTACAATCACTGCGTCTCTTGGATTCAAACTCACAGTATTTCTCCTTTAATTAGCCCGTTGTTTAGTAGTAGGTCTTGCCGTTGGCAAGCATGTCTTTCATGCCGTCGGTCAGTTCATAGGCCTTGCCCAGATGAGCGAACTTTTCGGATGCCTCGGCGATGTGTGCCATTCCCACAGTATCCATCCAGCGGAAGATGCCGCCACGGAAGGGAGGGAAGCCAACGCCATATAGCAGTGCCAGGTCAGCTTCGGCGGGAGTGCCGACGATGCCTTCCTCGACACAGCGCGCCATTTCAATGGCCATGGGCAGCATCATGCGGGCGATGACGTCTTCGCGCTCGAACTCGGCGCGTTCGCCACAAACCGGCGCAATCAATTCGTAAACGTCTTCGTTCACTACCTTTTTTGGCTTGCCGCGCTTGTCGGTGGTGTATTCATACATGCCTTTGCCATTCTTCTGGCCCAGGCGATCATTTTCGAACAAGACCTCGGTGGCGCTCTTGTAGTCTGGCTGCATGCGATCCGGGAAGCCTTCTGCCATTACCTGGGCAGCGTGAACGCCGGTGTCGATACCCACTACGTCCATCAGATAGGCGGGGCCCATGGGCCAGCCCCAGCGCTCCATGATCTTGTCTACCGCCTGGAAGTCAGCACCATCGCGGAGCAGTGCATTGAAACCGCCAAAGTAGGGGAACAATACACGGTTAACCAGGAATCCGGGGCAGTCGTTAACCACCACAGCTTTCTTGCCCATCTTGTTGGCGTAGGCCACGGTGCGGGCAATCGCGTTATCCGAGGTTTTTTCGCCACGGATGACTTCCACTAATGGCATTGCGTGTACCGGATTGAAAAAGTGCATGCCGCAGAAATTTTCCGGGCGCTCCAAATTTTCGGCGAGGCGAGTAATCGAAATGGTGGAGGTGTTGGAAGCCAGCACCGCATCCTTGTCGATGTGTTTTTCAGTTTCGGCCAGGACAATGCCCTTCACTTTCTCGTTCTCAACAACCGCCTCAACCACGATGTCGACATCTTCAAAGCCGGCGTAGGTCAGTGTCGGGTCGATACTGTTGAGAATGGCGCCCATCTGGTCTGCGGTCATACGGCCTCGATTGACTCGCTTGGCCAGAAGCTTGTTGGCTTCATTCAAACCCAGATCCAGACCGTCCTGGTTGATGTCCTTCATTTTAATGGGAGTGCCTTTCAGTGCGCTCTGGTAGGCAATACCGCCCCCCATGATGCCTGCGCCCAAGACAGCAGCAGTCTCGATTTTCTTGTCGGCTTGCTTTTCCCAGCCCTTGGCCTTCTTGCCGAGCAATTGGTCATTGAGGAAAACGCCCACCAGAGCTGAAGCAACGGGTGTAGTGGCCAGTTGGGCAAAGCCATCTGCCTCTGCATTCAGGGCATCGTCCAGGCTCATGCTGCGAGCCTGCTCAATAACCTCCACAACTTTGACTGGCGCGGGATAATTCTTGCCGGCTTGCTGCGCCACCATGGATTTGACCGTAAAGAAAGTCATCATCGCCTCGGTGTCGTTTAACGGCAGGGGGCCGTGCTTACGGGCGCGACGTTCGGCATAATCGAGTTGGCCATCGATGGCGCCTTGCAGGGTAGTCAGGGTCACGTCGCGCAATTGCTCAGGGGCAGCCACTGCATCTACGGCACCCGCTTTGAGAGCATCGTCAGGGCGCTTGTCGGCACCGGTTGCCATCCACATCACGGCCTCGTCGACACCAATGATGCGGGGCAATCGCACGGTGCCGCCCCAGCCGGGAAGGATGCCCAGTTTGGTTTCAGGCAGGCCGATTTTGGCAGCGGTGCTCATCACGCGAAAATCGCAGGCCAGGCATACTTCCAGGCCACCGCCCATGGCAAAGCCATTAATCGCCACCGCACTAGGATAGGGAAGGGCAGCAATGCGATTGAAGTTCTTATTGTTACTACTGGTGAAAGGCTTGATTTCTTCCTGCGTCGCACCGAACAGACTGGTGAATTCGGTGATATCCGCACCCACGACAAAGACGGGCTTGCCGCTGGTGACCAGCAGGCCCTTGACGCCGCTCTCTGCCTCAAGTGCATCCAGGCCAGCGGTCAGGCTAGTAACCGTGGCATTGTCAAATTTGTTAACGGATTCGCCCTGTAGGTCGAAGTTGAGCTCGGCGATATCGCCTTCGAGGCGCTTGATCGTGAGCTGATCACTCTGGTAGATCATGTCGGTGTCCTGTCTCGGTAGGGTGGGATTATGACTCGGGCATGGAGTCTAGCGAATGCTCGCGCCGGGGGCCATAGCTGTTGTTGCTGGCCACTTTATGTTGGCCCCTGGAGGCCGCAACCGGTCCAAAGTTTACAGCGATTACATTTTTTGGTCTAGCTTGATTTTGACCTCCGATAACCTCCGCAAACCTTCCGGCCAGAGGGTCTAAAGGGCTTAATCATAGACCACTCGCTGGAGGGTATTAGCGTCAGTGTGGGCAAACTGCCGGCCGTAAATATCCAGTGAAGTGGTCTCCTCATAAACCATCTGGTCGCCTGAAATCTTCAGTGTCATGCGAAAAGCAGTGGTCTTTGCTTTTTCCAGCATGAACGGGCTTTGCACGATGCCAAAGCTGTCGCTTCCCGCCGTGGCCCTGACGTCAAATACGGCTTCGTCACCTACCTGTTCCAGCTTGCCGCCCGCGAGAACGCATACTGCCCGGGGAATCGATAGGGAATGGACAATCATTTCGGTGGCGGGCTCATAAATCCAATGACCCACCTGGTCATGAAATACCTTGCCGTTGTTACGCTTGCGAACAACCTGATGATATTTAACAGTCACCAGATTTTGCTCTTCAGCATTTTCTGCCGCGCCGGACGGAGTAAATTCGATTTCGTCGTAAAAAGCGTGCTTTTCCTCACCATCAGGTTCTGGGGAAAGATTCAGGCCTTTTTCACCGCGCCAACTGCCAATCAGCTGGTGCAGTGGGCCGTAGTCTACGCCGTTGATCATCGTGCTCATGCTATTTTCCTTTTGTCGTCACTCGATTTTGGTCGAAAATATACGCGGGTCTTTGTTGGTTGACCATAAGCTCCGTGTTTTGTCCGGGGTCAACTTCAGACTAGTACAGCTGTGAAAATTTAACAGGACAGGTGCTGATCGAAGTGCCAATTCCGGTTATCTTGTGTCCCACAGCTTTTGGAGGCCTGACGATGTCCGCAATCACTGCAACGGTACAAACCCCTTACCCCGGCAAAGGGATAACGATTACGATTTTTGCCGTGCTCCTCGTTGCTATGGCCTGTGCTATTGCAGTGCTGCTCAGTGTTGGTGACCCGGTGCAGTTGAAGGTGCTGATTGAGGATAGTGGCCCCGTGCAGTTGGTCGGGCAGACCGCGATCTTTATTGCTTTTGGTCTGGGGTGCTTGTTCGCAATGGTAGATAGTGAGCGACGCGTTGCTTATATACAGCTGAGCTATCTATTAATGTTTTATGCGCTGCGTGAGGCCGACTATCATTACAAGGTGTCTGAGCATGCCAAGGCAACTCAGTTTAAGCGTTTCTTTTTACACGACCAGATTCCTTCCGCGACCAAGTTGTTTTTGGCTACAATTGTCATTCTGTTTCTGGTCGTGATGTACCGCTATTTAAAGACTCAAAAGCCGGTGTTTATTGCAGCTCTCAGGGATAGATTGCCCTGGGCCTTGTGCGCATTCGCTTGGGCTGGTGTGTTTTTCCTGTCGCAGGCGGTTGACCAGATTCCTCTTTTTCACAATGTTATCGGCCAGGTGTTCGAGGAAATATTCGAATCCAGCGCTGAGGTATTAGCGCTTACCGCCATGATTCTGTTCCGGGTGCAGTTGCGTGCGCCAGGCACTAGGACGCCTTAGCGCGAATGTTCTACGGGAGCCTCTATTTCGTAGAGGGCATCGTTGATATCTTCGAACTTGGCGGCGATGACGCTACCTGCATCTGAAAGGCCTTGGTTATAGAAGTGAGGGCCGATATGCTCGGAAATGAAGTCTAGCAGGAACTCGCTCTCAAACTGGCCAATCTCATGATCCAACTCCTTGGCGACATAGTCCTTGAGTTTGTGGCTCAGGACTTCTTTTTCTTCATGACTGAATTCAATAGTGCTCATGGGGTATCCCAGTTGGTTAAAGTCGTTACTGTCCAATCAGCAGAGTAGGGAGGCCTAGGCAGTGGCTTTTGATCGTACTGACGCGGGTGCCTGGCTTGCGGCCTTTTCTAATGGGGGAGTGCACAACGCCGAGCGCGTCAAGGCTGGCAACCGTTTGGTCGATATTCTTACACAGAAACGTAATGCCCCAAAAAAAATCAGTCGGCGGTGGTTTATCGAGGTTCTGGATCACTTCCAGCGTCATTTTTCCGAGGCGAAAAAATAACATGCGACCACCCCATTCAGGCACTTCCTGATCCAGGGCGAGGCGCAGTCCAAGCTGATCGCGAAACAGGTCAATGCAGGCCTGGGCATCGGCAGTCTGCAAAACCAGATGGTCCACTGCATAGATACCGGTGTCGCTGGGCGTATCATCGTGATAAGCACAGTCCCGGGAATTAGCGTGCAGTAGCGGAATTCCCCTCGGACCGCCATTCAGGGCGCGCGGTTCGTTTGGGGCAAGATCTTTGTCTTGCAGCGCCAGTGCAGCCAGGCGTGGTTGAGTGGTTTGACTTACCTCCTGTAGCCTGATGTCGACGTTGCCGAGCCGGACCATATTCGCGGTAATGGGTTGGCCCAGCAGCACGCTGTACTCCGCGTTGGCGGTTGCTATATTTGGGACGTTAATAAGTAGGTGGTCAAAGGCTGAAAACATGATCATCTCCGGGCGATGGGCCAGGTAGCTTAACTCCAGTGGCCGCTGTTGCTAATGCCTTTTTTGGCGGGTGACAGTAACGATGACGTTGATGGTGGGAAGGTTTTAAGCGGGGGAGCAAGTCTCTCAGGCAGTTGCCTGATGTGAGGCATTGCCAACCTATCAATGAATGATGCGATCGGCCTGCAGTTCAGTGTTAGCTTCTGAGCTGCTGTCGCTGGCAGCCACATCGTGCTCTTGCACGTAGTTGCGCAAGCGATTGACCACGCTGGTCATGACATCGATGGTCTGGCTAATCTGATCCAGGGCCATCAATATGGTCTCAGTTTCCGTGGGCTTGTTGTCAGACATTCGTGGTTCCTCAAAAGTAACCGCTGTTGTTTCTACCCAGCTGATAATGGTGCCATCTGGCCACCCCTGATGCTACAGAGGTAGCCAGCTGGTCTTGGTCCTGCCTGAACCGCGACTCCGGTTCTTAATCCCAACTGAGCGCGCCGCCCGTCTGGTATTCAATGACCCGCGTTTCAAAGAAGTTCTTCTCCTTGCGCAAATCCATAATTTCGCTCATCCACGGGAATGGGTTCTGTGCGCCCGCAAATTGCTCAGGCAGCCCAAGCTGAGACAGCCGTCGATTAGCGATAAAGTGCAAGTACTCTTCCATAATTGCCGCATTCATTCCCAGCACGCCGCGAGGCATGGTGTCCCTGGCATATTGAATTTCGATCTCGGTTCCCTCGAGAATCATCTGGATGACTTCCTGTTGAAACGTTTCGGTCCAGAGGTTCGGATTTTCCAGTTTGATCTGGTTGATTACATCAATGCCGAAATTCAGGTGCATGGACTCGTCACGCAGGATGTACTGGAACTGTTCCGCTACGCCGGTCATCTTGTTACGGCGACCCATTGACAGAATTTGGGTAAAGCCGCAGTAGAAGAAAATACCCTCGGTAACCGCGTAGAAGCCAATCAAGTTGCGCAACAATTCCTGATCGGTTTCCTGAGTCCCCGTATTGAAAGTGGGATCAGACAGGCTGTGAGTATGGCTTAGGCTCCAGGAAGCTTTGGCTGCCACGGAAGGTACTTCCCGGTACATGTTGAAAACTTCGCCTTCATCCATGCCCAGGGACTCAATGCAATACTGATAGGCGTGGGTATGAATGGCTTCTTCGAAGGCCTGGCGCAACAAGTATTGGCGGCATTCAGGATTGGTGATCAAACGGTAGAGCGCCAACACCAGGTTATTCGCTACCAGGGAATCCGCTGTGGAGAAGTAGCCCAGTGAGCGCATGACAATGCGACGCTCGTCGTCAGTAAGGCCGTCGGCACTTTTCCAGGTGGCGACGTCCGCCGTCATATTAATTTCCTGGGGCATCCAGTGATTGGCACAACCGTCCAGGTACTTCTGCCAGGCCCAGTCATACTTGAGCGGCACCAGCTGATTGAGATCTGCGCGGCAATTGATCATGGCCTTTTCGTCGACCGAAACGCGACTCGCCCCCATCTCCAGCTCTTCCAGTCCGGCTGCGACATCCATGTTTTGAACTGCCTGGGCTGCCGCGGCAACAGGGTCCGTATTTGCCGCAGGATCGGCGGTCGGAGCGGGTGCTGGCTCTGCCACTGGTTCTACTTTCGCGGCTGCTGCGGCCTCCGACGGGGTTTCCATTTCTGCAATCAGCGATTGATGTACCGGCTGTTGCGCCGCCGCAGAAGCTGCTGCCCCTTCTTCTTTGTGGTAATCATCCCAATTTAACATCTATTGTTGTCCCCTGGGTTTGGTCTCTGTTGTTGTCCAGTTATTCATATTTTTCCCGCCTACTGGCAAGCCTCGCAATCCGGGTCGTCCAAAGAGCAGGCTTGCGGCACTGGAGCCGGTCCGGCGGCTTCATTGGACACGGCGTTAAGTGTGCCAGTGTCAATGGTCGATTTCTCAGTGCCGGTAGCTGCCAATGAGCGCAGGTAATAAGTGGTTTTCAGGCCGCTGTACCAGGCCATGCGATAGGTGATATCCAGCTTCTTGCCATTGGCGTTGTTGATATAGAGATTCAGCGATTGAGCCTGGTCAATCCACTTTTGACGGCGGCTGGCAGCGTCCACCAGCCAGCGTGGTTCAACTTCGAAGGCAGTGGAGTAAATCCCTTTGATATCGGCAGGAATGCGATCGATGGCCTGCACCGATCCGTCGTAGTACTTGAGGTCGTTGACCATTACGCCATCCCAAAGGCCACGTTCTTTCAGGTCTCTCACTAAGTAAGGGTTGACTACAGTGAACTCACCAGAGAGGTTGGATTTCACGTACAGGTTTTGATAAGTCGGCTCGATCGACTGGGAGACCCCGGTGATGTTGGCTATGGTCGCCGTCGGTGCAATCGCCATCACGTTGGAGTTGCGCATGCCATTTTGCAGCACTTGCGAGCGCAGGGCCTGCCAATCCATAGACTCTGTCTGATCTACCTGAATATAGTCTGCACCGCGCTCATCAATCAGTCTTTGCAGGGAGTCGATGGGGAAGACTCCCTGGCTCCAGAGAGAACCTTCATAGGAAGAGTAAGCGCCGCGCTCTGCAGCCAGCTCGCTGGACGCTTCAATTGCGTAGTAGCTGATAGCTTCCATGGAGTGATCAGCGAAAGATACAGCCTGTTCAGAACCATAGGCCAGGTGTTGCTTGTAGAGCGCGTCCTGGAATCCCATGAGCCCAAGACCGACCGGACGATGCATCAGATTGGAGTTTTTGGCCTGGGGCACCGAGTAGTAATTGATGTCGATGACATTATCGAGCATGCGAACGGCGGTGCGAACCGTGTTGCGCAGCTTCTCCAAATTAAGGCCATTTTCGTCGATGTGCTGGGGCAGGTTTACGCTGCCCAGGTTACAAACCGCGATCTCGTCCTTGTTGGTATTCAGGGTGATCTCGGTGCACAGGTTGGACGAGTGAACCACGCCCACGTGTTGCTGGGGCGAGCGCAGGTTGCAGGGGTCCTTAAAGGTCATCCAGGGGTGCCCCGTCTCGAACAGCATACCCAGCATTTTGCGCCACAGATTCTCTGCTTTAACGGTCTTGAATAGTTTTATCTCACCTGCCGCAGTCATGGCTTCGTAGTGAGCATAGCGTTGCTCGAAGGCTACCCCGTATAAGTCGTGTAGGTCAGGTACATCGCTGGGAGAGAACAGGGTCCAGTCCTCGCCATTGAAAACCCGCTTCATGAAAAGATCGGGAATCCAGTTGGCGGTGTTCATGTCGTGGGTGCGGCGGCGATCATCGCCGGTGTTCTTGCGCAACTCGACAAACTCTTCGACGTCCATGTGCCAGGTTTCCAGGTAGGCACACACTGCGCCTTTACGCTTGCCGCCCTGATTGACCGCAACTGCGGTGTCATTAACCACTTTGAGAAATGGCACAATGCCCTGACTCTTGCCGTTAGTGCCTTTGATATAGGCGCCCAGGGCTCGAACGGGTGTCCAGTCGTTGCCCAGTCCGCCGGCAAACTTGGACAGCATTGCGTTATCCTGAATGGCGCCGTAAATACCGTGTAAGTCATCCGGGACGGTGGTCAGGTAACAAGAGGACAACTGCGGGCGGAGTGTGCCAGCGTTGAACAGGGTAGGCGTTGAACTCATGTAGTCGAACGAGGACAGCAGTTCGTAGAACTCGATAGCTCTATCGTTGCGATTGGCTTCTTCGGCAGCGAGTCCCATTGCCACGCGCATGAAAAATACCTGCGGCAGTTCGAAACGGGTCTCGTCAGAGTGGATGAAGTAGCGGTCGTAAAGTGTTTGCAGTCCCAGGTAGGTGAACTGCAGGTCTCGCTCAGGCAGCAGTGCCTCGCCAAGCCTTTGTAGATCGTAGCCTGCCAGGTTTGGTGACAGTAGTTCCAGTTCTATGCCGCGGGCGATATAAGCGGGTAGCGCTTTGGCGTAAAGCTGCCCCATGTCGGCCTGGGTAGCATTGGTTGCCACCCCCAGGAAGGCCAGTGCCTCCGCACGAAGGTTGTCACAGAGCAAGCGCGCCGCGACATAGGAATAGTTGGGGTCCTGTTCGATCATGGTGCGTGCGGTAATCACCAGCGAAGTGGCGAGCTCTTCCGCGGTAACACCGTCGTAAAGGTTCTTCAGAGCCTCATCAAGAATGGCAGACTCGACAACATCCTCAAGCTCGAAACAGGCTTCGCTTACCACCGTGTGGAGACGGTCCAGGTCGAGCGCAACACGACTGCCATCAGGCTGGATCACGTTGATGCCGTTTGCGGCATCCTGAGTTTCCTGAGACAGTGAGGCCTTGGCTGCTCGCTTGCGAGATTGCTCCTCGCGATAGATCACGTAGTCACGAGCGATTTTATGTTCGCCCGCGCGCATCAGGGAAAGTTCGACCTGGTCCTGTACATCCTCGATGTGGATGGTGCCGCCAGAAGGCATGCGGCGTTGAAAAGTAGCGGCAACCTGGTCCGTCAGTTTGGCAACGGTTTCATGAATGCGGCTGGATGCTGCGGCAGTGCCACCTTCTACCGCCAGGAAAGCCTTGGTGATGGCGACGGAAATTTTGCTTTCCTCGAAAGGGACCACGGTGCCATTGCGCTTGATAACGCGCAATTGTCCGGGAGCAGTGGCCGCTATGCCACCAGCGGCTGGCGCCGTTTCTCGGTCAACGGGAGATGTTCCGACAATGACGCCGCTGGGATTGGTTTCTGTTTGCATACTTACTCCGAAATGTTCTGGCTTCTAGCCTTATTGTTTTGGGTACCACTTACTTCGTAACAGCACTGCGTTTAGGTCGAGCTGGCGCCCGGACTTGGGGGCTCAATCAGTGCGTTACTGTCGGGAGGACGGCGTGTTCCCCTATGTTTCTGGCATCTAACCCCTGGTCGAGGGCGATCAGCGATGCAGTCTCCTAATTTTCTCCAGCAGCGTGTGCCCGTGACGCCACTTATGGGCAACTAGGTAACAACGACGTTACAACCTGTGCAGATCTGGTTATTTTTTCGCCGCTCAATACCCTATATGTTGGGGTCGCCTGCTAGACCAGATACAAGATAATGCGGAGAAGGGGGCTTTGCAAGGTATCAGGCTGGGTTTATTCTGTGGATAACGTGTTGATAGGTGTATAGGTCTGCACTCACTTACGTTATAGCCCTAGTACGGAGGCATTCGACACTTTTTAGAGCGCTCGTGTGACTAAATTGTTATATGAAAAATTTCTTCTATCTGATTTGGTTATTAGGCGGTGGGAGGCGAGCTCCCTGAGTTTCGAGCGCTAGCGCAACACCGGACTGAAGTGACGGCCGATGCGGTTCAGAGGGCTATTGATTGGCCAGGAGCAGGGTTTCCATGAGCGCTTTTTGAGCGTGTAAACGATTTTCCGCTTCGTTCCAGATGACCGTATCTGCAGTATCCATTAATCCGCTGCTGATCTCCTCGCCGCGATGAGCTGGTAGGCAATGCATGTAAAGGGCATCAGACGCAGCGCGGCTCAAGAGCTCCTCGTTTAGCTGGTAGCCATCGAAAGCCGCCTCTCTAACCTGTTGCTCCTGTTCCTGGCCCATGGAGGCCCAGACATCAGTGACCAGCAAATCTGCACCTTCGGCTGCGATGACTGGGTCTCGCACAATGCTCACCCGATCCCGGTTGGCTTCTACCAGGGCAGGTGAAGGTTCGTAGCCTTCGGGGCAGGCGATGCGCAATTCGAAGTCAAATTGGCGGGCCGCGTTAATGTAACTTTGGGCCATATTGTTGCCGTCTCCAACCCAGGTAACTACTTTGCCGGCGATGCTGCCGCGATGTTCAACATAGGTTTGCATATCGGCTAACAATTGGCACGGGTGGTAGTCGTCAGTGAGTGCATTGATCACGGGCACCGACGAGTTGGCCGCGAAGGTTTCCACAATGTCATGACCGAAGGTTCGAATCATAATGATATCCACCATGGACGAAATGACCCGCGCGCTATCCTCTATGGGCTCACCTCTGCCCAACTGGGTATCGGTGGGGGACAAGAACATGGCGTGTCCTCCCAGCTGTGCCATGCCTGCTTCGAAGGAAACTCGGGTTCTGGTGGAGGACTTGGCAAAGATCATGCCCAGAACCTTACCGGGAAAATGGCGTTGATCAGCGCCCGACTTGTGCGCTTGCTTCATTGCGATGGCCCGCTCGATCATGTCGTTGAGTTCGGCGGGACTAAAGTCCAACAGGGTCAGAAAATGCCTGGTATCAGCCATATCAATCTGCCTCTAAAAAGTAGTCAATGAGGGCCTAAAGGCCCAGAATAAGATGAGCGACGCCCTCGGCAAGCTCAGTGGCCTGGGCCTCGGTGATATTGAGCGGCGGTAGTAAGCGCACGGTGTTGCCGGCGGTGACATTGATTAGCAGGCCATCGTCCAGTGCGAGCTTAACCAGCTCCGGGCAGTCGCGATCCAATTGGAAGCCGAGCATCAGGCCCCTCCCACGGATTTCCGTCAGGCGGCCTGAAGCCGCAAGTTCTCGTTCCATTACCTCTCTAATGAGCGCACCCATGCGGGTCACGTGCGCATACATTTCTTTTCTGTCGATTGCATCCATGACGGCCAGGGCGGCGGAGCTAACCAGTGGATTGCCGCCATAGGTAGAACCATGGTGTCCTGGATGAAATAATTGTGCTGCTTGACCGCGAGCGAGGCAGGCGCCGATAGGAACGCCGTTGCCAAGGCCCTTGGCAGTAGTGACTACATCGGGCTCAAAGCCCATATTCTGGTAGGCGAACCAACTGCCGGTGCGGCCATTGCCTGTTTGCACTTCATCCAACATAAAAAGCCAGTCATGCTGGTTACAAATCTCCCGAACCTCCTGTAGGTACAGCGAATCCAGTTCGTGAATGCCGCCCTCACCCTGAATTGGTTCGGCAAAGAATGCGACCACGTCCGAGTTGTTGCTGGCGATCTGGCGAACGGCCTCGATGTCGTTGCGTGGCGCCCTGATAAAACCGCTCACCAGGGGCTCAAAGCCCGCCTGGATCTTTTGGTTACCGGTAGCACTTAGGGTGGCGAGCGTGCGGCCGTGAAAAGCGCTTTCCAAAACGACAATGGACGGGTTCTTTATGCCACTATTGTGGCCGTGCAGGCGAGCGAGTTTTATTGCCGCTTCGTTGGCTTCAGCGCCGGAGTTACCGAAGAAGCATTTCTCCATGCCAGACGCCGCGCTCAGTCGCTCGGCGAGCTGTTCCTGAGGACCAATGCCATAAAGATTCGAGGTATGTACCAGTTTGTCGGCCTGCTCGCGAATCGCAGCGGTCACGCCGGGGTGAGCGTGACCTAAACCGGTGACTGCAATGCCTGACAGACCATCAAGGTAGCGCCGACCTTCAGTGTCGAAAAGGTATACGCCCTCTCCATGGCTGAAGGTGACGGGTAACCTGGCGTAGGTGGGCATCAGGGCCGACATTTTTGACTCTCCGTATAAACGCAAAAAGGCAGCGGGAGCTGCCTCGGAATCGAGCACTATAGACCGCTGTCTGTGGCTTGTAAATCACCTGTAAATCTCGTGGATATATTGTGCGCATAATAGGGTAGAATGCGCGGCCGCTAGACAGGGCGGTGGCCCTCACGTGAAACAGGATTAGGCATGGATATTATCGACACCATTAAAGAGCAAATTGAGAGCAACGCAATTCTTCTGTACATGAAGGGCTCTCCTAACCAACCCCAATGCGGATTTTCAGCTCGAACCGTGCAAGCCTTGATGCAGTGTGGTGAGCGCTTTGCCTATGTGGATATTCTTTCTAATCCGGATGTTCGCGCCAATTTGCCCAAGTATGCTAACTGGCCTACCTTTCCGCAGTTATGGATTGGCGGCGAATTGATCGGTGGCTGTGACATTGTCACTGAGATGGCCGAGTCAGGTGAACTGCAGACCTTGATTAAAGAAACGGTAGCGGCGCAGCCAGCGGAGTAGGTCGCTGGCGGTTGGTCAGGAGACGGCGTAGAACAGCTGCTCGTCTGCTTCGGCGATATCACTGAGGGATTCACGAACAATTTCTCGGGCCATGATGCCACACTTACCGCATTGGCTGGCCACACCCAAAGTGGCGTGGACTTCACGCAGGGAACTGGCACCCTCTTGCACCGCGGCGCGTATCTGGGTGTCGGTAATACCTTTGCAGAGGCAGACGTACATGGCTGGCAAATTTTGGCTGAATGAGGCTCAACGTTAATGTTAACGAGAATGATTGTCAACTACATTCTTGTTTGGGCTGGCTCGTGGCCCCGGCATGACGGCTGTGCGATAGGCAAAAGCTATATCCTCGATGGCCACAATCAAATTGGCGCGACCATCCAGCCTGTGTATTATGCTCGTCCGAACTGTGAGGCATACGCCTCGCGATATCCGTGACTTTTTAGATGGAGTAAGACCAAATGGGCGTATTAGTTGGCAAACCTGCACCAGATTTTGACGTGGCAGCGGTACTGGGTACCGGTGAAATTGTTGATTCCTACAAGCGATCTGAAGCGATGGCTGGAAAGTACGGCCTGATTTTCTTTTACCCCCTGGATTTTACGTTTGTGTGTCCTTCAGAGCTGATTGCGCTGGATCACCGCATGGATAAGTTTCGCGAGTTGGGTGTAGAAGTGGTTGCGGTATCCATTGATTCGCAATTTACGCACAATGCGTGGCGCAATACCGATATCAATGATGGCGGTATTGGCGCCGTGACTTACACCATGGCGGCCGACGTGGCCCATGATATCTGTCGCTCCTATGATGTGGAGTCCGACGGTGGGGTCGCCTTCCGCGGCGCATTCCTGATCGACAAGGAAGGCATGGTTCGTTCCCAGTTAGTTAACGACTTGCCTCTGGGGCGTAATATCGACGAACTGGTTCGCCTGGTAGAGGCTCTGCAGTTCCATGAAGAGCACGGTGAGGTCTGTCCCGCAGGTTGGAACAAGGGTGATAAAGGCATGAACGCCTCTCCCGATGGCGTTGCCGCCTACCTGGCGGAGAATGCTGAAGGCTTGTAACCGCCAGCTGACAAGAACGACGAAACGCGGGCTTCGGCCCGCGTTTTTTTTATCGGGTATAATCGCGCCCTCTGACAGTAAAGAGAATCGGGGTAATGGAAGTAGAGCAGTACATGGTGGAACTGGGTCGCAAGGCGCGAGCCGCCTCAAGAGAGGTTGCGGCCTCGGCGACCAGTGCCCGTAATGCGGCCCTGCTGGCTGCCCGCGATGCGCTCGACAGTGCCCGTGCAGAGCTGGCGGCTGCCAATACGACTGATCTGGAGCGGGGCGCGGCTAACGGTCTGGATGCGCCGCTAATGGATCGGCTGGAGCTTACCCCAGCGCGTATCGATACGATGCTCGAAGGTCTTACCCAGGTCGCCACCTTACCAGACCCTGTGGGCAGTATTACTGATATGAACACTATGCCCAGCGGCATTCAGGTAGGGCGAATGCGCGTGCCCCTGGGTGTCATTGGAATCATCTATGAGTCACGTCCAAACGTGACAGTAGAAGCAGCCAGCCTTTGTTTGAAGTCAGGCAACGCCACCATTCTCAGAGGCGGCAGTGAGGCATTGGAATCTAATATGGCAATTGCGCGATGCCTCACTATGGGTCTGGAGCATGCGGGTTTGCCCGCAGCGGCGGTTCAGGTGGTTGCCACCCGTGATCGCGCAGCAGTGGGCCAGTTGATCACAATGCCTCAGTATGTTGACGTTATTGTGCCTCGCGGTGGCAAAGGCCTTATTGAGCGTATTAGTAACGACGCCAAGGTTCCGGTGATCAAACACCTGGACGGAACCTGCCATGTCTATATTGACGACGGCGCCGATGAGAATATGGCTGAAGCCATTGCGGTCAATGCCAAGACCCAGCGCTACGGGACTTGCAACACCATGGAGACTCTGCTGGTTCACGCTGACATGGCATCAGTGATGCTACCCCGACTGGGTGAGGCCTATGGCGCTGCCGGGGTCGAGCTCCGGGGTTGTAAGCGCACAATGGCGATTTTGCCCGGTGTTACCGCCGCTAGCGAGGATGATTGGTACCAAGAGTATCTAGGGCCAATTCTGGCGGTGCGCGTAGTCGAGGACCTGGAACAGGCAATGGATCACATTAATACCTATAGCTCCCAGCATACCGAGAGTATTGTTACGCGCGATCACGGGCGTGCCATGCGTTTCTTGCGGGAGGTCGACTCCAGTTCGGTGATGGTCAATGCTTCTACTCGCTTCGCGGATGGCTTTGAATATGGCCTGGGAGCGGAAATTGGTATTTCCACAGATAAGCTTCACGCCCGAGGCCCTGTCGGCCTGGAAGGACTCACCTCTGTGAAATACATAGTCTTGGGTGAGGGGCAGGTTCGCAATTGAGCGAGGCACTTACTCCCGTTGGGGTTTTCGGTGGCACCTTCAATCCAGTGCACTATGGCCATTTGCGCTCGGCCCTCGAATTAACTGAGCGCCTGGAACTGGATCATTTACGCCTGATGCCCTGTGCTACGCCGCCGCATCGCGAGGTTCCATTATGCGACGCCAGGCAGCGAGCGGAGATGGTAGAACTGGCGGTCCGCGACGAGCCCCAACTGCGTTGTGATACCCGCGAACTGGATCGAGAGGGCGTTTCTTACACCATTTTGAGCCTTGAAGAGCTGCGCCTTGAGTTGGGTGCAGGGCACAGTCTGTGTCTGGTGATGGGTTGCGACGCGCTGCTTAAACTAGACAGCTGGCATCGCTGGGAGGAACTGCTTACCGTGGCACACATTGTGGTGATTGCGCGGCCAGGGTGGCATTTTCCGGACACAGGGCAGGTCGCTGATTGGTTGGCCAGCCACCATACATCAGACCGGCAAATACTGAACACGCGCGCCTTTGGCAGTGTGTTAATCGAGGAGCTTCGCCCACTGGCGATCTCATCTACCGAAATACGTGAACTGCTGCAATCTGGCAGATCTGTCCGCTACCTGCTGCCCGAGCCGGTATTGGACTATATTGAATCGAGGCAACTTTACCAATGAGGAATGGCACATCTATGAATAGCCATCAGTGCGATGCAAGCTGAACCGTTGAAGAAACTGGTCGTCGATGCTTTGGACGACTTGAAAGCGATAAACACAGTCACCCTGGACGTGACCGGTCTCACCGATGTCATGGATTACCTGGTGGTCTCCAGTGGCACCTCCAATCGTCATGTGAAGTCACTCGCTAGCAATGTCTGCATGGAGGCGAAGAAGCAGGGCCAGCGTGCGCTGGGGGTTGAGGGTGAGGATGCCGGCGAGTGGGTGTTGGTGGACTTTGGTGATGTGGTTGTCCATGTCATGTTGCCGGCCACCCGGGACTTTTATGACTTAGAACGCCTGTGGGCAGAACATCCCAAGCCTGACGCTGACTGATGCGCATCAGCATCATTACGATAGGCACTAAAATGCCCCCCTGGGTGAGCCAGGGGGTGAAAGAATATAGCAAGCGCATGCCCCGAGAGTTAAAAGTTGAGTGGAAAGAACTCCCGCTGGCGCCTCGCGGCAAGACTAGTAACTCCAGTCAGCTCAAAATCAAAGAGGGGGAGCAGATACTGCGCTCTATACCGGCAGGCGACCGGTTGATTGCCCTGGATGTGCGCGGTAAATCACTGTCCACCGGCGAGCTGGCGGAGCAGCTTTCCAGTTGGCAAATGTCCGGGGAGAATTATAGCCTGCTGATCGGAGGGCCCGACGGTTTATCCGATGCCTGCCTTGAAAGAGCGGAACGACGCTGGTCGTTATCTGATCTGACGCTTCCACATCCGCTGGTCAGGGTGCTACTTGCTGAACAGTTGTATCGGGCTTGGACAATCACTGTCAATCACCCGTATCATCGCGAATAGTCTTTTCTCAAATCACATCCAGGCCAAGCGGTTACATGCCACAATACATCGCCCTGAAGGATCCTAACCGGGAGTCCCGGATATACAGTGCGCGAACAGTGGCCGCTATTACGGTCGTTCTGGCGTTGTTGGGGATTATCCTGACCCGCTATTACAGCCTGCAGGTCACCGAGTTTGAGTCTTACCGCACCCAGTCCGACAGCAATCGAGTCAAGCTGCAGCCACTGCCGCCCAAGCGCGGCCTGATTTACGATCGTAATGGTGTTCTCCTGGCAGATAACCGGCCCAGTTTTAGTCTGTCAGTGATCAAGGAGCGAGTGCCTGACTTTGACGCCACCCTGACAGAGCTGCAACAACTGGTACCTATTACCGAATCTCATCTGGAAAAATTCCAGCAGCGACTTAAACGCCGCCGCCCTTATGAGGCTGTGCCGCTGCGGTTTCGCCTTACTGAGGAAGAGCGGGCTATCCTGGCGGTGAATCGATTTCGCTTGCCTGGTGTCGTGGTGGATGCCCAACTGTTGCGCCACTACCCCCAGGGTGAACTGTTTTCTCATGCCCTGGGCTATGTGGGCCGGATTAATGAGCGGGAGGCATTTGAACTGGATGAGACTGAGTACCGGGGCACCTTTCACGTGGGCAAAATAGGCGTCGAAAAGTTCTATGAACAGATGCTGCACGGTGCGGTGGGCTACCAGAATGTTGAGACGAACGCTCATGGACGTGTGCTGCGCGTGTTGGAGCGTTATTCGCCCAAACCGGGGGTAGACCTGACCCTGCATCTGGATATTGAAGTACAGAAGGCGGCTTTTGACGCGCTGGGTGATCGCCGGGGCGCGGTTGTTGCCATTGATCCTCTCACCGGTGGGATACTGGCCCTGGTTTCAACCCCGGGCTTTGATACTAATTTGTTCGTCAATGGCATTAGCTCAAAAGACTACAGCGCGTTGCGCGATTCCCTCGACGTACCCTTGTTTAACCGGGCCGTGCAAGGCCAATACCCACCCGGATCCACCATTAAACCGATGATGGCGATGGCTGGACTGGAGTCTGGTCTGGTCACCCCCGAATCTACCGTGCCTGACCCCGGCTGGTATCGCCTGCCAGGAGATTCACATCGCTACCGTGACTGGATACTGCGAATTCGCGGTACTGGCCATGCGCCGGAAGTGGATATGAAGATGGCGATTGCTGAATCCTGTGATACTTATTTTTACGACTTGGGTCGGCGATTGACTATTGACCGTATGGCCGAGTACCTGTCGCCGTATGGTCTGGGTGACCGCACGGGTATTGATACCACCAATGAGCGGCAGGGCGTATTACCATCCAAAGTTTGGAAGCGCGATACGCTTGGCCAAACCTGGTACCCGGGTGAAACCATCAGTGCGAGCATCGGCCAGGGCTATATGTTGGCCACCCCGATGCAGCTTGCAGTGGCCACCAGCGTACTCGCTAGCAAAGGCAAAAGACGCGTACCCCGGTTATTGCGGGAAGTGAACGGCGAGCCGGTGGTAGTGCCAGAGCTGGAACCATTGCAAGCTGAGCAACAAAACTGGGACTCTATTTATGAGGGTATGTTGGAGGTTGTGCACGGCGAGCGCGGCACCGCCAATTACCTGGCCAAGGGAATCGAGTATCGGATGGCGGGAAAGACCGGTACCGCGCAGGTCATCGGCATAGCGCAGAACGCGGTTTATAACGAAGAAGAAGTGAACGAGCGTCATCGCCATCACGGGCTTTTCATCGCGTTCGCACCCGCTGAGGCGCCCACTATCGCGGTGGCCATCATCGTAGAGAATGGGGGCGGAAGCTCTGCGGCCACGCCCATTGCTCGCAAAGTGATCGACACCTGGCTTTTCGGTAGTAGTCAATATAAGGACCCAGCCTGATGGGTGATTATGTTCGTCAGATGCCGCATCAGGGCAGTGCGGACCTGGCTCGTCCGCCCAGTACAGCCTCGCGGCTGCATATTGATATACCTTTACTTCTGCTGTTGATGGCGCTGACCACGTATGGATTGTTTGTCCTTTACAGTGCCTCTGGTCAAAATATGGGTGCGGTCGTTCGCCAAGGCCGCTACTTCGCGGTTGGCTATGTCATCCTGATTTTGGGTGCACAAGTCAGTCTGCAGCGCTATACCCGCTGGGCGCCGTGGCTTTATCTCGCCGGCGTGGCAACACTCGTTGCGGTGATGTTCTTTGGCGTTGGCGCTAAGGGCGCTCAGCGGTGGTTGCAAATAGGAGGCTTCCGGTTTCAGCCCTCCGAGATAATGAAGTTGGTGGTGCCGATAGCGGTCGCCTGGTACTTGTCCGATCGTATTCTTCCGCCCAGGTTTAAGTACGTACTGGTATCACTGGCGCTGGTGGTGGTGCCCGCGGGATTGATTTTACAACAACCAGACCTGGGTACATCTCTGTTGATCGCTGCCAGTGGTCTGTTTGTGTTGTTTATGGCTGGAATTGGTTGGCGCTATATTTTTGGCGCGATGGTTCTCGCCGTGGCCTCGGCCTGGCCTGCCTGGATGTTTGTGTTTAAGGATTACCAGAAGCAGCGGATTCTCACCATGCTAAATCCGGAGAGCGACAAGCTTGGAGCTGGCTGGAATATCATTCAGTCCAAAACGGCGATAGGTTCGGGTGGCTGGGAGGGCAAGGGCTGGATGACTGGGACCCAGTCACAGTTGGATTTTTTGCCCGAAAGCCATACCGATTTTATTATCGCGGTGTTGGCAGAAGAGTTTGGTTTGCGCGGAGTCTTGTTCCTGCTTTCATTGTATTTGCTCATATTGTTACGCGGCTTCTGGATTGGTCTGCACGCGCAAACCAGCTTTGGCAGGATGATGGCCGGCAGTCTGACGCTGACATTTTTCGTGTACATCTTTGTTAACATGGGAATGGTAGCAGGGCTGTTGCCGGTGGTAGGGGTACCTTTGCCGCTGGTGAGCGCCGGCGGCACCTCGGTGGTTACCCTGATGGCCGGATTTGGCATACTGATGGCGGTGAGCACCGAAAAGCGTATGGTGGTTCACTGAACACATTTTTTATAGATATGACGAGTTTCCTTTATGCATAAGTTTCTCAGGGTTTTGCTGGTGGCCTCTTGCCTCCTATGGTCAACACTTTCCTGCGCACAGGAAGTGAACTACGGAGCCAATCCGGCCGCGATGGAAGTCATCGATGAATTGGTCAGCCAGGAGGGCTTTGACCGTGAGGAATTGATCGAGATCTTCAGTGATGCGGGGCGTCAGCAATCGATTCTGGACGCCATGTCTCGCCCCGCGGAAAAGACCAAGGCCTGGTATGAGTATCGCGAAATATTTCTTAACGATAAGCGCGAGAAGCAGGGGCTGGAATTTTATCAGCAGCACCGTGAAACCCTCCAGAGGGCTGAACAGGAAACCGGGGTACCGGCTGCAATGATTGTCTCTATCATTGGAGTGGAGACCTACTATGGGCGCATCGCTGGTTCCTACCGGGTCATTGATGCGCTATCTACGCTGGCTTTTGATTACCCCCGGCGTTCGGAGTTTTTTAACAAGGAGCTCAAACACTTCCTTATTCTCACCCGCGACCAGGGTATGGACCCATTGTTACTAAAAGGCTCTTACGCCGGCGCAATGGGCTATGGTCAGTTTATGCCTAGCAGTTATCGAAGTTATGCCATCGATTTTGATGGCGATGAAAAGGCGGATATCTGGAACAACCCGGTGGACGCTATTGGCAGTGTGGCGAATTACTTCAAGGCGCATGGCTGGACCGAAGGTGACCCGGTGATAGTGGCGGCCAATGCAACGGCGGCAATTCCCGAGGAGATGATGAGCCGTGGTCGTAATTTGAAGCCGCGATTTAGCGTCGCTGAATTCACTGCGGCAGGCCTCGAGCCAACGATGCAAACAGACCCTGAAGCTGAAGCAATCGGAATCGAGTTTGAACTGGCCGATGGCATGGAGTACTGGCTGGGGCTGCACAACTTCTACGTAATCACACGCTACAATCATAGCGCCATGTATGCGATGAGTGTGTATCAATTGAGCCAGCGTATCGCCGCGGGAGTCAGTCCTTAATGCTGCGAGCCCTGCTTGTCGGGCTCGGGGCAGCGCTGTTACTTCTGGCGTGCTCCTCTCGAGGAGTGAAAGACCTCGAGAGCCCAGCGGGAAAAAGTGGCGACGAATACCAGGCGACTCGCTACAGCCAGTCTCGCGATGCAGCGCCGTTAAAGCATTTAGGCCCGGACGATGTGATCGATGCTGTGCCCAGGGCTGACCCTATCCTGGTGGCGGGCAATCAAAGCCCCTATTCGGTCAATGGTGTGAATTACGAGGTCCTGAAGGACTACCGGAACTATCGAGAGCAGGGCACTGCTTCCTGGTACGGCAGTAAATTTCATGGGCATGAAACTTCAAATGGTGAGATTTTCGACACTTATGGCGCTTCGGCGGCGCATAAAACTCTGCCTATACCCAGTTATGCCCGGGTCACCAATCTCGACAATGGCCGCAGTGTGGTGGTGCGTGTTAACGACCGCGGGCCTTTTCATGGCAATCGACTGATCGATTTGTCCTATGGTGCCGCCGTGAAGTTGGGATACATGGAGAAGGGTACTGCATCGGTAGAAGTGGAGGCGCTCAACATAGCAGGTGTTGACGATCGTCGTGATGCACCCGGGACTCACTATCGTTTTTTGCAACTCGGGGCGTTTGGCGCAGAGACCTCAGCGCAGCGCTTACAGGCTGAACTGCAGGGCTTCCTGCAGACTCCAGTATTCATTAGTGAGGTCGATGCTGGCGGTAAATTACTCTATAGGGTGCGGGTAGGACCCGTCGCCGATAGTGATGAACTGGCGCTAGTGCAACAGCAGTTGCTTGATGAAGGTTATTCTCAGGGTCAGCCGCTGCCCTGACGGCACTGGCACAGGCCGCCAGAAAAGCGGGGGCCACCAGCTTCCTGTTAGCTGACGCATGCGTTACCATTCTCTGCGAATTTGGCAACCCTCCTACGGTCTCACTTTTATGATTCGATTTTCCCTGGCTCTGTTCCTGGCACTCTCCATTTTCGGTGCCCAGGCCGCTACTATTGTGCCGTCGCCGCCGCAAATTGCCGCTAAAGCTTATCTCTTGGTAGATGCAAATAGCGGAGAGATATTGGCTGAGAAAAATGCGGATATGCCTTTGCCGCCGGCTAGTCTCACTAAAATGATGACCAGCTATGTGCTGGCAACCGAAATCGATGAGGGTCGCATAGCGCTGTCAGATATGGTGACCGTCAGCGAAAACGCGTGGTCCCAAAACCCCTTGTTTGCCGGCTCTTCATTGATGTGGATTGAACCGGGCAAGGAGGTCTCTATTGATGATTTGCAGCGTGGGATCGTGATTTCCTCCGGTAATGACGCCACCGTTGCCGTAGCGGAGCATCTGGCCGGTAGCGAGGCAGTATTCGCGGAGATGATGAATTCCCATGCTGAGAAGCTGGGGATGATTGACACCTATTACGTCAACTCCCACGGTTTACCTGATCCGGATCATGTGACGACGGCCCGTGACCTGGCGACACTGTCCAAAGCGATGATTATCGAACATCCGGAACACTACGCTGTTTATAAAGAGCGGGAATTTACCTATAACAATATCAAACAATACAACCGCAATAGTTTGCTGGCTGAGGACCCAACCGTTGACGGATTGAAAACAGGTTACACTCAGGAGGCTGGGTACTGCCTGGTGGCTTCTGCAGAGCGGCGCGGCATGCGCTTGATTTCAGTCGTGTTAGGTTCCAGTTCGACTCGCGCGCGTAAAAACGAAACTCGTAGCCTGCTGAATTATGGGTTCAGGTTTTTTGAAACCAGCGAGCTTTTCGAGGCTAACCAGGAGTTGGACAAGCCGCGTATCTGGAAAGGTCAGGTGGATTATGTTGCTGTAGGGATTCTCGAGGAAACGGTAGTCACCTTGCCTCGCGGTAAGAAAAAGCACCTGGCGACGAACATAGAGTTGAACCAAGATATCGAAGCGCCGGTTGCGGTAGGAGATCAATTGGGTACGGTTACTATGAGTTTGGATGGCGAAACGGTTTTTCGTGGTCCGGTTGTAGCCTTGCAAGCGGTTGAGCCCGGCGGCTTTTTTGCCAGATTGTGGGACATGGTTTTGATGTGGGTGGCCAGCTTGTTCAGTGTCAGCTGAGGAGAAATATCGTCATGTCCCAAGCGGAACCACCTAAAATAGAATTTCCCTGCGATTATCCAATCAAGGTGCTGGGTCGTAGTAGCGAGGAATATCGAGGCATTATTCTGGAAGTCTTCGAGCGCCATGCCCCGGGCTTCGATCAGCAGACTATTCAGGTCAAGGATAGCGCTAAGGGTACGTTTACTTCCCTTACTATTACCATCACCGCAACCGGCGAGGAGCAATTGGATGCCCTTCACCAGGACTTACTGGCCACGGGCCACGTTAAAATGGTTATTTAGTGGCGCTGCTTATTCGTAAGCTGGGTCTTGCTGAATATCAGCCAGTCCTGGATTCCATGCGCGAACTCACTGACCAGCGAGATTCCAATACCCCCGATCAACTCTGGCTGCTGCAGCATCCACGGGTATTTACCCAGGGCCAGGCCGGCAAGGCAGAGCATGTGCTGGCGCCCGGGGATATTCCGGTTATACAAGTGGACAGAGGCGGGCAGGTGACATACCACGGGCCTGGACAATGGGTCATATACCTTCTCATTGACCTGAAGCGCAGTGGCCGCGGCGTGCGCGCTCTGGTGACCTTGATTGAGGAGAGTATCGTCCGGCTGTTGGCTGAGTACGATATTGCTGCGGCCCCTCAGCCCAAGGCGCCTGGAGTCTATGTCGACGGCAGCAAGATAGCCTCGCTGGGCCTGCGCGTGCGACGTGGTTGTTCCTACCATGGCCTGGCATTGAATGTGGACATGGATCTTGAGCCGTTCCAGAGAATAAATCCCTGTGGTTACCAGGGCCTTGAGGTGACCTCAATGGCGAGGAAGTTGCCTGCTGCTGAACTGCAAATGGATGCAGTTGGAGACCGGCTTCTCGAAATCCTGAGAGAAGCCCTCAGTTAGCGCTGTTTGCTGCGGTTGCGTTAATTTTCGTTGCAGGGTTCTGTAATCCACTGCTGAATCGAACGTCTATTGCAGCGATCAGATAGCAGCTCATCGTTTCGGGATCTTGTCGATAGGCGTATACTCCGCGCTTTTTCATCGGTAGCTCCCAATGTCAGATCTAGGCAACTCAATTGCCTCGCGGCGTACTTTCGCGATTATTTCGCACCCCGACGCGGGCAAGACCACTATCACCGAAAAACTGTTGTTACTCGGTCAGGCTATTCAGGTAGCTGGGACGGTGAAGGGTAAGAAGGGACCACATGCGACTTCAGACTGGATGAGCATGGAGCAGGAAAGGGGCATATCGGTCACTTCATCGGTAATGCAGTTTCCCTATCACGAACGCACGGTAAATTTGCTGGATACTCCCGGGCACGAAGATTTTTCCGAAGATACGTACCGTACCCTGACAGCGGTGGACTCTGCGTTGATGGTTATCGATGGTGCCAAGGGCGTGGAAGACCGGACCATCAAATTAATGAATGTTTGCCGCTTGCGGGACACCCCTATTTTCAGCTTTGTGAACAAGATGGACCGGGACATTCGTGACCCGATCGAGTTGCTGGATGAAATTGAGGAGGTGCTGGCTATTCAGGGCGCTCCAATCAACTGGCCTATCGGTATGGGCACTTTCTTCAAGGGTGTTTACAACCTTTATAGCGACACGATTCATTGTTATACCCCCGGTCGGGGTTCGGTATTGTCTGATGACGAACTTATTCAGGGCCTGGACAGCGATGAGGCGCGAAATTTGCTGGGTGAAGACTATGCCGATTTTGTGGAAGAGGTGGAGTTGGTTCGTGGCGCCAGCCATGAATTCGACCTCGAACTCTTCCTCGCTGGGAAACTGAGTCCCGTGTTTTTCGGCACGGCACTGGGTAACTTTGGCGTGCGTGAAATGTTGAATGATTTTGTAGAGTGGGCGCCAGCTCCACTCGATAGAGAAACGACTACTCGAAATGTGCCTGCCGGCGAGACCGGACTTTCCGGCTTTGTGTTCAAAATTCAGGCCAATATGGATCCTCGTCATCGGGATCGTATTGCTTTCATGCGGGTCTGCTCAGGCCGTTACACCAAGGGCATGAAGATGCGTCACGTGCGCATTGGCAAGGATGTAAAGATCGCTGACGCAGTCACCTTCAAGGCTGGCGAGCGGGTGCTGGTAGAAGAAGCCGTATCTGGGGATATTATCGGTTTGCATAACCACGGTACTATTCAGATTGGCGATACCTTCAGTGAAGGCGAGGAGCTGCAGTTCACTGGCATTCCTCACTTTGCACCAGAGCTTTTTCGGCGGATTCGCTTGGCGGACCCAATGAAATCCAAGCAATTGCAGAAAGGGTTGCAGCAGCTTTCAGAAGAGGGGTCGACGCAGGTTTTTGCACCCATTAGTTCTTCTGACCTCATTGTGGGCGCTGTTGGCCAGCTGCAGTTTGATGTGGTCGCCTATCGGTTGAAGGATGAATATAAAGTAGAGGCGCTGTATGAGCCTATCAATGTGTACACCGCTCGATGGGTAATCTGCGACGATCCCCGCAAGTTGGAAGAGTTTCGCAAGAAAGCCGCAGAGCACCTGTCAGTGGATGGGGGAGGGCATCTCACCTACCTGGCCCCAACCCGTGTCAACCTCGCATTAATGGAAGAACGCTGGCCCGAGCTTGAGTTCCGCGCGACCCGAGAGCACTAGCGACCGTTTAATAGTCGTTGTTGACGTCGGACAGCTGCTCATTAAGGGTCAGGAAATCCCACAGAATGCCCAAGCCGAACAAGCCAGCAGTAAACATATAGACGATACCGGTAAACCATTTGCCCATGTAAAGGCGATGAATGCCCAGCCAGCCCAGAAATGTCAGCAGGATCCAGGTGAGGTCATAATCCACCGGGCCAGGAATGAAACGTCGATCGGCCTCTCGGGACATTGCTGGTATCAGCAGCAGGTCGATTATCCAGCCAACGAAGAACAGGCCCAGGGTAAAAAACCATATCACCCCAGATATTTGCTTGCCGTAGTAGAAGCGGTGGGCGCCAATAAAACCAAATATCCACAACAGGTAGCCCATGAATACGGAGTGAGTGCTCTGTTGTCTGTCCACAATGTTCTCCCGGGGTGGTTTGTTCTATAGTTGAGCTTCTGGTTGCTTTTTTCAAGTCTGGCCCGCCGTTATTTGAGCTCGCTATACTGATCTGGATCATTGTTGTCGCCAGCCAACTTGATAGTCTGTATTTGCGACATAAAGCGAATTTATATTGAGGAAAACCAATGTCCGTACCGCATCACGACCTCCACAACGAGTTTCCTGAATTGAATGAACGTATTCATGAATTAAAAGTGGGTGACGCGCACTTTCGCCGCCTGTTTGACGAGTATCACGATCTGACTCGCAGCATAGAGAAGATGGAAGATGAGGTAACTCCTGTAGCGACTCGCACCGAGGAAGAAGCCAAAATTCGCAGAGTGCATCTCAAAGATGAACTCTATCGTATGCTGACTGCGGCCTGATGACTCCAATGGCTATTGAAGAGCTGCGAGCAGAGTTGGAACAGCGCCGCGCGTCGATGCAAACGCGGCTCTCCAGTATCAAGAAGGACGTGACCCAGGAGCACTCCGGGGATTCCGCCGAGCAAGCTCAGGAACGAGAAAATGATGAGGTCATTGATGCCATTGGCAACGAGACACGTCAATCACTGCATGCGATTCAGGTTGCCTTGGATAAAATTGCTGATGGCACCTACGGCGACTGCGAAAAGTGTGGCGCGAATATCGAGGCCGGTCGCCTGCAGGCGATCCCGGAGTCAAACTGTTGCATGAGCTGTGCCGACTGATTACTCGCAACTACCAGCCCGGCTTCGGGTTGGGGCTTTCTTTGGCGTGACTCTGTTATAACCATACTGCATAAATATCGGTCCGAGTATTCCTCTCCCGCGTGATGTTCCCTGCTAGTTGAGCGCTGGCCTTTTTTTTTGCTGGAAGCAGCATCCGGTTCGTTCCTGCAGCGCAAGGTCATTTTATGAGTGTCGGATTAGCTTTTCACCGCATCGATTACAACTGAACCAGAATGGCCAGTTATTTGAGTGGCAATGTGCTTCAGCGGGGCGTATAGTCGCCGCCCTTCGCGAGGGCTTTCGGGCATAGTCATATTCCCTAAAAATAATCCCCAATCCGGGTTGACAGGGTAGGGGGGCATCATTAGAATTCGCGTTCCTTTTTTCGGGGGGTTCCACTGCGGACCTCTGGTTTTTTATTCAATTGGAGTTAGGTCAGGTGCAGAATCAACGTATTCGTATACGCCTTAAGGCTTTTGACCACAAGCTGATCGATATGTCGACTCAGGAGATTGTGGAAACTGCGCGCCGCACAGGTGCACAGGTTAAAGGTCCTATCCCCCTTCCCACGCGGAAGGAAAAGTACACCGTGTTGGTATCGCCGCACGTAAACAAGGATGCACGTGACCAGTACGAAATTCGTACTCACAAGCGTCTGTTAGACATCGTGGAGCCTACAGAGAAGACTGTAGACGCCCTGATGAAACTAGACCTGGCAGCAGGTGTAGAAGTTCAGATCAGTCTTGGTTAACTACAATATGTAGCAAGACCTGCTCGGGATAATCCCCGGGTGTGTAATGCCCAGTTACTCGTTGAGCGATTGGGCAGCCATAGAGGGTATATAGCCCCGTACACTGAGAGGTTAGCAAAATGGCTATTGGATTAGTCGGCCGCAAGTCCGGTATGACTCGTGTTTTTACCGAAGACGGCGCATCAATACCCGTAACCGTAGTGGAGGTCTCTCCAAACCGCGTTACTCAGATCAAAGAGCTCGAAACCGACGGTTATAGAGCAATTCAGGTCACAACGGGAAACCGTAAGGCCTCTAAAGTGAGTAAATCTGAAGCAGGACATTTCGCCAAGGCGGGTGTCGAGGCAGGCACCAAGCTGTCTGAGTTTCGTCTGGAAGCCTCTGATGAAGCTCCTGAAGTTGGCGTTGAGCTAACGGTTGAGCGCTTCGAGGTTGGTCAGATTGTAGATGTGACTGGCAAGTCCAAGGGTAAAGGCTTTCAGGGCGGTATCAAGCGCTGGAACTTCACCATGCAGGATGCCACACACGGCAACTCTATCTCTCACCGTGCCAATGGATCTATCGGTCAGTGTCAAACACCCGGCCGTGTATTTAAAGGCAAGAAGATGTCAGGCCACATGGGTTCCGAGCAAGTGACTACCCAGGGTTTGGAAGTTATTCGTGTTGATGCCGAGCGCAATTTGCTGCTCATCAAGGGTGCCGTGCCAGGTGCTCCGGGTGGTGACGTCGTCGTACGTCCCACTGTCAAGGCATAAGGTTAGGGGGTCTCTAACGTGGAACTGAATGTAGTTAAAGCGGGTAATGCAGATGCGGGCAAGGTTTCCGTCTCTGATGTTGCTTTCGCTAAAGAATACAACGAGGACCTGGTTCACCAGGTCGTGACTGCTTATATGGCAGGCTCCCGACAGGGCACTCGTGCCCAAAAGAACCGCGCAGCGGTTTCTGGCGGTGGTAAGAAGCCATGGCGTCAAAAAGGTACCGGTCGAGCTCGTGCGGGAACGATTCGTTCTCCCATCTGGCGTTCCGGTGGTGTGACCTTCGCGGCCCAGCCGCAGGATCACTCGCAAAAAGTGAATCGCAAAATGTATCGCGCTGCTCTGCGCACCATCATGTCTGAGCTGGCCCGCCAGGAACGTCTGGTCGTGGTAGAAAGTCTGGACCTGGAACAGCCCAAAACCAAGCTGCTTTTAGAGCAATTGGGTGGCTACGGTGTTGATAACGCGCTGATCGTTTCTGCAGAAGTAAACGAAAACCTCTACCTGGCGTCACGCAACCTGCACAAGGTTGATGTTCGCGATGTAGACGGTGTTGACCCTGTTAGCCTCATCGCCCACGACAAAGTGATCGTGACTGTTGACGCGGTTAAAAAGCTTGAGGAGATGTTGGGATGAACCAAGAGCGCGTATTTCAAGTGCTGGTAGGCCCGCACGTTTCCGAAAAAGCGGCCATTGTTGCTGACGAAAATAACCAGTTTGTTTTCAAGGTTGCAGTAGATGCAACTAAAGCGGAGATCAAAAAGTCCGTTGAGCAACTGTTCAAGGTCAAGGTCGACAATGTCTGCACTCTGAAGGTGAAAGGCAAGGTGAAGCGCAACCGTTTTGGTTACAGCACTAAGCCGACCTGGAAAAAAGCATATGTACGACTGGAGCAGGGTCAAGACATCGACTTTGCTTCTGTTGAGTAAGGAGTCGGATCGCAATGGCAATTTTGAAGAGCAAGCCCACTTCACCCGGTCGTCGTCACGTCGTCCGCGTTGTCAGTGAGGATTTGCACAAAGGCGCACCACACAAGCCTTTATTGGAAAAGCAGAGCCGCAACGGTGGTCGTAACAACAATGGTCGTATAACTACACGACATATTGGTGGTGGCCACAAGCAGCACTATCGTTTGATCGACTTTAAGCGCACCAAGGACGGAATCCCCGCCAAGGTAGAACGCATTGAGTACGATCCAAATCGCACCGCGCACATTGCGCTGCTGTTGTTTGCCGATGGCGAGCGCCGCTACATCATCGCACCCAAGGGCGTGAAAGCGGGTGACGTACTGCAGTCCGGTTCTGGTGCACCAATCAAGACAGGCAACTGCCTGCCTTTACGCAACATCCCAGTGGGTTCTGTTGTGCATGGGATCGAGTTAAAGCCTGGCAAAGGTGCACAGGTTGCGCGTTCTGCTGGTGCTTCGGTTCAGTTGGTCGCTCGCGAAGGTCAATATGCAACCCTGCGTCTTCGCTCCGGCGAGATGCGTAAGGTGCTGGCTGACTGCCGTGCAACCCTGGGTGAAGTATCGAACTCAGAACATAGCCTGCGTAAATTGGGTAAAGCCGGTGCAGCCCGCTGGCGTGGTGTTCGCCCGACCGTTCGTGGTGTTGCCATGAACCCGGTTGATCACCCTCATGGTGGTGGTGAAGGTAAGACCTCTGGTGGCCGTCATCCGGTGAGCCCCTGGGGTACCCCAACCAAGGGTTACAAGACACGTAAGAACAAGCGTACTGATAAGTTGATCGTACGCCGTCGTGGTAAGAAATAACGGTCGTTTGACTAGAGATTAGAGGAAGAGATTGTGCCGCGTTCACTGAAGAAAGGTCCTTTTATTGACCTTCACCTGATGAAGAAAGTTGAAGTCGCGATTGAAAGCAACGATCGTCGCCCCATCAAGACCTGGTCACGCCGCTCCATGGTGTCTCCGGATATGGTTGGACTGACAATCGCTGTTCACAATGGCCGTCAGCACGTACCTGTGCTGGTCAACGAAGATATGGTTGGCCACAAATTGGGCGAATTTGCGGTAACCCGCACGTTCAAGGGTCATATCGTAGACAAAAAGGCGAAGCGCTAAGCGCTCCGTAAAGAGGTTTAGGAAATGGAAGTTGCAGCAAGACTGAAAGGCGCGCAGATTTCTGCGCAGAAAGCCCGCCTGGTCGCTGACCAGGTCCGCGGCAAGCCTGTAGAAGAGGCGCTGATCCTGTTGGAATTCAGCAATAAAAAGGCTGCTCACTTGGTCAAGAAGGTTCTTGACTCAGCGATTGCCAATGCAGAGAACAATGAAGGCGCTGACGTGGATGAGCTCAAGGTATCCACTGTCTTTGTTGATGAAGGCATGACCATGAAGCGCCTGCGTCCCCGTGCCAAGGGTCGCGCAGATCGAATTTTAAAGCGTAGCTGTCACATTACCGTGAAAGTTGCAGACGGCGAAGGCTAAGGAGACCACCACATGGGTCAGAAAGTACATCCTATCGGCATCCGCTTGGGTATTGTTAAAGAACATAACTCTATCTGGTACGCCGACAGTAAAAACTATGCCAAGCAGTTAATTAATGATCTGCAAGTGCGTGAGTACATCGAGAAGGCTCTGGAGCATGCTTCGGTAAGCCGTATTGTGATCGAGCGTCCGGCGCAAACTGCTCGCATCACTATTCACACTGCCCGTCCCGGTATCGTGATTGGTAAGAAAGGTGAAGATGTAGACGCACTGCGTAAGATTCTTACCGAGAAGATGGGTGTGCCAGTTCACATTAACATCGAAGAGATTCGCAAGCCCGATCTGGACGCCAAGTTGGTCGCCCAGAACGTAGCGCAGCAGTTGGAGCGTCGTGTGATGTTCCGTCGCGCGATGAAGCGTGTGGTTCAGAACGCGATGCGCCAGGGTGCGCAAGGTATCAAGATCCAGGTTGGCGGTCGTTTGGGGGGTGCTGAAATTGCACGTTCCGAGTGGTACCGCGAAGGTCGAGTGCCTCTTCACACGCTGCGAGCGGATATTGATTACGCCACGTATGAGGCCGCTACTACCTACGGCATCATTGGTGTGAAGGTTTGGATTTTCAAAGGTGAGGTTATCGGCGCTGACGAGGCTGCCGAAGCTCCCAAGAAGACAGCAACTAATTAAGGGTTACGCAGATGCTCCAACCAAAGCGTACAAAATTTCGCAAGACTCATAAGGGCCGCAACCGCGGTCTTGCCCATCGCGGCAGCAAGGTGAGCTTTGGCGAATACGGTTTGAAAGCGACAGGTCGCGGCCGCATTACAGCGCGCCAGATTGAAGCGGCTCGTCGTGCTATGACACGTCACATTAAGCGTGGCGGAAAAATCTGGATTCGAGTTTTCCCGGACAAGCCGATTACAGGCAAGCCGCTGGAAGTCCGCCAGGGTAAAGGTAAAGGTAATGTTGAATACTGGGTAGCCCAGATTCAGCCCGGTAAAGTGCTTTACGAAGTGCAGGGCGTATCTGAAGAACTGGCGCGTGAGGCGTTTGATCTGGCGGCAGCCAAAATTCCCGTTGCTACAACATTTGTTAAACGGTCGGTGATGTGATGAAAGCAAGCGATTTGCATGATAAGTCCGCTGAGGACCTGAATAAGCAGCTGCTCACGCTGCGTGAAGATCAGTTCAAGCTGCGCATGCAGAAGTCCACTGGTCAGCTGGGGCAGTCTCATTTGCTCAAGCAGAACCAGCGTGACATCGCTCGCGTGAAGACTGTACTTACACAAAAGGCGGGTAACTAAGTATGTCAGCTGCAGAGAAGCGTACACGTACGGCAACTGGTCGGGTTGTCAGTAACAAGATGGACAAGACCATTACTGTGCTGGTCGAGCGTCGGGTTAAGCACCCGGTGTATGGCAAGTACATTACACGTTCATCGAAGATCCATGCACACGATGAGAGCAACCAGTGTGACATAGGCGACACAGTCACTGTTGCCGAAACTCGTCCGATTTCCAAGAGTAAGACCTGGAACTTGGTTGAAGTAGTAGAGAGCGCCGCTCAGGTATAAGGCCCTCACGGGTAGTGGTTAGTTTTGCGGCCCGGACGGTCGCAGTTTGGAGTAAGAGATGATTCAGACACAGTCGTATTTGGAAGTCGCAGATAACAGCGGCGCCCGTCGTGTGATGTGCATCAAGGTCCTTGGCGGTTCCAAGCGTCGCTATGCGCGCGTTGGAGACCTGATCAAGGTTACCGTTAAAGAAGCCATCCCTCGCGGCAAGGTCAAAAAAGGCCAGGTGATGACTGCTGTTGTAGTTCGAACAAAGAAGGGAGTTCGCCGAGGCGACGGTTCCCTGATCAAGTTTGACGACAACGCTGCAGTGCTGCTGAACGCACAGGACGCACCTATTGGGACTCGTATTTTTGGCCCAGTAACTCGCGAACTTCGCGGCGAAAAATTTATGAAGATTATTTCTCTGGCCCCTGAAGTTATTTAAGGCCGAGGAGAGGAACGAAAATGTTGAAGATCAAGCGCGATGACGAAGTGATTATCCTGGCCGGTAAGGACAAGGGTAAGCGCGGTAAGGTTCGCAAAGTATTGGATAACGATAAACTCATCGTTTCTGGTATCAACATGATTAAGAAGCACACCAAGCCCAACCCCCAAGCGGGTGTTGCTGGCGGTATCGTGGAGAAAGAAGCTCCCATTCAGGTTTCGAATGTGGCGATTTTCAATTCCGATACTGGCAAGGCTGATCGTGTGGGCTTCAAGGTCGAAGGCGACGATAAAGTTCGTATCTTTAAATCCAGTGGCGAGGCTGTCGGCTAAGCCGGTCGGATTAACAGGTAATAGACATGGCAACTTTGAAAGAAAAATACACGAGCGAAATCGCTCTCCAGCTGAAAGAAGAGCTGGGTTTAGATAATGTGATGGAGGTTCCTCGCATTACCAAGATCACCCTGAACATGGGTGTTGGTGAAGCATTAGGCGACAAGAAGGTCCTCGAGGCCGCCGTTGCCGACATGGAGAAAATTTCCGGTCAGAAAGTCGTCGTAACCAAGGCGCGTAGATCGATCGCCGGCTTTAAGGTTCGCGAAGCATGGCCCATCGGTTGCAAGGTTACTCTGCGCTCTGAGCGTATGTATGAGTTCCTGGAGCGTTTGATCAGTATCGCTATTCCCCGAATTCGTGACTTCCGCGGCATTAGCCCCAAGTCATTTGACGGTCGCGGTAACTTCGCGATGGGCGTAACTGAGCAGATCATCTTCCCAGAAATTGATTACGACAAGGTGGATGCCCTTCGCGGCATGGATATTGCTATCACCACCACTGCTCGTACGGATGATGAAGGCCGCGCTCTGTTGCGTGCTTTCAACTTCCCCCTGAAAGGTTAAGAGGCTTTATACATGGCTAAGAAATCTATGATTGCACGTGAGAACAAGCGTGCACGTATGGTAGCTAAGTACGCACAGAAGCGTGCTGCGTTGAAGGCGATACTCGCTGACGTAAATGCTTCTGATGAAGAGAAGTGGGACGCGCAAATTGCTATGCAAAAGTTGCCACGTGATGCCAGCCCGGTTCGCCAGCAGCGTCGCTGCGCGGTAACTGGCCGTCCACACGCGGTGTATCGTAAGTTTGGCCTTTGTCGTAACAAGTTGCGTGAAGCAGCTATGCGCGGTGATGTGCCTGGCCTGGTTAAAGCTAGCTGGTAACGGAGAGATATTGAAATGAGTATGCAAGATCCGCTGTCAGATATGCTGACCCGTATTCGCAACGCACAAATGGCTGGTAAGACTGGCGTAGAAATGCCCGGTTCCAAGCTGAAAGCTGCTGTTGCCAATGTGCTGAAGGAAGAAGGCTATATCGCTGACTTCAATGCATCTAACGAAGAAGGCAAGCCCAGGCTGGCCATCGAACTGAAATACTACCAGGGTAAGCCGGTCATCGCTGAGATCGACCGCATCAGCCGTCCCGGTCTGCGTAATTACGCAGGCAAAGGCGAGCTGCCAGCCGTTCGCGGTGGTCTGGGTGTAGCGATTGTTTCCACCTCTCAAGGTGTGATGACTGATCGCGCTGCACGCGCTGCCGGTGTCGGTGGTGAAGTGCTTTGCACAGTATTCTAAATTAATTGATTTGAAGAGCATTCAGAATGTCTAGAGTCGCAAATAATCCGGTACAACTGCCTAGCGGTGTAGAGATCAAGCTTAACGGCTCCGATCTTACCGTTAAAGGCAGCAAAGGTACGCTGGAACTGTCAGTAGTTGACGGCGTACAGATAAGCCAGGATGACAACGTCTTGACCTTCGTTTATGAGTCCGACAAGTCCAAGGCAATGGCCGGGACGACTCGCGCGCTGGTGAACAATATGGTGAAGGGCGTCAGCGAAGGCTGGGAGAAGAAGTTGGTGTTAAACGGTGTTGGTTACCGTGCCAAGGCTTCCGGCAAAAGTGTCAACCTGACCGTAGGTCTTTCCCACCCTGTCGATTACCAGCTGCCTGAAGGTGTTTCTGCTGAAACCCCCAGCCAGACTGAGATCGTTGTGAAGGGTGTCGACAAGCAGGCCGTAGGCCAGGCAGCTGCTGAGATTCGCAGCTACCGTCCGCCAGAGCCATACAAGGGTAAGGGTATTCGTTACGCTGACGAGTATGTTCGTCGTAAAGAAGCCAAGAAGAAGTAGGTAAGTTGACATGAGTACAAAGAATGATTCAAGGCTGCGTCGCGCACGTCGTGCTCGCGCTCGCATGCGTACACTGGGCGTTAACCGCTTGAGCGTGCACCGTACTCCCCGGCACATCTACGCCCAGGTGATTGCGCCTGAAGGTGACAAGGTGTTGGCGAGTGCTTCTACCCTGGACACGGACCTGCGTAAAAGCGCAACCGGTAACATCGACGCGGCTGCGGCTGTTGGCAAGTTGGTCGCTGAGCGCGCCAAGGCAGCAGGCATCGAGAAGGTCGCTTTCGACCGCGGTGGTTATAAGTACCACGGACGCGTTAAGGCCCTGGCCGACGCTGCCCGTGAAAGTGGACTGGAATTCTAAGGTAAGTAGATATGGCTTTTAACGATCAGAAAAAGCAGCAGCAGACCGAAGGTGATCTCCAGGAGAAGCTGGTACAGGTCAACCGCGTCGCCAAAGTAGTTAAAGGTGGCCGGATTTTCGGTTTCACCGCGCTGACTGTAGTGGGCGATGGTAATGGCAAAGTAGGCTTTGGCCGCGGTAAGGCGCGTGAGGTGCCTGTTGCCATCCAGAAGGCTATGGAAGCTGCCCGTCGCAACATGATTCAGGTAGACCTGAACAACGGCACTATTCAATACCCTGTGAAGGCTGCCCACGGTGCTTCCAAGGTATACATGCAGCCTGCGTCTGAAGGTACTGGTGTTATTGCCGGTGGCGCGATGCGAGCTGTTCTTGAAATCGCTGGTGTGCACAACGTATTGGCCAAGTGTTACGGGTCCACCAATCCGGTGAACGTAGTACGTGCGACTTTCAACGGTCTGCGTGACATGTGCGCACCCGAGGACGTTGCAGCCAAGCGTGGCAAGTCTGTTGAAGAAATTTTGAATTAAGTATTGGGCGAATAATCATGGCAAAAGCAATGATCAAAGTTACCCAGGTTAAGAGTGTTAATGGCCGCTTGCCTAACCACAAGGCATGCGTTGCCGGCCTCGGCCTGCGTCGAATTGGTCATACCGTTGAAGTGGAAGATACACCCTCCACTCGCGGCATGATCAACAAAGTACACTACCTGGTACGGGTTGAGGACTAAAACATGTCAGATGTAATGAGACTGAACACCTTGAGCCCAGCACCGGGTTCTCGGAAAGACAGTAAGCGTGTTGGTCGCGGGATTGGCTCCGGCGACGGTAAAACTGCCGGCCGTGGACACAAAGGCCAGAAATCTCGTTCCGGCGGATCTGTGCGTCCCGGCTTTGAGGGCGGTCAGATGCCTCTGCAAAAGCGACTGCCAAAGTATGGCTTTAGCTCTCGCATGGCTCGCACCACCGCACAGGTTCGTTTGTCAGAACTGAATGCAGTGGAAGGCGATGTCGTTGACCTGGACGCGCTGAAAGCGGCCGACCTGGTCAAGGATAGCGTTCTTCGCGCTCGCGTATTCCTGTCTGGAGACCTCGGTAAGGCTGTGACTGTTAAAGGCCTCGCGGTAACCAAAGGTGCCCGTGAAGCAATAGAAAAAGCTGGCGGGAAGATCGAGGAATAAATGGCTCAAGGACAGCTGCCCTCAGTAAACAAGGCAGGCATGGGCGAGCTTTTTGCTCGCCTTCGTTTTGTTTTACTGGCAATTATTGTTTACCGGATAGGAACGCATATTCCTGTTCCGGGAATAGATCCTAATCAACTGGCGGCATTGTTTAACCAGAACCAGGGAACGATCCTGGGCCTGGCGAACATGTTTTCCGGTGGCGCTCTGGAGCGGATGAGCATCCTGGCGTTGGGTATCATGCCTTACATCTCTGCATCGATCATCATGCAGTTGATGTCGGCCGTAACCCCACAGCTGGAGCAGTTGAAAAAAGAAGGTGAGTCTGGTCGTCGCAAGATAAGCCAGTACACGCGCTACCTCACAGTCGTGCTGGCGGTCATACAGGCCACAGGTATGACCGTGGGTATGGCTAATCAGGGCATGAGTTATGACACATCACTGCTGTTTTATGTGATTGCCATTACTTCTCTGGTGACTGGTGCAGTCTTTATGATGTGGCTGGGTGAGCAAATTACGGAAAAAGGTGTGGGTAACGGCATCTCGCTGTTGATCTTCGCCGGTATTGTGGCGGGACTGCCCGCGGCTATAGGCCAGTCTCTTGAGCAGGCGCGGCAGGGTGAACTGAATATCCTGGTGCTGTTGTTTATTCTGGCACTGGCGATCGCGGTTATTTATTTAATCGTATTCATCGAGCGCGGCCAACGCCGCATCACGGTGAATTACGCCAAGCGACAGCAAGGTCGCAAGATGTACCAGGCGCAGAGTTCGCATCTGCCTCTTAAAGTGAACATGGCGGGCGTCATCCCAGCCATTTTTGCGAGCAGTATATTGTTGTTTCCTGCGTCTATCGCGCAGTGGTTTGGCTCTTCCGGGGGTGCAGACTGGTTGCAGGACCTGGCCGTTGCCATTGGCCCTGGCCAGCCGTTGAACATATTGTTGTTCACAGTGTTTGTAGTGTTTTTCTGCTTCTTCTACACGGCGTTGATGTTCAACCCGGTTGAAGTGGCTGACAACCTGAAGCGTTCCGGAGCATTTGTGCCCGGCATACGTCCGGGACAACAGACCGCCAACTATATCGATGGCGTGCTGACTCGGCTGACGGTATTCGGATCTGCTTATATTGCGCTGGTCTGCTTGATGCCACAGTTCCTGGTGGTGATGTGGAACGTGCCCTTTTATCTGGGTGGTACCTCACTGCTGATCGTGGTTGTTGTGGTAATGGATTTTATGGCCCAGGTGCAGAGCCACCTTATGTCACACCAGTACGATTCGGTGATGAAGAAGGCCAACTTGAAGAACTATGGTGGTGCTGGGCGCGTTCGCTAAGCGCCCATTAGCCTAAACGGAGAAGTAACGATGAAAGTACGTGCATCAGTCAAGAAAATCTGCCGCAACTGTAAAGTTGTACGTCGTAATGGCGTTGTGCGGGTGATCTGCAACACAGATCCGCGTCATAAGCAGCGTCAGGGTTAAACCCGGACACGGTTGATTTTTTGTAACGATATCGCTAGAATGCTGCGCCTTTCGCGCCTACCCCGCTGAGAAATCAGCAAAACTGAGTTAAATCAGGGGTTTGCGTAAATCGCGTAGTAAAGCGAAAGATTATTTTTGGAGAAAGTTGGATGGCTCGTATTGCCGGCGTCAACATACCAGATAACAAGCATGCTGTTATCTCACTGACATACATCTACGGTGTAGGGCGCACAACCGCTAAAGAGTTGTGTGCCGCTACCGGTGTCACAGAAAGCACCAGGATTGGTGAACTGTCAGAAACAGAGATGGATGCCCTACGTGGCAAAGTCGCTGAGATGATGGTGGAAGGTGACCTTCGTCGTGAAGTGTCAATGAACATCAAGCGCTTGATGGACTTGGGCTGCAACCGCGGCCTGCGTCACCGGCGTGGCTTACCGCTTCGCGGTCAGCGCACCAAGACAAACGCGCGTACCCGCAAGGGACCGCGTAAGCCGATTCGCAAGTAAGGGCAGACCTAGCGTCACCCCACAGCGAATCCTTTTAGTGTAGCTGCACCAAAGTGCAGTGTTGATATTAAAGCAGGAACTACGATATGGCTAAGCCAGGTGCCAAAAGCACTCGTAAGAAAATCACGAAGACTGTAGTGGACGGGATCGCCCACGTGCATGCGTCTTTTAACAACACCATTGTTACGATTACTGACCGTCAGGGTAACACCCTGAGCTGGGCCACTGCAGGTGGTTCTGGTTTCCGCGGTTCTCGTAAGAGCACCCCGTTTGCTGCCCAGGTTGCAGCCGAACGTGCCGGTGAAGCCGCCAAGGAATATGGTCTTAAAAATCTCGACGTGCAGGTAAAGGGCCCAGGACCGGGTCGTGAGTCTGCCGTACGAGCACTGAATGCTTGTGGCTACAAGATCGCTAACATTACTGACGTGACGCCGATTCCCCATAACGGCTGTCGTCCTCCCAAGAAACGTCGCGTGTAACGCACAAAGGAAGAACTAGACATGGCTCGATATATTGGACCCAAGTGCAAGCTCTCCCGTCGTGAAGGAACTGATCTGTTCCTGAAGAGCGGTGTGCGCGCACTCGAAAGTAAGTGTAAAGCAGAAGCAATACCAGGCCAGCACGGCGCCCGCCGCGGTCGTCTGTCCGATTACGGTGTGCAGCTGCGCGAGAAGCAGAAAGTTCGTCGTATATACGGCGTACTGGAGAAGCAGTTCCGCAATTATTACAAGGAAGCTGCCCGTCTGAAGGGTGCTACCGGTGAGAACCTGCTGCAGCTGTTGGAATCTCGACTGGATAACGTTGTTTATCGTATGGGCTTTGGCTCAACGCGCTCTGAATCGCGTCAGCTGGTTGCTCACAAATCTATCATGGTGAACGGGCAGGTGGTCAACATCGCCTCTTACCAGGTAAAAGCAGGTGACGTTGTCGCCTTGCGTGAAAAGGCCAAGAAGCAACTGCGTGTGCAGTCAGCATTGGCATTGGCTGCCCAGCGTGGCGAGCCTGAGTGGATCGAAGTAAATGCGGACAAGCTGGAAGGTACTTTCAAGTCTGTCCCTGACCGTCAGGATCTCTCTTCAGAGATCAACGAAAACCTGATCGTCGAACTTTACTCCAAGTAATCCACTGAAGGACTAACCTAAATAAAGGTGCCCCGTATGCAGAGTGCAGTGAACGAATTTTTGACCCCGCGTGTAATCAATGTTGATGAAAAGAACAGCACGCGCGCCCAGGTTACCCTGGAACCCCTTGAACGTGGTTTTGGCCACACTCTGGGTAATGCCTTGCGCCGTATCCTGCTGTCCTCCATGCCTGGTTGTGCGATCACCGAGGTAGAGATTGACGGCGTATTGCACGAGTACAGTGCAATTGAAGGCGTACAGGAAGACGTGATTGAAATCCTGCTTAACCTCAAGGGCGTTGCCCTGGTGATGAACGGCAAGGAAGAGGCTGAACTGACTCTGAGCAAAAAGGGTTCAGGTGCGGTAACGGCAGCCGATATCCAGGTAGACCACGATATCGAGATCCGTAATCCGGATCACGTGATCTGTCACCTCAACGGCGCTTCTGAAATTAACATGAAGCTGACCGTGGCCAGAGGTCGAGGCTACTCTCCCGCGGATTCTCGCGAGAATCCTGAAGAAGAGACCCGCTCAATTGGTCGTCTGCAGTTGGACGCAACTTTTGCTCCCGTGCACCGTGTATCTTACGTGGTTGAGTCTGCGCGCGTTGAGCAGCGTACCGACCTGGACAAGTTGGTACTTGACCTTGAAACCAACGGCACGATCGATCCGGAAGAAGCAATCCGTCGCGCCGCGACCATTCTGCAGCAGCAGTTGGCCGTGTTTGTTGACCTGGAAAGCGAGTCTGAGTCTGAGTCTGTTGAGGAAGAGGACGAGGTTGATCCAATTCTGTTGCGTCCAGTTGATGATCTGGAATTGACTGTTCGCTCTGCCAACTGCCTGAAAGCTGAAAATATTTACTACATCGGAGACCTGGTGCAGCGCACTGAGGTTGAGCTGCTGAAGACCCCTAATTTGGGTAAGAAGTCTCTCACCGAGATCAAGGATGTATTGGCATCACGCGGCTTGTCACTGGGCATGCGCCTGGACAACTGGCCGCCTGCCAGCCTGAAAAACGACGACCGGGTACTGAGCGCTTAGGCTCCCCGGTCAACCTGATAGCAGTGCTGAGATAGCACCCTGAAGATAGGATTGGAAAAATGCGTCATCGTCATAGCGGACGTCAGTTAAACCGCAACAGTTCTCACCGTAAGGCCATGTTCCGTAACATGACCAACTCTCTGGTGGAGCACGAGTTGATTAAAACTACCCTGCCCAAGGCGAAGGAGCTGCGTGGTTACGCGGAGCCTCTGATTACCCTGGCAAAGAACGACAGTGTTGCAAATCGTCGCCTGGCGTTTGATCGTACTCGCAGCAAAGAAGCGGTTGGCAAACTGTTCAACGAGTTAGGTCCTCGTTACCAGGAGCGTCCCGGGGGTTATATTCGTATCATGAAGTGTGGCTTCCGCACCGGTGACAAGGCTCCTATGGCCTACGTTGAATTAGTTGATCGTCCACAGGTCGAAGATTACGCTGACGAGGATTGATTCTTGATCGCCGAGAGTGATTAAAAAAGCCGGGCTGATGCCCGGCTTTTTTGTGGCCCTTGTATCGTGGGGTGTGTCCCATACTGGAAGGACGCAGATGTGTCCCTGTATAAAATGCCAGAAGGGTCATGCCGTTTATTTGGTCAGTCTTCGAAGGGGATAAAACTACGCAAGCCGTCATAATCTAGTCTAATATTCTCAATTCGCAGCCAACGTCAGTAAACAGGTAGGTAAATGATGAACAGATTTATAGTTTTGCTACTCAGCGGTTTGTTTCTTACGGCTTGTGCTTCAAACCAGCCCGAGCCGGTTTCTCAGGATGGACTGGTTCTGCAGCAGGGTACCAAGTTTCAGGAGGTGTACCTTTTGCCGGCGGCCGAACTGGGCTCATACAAGAGCATTGGTGTAGAGGCATGCTCCGTCTCTTTCCGTAAAAATTGGCTTCGCGACCAGAATAACAATCGCCTGGATCTGTCCAGTCGAGTAACTCAGCAGGATGTGAGCAGTATGAAAAGTGCGCTGGGCGATGCCTGTAGCGATCATTTTTCGCAAGCACTACTGGCCGATCCAGCGTATGACATCGTTGACCAATTTGATAAGGGCGAGGCGGTGCTCATCGTTCGGCCGTCAATCATCAATCTTGACGTCAATGCCCCGGACACCATGAGTCCTGGAATGAATCGATCCTATACGACTTCGGCTGGCGAAATGACGCTGGCTTTGGAGTTGGTTGATGGCACTACTGGCCAGGTCTTGGCCAGAGCCCGTGATCGACGTCGAGGTACCGACTACGGCACTTTCCAGTGGACCAATGGAGTGACTAACAAGGCAGAAGCAGACCGTACCTTGACCCGATGGGCGGGCTTGCTTCGAAAGGGCCTCGACGAGGCCACGGGCCGATAAGAAGCGCCTTTAATAATTTTCGTGCGCGTCGCTTCGGCGGCGGCTTATGCGGCCTTGCTGCGCGTGCGTTTACTCAGCATCGGCGCCAGGAACTGGCCGGTATAGGAGCCCTTGGTCTTTGCCACGTCTTCCGGCGTTCCGGTGGCGATGACTTGACCGCCGCCAGAACCCCCCTCTGGGCCTAAATCGACAACCCAATCTGCCGTCTTGATGACATCCAGGTTGTGCTCGATTATCACCATTGTATTGCCGTGATCTCGCAGTCGGTGCAGTACTTCCAGCAGTTGCTTGATGTCCTCAAAATGCAGGCCAGTGGTCGGTTCATCAAGGATGTAGAGGGTTTTTCCGGTATCTCGCTTCGACAGTTCCCGGGACAGTTTTACCCGCTGCGCTTCGCCACCGGACAAAGTGGTGGCCGCCTGTCCCAGTCGGATGTAGGACAGTCCGACATCCATCAGCGTTTGCAATTTACGGGCAATCGCAGGGACCGGTTCGAAAAACTCCAGTGCGTCTTCAACCGTCATGTCGAGGACTTCATGGATGCTCTTGCCCTTATAACGAATCTCCAACGTCTCTCGGTTGTATCTCTTGCCTTTACAGACATCGCAGGGCACGTAAATGTCGGGGAGAAAATGCATCTCTACCTTGGTGACACCATCGCCCTGACAGGCTTCACAGCGCCCCCCTTTGACATTGAAGCTGAAGCGCCCAGGTTTGTAGCCGCGAGAGCGAGACTCCTGAGTGCCTGCGAACAGTTCCCGTACCGGGGTGAAGATACCGGTATAGGTGGCCGGGTTCGAGCGGGGGGTGCGGCCGATAGGGCTTTGGTCGATATCGATACATTTGTCTATTTGATCCATGCCGCTTATTGCATCGTGCGGCGCTGCTGTCAGCGTGGTGGCACCATTGAGTTCGGTGGCCGCCAGCGGGTAAAGCGTGCCGTTAATAAGCGTGGACTTGCCTGAGCCGGATACGCCGGTAACGCAGGTCAGAAGCCCCAGCGGTATTTCCAGGGTGACCTGTTGCAGGTTGTTGCCGGTAGCCCCTGTCAACACCAGCTGTTTCTTTTTATTCAGCGGTGTGCGCTTCTTGGGTATTTCGATTTTCTTGCGACCAGAAAGATAATCTCCAGTGAGAGACTGCTTGTTGGCTGTTATCTGTTTCATGGTGCCTTCGGCGACGACCTGCCCGCCGTGTACGCCGGCCCCGGGGCCGATGTCGATAACGTGATCAGCGGCACGAATGGCATCTTCGTCGTGCTCGACAACGAGCACTGTGTTACCCAGGTCACGCAGGTGGGTAAGAGTGTTCAACAGTCGCTCATTGTCTCGCTGGTGCAGACCAATAGAAGGTTCATCGAGAATGTACATAACGCCAACCAGCCCCGCTCCTATTTGCGAGGCGAGGCGAATGCGCTGGGCCTCTCCTCCCGACAGCGTTTCGGCACTGCGATTCAGCGTCAGATAGTTCAGGCCCACGTCCACCAGGAAGCGGTAGCGCGCGCGCAACTCCTTGAGGATCTTGTCTGCGATTTCGCCCTTGCGGCCCTCTAGCATCAGCTCATTAAAGTACACCTCTGCTTCTCCAACGGGCATGTCGGTAATGGTCGGCAGATTGCGCTCATCGACAAACACGTGACGAGCATCCCGGCGTAGCCGCGTGCCGCCGCAATCCGGACAGGGCTGGGTAGCAAGAAATTTTGCCAGGTCTTCGCGCACTGACTGTGAGTCCGTATCACGGTAGCGCCTGTCCATGTTGGGGATGATCCCTTCGAAGGGATGAGTGCGCTTGAACACGTCACCGCGGTCGTTGATATAGGAAAAAGCGATTTCCTGTTTACCACTTCCGTGCAATATGACTTTCTGGTGCTTTGCGCTCAGTGCGTCGTAGGGCGCATTAATATCAAAGCCATAGTGTTCAGCCAGCGAAGTGAGCATATGGAAATAATAAACATTGCGGCGATCCCAGCCGCGAATGGCACCTTCGGCAAGACTGGATTCCGGATGCAGCACGATACGCTCGGCATCAAAGTACTGCTTCACTCCCAATCCGTCACAACCGCCGCAGGCGCCTGCAGGGTTGTTGAACGAAAACAGGCGGGGTTCCAGCTCGTCGATACTGTGTCCGCATTCAGGGCAAGCGAATCTGGCGGAGAAAGCAATATCGGATCCATCTCCGTCCATCCAGGAAATGGAGGCCAGGCCATCGGTGAGTCCAAGAGCGGTTTCGAACGATTCTGCCAGACGGAGTCCGAGATCGTCTCTCACTTTAAACCGGTCGACCACGACTTCAATTCGGTGTTTCTTCTTTTTGTCTAAGGTCGGGAGGTCGTCCAGGTCGGTCACAATGCCGTCTATGCGAGCGCGCACAAATCCCGCCGCGCGAAGCTCTTCAAAAATGTGTAGATGCTCACCTTTTCGATCGCGTATTACCGGCGCCAGCAGCATGAGTTTGCTGCCCTCTGGCAGCGCCAGCACGGTGTCCACCATCTGGCTCACCGTTTGCGCCTTCAGGTTGAGGCCGTGATCGGGGCAGCGTGGGTCGCCGACTCTGGCAAACAACAGTCTCAGGTAGTCATAAATCTCAGTGATGGTACCCACGGTAGAGCGAGGATTATGCGATGTCGATTTCTGCTCAATAGAAATAGCCGGCGACAAGCCTTCAATATGGTCCATGTCCGGCTTTTCCATCATCGACAGGAACTGCCTAGCGTAGGTGGACAAGGACTCCACATAACGCCGCTGACCTTCGGCGTAGAGTGTGTCAAAAGCGAGCGATGATTTACCTGAACCGGACAACCCAGTGATCACCACCAGCTTGTCGCGGGGGATATCAAGGTCGATGTTCTTCAGATTGTGAGTGCGCGCGCCGCGAACTTGAATTGTGTCCATTAGCAGGGAGTACCGCAGAAAAATTGGAACAGAAAAGTATATGCCTTGAGTGTTACGCCATGCAAAGGGAAACGGACTTTAATGCTGTGCGAAAAGTATCATTTGACCATGGGCTGAGGTTTGACACAGTGTGTGACCTCGCCTTGAAGCTGTTATGCTGCTGCTCAAATTCCAAGATTCAGTTCCCCTGTGATTACCGAACATCCCATGACACCACTGGAGCGGCGCACCGTCAGCTCCCTTGCCTTGTTGTACAGCTTCCGGATGCTCGGCCTGTTTATGGTTTTGCCGCTGCTGGCCTTGTATGCCGCAGACCTCCCTGGTGCCGATCCTTTGACGATCGGTCTGGCTTTGGGAGTTTATGGGCTCTCGCAAGCCTTGCTGCAGATTCCCCTGGGCTGGCTCTCCGACAAGTTGGGTCGCAAGCCGGTCATTGTCGGCGGTCTGCTGGTATTTGCTCTGGGCAGCGTAGTCGCGGGTATGGCGGAGACCATTGAGGGGGTGGTTGTAGGGCGAGCCTTGCAAGGCGCTGGAGCGATAGCCAGCACGGTGATGGCGTTGGTAGCTGATTTGACCCGTGAAGAGCAGCGAACTAAAGCGATGGCAATAGTCGGAATGAGTATTGGCCTTTCTTTTGCCATGGCACTGGTGTTGGGCCCATTGGTGGCAGCGGCAGGCGGCTTGAGCGCGGTGTTTTGGTTCACAACAGTGCTGGCGATTGTGGGGGTCGCGATTGTCCTGCTGCTGGTTCCAACGCCGCCTGTGGGGCAAATGTATGATGAGGTGGGCGCTCGTCGGGGCTTGTTCGCACGCAGCCTCCAGGATGCAGGTCTGCTGCGCCTGAACTTCGCCGTGTTCAGCCTGCATTTTGTGCTTATGGCCTTGTTTCTGGTGGTACCCGGGCTGCTCCTTGAGGTAGCAGGCCTGGACCGCAACAGCCATTGGATGGTTTATCTTCCTGCCCTGTTGTTGTCCATAGTGGGAATGGTGCCCATGATGATCATGGCTGAACGCAAAGGTCGTTTACACGCTATGTTTTTGTTGGCGATCGTGCTGTTGATATTGGCTATGACCGTTATTTCAGCTCCCGCATCTCCGCTGTTGTTGTATTTAGGCATGTGGTTATTTTTTGTCGGGTTTAATTATTTGGAGGCGACCTTGCCGTCCCTGGTGAGCAAAATGGTATTCGCCGGCGGCAAAGGTACGGCCCTGGGTGTCTACTCCACCTGCCAGTTCCTGGGCGCGTTTGCCGGCGGCGCATTGGGCGGATGGTTGCTCAAGAGCGGCGGCGCCTCGTTGTTACTTGGATGCTGTCTGGGACTGTCGGCTCTTTGGCTGGTAGTGTTCTTGCCCACAAATTCCTTGCTGGGCGCGCCTGCTGCAGCCAGGGGAGAATAATTGTGGGGTCTGCAGCTGATATCAGCCTGTGGATGGAGCAAGCGGCTCACGAGCCCGTAGGGCAAGCACTGGATATGGACATCAAGGTGGACGTGGCCATCGCCGGTGGCGGCTTCTCCGGTCTGTGGGCCGCTTACTACCTGAAAACGCTCGCACCGGACCTACAGATTTGCGTGCTGGAAGCCCAACGCTGCGGTTTTGGCGCATCGGGGCGCAATGGCGGGTGGATGATGTCTGCTATTGAAGGTGAGACCCGATTGCTGTCAGTTCTGGACGGTGATCGACGAGAGTCAGCGAGGGCCCAGATTCATAGTATTCTGCCAGAGGTGGAGGGCGTGCTGGAGCGGCATGGCATAGACTGCAATTACCAGCGCAGTGGTGGTATCTTTGCAGCGGCACGTTACCCCGAGCAGGCGCGAATTCTGCGGGACAGTCTTGCCGATTACAGAGCTGCGGGTTTTGGTGAACAAGATTATCAGTGGCTGGAAGCCCATGAGCTTGAGTCTCGTCTGCGCATTCATCAGCCTGCTGGCGCTATCTACACGCCCCATATTGCTCGTATTCAACCGGCTCGCCTGGTGTTGGGTCTTGCGCAGACTCTGCGTGATATGGGTGTGCGTATCTATGAACAAACGCCGGTGACTGCTCTGACACCGGGAGCAATGATGACTTCCTGTGGGCGAGTGCATGCCACCCATCGCCTGCTGGCACTGGAGGGCTATGGTGCCGGAGTGGCCAACACAGAGCGCAGGGTGCTGGCCTTGCAAAGCAGGATCATTGCCACTGAGCCGCTGGATGAGCAAACATGGCAAACACTGGGTCTGGCTGATTCAGAGGTGTTTTGCGATGTTAGTCCACTCACCACCTACGGTCAGCGCAGTGCAGACAATCGAATGGTATTTGGTGCACGGGGTAGCTATTGCTTTGGTGGTAAGCCGCGCAGTCAATTTAGCCCTGCGGATCCGAGTTTTGAGGCAATACACCGTTTGCTTTTAGCGTGTTTTCCGCAATTGCGGAAAGCTGCCATAACGCATCGCTGGGGCGGCACACTGGGTGCTCCTCGCAATGGACTGCCGCATGCAGTTTACGACCGGGCAACAGGTATTGGTACCGTCGGCGGCTACGTTGGTGAAGGTGTTGGAGCGTCAAACCTGATGGCCCGTACCCTGGCCGACCTGGTGTTATCGCGAGAGACTGAACTGTCGTCTGCCCCCTGGGCCTATAATGGCAGCCCGGAGTCCGTACTGCGGCGCTGGGAGCCTGAACCTTTGCGTTGGCTGGGTTACAAGGCGACCGACCTGGCACGCACGTGGGAGGAGAGCATTTATTGCCGGCGGGGAGCCGCCTGGCAGCGACGTCCTATTCAAACTGTCAGTCACTGGTTGGATAAGTTGATGACCTGAGGGTTGTAGCGGACCCATTGGATTGATTTTGGTGCCTGGTGCTGTCGCAATTAAACAGTGGGATTGTTATAGTCACGCGTGCATTAAAATAAGCATTTATCGCGAGAACAAGGAGCTTTCATGGCTACACGTGGCGTCAATAAGGTCATTCTGATCGGTAACCTGGGTAACGACCCTGAAACCCGCTTTTTTCCTGATGGTGGTGCCGTCACCAATGCCAGTATTGCGACCTCCGAAAGCTGGCGCGACAAGCAAACAGGCGAACAAAAAGAGCGCACTGAGTGGCACCGCGTGGTGTTCCGTGACCGGGGTAATTATCGGCTTGGACAGATTGCCGGGGAGTATCTCAAGAAGGGCTCTAAAGTATTTGTCGAAGGTGCCCTGCAAACGCGTAAGTGGACTGATCAGTCGGGTCAGGATCGCTACACCACTGAAGTGGTCGCCAACGAAATGCAGATGCTGGATAGTCGGGGCTCAGGTCAGGGCGACAGCAATATGGGCGGCGGCGGTGCTTATGGCGGTCAGTCGCCCCAGTCTTCTGCCCCTGCCCCTGCCCAGGGAGGTTCTGCCCCTGCTCAGAATGCTCCACAGACAGCTCCTGCGCAGGACTTCAACGACTTCGACGACGATATTCCGTTTTAGACAGGCGTTCTTGCTGATCGAGGCAACTCACGAGGCTGCTATCGAGCGGCTTCCTCTGCCGATTAAATTGGCATAGCAGACGCTACAGTAGTCGTGCATGTCGCCGACAATTGCGCCGCGCCCCGCGCAAATATGATACGGTTCCCATTTCTTTGACGACTAAAGAGCCATTCGCTTGCGCGTACTCGTAATCGGTTCAGACAGTCCGCTTGGGCGGGTGCTGGTAGAACTCCTGGAGGACCTGAGCCGCCATGACGTGGTGTGCCTGACCCGTTCTGCGTCGCGCTGGAAGAGTGAGCGACAAGCCAAGAAGGCCGTGCGCAGGGCCGAGGCCAATGTCGTTGTGGATATTCGGGTGGAAGCGGTGGCCGATGGGGGCCAGGACGTTGTTGATCTGGATCTGAAGCGGTGTCAGTGGGTGGCTAAAGCCTGTCAGCGTGACGGTGCTTGTTATATGTTTATTTCCAGCTCCAGAGTTTTTTCCGGTGACCTTGACCGAATGTACAACGAAGGAGATCTGCCTGACAATAATAGTGATACCGGCTTACTCTTGGCTGATGCTGAACAGGTAGTGAGGAAGTACTGCGATAGGTACCTGATTTTGCGTTTGGGCCCGGTATTTGCCAGTGACGGAGCCAATTTAGTGACGCGTGTACTGGGTGAATTAGTGAGTGGTGAAAACCTGGTTCTGGACAATAATTTACGGGGTTGTCCAGTGGCTTCCGGTGACGGTGCAAGAGTGATTTCAGCGCTACTTGATCAGCAGAGTGTGGGAGCCGAGCTGTGGGGCACCTATCACTATTGCAGCACGGAGACAGCGACCCATTACGAGTTTGCCGAAGCGGTGCTGGCCGCTGCTTCGCAGTTTTCTGATGTCAGCACCGGCGCTGTGGAATTAATGCCGCTCGATCCTGATGCCCCCAGTCTTAATCGATCGCTTGAATGCAGCAAAATTCGCAATACATTCGCAATTAAACAGCAGCCCTGGCGCAATGCCATTGCCGACCAGGTGAAACAATACTTTCAGCAACAAACCTGAGGAACATCCATGGTCAAGGCCACCGACGACACCCCCCAATCTCTGGCAGTGGCGGTGCTCACCGTGTCAGACACTCGCACCAAAGCGGACGATACGTCCGGAAAATATCTGGTGGAGGCGCTCGAATCGGCGGGTCACCGTCAAGGTAGCAAGGCGATAGTAATCGATGATGTTTACCGAATTCGCGCGGTGCTCTCTGCCTGGATCGCAGACCCGGACATCGATGCGGTGTTGGTGACAGGGGGAACCGGCTTTTCGGGAAGAGATTCAACGCCAGAGGCTGTTCGGCCTCTGTTCGATAAGGACATAGACGGCTTTGGTGAGCTTTTCAGGGCTATTTCATACCAGGAGATAGGCTCTTCAACCATCCAGTCGCGGGCATTGGCCGGCTTTGCCAACAACACCGTCATTTTTTGTGTCCCCGGTTCTACCGGCGCCTGCAAGACAGCCTGGACAGGGGTTATTCGCGAGCAGTTAGACAGCACTCACAGGCCTTGCAACTTTGTGGGCGTATTGAGAGTCAGGGAACAGCACAGTTGAGTGCCTTGATGCCCCTGGAAGAGGCTCTGGAACGAATTTTAGGGGGCGCCAGACCGACAGGGGCAACCGAAGAACTCTCCTTGATAGACGCACTTGGAGCGGTTTTGGCAGAGGATGTTATCTCTGGTATCGATGTTCCCGGGGACGATAACAGTGCAATGGATGGTTATGCCGTGCGTGGCGAAGACCTGCCGGGACCACTGCCGATAAGCCAACGTATTGCCGCTGGAGCAGTAGGGGAGCCTTTGCAGCCGGGAACGGCAGCGAGAATATTTACTGGAGCGCCGATACCCGCGGGAGCCGATGCCGTGGTGATGCAGGAAAATTGCAGCGTCGACCAGGGTGGTTTGCTCTCGGTCGAGGGGACTGTGACTACGGCGCAGAATATTCGACCGCGGGGGCAAGATATTGCTGCAGGAGCGGTGGCATTGAGCAAAGGTCGCCGCTTAAGGCCCCAAGACCTGGGACTGCTGGCCTCGGTCGGTATTGCCCGGGTAACAGTGTTTCGCCGGCTTAAGGTGGCGGTGCTTTCAACCGGGGACGAATTGGTTGAACCCGGCACCGCTGATTTGGCGGGCGGTCAGCTTTACAACTCTAACCGTTTTACTATCGCTGGCCTGCTCGCCAGGCTGGGCCTGGAATTTGTTGACGTGGGCATTATCCCCGATGACGCACAGGCAACGGCGAAGGCATTGCTGCGCGCCTCGGAGTTGGCTGACTGTGTGATCACTTCTGGTGGCGTGTCTGTTGGCGAGGAAGACCACGTGAAAGCCCAGGTGGAGCAAATTGGGCACATTGATTTGTGGAAGCTGGCGATAAAGCCGGGTAAACCATTGGCTTTCGGGGCTATTGGCGATACGCCTTTTATTGGGTTGCCGGGTAATCCTACCTCGGTTTTTGCAACATTTTGTCTTGTGGCAAGGCCGTTTTTGTTAAAGCTACAGGGCGCGACCGATTGCCGTATTCCCGAGCTGACGGTGACAGCTGGTTTCGCAACTGCAAAATCAAGTCCCAGGCAGGACCATGTTCGAGTAAGGCTGGAATCCGGTGATGAGGGTCTTGTGGCCCGCCGTTTTGCTAACCAGAGCTCTGGTGTACTCAGCTCAGTGAGCCAAAGTGATGCACTGGCAGTGGTGCCGCCGGGCGTTGTTGTCAGTGAAGGAGATAAGGTGCAGGTATTGTTACTGGATCTTCTGGCGTGAATTGTGAGCAGAAGTAGCCGCCAGCGGCTACTTCTGCAAGGCAATCAATCGGTGAGTTTCTGGAATACCAGTGACGCGTTGGTGCCACCAAAACCAAAACTGTTAGACATCACTGTCTGTAAATCCACGTTGTCTAATCTTTCCCGGGCAATGGGAAGGCCTTCAGCTTCCGGATCCAGGTTATCAATGTTGGCAGAAGCGGCGATAAAGCCCTTCTGCTGCATTAGCAGCGAGTAAATGGCTTCCTGAACCCCGGCAGCCCCCAGTGAGTGACCGGACAGGGATTTGGTTGAGCCAACTACCGGAATACGATCACTATCAGCGTAGGCGTCTTTGACCGCTTTCAGCTCTTGTATGTCACCTGCAGGCGTTGAGGTGCCATGCGCGTTGATGTAGTCCACAGCCCCATCAACTGTAGCGAGCGCCTGTTGCATACAGCGCACTGCACCCTCGCCTGAAGGCGAGACCATGTCGTAGCCATCGGAGGTAGCGCCATAGCCCACCAGTTCTGCGTAAATTTTTGCGCCTCGTGCTTTAGCATGTTCCAGTTCTTCCAGTACCAGCATGCCGCCGCCACCGGCGATTACAAAACCATCACGGTCAGCGTCGTAGGCGCGAGAGGCGCGTTGGGGCGTGTCATTGTACTTGGTTGATAGCGCGCCCATGGCGTCGAACAGGCTGGATAAAGTCCAGTGCAGCTCTTCACCACCCCCGGCAAATACGATGTCCTGCTTGTTTAACTGAATCTGCTCCATGGCATTGCCAATGCAATGGGCACTGGTAGAGCAGGCTGACGAAATAGAATAATTCACACCCTTGATCTTGAAAGGTGTGGCCAGGCAGGCGGAGACTGTGCTGCCCATTGTCTGGGTGACCCGGTAGGGGCCAACCCGGCGCAGGCCGCGATCTCGCAAAATGTCTGCCGCTTGTGTTTGGCTGGCTGATGAGGCGCCACCGGAGCCGGCAATAATACCGGTACGTATATTGGAGACATCACTTTCCTCCAGGCCTGAGTCTTCAATCGCTTGCTGCATGGAGATGTACGCGTAGGCGGCGGCGTCACCCATAAAGCGCAACTGCTTTCGGTCGATCAATGAAGCAGTATCAATATCCGGGCTGCCAGCGACGTGTGAACGCATGCCCATGTCGATATGTTCCTGGCGCGCACTGAGTCCTGACTTGCCGTCGTAAAGTGACTGGGTGACCGTTTCAGCATCGTTACCCAGGCAAGAAACAATGCCCAGGCCGGTGACAACTACTCGTCTATTCATCGCTCTAGAAGGACTCCGTGGATTGAAACAGGCCGACGCGCAGGTCGTTGGCGGTGTATATCTCTCGGCCATCAACCGACACGCTGCCGTCGGCTATGCCCATGACCAGTTTGCGTTCGATGATACGCTTCATATTAATGTTGTAGGTGACTTTGCTGGCGGTGGGTAGTATCTGTCCGGTAAATTTCACCTCGCCGCAGCCCAGGGCGCGACCACGTCCCGGGTTGCCTCGCCAACCTAAAAAGAAGCCGACCAGTTGCCACATCGCGTCCAGTCCGAGGCAGCCAGGCATGACCGGATCGGAGGGAAAGTGGCAGTCAAAAAACCAGAGATCCGGATGAATATCCAGTTCGGCAATAATCTCGCCCTTACCATTTGCACCGCCCTCTGAACTGATGTGATTGATGCGATCGAGCATGAGCATATTGTCTACGGGGAGTCTGGCGTTGCCTTCGCCAAATAGCTCGCCGTGACCGCATGCGACCAGCTCTTCTTTGGTGAACGCGCTTTGTCCTGTCATGATTTTTCCAAGGTGTCGGTCATTGCCGGAAGCGGCTTTATTTTGCGTGCTCAGTTTAATGGCTGAGGCGCACAAGTCCAGCGCTATCAGTTGATTCGGCAGCTTGGCTGACTGTTCAACCGAATCCTTGTCAGTTAAGATAGCTGAGTCCATTTCGTTGCGTTTATAATTGCGCGATGCGGCCCCTTGTCCAGGGCCTCTCTCCACTCATATCAAGGATGAAAATGTTAACTCCCGTACTTCTTTCTGGTGGCGTTGGCAGCCGGTTATGGCCTGTCTCACGCGAGTCCCATCCCAAGCAATTCCAGCCACTTGCAGGGGAGTTGTCCATGCTTCAGGAAACGCTGAAACGCACCACCGGGTTGGATGAATTCTCACCGGTTGTGGTTTGTAACGAGGAGCACCGTTTCATGGTGGCGGAGCAGCTGCGGCAAGTCGACCTGAAAGCCAGCGCTCTGATTCTGGAACCCGTCGGTCGCAATACGGCGCCGGCTGTTGCCCTGGCAGCGCTCTACGCTGTCGAACATGATCCTGAAGCCTTACTATTGGTGCTGCCCGCTGATCACGTCATTCAGGATGTAGAGGCCTTCGTCGCGGCGGTAGGAAAAGCTGTCCCCATGGCGCAGCAGGGTCATTTGATGACTTTTGGTGTAGTGCCCAGCAGTGCGGAAACAGGTTACGGCTATATTAAGTGTGGTGATTCGCTGGGCGAGGGCTTGTTCGGACTGGAGCGGTTTGAGGAAAAGCCAGATGCCGCCACTGCAGCAGCCTATCTGGACAGTGGCAGCTATCTTTGGAATAGCGGTATGTTTTTGCTCGGTGCGGCGGCTTACCTTGAAGAACTGGGGGCGCACGCACCAGAAATTCTCAGCTGCTGTCAGGACGCGATGAAAGGCGCAAACCGGGATATGGATTTTGTGCGCCCTGAGCCTGCAATTTTTGATGGTTGTCCCTCGGACAGCATTGATTATGCAGTGATGGAAAATACCGATCGAGGTGGAGTAGTGTCACTCGATTGTGGTTGGAGTGATGTGGGCGCCTGGTCCGCCCTTTGGGATGTCGCCGACAGAGATGATGAGGGCAACGCCAGTCGAGGTGATGTCATACTCGATAACTGTAAGGACAGCTATTTTTACAGCGATTCACGCTTGGTGGCGGCCACCGGTGTTGATGGTCTGGTGGTGGTGGAAACCGCCGATGCTGTTCTGGTTGCCGACCGTGACAAGGTGCAAGACGTTAAACGCATTGTTAATACGCTGAAAGCGCAAGAGCGTCCTGAGGTGTCTTTGCACCGCAGGGTTTACCGGCCCTGGGGGTCTTATGAGTCTCTGGTGACTGCAGATCGCTTCCAGGTGAAGCGAATTATTGTTGACCCGGGTGAACGTTTGTCACTGCAAATGCATCATCATAGAGCGGAGCACTGGATAGTCGTGAGTGGTACCGCCGAAGTTACCTGTGAAGATCGAATATTTATGTTGGGCGAAGATGAGTCAACTTATATCCCCCTTGGAAACAAACACCGCCTGGCTAACCCGGGACGCATACCTCTGGAGCTCATAGAAGTGCAGTCAGGTACCTATCTGGGCGAAGACGATATTGTACGATTTGACGACCAGTATGGTCGCAATAGCTGAATAAAAGTCTCAGGAGTTATCCGATGATAAAAAAATGCCTGTTCCCGGTTGCGGGTTACGGTACCCGCTTCCTGCCAGCGACCAAAAGCATGCCCAAGGAAATGTTGCCTGTTGTTAATAAGCCGCTGGTGCAATACGGAGTCGAAGAAGCAATTGAAGCAGGAATGACCACCTGCGCCTTCGTAACGGGGCGCGGCAAACGCTCGATTGCTGACCACTTTGATATCAGTTATGAACTCGAACATCAGATTGCTGGCACGGGTAAGGAAACGTACCTGCAAAGTATTCGAGAGGTCCTGGACAAGGGCGTGTTCACCATGGTCCGCCAGAGAGAGATGAAAGGTCTGGGCCACGCCATTTTAACCGGCCGTACCCTGATTGGTGATGAACCCTTCGGCGTACTGCTGTCAGATGACCTTTGCCTGCATGCTGAGGGGGTGGGTGTACTCGCGCAAATGGTCGAGCTGTACAATGAATATCGCTGTTCCATTGTTGCCATCCAGGAAGTTCCCATGGATGAAGTGCATAAATATGGTGTGATCTCCGGAGAAAGCCTGGGCGATGGCATTTATCGCGTTGACGATATGGTGGAAAAGCCTGCGCAGGAAGATGCTCCGTCCAATTTGGCGATTATCGGGCGTTACATTCTCACTCCTGATATTTTTGAACACATTGAGCGCACCGAGCCTGGCGCCAACGGCGAAATTCAGATCACTGATGCGCTTCAAGCCCAGGCCAGACAGGGCTGTGTCATGGCCTATAAATTCAAGGGTACGCGCTTCGACTGTGGCAGTGTTCCCGGCTTCGTCGAAGCCACTAATCACGTTTACGAAAACTACTACAAAAACGATTAAGGGCATACATTGAAGGAAATTACGTGTTTCAAGGCCTATGACGTTCGCGGCCGGGTGCCTGATGAATTGAACGAAGATATCGCACGTCGTATCGGCAGAGCTTATGCTGAAGTCATCAAGCCGGAAAAGGTCGTCGTCGGGCATGACATCCGTCTGTCCAGCGAAGCGATTAAAGCTGCGGTCAGTGAGGGCTTGATGGAGCAGGGGGTAGATGTGTATGACATCGGCCTATGCGGTACGGAAGAGATATATTTCGCCACCTCTCACGCGACGATGGACGGCGGCATTGCTGTTACCGCCAGTCATAATCCCAAGGACTATAACGGGATGAAGTTTGTTCGCGAAGAGTCGAGGCCTATTTCCGCTGATACAGGGCTCAAGGAAATCCGGGCCCTGGCAGAGCGTGATGAATTTACCGCAGCGCAAGTTTCGGGCACATTGCGCAAGTTAGACACAGACCGCGCCTACGTAGAGCACTTGCTGTCCTATGTCGACGTGGCGGCTCTGAAACCGCTGAAAATTGTGGTGGATGGGGGTAACGGTGGTGCTGGCCGAGTCATCGATTTACTGGAGTCTCACCTGCCGTTCGAATTTATCAAACTGCACCATGAACCGGACGGCAACTTTCCCAACGGTGTCCCCAACCCGCTATTGCCCGAGAATCGTGCGGCTGCGATTGCGGCCGTTCGTGAGCATGGCGCAGATCTTGGTATTGGCTGGGACGGCGATTTTGACCGATGTTTCTTTTTTGACGAGAGCGGAGAATTTATCGAGGGGTACTACGTTGTAGGCCTGCTCGCAGACGCCTTTCTTAAACTTGAGCCCGGTGCCCGTATCGTCCACGACCCCAGGCTGACCTGGAATACCGTTGAAATGGTGAAGGATGCCGGCGGTGTGCCGGTATTGACCAAGTGTGGCCATGCCTTCATCAAGGAGCGAATGCGCACTGAGAATGCAGCCTACGGCGGCGAGATGAGTGCACACCATTACTTCCGCGACTTCGCCTATTGCGACAGTGGCATGATTCCCTGGCTGCTGGTGGCAGGGTTGATCAGCAGCACAGGCAAGCCCTTGTCTACCATGGTGGCCGAGCGCATGGCAGCCTACCCCTGTTCGGGTGAAATCAATCGCAGTGTAGAAGATGCTGCTGCCGTGTTGGCCCGCGCTGAGGCCACCTATGGCGACAAAGGCGAACTTGATCACACTGACGGCGTCAGTGTCGACTGCGGAGACTGGCGCTTCAATCTGCGCATGTCCAACACCGAACCTGTAGTCAGGCTTAATGTTGAGAGCAGACGTGATGTTGCATTGATGGAAGCCAAAACAGCAGAGTTACTGGCGCTGATCGAAGCATGATTGACCCGCGCAAATCACAGTTTGGCGCCAGTCGATAGCATCAATGGGAGGGGGCGCGCTAGCGACGGGTCATTTTGCAGTTTCTAGCTGGCGCCGCATCGCCTACGCACTGGTGCTTATTGCTCCGCCAGCCATTCCCCAATCAAGCGTTCAGTCGCCGTATCCATCGATCCAGAAGAAGACTCTCCCGCCATTAGGCCGAGAACCTGCACTCCTATCTCCTTACCCAGTTCCACTCCCCATTGGTCAAATGGGTTAATGCCCCACAGTACAGCACTGCAAAAGGTTCGGTGCTCGTAAAGCGCAAGCAATGCGCCCAGGGTCTGTGGAGCTAATGAAGCCATGGTGATGACACTATTGGGTCTGTTTCCTGGCATGGACAGGTGAGGAGCTAATTCACCTGCGGAGGCCTCATCCATCCCACGTTCCAATAAAGAGGACTTCGCTTCATCAATACTGCGCCCAACCGTCATGGTTCGGCTTTGCGCAATGCAGTTAGCTACCAGGCGCCGGTGTTGTTCAGTCATCCCGGTATGGGTTGTTAACGGAAGGATGAAGTCTGCCGGGCATTGCTGGGTGCCCTGGTGCAGTAGTTGGTGAAAGGAGTGCTGGCCCATAGTTCCGGCAGAGCCCCATAGAACAGGCCCGGTATGATAGTCCAGCAGCACCCCGCTTTTGTTCACGCGCTTGCCGTTGCTCTCCATGGTAAGTTGTTGCAAAAAGTCGGGAAGTTTTTGCAAGCTATGATCGTAGGGCAAGACCACATGGTTGTTCGCACCGAAGAAGTTGACGTACCAGACTTCCAATAGACTCATCATTACCGGCATGTTTTCGGCCAGAGGAGCAGACTGGAAGTGTTCGTCCATTGCGGCGGCACCCGCCAGGAAAAGTTCGAAATTTTCCCAGCCGATAGCGATGGCGCAGGACAGGCCGATCGCCGACCATACTGAATAGCGTCCGCCCACCCAGTCCCACAGAGGTAGGCAGTTTTTCTCGGGAATTCCAAAGTCGGCAGCAGCTTGCAGGTTACTGGTGATGGCAACAAAGTGCTTGTTCAAGTCTGCATCAGTGGCGCCTGACTGCTTCATCCACTCGCGAGCTACCAGGCTATTGGTCAGGGTTTCCTCGGTGCGGAAGGATTTAGAACAGAGGATAAATAGCGTTGTTTCTGCCTGCAAGTTCAATAACGTGTTCTGCAGGTCGGCGGGATCTACATTGGCGACGTAGTGACAGGCGACACTGCCATGGAAGGGGCGGAGGGCCTCGGTCACCAGTCTGGGTCCGAGGTCGGAACCGCCTATACCAATATTGACGACATCGGTAATAACAGACCCGGAAAAGCCGCGCAGTTCGCCGGCGTTAAGCTGGTCGGCCCACTGGCGCATGCTGGCGCGAGCTGCGACGACTTCGTCGAACTTGCTTCCAAGAGAGCCCCCCGAGCTTGCGCGCAACAGTGTGTGCAGGGCAGGGCGCTGCTCTGTGTTGTTGAGCTCCTCCCCTGCCAACAAACCGGCAATGGCTGCAGGCAGTTTGGCCTCCTCAGCCAATTGCAATAGCGCCTGTCTCGCTTGAACGTCTAGCAGGTGCTTGCTGTAATCCAGTTGCAGGCCGGCTGCGGTGAGGGTGAATTCAGCAGCGCGGTTGGGTTCCTGCTCCAACATCCGAACGACCGAGACGGCCTTCAGAGATTGGGCGATTGTTTTAATAACCTCGTAAGAGGGCAGTTGTGATAACACAGGAGTGGCAGGCATTGCCGGTATCCTTCGAGTAACTGCAGTGAAAAAGTGGCAGCTAGCGCGCTGTGTTTTTGTAGTTACGCTAGCAGTGTGGTGCCGGGAAGGCACCGGTGAAGTATATTGACAGCTGACTGGTGGTGCAATCGCTGAAGGCTGGAATTAATGATCGCGGTTGATTGAAAGCGCAGTCACTGCCTGCAGAGATACCCTGGCGGGACTATCAGGTAGCGCGGCAAGCTCAGCCAACGCCAGGTTGTGATACTTGCGAGCCTGCTGCTTGGTATAATTTAAAGCACCACAGCGCTGCACCGCTGCCAGAACCTGCTCAATATCCTCGGCTGTTTTTTCGGTAATTGCCCTGTGCACCAGTGCTTGTTCTTCTTTAGTGCCGTGCTCCAGTGTGTAAATCAGCGGCAGGGTGGGTTTGCCCTCAGTGAGGTCGTCCCCCACATTTTTACCCATTGCTGCGGGGTCCCCCTCGTAATCCAGAATATCGTCGATCATCTGGAAGGCGATTCCCAGATTGAGGCCGAAGCTGTGCATGCCCTGGCACACGCTGCTCTCCTGGTCGCACAGCGTGGCGGCGCCGTAGCAGCCCGCGGCAAACAGAATCGCCGTTTTGCGGGTAATGACATCAAGGTATTGTTGTTCAGTGGTATCAGCATTGCCTGCTCGCACTAATTGCAAGACTTCCCCCTCGGCAATAGTATTGGTTGTATTGGCCATGTGCGTGAGAATGTCCATGTCACCGAGTTGTACCATTAGCTGGAAGGCGCGGGTATAGAGAAAGTCGCCCACCAGCACCGAAGGTGCATTGCCGAACTCGGCATTGGCAGTGGGCCTGCCGCGTCTCAGGCTCGAAATATCAACCACGTCATCGTGCAACAGGGTGGCGGTATGAATAAATTCTATGACCGCGGCAAATTTGATCTGGTCGGGCCCACAGCGACCAAAGGCAGCAGCGGTGAGCAACACCAAAAGAGGGCGTAAACGCTTGCCACCAGCGTCTACAATGTAGTGGCCAATATTTTCTACCATGTCCACGTCGGAGTGGAGTTGATCGATAATGAGGTGATTGACCTGCTCGAATTCGGCAGCAACAGCGGAACGTATATCTTGCATAGGAAGTCAGTAGTAGAGTGCCCCGGCATGCTATGGTCAGTCCTCGCAGCCTGTCAAGGCTTTGGGGTCTCAATCGTTAACCTCATGAATGCACGCAAGCTGTTGTTTTTAGGTAAAAATAATCCTTGCCGCTAGGGGGGGATTTGAGTAAAATCGCCGCCCTCTGACTCCTGCTGCACGTCTTGCAGGTGGCAGACACAATTAAATCAACTGTTTGTGCCTGGCTCTGCCCCCTTGATTTTAAAGGGCTTTTTAGAAAGCGAGCAGGCTAATTAAACGGAGAGAAAGATGTACGCAGTAATTGAAGCCGGTGGTAAGCAGCACCGCGTGATTGAGGGTGAAACCCTCAAGCTGGAAAAAATTGAGGCCGCGACCGGCGAGACCATCGAATTCGACAAGGTACTCCTGGTTGGCACTGGTGAAGACGTCAAAATCGGCAAGCCCGTTGTTGATGGCTCTAAGGTCACTGCCGAAGTGGTCGCTCACGGCCGCCACAAGAAAATCAAGATCGTTAAATTCAATCGCCGAAAGCACTATCGTAAAGAAACTGGCCATCGCCAGTGGTTTACTGAAGTCAAAATTACCGGTATTTCGGCGTAAAGGAGGAGTTGAAAAATGGCTCATAAAAAAGCTGGTGGTAGTACTCGTAACGGTCGCGATTCCGAAAGTAAACGCCTTGGCGTGAAGCGCTACGGCGGTCAGGAAGTCCTGGCAGGGAACATCCTCGTACGTCAGCGCGGAACCAGGTTCCACGCCGGTGAAAACGTAGGTATCGGCAAGGATCATACCTTGTTCGCAAAAGCAGACGGCAAGGTTGAGTTCGTTGTGCGCGGACCCAAGAGCCGCAAGTACGTTCAGGTGGTGAGCGCCTGATCGCACTTCTCGCGACTAGAAACTAAAAGCCTCGTCATTGGACGGGGCTTTTTTTTGTATACTGTTTTTAGGTGGTCCCCAGCACCGACCCTTAACGGCGCAGTCCGAAGGCAGATAAAGATGAAGTTCGTAGACGAAGCAAGCATCACCGTGTACGCGGGTAAGGGAGGCAACGGCGCTCTCAGTTTCCGGCGGGAAAAGTATGTTGCAAGAGGCGGTCCCGATGGCGGCGATGGCGGTGATGGCGGCAGTGTTTTTCTTGAGGGTGACGTCAATCTCAATACCATGGTTGATTATCGGTTTGTGCGCAGTTATCGCGCCGATATCGGCGAAGGCGGCAGCGGCAAAAACTGCACCGGCAGAAGCGGTGAGGACCTCATCCTGAAGGTGCCTATAGGCACAACTGTACTGGACGAGGATACCGGCGAGATTCTCGGAGATATTCAAGCTAGCGGGCAGCAACTTAAAGTTGCTCAAGGCGGTTTTCATGGCCTTGGAAATACCCGTTTTAAATCCAGTACCAACAGGGCCCCCCGGCAAATCACGCCTGGCTCGGAGGGTGAAGTCCGTTCGCTCAAGCTTGAACTGAAGGTTCTGGCAGACGTTGGGCTTCTGGGTTTGCCTAACGCCGGGAAGTCTACCTTGATCAGGGCAGTGTCTTCTGCCAAGCCGAAGGTAGCAGATTATCCATTTACTACTCTGGTGCCGAACCTGGGTGTAGTTAAGGTTGAAGCGCATCGCAGTTTCGTCATCGCTGATATCCCCGGTTTGATTGAAGGAGCGTCGGAAGGTGCGGGTCTGGGTATTCGCTTCCTAAAGCACCTCACCCGCAATCGGATACTGTTACACATTGTCGATATGGCGCCCTTTGACGGAACTGAACCGGCGGACTCGGCCGTCGCAATCGCGGGTGAACTGGGACGCTTTAGCGCCACCCTTGCAGAGCGCGAGCGCTGGCTGGTGCTCAACAAAACTGATCTTATAGACGCAGATATTTTCGCTGAACGCAAGACTGCCGTGCTGGCGGCTCTGGACTGGCAAGGGCCGGTCTATGAAGTCTCTGCGATCAAGGGTGAGGGCACGGATGCGTTGTGCGGTGACCTGATGAATTATCTGGAGGAGTTGCGAGAGCAAGAGAAAGCCGACCCGGAACTGGCCAATGCAGATGCCGAACTGCAGCAACGCATGCAGGAAGAGGCCAGGGAGCGGATTGCCGAATTGCGTTCCCAGCACAAACGCCGTGCTGATCAAGAGGCTGAGGACGACGATGACTGGGATGATGATGAATACGATGTCGACGTAGAGTATGTGCCCTGACATGGCTGAGCGAAGCGAAATAGCTGCCAGTCGTCGCTGGGTCGTTAAGGTTGGCAGTGCAATGCTGACCGACGACGGGCGTGGCCTGAACGAAGCGATTATTAACGATCTGGTGAACCAATTATCACGGTTGCGTGAAGCGGGCTGTGAGGTGGTGCTGGTCTCCAGTGGAGCAGTGGCTGCGGGTATTGTGCGTCTCGGGATGAATGCGAGACCTCATCTGCTACACGAGTTGCAAGCTGCAGCTGCCGTCGGACAGTCGGTTCTGGTGCAGAGCTATGAGAATGCTTTCAAGGCACACGGCATCGTTTCTGCGCAGGTTCTTTTGGGGCACGATGATGTCATCGCTCGGGATCGGTATTTGAACGCTCGCGGCACGCTCAATACTTTGTTGAAACTTGGCGTCGTTCCGGTGATCAATGAAAACGACACCGTGGTGACCGATGAAATTCGTTTCGGTGATAACGATACACTGGGTGCGCTGGTAGCGAACTTGATTGATGCCGATGCACTGCTCCTGCTGACCGACCAGCAAGGTCTGTATGAGGAGGATCCTCGGCAGAATCCTGCGGCGAAGTTGGTAGCAGCCGCTGATGTCAATCTGCCTGCGCTGGACGCCATGGCTGGAGAGGGCGGTACTTTGGGGCGCGGTGGTATGGTCACCAAGCTGCGCGCGGCCCGCCTGGCAGCACGCTCGGGGACCGAGACTATTATTGCCAATGGTCGAGAAGAAGATATCGTGGCGCTGGTAGCCGGTGGCGCCAATGTCGGCACTTGGTTGCGTACGGGCAAGGAGCCGCAGAATGCCCGTAAGCAGTGGCTTGCCAGTATGGTGCAAATTCAAGGCAGTGTAGATCTGGATCAGGGCGCTGTTCGAGTCTTGCGGGAATCGGGGCGCAGTCTGCTGCCCGTAGGTGTGAGCGGGGTGCATGGCGCCTTTTCTCGCGGCGACATGGTCGCCTGCCGGGATAGCGATGGGCGGGAAGTTGCTCGCGGCCTGGTCAACTATTCCGCTGATGAAACCCGTCGTATTATGGGTTCAGCCTCAACGGAAATTGAACAGACGCTGGGCTACGCCGGAGACGTAGAATTAATACACCGGGATAACCTGGTGCTGTCCTAGCAACGTAAGCCTTGCAGCGCGGGCGCGGATCGCCTAAGCCGCCGGTCTGGTCAGCTCAGCCATTTTCCGATCGGGGTTTTTAGCCACAGGAAATCCATCAGCTTTTTCATTCCTTCTGCACTTTTGGCGCTGTACGGGTAACCGTTCTGCATTTTGCCGCCAAAACGATCGATCACAATGGGCATCTCATGGCAGTAGCCGCGAAGGCCTTTTTTGCCGTTAACCTGTCCCAGACCAGAATTCTTCTTTCCGCCAAAAGGTGCGGCAGGAATGCCGTAGCTCACTGCCATATCGTTGACTGAACAAGCGCCTGTGTCGATTGCTCGGGCGAGCTCATAGCCTTTGGTTTTATCCTCAGTCCAGACATTACCGTTGAGTCCGAATTCAGAATCATTGGCCAGGCGCAGTGCTTCTTCTTCCGATTCTACTTTCTGAATACACAAAATGGGTCCGAAGGTTTCCAGTATCATGATGTCCATGCTGTTTTCTACTTCGGTGATGACGGTCGGCTCATAATACAAGCCCTCCAGGTCCGGGTTGCGGCGCCCGCCCATTAAAATGTTAGCGCCTTTAGCTCTGGCGTCTCCGACATGGGCTTCGATAATAGCCATTTGGCGATCCCAAAAGACGGCGCCCACATCTTCATCCCAGCCGTGCTGTGGACCCTGGCGTAAGCCTTTTCCTTTCTCCAGTATCAGGCCCAGAAATTCGTCATAAATCTCTTTAACCACGTAAATGCGTTCGGTGCCGCAGCAGTAATGCCCGGTATTCATGCATGAGCCCACCCACGCGCCATCGGCAGCCCGGTCAAGGTCAGCGTCGGCACAGACAATCATGGCGTCGTTACCACCGAGTTCCAGTGTGCAGGGAATAAGTTGTTCTGCCGCTGCTACCGCCACCTTTTTGCCGGTCGCCACGCTGCCGGTAAAAGACACTTTATCGACACCACCGCTAACGATTGCCGCGCCAGTTTCTCCATCGCCCAGCAGCACCTGCAGTACACCTTCGGGCAGGCCGGCTTCGCAAAAAATATCTTCAGCTAATTTGGCAGAAAATGGCGTGACCTCGGAGCCCTTGGCGACCACAGTGTTTCCAGCCAGCACGGCCTGACAAGCCTGATTCATGACCAATACGAAAGGGCCGTTCCAGGGTGTGATTAAGCCGACCACACCCAGTGGTTTGTAAACGATGCGAACCTGTTTCATTAGGCCCAGTAAGCCGTGTGCCTTGCGCTTGCGTGGCGCCAAAAATTTGCCTGCATTCTTGGCGTAGTAACAGAGTTGGTCGGCGACGGAAAAAACTTCCATGCTCATCGCATCTGTTCGCGCCTTGCCGGTCTCCTTCACCACGGTATCGATGACTTCGTCCTGTCGCTGTAGCAGTATCTCCAGGGCGCGCTCGACGATAGCGGCGCGCTCTTTCATGCTAGTGGCGGCCCAGGCAGGTTGCGCCTGGCGAGCTTTGGCAATTGCCTCGGCAACATCCTCCTTATTGGCGCAGATTAGTTCACCGATAGGTTGCAGGGTCACTGGGCTGCGCAGTTGCAGATGACGGCGTGAATCGCTGGACTCGAGGGGCTCATAAAGTGACATGCTGGACTCCGTGTTATTGCTTGCAGTGGGCTTAAACTAATGGTCATTAGTCTTGGCGTCAATGACACTTATCGCCAGTGGGCACTGACCAAATCAATCATTGGACTCAGGCTTTGCTAGTCCTTGGTGTACTGAGTGTGAAATAATTGGCCGCTTTGCCATCGGGACACTACCTCGTCATGTCTGCGTCACCCACGCTTACCCTGTTAGCCTATTCAGTCGCTATAGCCTGCTTTTCACTGGTGGGAGGGCTGCTGCCTAACTGGGTACGTATGACTCATACCCGCACCCAGTTGGTGATGAGCCTGGTCTCTGGGTTGATGCTGGGCGTTGCTTTTTATCACTTGCTGCCCCACAGCATTGCTATCTCGGGGCAGGCGGGTGCAGTGGACAATAGTGTCTGGTGGTTGATGGTTGGTCTGATCACCATGTTGCTGTTGCTACGCATGTTCCACTTCCATCAGCACGACTTCAGTGGCTCGACGGACGAGCATCATGACCACGGTCATCATCACTCCCATGACCATCAATCGGCCGCTCACAGCCTGAGTTGGGTGGGTATTGCAATGGGTTTGGCCTTACACACCCTGATTGACGGCGTAGCCCTTGGGGCGGTGATGCTGGGCGAGAGTGCTGAGGGCAGTACCGCAGCGCTGGCCGGTTTTGGTGTTTTCCTGGCTATATTGCTGCATAAGCCGTTGGATGCCATGTCTATTACCACGGTTATGGAGGCAGGGGGATGGGACAGGGGAGCTAGGGCGACTACCAATCTTTTGTTTGCCTTCATGTGTCCGCTGGGTGCCTTACTGTTTTTCTTTGGCGTGGATCTTGTCGGTTCCGCTCGTGACGCTATTGTCGGCGGAGCTCTGGCATTTTCAGCCGGCGCGTTTATTTGCATTGCTTTATCCGACCTTTTACCAGAGGTGCACTTTCACAGCCACGACAGGGGGAAATTGACCCTGGCGTTTCTGCTGGGTATTGTCATTGCCTATGGCATCGGCGCTCTGGAGCCCGCTGCAATCCACCACGGTTAGGGACATATCTAATGGCCAGCGTTAAGCGTGTAATCTATCCACCCATGTGGTTGGCGTTCGGTATCGTCACCCAATTTGTTTGCAACGAGTATCTGCCCGGCGCGAGATTCACCAGCACGGCCGGACAAGTGGCGGGAAGTGTGATTTTACTGGCTGGACTGGCAATGCTGGTGGTCGCGGGCGGTTTGTTCAAGCAGGCCGACACCGACTTGATACCTTTCAAGGATGTGCGTGCCCTGGTGACCTCGGGCGTCTATCGATTCACCCGCAACCCGATGTATCTCGGGATGGCGCTGGTGCTGCTAGGCTGCGCAGTTGTCGTTGGAGCTGCCACTGCATTTCTGGTGCCAGTAGTGTTTGCGGTGATTATTCAGTTCCGCTTTATTCTCCCCGAAGAGCAGATGCTGATAGCGCTATTTCCTGAGGAGTTTCCCGCATACTGTCGGCGAGTTCGGCGCTGGATTTAAGGCTGCTCTTCAACTGGGGCGAAAAACGCTTGTGCATCGCTCATGCCTCCCAAATTGATGACCTTGGTGTAGCCGCGGTATTCTAACCTCTCGCGGGCGACCTCAGCGCGCCTGCCACTCCCGCAATAAAGATAAACTGGTGTGTCCTTTGATGCCGACAATTTCAGGACGCCCGCTTCGATCGTGTCGTAGGGAATTAACAACGCGCCTTGTATATGTCCTTCCTCGTACTCTGCGGGTGAACGGGTATCGATTAGCAAGACGTTGTTTTGCGCCTGCGCCCAGGTGCTAGCGATGAAAAGTGTCCCAAACCAGAAGCTGAGTGAATAGATACGGCTTTTAAACATGTACGAACCTCAACTGGCTCTTTCCAGCCAGCCCCGGAGGTTTTCAACGGCAAGTTGGGTCAGTGCTTCAATGTGCCCTTGTTCGTCGTTCAAACAGGGGATGTAGTGAAAGCTTTCACCACCGGCTTCGATAAAGTAGTCGCGGTTTTCAATTCCGATCTCTTCTATGGTTTCCAGGCAATCAGCGCTGAAACCCGGGCAGATGACCTGAACGGACTTGGTCCCGTTGCCGGCCAACTCCTTCAGGGTGGCATCTGTATAGGGTTTTAACCATTCTTCACGGCCAAATCGTGACTGAAAGCAGCTCAGGTACTCATCGTCTGCTAATCCCAGTATTTCAGCGACCAGTCTTGTCGTTTTGAGGCACTGGCAATGGTAGGGATCTCCCTGCTCCAGATAGCGCATGGGTTCACCGTGGTACGAAAATACAAGCTTTTCGGCTTCACCGTGTTCCGCCCTGTAAGTCTGTATGCTCGCCGCCAGCGCCGCAATATAACCGGGATGGTCACAGTACTGACTAATGAAACGAAGCTGCGGTAGCCAGCGCCTGTGCTTAAAGTCTGCTGCTATGGCGTCGAAGGTAGAGCCAGTGGTGGGTCCGGAATACTGCGGGTAGAGGGGCAGTACCAAGAGTTTGCGAACGCCGCGCTCCAACATCGACTGCAGCACGCTATCAATAGAAGGCGAGCCATAACGCATCGCAAAATCGACAACAATGTCCTCGCCGTAAAGCCCTTCCAGCGAATGCTTGAGTTTTGTCGCCTGCGCTTGGGTGTGCACCATCAGGGGTGAACCTTGTTCAGTCCAGACGCTAGCGTACGCCTTGGCAGAGCGGGCCGGTCGCAGGTTGAGGATGATGCCGTTGAGGATAAACCACCAGATCAGTCGCGGAACTTCCACTACCCTGGGGTCTGCAAGAAACTGTTTTAGATAGGTGCGCAGGGCTGCCCTCGTTGGCGCTTGGGGAGTCCCGAGGTTGGTAACCAGTACGCCCACCCGAGCAGGCTGGTCGTGGTCAAAGTTTTCGCTGCCGATATATTTCATGGTCCGCCAATATACGGAGATATACGCAACGAACCAAGCGTTGGATGGGATTTTTGCGAGATAGCAGAAACTCTTTACGGCGCGGCCCTACGATTAGTTTCGATATTGAGATAGGGTTGTTTATCGCCAAAACCTGAGCATTGCGCCCTGCTTGAGTCTGAGTGCACAGTTTGAGCTGCCTGCTTAACTAGCCCTGCATTTGGTAAGTTTTTATTGTGTGCAGGAGTACCGATTAACTAGCAGCGATCTGGTTGTTTTGATGGGGCTTGTTCGTCATTGCGGCTTCCAGCGCACAAATATAGCCCAGTAGCATGAAAATATTGACTAGTCACACTGTACTCACAGTGAAGCACTCCGGTAGTATCCGCTCCCCTTAATTTTGTTTTTTTGAGCGGAGACTTTAAATGAAGCTTTGGCACTGCGCTGGGTCGCGTTCGCTGCGGCCACTCTGGGCACTGGAAGAAATGGGGCTGGATTACGATCTTGAAATCCTGCCGTTTCCGCCACGGGTATTTAAGCGAGATTACCTCGACGTGAACTCATTGGGCACCGTACCGTATTTTGTGGATGGTGACGTGCACATGACTGAGTCCTCGGCCATCTGCCAGTATCTCGTGGACCGGTATCAACAGCATGATTTTGGTCTGCAACCAGACCATCCTGAATACGGTGCATATCTCAACTGGCTGCACCACGCTGACGCTACCCTTACTTTTCCGCAAACCATCTCCATGCGTTATTACTACCTCGAGCCAACGCCTGAAAAACAGGCGGTAGCTGATGATTACGCCAAGTGGTTTATTGCACGTTTGCGGCGCCTCAATGCACACCTTGAAAATCATGAGTATTTGGTAGACAACCGATTTACTGTTGCGGATATCGCCATTTGTTATGCACTGATATTTGCCAAAGCTCTGAAGTTGGATGATCGCATCAAGCCGCAAACACTGGCATATATGGAGCGACTTATCGAGCGGCCTGGTTATGTCCGAGCTCATGAGTTGGGTGAAGCTCATCAAATGCCTGAGCAGGGTTGAGCTTGCGCTGACTCTGGGTCGACAGTTGTAGAGGTAATTCGTGGCCAAGACGACAAAAACATTGTTTCCCACCAAGGCCCTGGGTAGGGGTCTCTCCGTTTCCATGGCGGGCTTGCGAGCTGGTGGTGCCCTGGCGGTGGATTCTGCCGTTTCACGAGTGATGGGGCGCACCGATGAGGACCCGCAGTCCGAATTTGCCCGACGCGAGGCGCAGCGCTTTACTGCTGAGCTTGGCAGGTTGAAAGGAACCTATGTCAAAATTGGCCAGATGCTGGCTTTGTTTGGCGAGCATTTTCTTCCACCTGTGTTAGTGGACGCGCTACGCGATCTGTCAGACCAGACCGAGCCCCTGCATTGGGATGCGCTGGAATCTTTTGTGCGCGACTCACTGGGGGAACGTTTTCGCGAGTTGGAAATTGAGCCGGAGGCAATAGCGGCGGCCTCACTTGCCCAGGTGCATCTGGCCAAAGTTCGGACCACTGGCGAATGGATTTGCATCAAAGTGCAGTACCCTGGCCTGGCGGACATGATCGACAGTGACTTCGATGCTGTTGTGAAGATGCTGGTATTGGCCCGCTGGGTGAAATCTGGACGCGACCTGGATAACTGGATGCAATCCCTGCGGTCGCATCTGCACAACGAAATCGACTACCAGCGCGAAGCGCGACTGACCGAAGAAATGGCAGGCCTTGTGTCTAGCCTAAATTCCAAAGGCGTTCACTACCATGTGCCCGACCTGCACCGTGACTACTGTTCTGTGAATGTGCTGGCTATGGAGTATATCGACGGTTGCTCAGTGCTTGACCCGAATGTGACCGGCTTGTCCCAGCAACGTCGAAATGCGCTGGCCAAGGCAATGCTGGAGCTGTTTTTCCGTGAGCTCTATGACTGGGGTTTGATGCAGACTGACCCCAATTTTGGCAATTACCTTTTGCGACTTGATGACCGACGAAAGAAGGAGGCCGAGGACGATCTCACACTGCTGGACTTCGGTTCTGTAATGGAGTGCACCGATGACTTTCTTTACTACCTGCGAGAAACTATCGCTGCCAGTCAGCAGCAGGATGTGTCACGCATTGTTGACGGCCTGATGGGGCTTGGTTGCCTGCAACCCGATGCCAGCGACGAGGCTAAGCAGTTATTTGCCGACTTTTGCGTGCATCTGTTGGAGCCTCTTCGCCCCGCCCATTTACTGCCTCAAGAGTACCTCAACGAGGATGGCCAGTATTGTTGGGGGCGGTCGCGGTTGATGAAACGTGCGGGTAAACAGGCCGCCGTTTCAGCTGCCAGCCGACACTTCACTCCGCCATCTCGTGATTTTGCACTGATCGCTCGCAAGCTAACCGGCGTATTTAACTTCATCGCGGCGCTGGATGCGCAGTTCAATGCCTGCGAGATGATAGATGCCCACGTAGCAGCATGGCAGGAGCGGGAAAAAATTGGCAAAGCGTGACAACTCGAATGACGACCACAAGGCGATACCAACTTCTCGGGTAGGACGTTTTGCCCGGGTGGCTCGCATGGCGGGAGGCGTGGCAGGGGGTATGCTGGCCGAGGGTACCCGGCAACTTCGTGCCGGCAAGCGACCCAAAGCCCGGGACATGTTGCTCACCCCGGCCAATGCCCGCCGTGTGGCCGATCAGCTGGCGACCATGCGAGGGGCGGCGATGAAAGTCGGGCAAATCCTGTCCATGGATACCGGCGATTTTTTGCCCCGTGAACTGGCTGATATTCTCGCGCGCCTAAGATCTGACGCTCGTTATATGCCCCCTGGTCAATTGGACCAGGTCATGTCGGAAGCCTATGGCGATAACTGGGAAAGCCAATTCTATGGCTTCGAGCACAAGCCCCTGGCAGCCGCTTCCATTGGTCAGGTTCATCGGACACTCTCTCCCGATGGCAGGGAGATTGTGCTCAAGGTGCAGTACCCTGGCGTTGCGGGCAGTATTGATGCCGATGTGGACAATATAGCCTCGCTACTTAAAATTTCTGGTTTGCTGCCTTCGGAGTTTGATATCGCGCCATTGCTGGATGATGCCAAAGCGCAATTGCAGGATGAAGCTGACTACAACAAAGAGGCCGAGTTTCTCGCGGCTTTTGGCGACCTACTCGCGGGTGATGAACGGTTTTTAGTGCCGGAGGTCCTGCCGGAACTGACGTGCAAAACTGTTCTGGCTATGACTTACGTCAACGGGCAGCCTATCGAGTCCATAGGAGCTCTGCCGCAGGTGGAACGCGATGCGGTAATGACGGCGTTAATCGAACTGATGTTCAGAGAGTTGTTCGAGCTGCGGATGGTTCAAACCGACCCTAACTTTGCCAATTACCAGTACGACCGCTCCAGTGGCAAGATCGTATTACTGGATTTCGGTGCCACTCGTCGCTTCAAAGCCAGTTTTGTTAACGGTTATCGAAGTCTGGCCAAGGCCGCGATCGCGGGGAACCGAAAGCGACTGATAGCGGCGGCTGAACGCGTTGGCTATGCGATGGGGGATGAGGACAGCGAATACCGGGAACTGGTGCTGGAGCTGTTTCTAATGGCCCTTGAGCCTTTGCAGCAGGATGAGTTATACGATTTCGCGGCTTCGGATATGTCCAGACGGATGTCGGAGCGCGCAGAGGAAGTCACTGCTTTTAGAGACTTCTGGCAGGCTCCCCCCACTGACGCAGTTTACTTTCACCGCAAGCTGGGTGGAATGTTCCTGTTGGCCACTCGGTTGAAGGCAAGAGTGAATGTACATCAACTGATTTCCAAATTTCTCTAGAGCGAGCCTCAGCCGACGGTTGCGGCATAAAGCTCGTCAAACGACTGTTGCAGGCACTCGGCATAGAAGCCCGGGTCGGGCATCATGTCACGACAGGCGGTGAAAGAAAGCGTGACTGTACCTTTTTTGTCTTGCACGGAACTGTAAACAATCTGGAATAGTCCCACGTTGGGCAACAGTGGGCCCAGACTTATGGAATCAATTAGCTTGGCGCCGCACATGTAGAGTTGGAAGGGCGCGCCGGGTACGTTGGTGACGATGGTGTTGGACATCACGCTCGCTTCAGCGAGTCCTGTTGCAGAGGCAGTGCGCACCGCCAGTGACAATACATTGCCCGGAAGCACATCGGTAAGGTCCACTGCGAACCGGGGGCCGAGAGCTTCGGCATAGGCTTTTGCTGATTTTGATTCTTCGTGTATCGCGGCCAGGCGTTCAGCGGGGTCCTCAATATCCGAGCGCAAACCCAAATTCATGAAGCCGACCATATTGCCACCCGCTGCCCGCTCCTCTGGCGAGCGAACGTCAACGGGGCAACCGGTGACCAGGGTTTCGTCGGGCAACTCGTCCTTGTCTTTGAGGTATTTGCGCATGCCGCCCGACACAATGGCGAGCATAGCGTCATTGATGGTTGCGCCCGGACATGAGTTCTTGATGGCGCGTATTGCCTCAAAGTCGAACTTGCGTGCCCCGACCACCCGGTGGCGAGAAATCTTACCCTGGAAGCGAGTCGATTGCTTACCCTCCAGGAATTTTACATCACCGATTTTGCGGGCTTCCCTGATTCGCAGGAATGCAGGTATAGAGTCTTTGATAAACCCCAGGGCCTGGCCGGGCTTGCGCCAGGCATCCAGGTAGGCTCTGCCAAGCATGCGGGTTCTGGAAGGGCGCTCAACCATCCAGGGAGGTGGTTCACCCGGGTCACTGGTCTCTGGCGTCATATCGTGCACGATGTTCATGAACTGGGTACCGGTGGCTCCGTCCATTGCGCAGTGATGAACCTTCAGTAACAGGGCAAAACAGCCATTCGGATAACCCTCCACGTTATTCAGGCCTTCGATGACGTACATTTCCCACATTGGCTTGTCGCGGCGCAGTGGTTGCGAGTGTATGCGTGCCGCCAGAATACACAGTTGGCGCCAGTCGCCGGGTTTGGGCAGGGCGATGTGGCGCACGTGATACTCTATATCAAAATCAGGGTCTTCGACCCAGTAGGGGCGGCCGAGATTGCCTGGCACGAAAGCCAGCTTGCGCCGGAAAATGGGCGAGAGATGCTGCCTGCGCTCCAGCATAGAGAGGATTTGTTTGAACCGGACCTCGCCGTCAGGGGCTGTCGACTGGTCGTAGATACTCACTCCACCGATGTGTTGGGGGAGCCCGTCTATTTCTGAGTGCAGGAACATAGCGTCCTGTCCGGAAAGTTGTTGCATGATTGAAGTCCGGGTTTTGTCTTAATTTCGCGAGATTACTCGAATCACGGGCTGGGTCAATCAACTTTTTTAATGAAGTCAATTGCTTATCGCCAGGTGACTAGGCAGGAATACCGAACGTAACAGGGTCGTGTCGAAAGAGTAATACAAAATCTTTGACAACCTTGTCCCAGGGTCACAGGGTGTATGGCGACAACGTTGTCATAGTTGCTCGAAAAATGCAACGTTGACGTAAAAATGCAGAGCCGAATGATGACCGAAGAGACAGAAAAAAATGTCGGGACCCATGTTCCTAGGTATCGATGGTGGCGGCAGTAAGTGCAAAGCACGATTGGCCAATGGCAACGGTAAACTTCTTGGCGAAGGTGTTGCTGGCCCTGCAAATGTGTTCCAGGACCAGCTGCAGGCTCCTCGCTCTATCGTGGAATCAGCCCAGCGAGCCTTGGCTTCAGCGCACCTGCCCGACACAGACATCAAAAAACTGGTGGTGGGCGCTGGTCTCGCTGGAGCGAATATTCCCAGAGTTGCCCGCGAGACAGAGGAGTGGGATCACCCGTTCGCAAAGTTCTATGTGGGAACGGATATTCACATCGCATGTCTCGCTGCCCATGGGGCTGCTGACGGCGCTGTTATCGTTGCCGGCACTGGTTCAGTGGGTTATAGCACTATCAATGAAATCAGCTATGGAGGCCATGGCTTTCCCTTTGGTGACAAGGGCAGTGGTGCGTGGCTTGGCCTCGAAGCGGTAAAAGCTGTGTTACAGGCTGATGATAGTCTCGCTCCCGAAACTGCGTTATCCCGGGCTTCGGAGTCGCAACTGGCTGCCTCTGGCCTGGGCATTGCTGACGCCATGGTTGGAGCTTCTTCTAGGGATTATGGAGCGCTGGCTCCGCTGGTGCTTGAGTGTGCCCAGCGTGGTGATCCCGTGGCATTGGAAATCGTGCGTGAGGGAGCGGCTTACCTCAGTGATATGGCCGAGAAACTTCTGGGGACGAGCGAGGGCGGGCTCTGTCTGTTAGGCGGGCTGGGCGAGAGGCTACAGGCCTGGATGCGCCCGGAGATTGTTGCGCGCGTTGTTCCTGCGCTAGGCCAGCCTGATGAGGGAGCGGTGCGTTTCGCAATCCAGTGCTATGACGGGTAGCGCCGCGATTTGAGTCGGGCTAACAGGGCCTGGTTCTGCTGCTCGATGTGTTTGAAAAAATCTGGATCGCTGAGTTCGCTGGCCGCTTCCTCATCGACGATGACGACAGTAGACGGGTGCATCTGCAAAGCCGATGCAGGACACCATGCTGATACCGGTCCTTCCACCATGTCCTTTATGGCTTTGGCTTTACTCTTGCCTGTGGCTAGCAGCATGACTAACTTCGCCTCCATAATTGTGCCTATACCCATGGTAATAGACAGTTGTGGCTGGAACTCGCCTGCGTCGAAGAACCGGGCGTTATCGTCGATAGTTTGCCGCGTAAGGGTTTTCACCCGGGTCCGCGATGCCAGGCAGGAGGTGGGTTCATTAAAGCCGATATGGCCGTTGCGACCTATACCCAGCAACTGAATGTCGATGCCGCCAGCCGCTGCAATGGCATTTTCATATTCGCTGCAGGCAGTCAGCGGATTGGCCGCATCACCCGGTGGAACCATGGTGTTCGCTGTGTCGATATCGATCTGGTTAAAGAACTCCCGGTCCATGAACGCTCTATAGCTCTGGGGGTGCTGCGGTGCCAGATCCATGTACTCGTCGAGATTGAAGCTGCGCACTTGGGAGAAAGAAATTTCTCCCCGCCGGGTACTGTTGATCAGTTCCCGGTAAAGGCTCAGTGGTGTCGAACCGGTTGCCAAGCCGAATACCGAGGCCGGCTGTTTTTGTAGCTGTTCGCGGAATATGTAAGCGCCATAGCGGGCGACAGCGGGCGAATCATCCTGTATTACAACCTTCATGGGTAGTTGTTTCTCTCTTCAGGCGCAGCGCTGGTGTTGCCCTGCAACCCAGGTGTCACTCACGCAGTACTTTTTATCAAAGGCAAGCATATCTGCACGATACCCCGGCTGCAGCCGTCCCAGTTGCTCATCCATGCCCAGGAAAGTGGCGGGATAAAGTGAAGCCATACGCAGGCATTCCCCCAGTGCTATCCCGGCCTCCTCGTGCGCGATGCGCACCGCATCAATAAGAGCTATAGCGCTGCCCGCCAACTTACCCTCGGCGTTGACCAGGCGGCCATTTTTTGCGCTGATTTGCTCGCCATAGATTTCGAAGTGTGCAGGTCCGCCGACCGTGGACATTGCATCGCTGACCAGTAGAAGTTTACCCGGGGCCTTGGTGCGATGTGCAAGCCGAATGCTGGTCGGATGAACGTGGTGTCCATCGGCGATGATTCCAGCCCAGGTCGAGTCGCTCTCAAGAGCGGCCCCAACCGTGCCCGGCGCACGCGCTTCTAGCGGGCTCATGGCGTTGAACAGATGTGTGAAGCCACGCAGGCCATCGTCAATCGAAGTCTGTATCTGCTCATAGGTGGCATTGGTATGTCCGGCACAAACTATTAAGCCAGCAGCGGCCAGTGCGTGTATCTGTCCGGGAGCGGCATGCTCGGGAGCGAGCGTCACAATAACCGGGAAGTCTTGCAAGCTGGTCAGCCAGGACAAGTCACTGTCAGAAATGGGACGAATCATTTCCGCCTTGTGGGTGCCGCGTCGTTGCGGCTCAAAATGAGGGCCCTCAATATGCAGTGCCAGCACACTCATTTCGCCAGCCTCCCGAGCCTGGGCGACGGCTGCCGCTGCGGCACGCTGGACCTTTGGGGTATCACTTATCACAGTGGGAGCGAGCCCGGTAGTGCCGAACTGGCGATGAGCTTGCACCATGCAAGCTACGCCCTCCGCAGAGGGATTGTTGTTCAGCATGACCCCTCCGCCTCCGTTGACCTGAATGTCGATCAATCCGGGGGCCAGGCTCAAGTCGCCCAGATTATTGTGGGGGATGTCTCTGGGAATGTCTGCCCGGGGGAGGAGTGCCTGAATGTTTCCGCCTTCTAGTAACAGGCCATAGTTGTCCAGCCAGATTTTTCCATCGAACACATGCCCCGCCGAAACAGCGCTGCTCATGTCGCGGCCGGGCATGTGGAGTCTCTAACCACTATCTCTGGTTGAAAGCCCATTCTGGCGGGGTCCTTGTCGGTGTTGCCCTGACGTGAAGAACGGATGCTTTCGATAAGAATTCTTGCAGCGTTGGCGGCAATTTCGCTATTGGGTTGATGTGCTGTGGTCAGCTTGGGCCAACTTTGGCGAGAGAATGGACTGTCCTCGAAGCCAGCAATAGAGAGCTGTTGCGGAACTGCTACCTGCTTTATACGTGCAGCAAACAGCGCACCGGAAGCGATCTCGTCATTGCATGCGAAGATCGCAGTGGGCGGCGGTTGTTGACCGAGAAGCGTTGAGGTTCTCTCGCTACCTGAGTTGAATGTATATTCCCCGGGTACGACTAAAGATGCCTGCGGCTTAATATCGGCATCCGTCAGTGCAGCGTGGTAGCCTCGCTGGCGATTTTCGCTGGATGTGTCGTGTTCGTGGCTGCCTGCCAGAAAGGCAATGTCCCTGTGCCCCAGGCACACCAGGTAACGGGTGATTTCGTAAGCCGCGCGGTAGTCATCAATTAAAATGCAGGGGCCAGGGCTATCGGATTCCATATCGCCCGAGAGAATCCGAACGTGACGTATGTCTCGGTCGTCCAGTGTCTCAATGAGTTCTTTTGACTCTGAAAATGGAGGTGTAAGAATCAGGCCGGCTATATGACCATTGCTAATCAGGCTGCGAAGCTCTTCCATATATGCACCATCGACAGAGTCGGCTGGGTGGATGAGAAGTTCAAAGCCCTGACGCTTGCACTCTTCGAGAATGCCATGTTGCATTTCTATCACATAGTCGCTGTTAGGATTGTCATAGATGAAGGCGAGAAAGCTGGGGGAGCCACGCAGTTGCCTGGCCGACAGGTTGGGCTGGTAGTTGAGCTCCTCGATTGCTGCCCACACTTTCGCTTGCAGCGCTTCACCCACTGATGGCTCTCGATTGATGACTCGAGATACAGTTTTGAAAGAGACGCCAGCGAGTTTTGCCACATCTTTAATAGTCGGTTTCATAGCGACCATCCTAACTGGATATCGAGTCATAGACAACGTTGTCATTGATTTCTCTCGTAAAAAAGATACCGCCCTTTAACAGGCGGCAGCTTGCGTCGAGGCTTGCAGGGCTTCCTCGGCTTTTTCCCGGCGAATACGAACCACCAGTGGAACCAAAACCAACCCCATTAATGGAGTGAAGATCGCCAGCAAGCCCAGTAGCGTTGCCTGCATGCCCTGTGTATCCAGGGCTATTCCAAGCAGTGGTCCGGTCACAATAAATGTGGATCGCACGCCAAGGCTCACCAGCGAATTGACGGTTGCGCGGAACTCGCCAGGTACTCTCTGGTTTAACGCCTCATAATCCCACACCCAGAATAAACTCGTAGATCAGGAAATCGACGAAGCTATCGGCCCATAAAAGGGAGAAGACCCCCAACGCGTTGCACGCACTGCCAACCAGAATAGCGTTACGTCGTCCCCATATGTCTGCGATGTAACCGGAGGGCACTTCACATAGTGCAATGGTGAGTGCGAAAAGTGCCTGGGTTTGCATTACCTGGCTCATGGAAAGTCCGTAGCCCTGCAAAAGAGGCACGAATACGGGCAACACTACTAAAAATCCGGTGAAGAATCCCAGCAGGTAAATTGCTCTGATGTTGTTTTCCAGTGACCTTTTCACGGTTCTATCCTTATTAGTAGAACCTTGAACCGGAAGTGCTTTTTGTTAGGAAATAAAAAAGGCCTCCGGAATCAGTGTTCTCGGAGGCCTTTATCTAAATCTTGATTATCTCAAGTGCTTCCTAAAATCACCTTGCGTGTCCATAGACATACAGCTGCGACGCTATACATAGCGTCACGCTTACTGATTGATGTCTGGTGCAGAGTGATCATGAGTCTTGCTCTCGAAAAAATGATGTCGCAATTTCTTAAATATGGGTCGCAACAAATGCTAAAAATACCCTTTGTGCCCGCAGGCGCCGAGCTATACTGCGCCTGCAGTGATAGCGGGTCAATGGATGAAGCGCGAACTGTGAAAAAGTTCACAGTGACTAAAGCAGTAACTAATAATTAATAGCTCGAGGATAGCCATGAAGTCCGATATTGAAATAGCGAGAGAAGCTTCCATGCGACCCATTGTTGAGGTCGCGAAGGAGTTGAATATCCCCCACGATGAACTCGTGCCTTATGGTCATAGCAAAGCCAAGGTAAACCTGGGTTATCTGGAATCCTTGTCCGATAAGCCCGACGGTAAGTTGATTCTCGTGACTGCCATTAGCCCTACCCCGGCAGGTGAGGGTAAAACCACGACTAGCATTGGATTGGCAGATGCGCTCAGACGCACTGGCCGGAATTCGTCTGTGTGTTTACGCGAACCTAGTTTGGGTCCCTGCTTTGGCATGAAGGGCGGTGCGGCGGGTGGCGGTTACTCGCAGGTGGTGCCTATGGAAGATATCAACCTGCATTTCACGGGTGATATGCATGCTATTGGAGCGGCGCACAATTTGCTGTCTGCCATGGTTGATAACTACATTCACTGGTCTAATGAGCTTCGTATTGACTTGCGTCGGATTACCTGGCCCCGAGTGGTCGACATTAATGACCGTCAACTCAGAGAGGTAATTACAGGCTGTGGCGCCCCGGGCAATGGCTTTCCCATGCAGAGTGGATTTGATATTACGGTGGCTTCAGAAGTCATGGCGATATTTTGCCTGGCGAATAGTTTGGAGGATTTACAGCAGCGCCTAGGGCGCATTGTGATCGGTTATACGAGGGGCGAGCTGAAGCCAGTTACCGCCGATCAGGTGAATGCGTCCGGAGCGATGACTGCGCTACTGCGCGATGCCCTTGCACCTAATCTGGTGCAGAGCCTGGAAAATACTCCTGCCTTCATTCATGGTGGTCCGTTTGCCAATATTGCTCACGGTTGCAATTCCGTCATCGCCACCAAGTCGGCACTTAAGCTGTCCGACTATGTAGTGACGGAAGCCGGCTTTGGTGCTGATCTGGGTGCAGAGAAGTTCTTCAATATTAAATGCCGTAAGTCTGGGCTGCGTCCCGATACGGTAGTCATTGTGGCGACGATTCGTGCCCTTAAAATGCACGGAGGGGTTAGTAAAGACCAACTGGCCACAGAGGATCTAGGTGCATTAGAAAAAGGACTGCAGAACCTGGGTCGTCACATTCGCAACGTGGGGCGGTTCGGGGTCCCCGTCACCGTTGCCATCAATCACTTTACCACTGATACAGACGCCGAAATTCAGGCGGTGAAAGCTTATGTGGATTCATGTGGCTTGCAAGCTCATCTTTGCACGCATTGGGCCGATGGTGGCGCTGGGGCTACGGATCTTGCTGAGGCGGTAGCAGATTTGGCTGATGCAGGAACTGCCCAGTTTCATACCTTATACGATGACGATGTCAGCTTATGGGACAAGGCGCGGACTGTGGCTCGGGAGATATATGGAGCCGACGACCTGCAGGCGGACAAAAAAGTCAGGGATCAGTTTCGCCAGTTTCAGGAGGAGGGCTATGGGCACTTCCCTGTTTGTATGGCGAAAACGCAATACAGTTTTTCCACTGACCCGCTGCTAATGGGGGCTCCGTCCAATCATTCGGTGAAGGTTCGAGAGCTGAAGCTTGCTGCCGGGGCAGAGTTTTTGGTCGTTGTTTGTGGCGATATCATGCGCATGCCGGGATTGCCTCGGACGCCAGCCGCGAATAATATTTACGTTAACGAGCGGGGTCAAATTGAAGGTTTGTTTTGAATGAGTGAATTGATCACCAAGGCCAGTTCCATTAACCGGGCCCTGGATCAAATTGGCGATAAGTGGTGCCTGCTAATTATCCAGGAAGTGTTTTGGGGTATTAATACGTTTAACGAAATGATGAAGGCAATGGGTGTTTCCAGAGGCGTTCTCTCGAATCGCCTCAAATGGCTGCAGGGAGTTGATTGCCTAAGGCGCGAAACGAGCCGCGGAAACAAGCGGCCTGTTTATCAGTTGACTTGCAAAGCAATAGGCCTTTATGACTGCGCGTTAATGGCCATCCGCTGGGAGAGAAACTGGTTTCAGAATACTGAACTGGATAGGGTTGAGTTAACCCATATGCTGTGTGGCGAGACGTTTCAGCCAATCATAGAGTGCGCAAATTGTGATGGAGAAGTGGCGTTCTCCAATGTGGCTTACAAGCCAGGTCCTGGTGCGGCTATTGATATTAGAGGAAAGAAGGTGCGTCGTCGCTCGTCTATCGCAGCCGCTAGCGTTCCCTCGCAGCATGCGCTGTATAAAAATTTGATTAATCTTGTCGGTGATCGTTGGACGGCGAATGTCATCGCTTTGGCCTTGCATGGGTTGACTCGCTTTGAGGAGTTTCACAGTGAGCTGCCTGTGGCGACAAATATTCTTTCGGACCGGCTCAGATTCCTCGTAAGAGAAGGGGTTTTTGAACAACTCGCTTATCAGCAAAAGCCTGTGCGTTATTCCTACCAGCTGACGCCCAAGGGAAAGGACTTGCTTCCGTGGTTTCTTGCCTTGTTGCATTGGGGGGATCTATGGTGCGCTCCGAATGCCCTCGGTCCACCGATGATTGTCATGCATGACGATTGTGGCCAGGAGCTTAAGGCTCCGGTCCGCTGTAGTCAGTGTCGACAGGAGCTGAAGGCTCATGAGGTAAACTTTGCTTTGGATGGCGCCGTTGCTTAGAGTCTGCCTGTACTGGAGTTATTTGTGTTAAATTCGGAGGCGCACTAGGGGAAAATGATGTTTACGAAAGTGAGAAACAAGCTGGCGTTAAGTGGGTTGCTTTTCTTCGTTGTCGGTAATGTGGTCGCCGGCGATCTGGACAGCGCTGCCTTTGATCTTTGTGAAAAGGTGAAGGCCTGCTCAATAGCGCAAATTGCAGAGGCTGATTTAACGCCTGAGCTTAAGCAAATGATGGAACCCATGCTAGAAAGCGTGTGTGACACTATGCGGGCAGGCGTGCAGGAAGTTCCGTCAGATCATCCACTGCACGGTCCCGCTGTGGATTGTATGCGCAGCATGGCTGCGCTGAGCTGTGAGGATTTTCAGGATGAGCAAAAAGTAGCTACGCCTGACTGCAGGGCGTACCAGGAAACTGCTGAACAGTTGGCACAGGACACCTGAGTTGCAAGCGCTTTCCCTGGCTGACCTGGAGTCGGCCGCCGACATCGCCTATCAGGTGCTGTCGCCTACACCTCAAATTAACTGGCCTCTGCTCAGTGCCCGCTGCGGTAATGAAGTGTGGGTAAAACACGAAAATCATAATCCTACCGGCGCGTTCAAGGTTCGCGGTGGGCTAGTCTATATGAGTCGCCTGGAGCAACGGGACCCTGATTGCCCCGGTGTTGTAACAGCGACTCGTGGTAATCACGGTCAGAGCGTTGCCCTGGCCGCCGCGCGCAGTGGAATCCCCGCTGTTGTGGTAGTGCCCCACGGTAATAGCGCTAGTAAGAATAGCGCGATGGAGGCCCTGGGGTGCGAGTTGGTGGTCTACGGCCGGGATTTCGATGAATCCGCGGCGCATGCAGGCAGGCTGGCTAAAAAGCGCAACTTGCATCGTATGCCATCGTTTCATCTAGATCTCGTTGCAGGTGTCGCTAGCTATGCCCTTGAATTTTTAAGGTCAAAACCGACGTTGGAGCGCGTTTACGTGCCTATTGGTCTGGGTTCTGGCATCTGCGGAATGATCAGTGCGCGTAACGCCCTGCAATTAAGCACCGAGATCATCGGCGTGGTATCGTCAGAGGCGCGCTGTTATCAAAAGTCGTTGGCAGCGGGACACTGTGTCAATACCGATTCAGCTAATACGCTGGCAGATGGGATGGCCGTGCGTGTACCTAATGCTGAGGCGTTGCAGATGATGTCAGGTAATGTTGCCGAAATCGTCGCTGTGAGTGACGAAGAAGTGCTCCAGGCCATGAGTTGTTTTTTTCACGATACCCATAACGTCGCAGAAGGAGCGGGCGCAGCTGCGTTGGCTGCGCTTCTGCAGCAGTGTGATCGCTATCGAGATAAAAAGCTGGGGGTGGTTTTGAGTGGTGGTAATGTGGACTCATGTGTCTACGCTCGAGCGCTGACTCTCCAGGCTTAACATTAAATTCTATTGTTAGCCGTGCTTCTACTGTACGTGCGATTGATCGATTTTTTGGAAAAAATATTGGATAATGCCTACACGAGTAATATGCAAGCGTGAGAAATTTATGGGGTCAATTGGACTGGAGTTTTGGCATCTTTGGCTGATCCTCGGAGCGATGTTGTTAACCGCAGAGATATTTGTTCCAGGCTTTGTTTTGGCCGGTCTTGGTGTTGCTGCGTTTGTTGCTGGCTTCGCTCACTTTGCTAGCGACAGTTTGGGTTGGGCCATGCTCGCATTTTCGGTGGCATCGCTGGTGTTTTTCTTCGGTATCCGGCCGCTCGCTGTGCGCACCTTTATGGATGATAAGCCCTCACCTTTTGGTGTTAACGCCATGATTGGCAAGCGCGTTGTTATCAGTGATAGCCCTGATCTCGGCGGCGGAATGCAAACACATTTTCGCGACACCCTGTGGTCGGTGCAATCAGATGATGATCTCATGGAAGGCGATGAAGCAGAGATCATCGAGGTTAAATCCACCGTGTTGGTAGTCAAGCGAATTAACCATTAATCAGGAGTAGGGAATATGACTGAAGCACTAATGATAGTGATAGCGACCATTGGGGTGTTTATTATCACCCTGCTCGTTAAAGGCATTCGTATCGTTCCGGAGCAGAGCGCCGTAATGATAGAGCGGCTTGGTAAGTTTCGCGGTCAACTGAATGCCGGGCTGAACATTATTATCCCGGTAATTGACAAGCCTCGCAGCGTTCCCTGGCGCGTTACCGTAAAGGAAGCAGGCCAGAAGTTTTATATGGTTTCCCAGATCACCAATCTGGATTTGCGTGAGCAGGTATATGATTTTCCCAGCCAATCTGTAATTACTCGCGATAACGTGGGAATTCAGGTCGACGCAGTTGTTTATTTTCAAATTATCAATCCGCAAAAGGCCGTCTATGAAATCTCCAATCTACCAATCGCCCTCGAAACCCTTACCCAGACAACTCTGCGTAATGTGATTGGTGAAATGGACCTTGATGACACCTTAACTTCGCGAGAGACAATCAATGCCAGCCTGGTTGAAACTATCGACAGTGCAGCTCAGGCCTGGGGCGTCAAGGTTAATCGGGTGGAGGTTCAGGACATCACGCCGCCTCAGGATGTACTGGCGTCAATGGAACAGCAAATGAAGGCCGAGCGAGAACGTCGCGCAAGAGTGACAGAAGCGGAGGGTTTTAAAAGCGCTGCTGTATTGAGGGCTGAGGGCGAGAGAGATGCACGAATTGCTGAAGCCGATGGCGAACGTGAGGCGCAAATTCGCGAGGCGGAAGGCCAGGCGCAGGCGATTGAACTGTTGGCAAATGCAGAAAAGTCAAAGCTGCTGCGGGTGCAGGAAGCGTTGGGAGGTGATACCGGTGATTATTTAATCGGCCTTCGCTATATGGAAACTCTCGACCAGATGGCAAGCAACCAGAATGTCGTGTGGATGCCGCACTCTGCAACCGATCTGGGTTCTTTTATCGGCGGCTACAAAACGCTTTTGGGGCAGTCCACTGCTAGCGAAGCTGAGACAACCCCGTGAGTAACGGCTTCATTCCGCATCCAGGCTCTTTGCTTGACCCTCTCATTCTGGTACCGGGTGAATTGTCGCAGTCTATGCTGGCCCGTCAATTAGGGTTTAATCAGCCCCAGCCGGTGAACGAACTGGTGAAGGGTAAGCGGGGCATCACACCAAAAATGGCCTTGCTGCTAGAGCGGGCCACCGAGGGAAAGTACCCTGCAGAATTCTGGTTGCTGGCTCAATTGCGTTGGGAGTTATCCCAGGCCCGACAAAGTACGCCGCCTGGGCGTCTTGCCATGGTGCAAACCGTAGAGGCGGGCCGCTTAGCCAATGGAGAGCTCGGTCAGTTACTCAAGTTGAGTAGCAAATTGCGCGTTTAATCAACGTGAAATTGTTAGCACCGATCTAAATTAGTTTAATAACGATTAGAGTTCTGAGACTCACGTTCTTTTAAGTATAGATGGGCCTGCCTCGTGTATGGTCCAGAGGAAAGCAGTCGTTTTCTGAGCTTGTAAAGTTACTCTGGAGTGGCGGATGTTTCGAACTTTTTGAATAAACCATGAAAAAATAGCCTTGGGTTGCACACTGATCGCGATTGATAAAGGAAAAGCGCATGGGTCAAAATTAAAAAAGTTGTTAGGCGAGTCGTAAAATTGGCTTACCTGCTTATTATTAACAGTGCGCTGCAGCTGAGCCTGACTCAGGATTTGGTGAACATGATTCGCCCTGCAAAGTTCCATGTCTCGTGGAGAACGCCTGGAGTTTTTATCCGTTTCGCGTGCACGCGCGGGGTATTTCGGTAAACGGGCAGAGCCGCTCTCAGCAGTGGGAGTTACAGGCAAGCTCTGGCGCTGGCTCGATTGCCCTGCTGCCGCTGATTTTCAAAGTTGTGCATGTGTCGGGGATTCGAGCCGAAGACGTTGATTATCGCCAACGTCCTCGCTTTAAGCCCGATCGCAACTACAGCGATAAACTGGCTTATTTTCCATCTATCACCGGTAGAGAGATTGTTCCAGTTGATACGTCAGTGCTCAAGAAGAGGCGCCCCTGGAAGGTGCGGTTACGCGATATGCGCGCTAGCGGACAACACAGTTTCTGGATATTCAACATCAAGGGCAGCGGCGCCGGTACTGCAATGGCGGACTTAAATATTGAGACCAGAGGTGGAGCTTTTAGCCTGGACGCCAGGGACATTAACCTGAGACTAGGGCCCGCTTACGTTAACAGCGACACCGAGCTCTTCAAAGGTGGCGATGTAAATGGAAAACTGGGTTTTGCACCGTTTGTGCCTCGTGAGAACAAGGGGCTGCAAATGCTGCCCTTTGCTCATGTCGATACACAGCTGGATCTGACAGTGGGTAGTTTGGGCTTTATCAACCTGTTCACTGCTAATCTGGGAAATGTAGTAATCAGTGGGGCGGGGCGGGTCAAAGGCCGTCTCGTTGCGAGTGAAGGTTACATGCATGCCGGTACAGACTTTAGCGCAACCACTGAAGACCTGAATGTGGTTATTCGGGAATTGGATGTTTCGGGTCGGGGGGTGATTGCTGTTCACACTCCAGACGACGCCGATAAGCCAATGGGTTTGGACATCAATTACGATTCCCTGGTGATCTCTCGCCTGGGAGAAAGTGAAGCTTTTCTGCAGGGGGATAGCCTTAAGCTGCAATATCGTGGGTCAAATCTTATTGCTCTCGACCCGGGTATGAGTATCAAAGAGCTGCTTAGCGATGAAAGGGCCATTGAGCGCCGTAAGAGCAGCGCGCTTAATCTGCTGGTAAAGGACGCATCGGTGCTGAATATGTCGGTACTGAATTATTATCTGCCGCCTGACATGCCCTTTAGTTTTACGGGAGGTTCGGCGAACCTTGATGCAGATGTATTCCTGGGCGCAACAGATATGAAAGGATCGATAAAGCTCGACTCCGGCGATGTCAAGGAGACGCTGGATGACCAGAATTTTGAGGCTGACCTGGCGGCTGATATCAATATTAAAGGGGGTATGCCGCTAGAGTTCAGGGCAGATATCAGTGGCTCAAGCTTGCTTATGGACAAGGTGAGTGTCGACGGGGAGCATGAGAGTTTTGACGGCGACTATTGGTCTGCGTTGCTTGAGTTGACCGAGGCCGAGGGCGTCTTTCAAAAGCCTTTAAAATTTTCTGCGAAAGCGGACCTGAGTGTTAGTGACACCAGGCCATTAGTGGCCATGTTTGACAATCGAGGCGATCCACCGCCGTGATTTAGACGTGATCAAAGTGCGTGACAAGTTTGATCGGTATCAACTGCCCTCTATAAACTGAGGGCTGAAATGTCAGAGTGCACCTTAACGCAATGAGTGCTCAGTGCGCTATAGAGGTAACTCTGTGGTCTGCTTAAGCGCTTCCATAACGAAGCTGGCACTGACATCAAAAAGGTCGGCTTTGATCAATTCCTGATAGAGGGCGTCATAGTCAGGCATGTCTTTGACAACGGCCTTTATCAGATAATCCACGTCGCCCCCCATACGGTGCACCTCCAGAACGCCAGGAATACTTTGTGTGACCTTGGTGAACTGGCGCACCCATGACTGATTATGCTGGTTAGTCTTGATTGCGATGAAAACGGTCAGGGAAAGATCTACCGCAGTCGGGTCCAAAAGGGTGACGCGGTTACGGATGACGCCCTGTTGTTCGAGCTTTTGAATGCGCCGCCAGCAGGCCGATTTGGATATGTCAGCTAATTCTGCAAGATCGGCCACAGACAGTGTGGCGTCGCGCTGCATGTGGCGCAAAATCTTTTTGTCGGTCGCATTCATTTTTACATTTGATCCGGTATTTAGCTAATTAATGAAAAAAAGTTTCGAAAATAACAACATATTCGAAATTATTTTACGATAAAAGACAAGATATAACTACAAATAGAAACAATGTTTCATCCTGAATGGCCTATTATCCTGTCATTGAATGAGGTGTCACAAGCATGAATCAACTGATTGAAAAAATTCGCGAAGCCGTTATTGGTTCCCAGCAGCTCTTTAACACTCCCTTTGGTGAAAAACCGCTGGTATATGCAGACTACACCGCTTCCGGACGCGGCCTCGCCTTTATCGAGGATTATATCCGCGAGCAAGTATTGCCGTGGTATGCGAACACCCATACAGAGACTTCGTTTACCGGAGCGCAGACCACCGCATTGCGTGAGCAGGCCAGGCAGCAAATTCGCAGTGCCGTAAACGGCAGCGCAGATGATCAGGTTATTTTTTGTGGCCCCGGCGCCACCGCTGCTATCAACAAAATTATTGATATTCTCAATTTACGTCTACCTCGTGATTTATCGGACCGCTACCAACTGGAGTCGCAGATTCCCAGCGCCCAGCGCCCGGTCATATTTATTGGTCCCTACGAGCATCACTCCAATGAACTACCCTGGCGCGAGTCCATTGCGGATGTAGTGTCTATACCGCTCACTGACTGTGGGCAAATTGATACAGCTGAGTTGGAATCGCAACTGCAGGCTCACGCGGAGCGACCCCTGCGCATTGGTAGCTTTTCGGCAGCTTCTAATGTGACCGGGATAAAGAGTAACGTCGAGAAAGTCACGCAAATATTGAAGCGTTATGACGCGCTGGCCTTTTGGGATTATGCCGCGGCAGCACCTTATGTCGGTATCGATATGCAGGGTGAGAATCCTTTGGATGCTGTCTTTATTTCACCGCACAAATTTGTTGGTGGCCCAGGCACACCCGGTGTGCTCGTGGTTAAAAAGAACGTACTTGGTAACAGCGTTCCCACCGTCGTTGGTGGCGGTACTGTCATGTATGTAACGCCCAAAGATCATCTTTACATCGAAGATCATGAGCGCCGGGAAGAGGGTGGAACCCCTGCGATTATTGAGTCAATTCGCGCAGGCCTGGTGTTCAAACTGCAACAGGAAGTGGGGACCGATGAAATAGAGCGTCGCGAGCAAAGCTTTGTCGAGCGTGCTATTAAAAGGTTTAATGCCGTTTCCAATATTGAAATTCTGGGCGGAGACACCGCTCCTCGCCTGTCGATTATGTCGTTGCGCTTCCGGCACGGCCACAGAGACCTCCACTACGGATTCGTCGTATCATTGCTCAATGATTTATTCGGTATTCAAGTCCGCGGAGGTTGCTCCTGTGCTGGACCCTATGGCCACAGCTTGCTGGGTATGGATATGAATTACAGTCGCGATATTGAGACAGAAATCCAAAACGGTGCCATAGTGCTCCGACCGGGTTGGGTGCGACTCAATTTTAACTACTTTATTGGGGAGCAAGAGTTTGAGTTCTTGTTAAGAGCCATAGAGTTGGTGGCTGAGCATGGCTGGCGCTTACTGCCTTATTATCAGTTCAATGATAAATCCGGCGTTTGGCAATTTCAGGGACAAGCAATGGGCTTAGTGAGTAGTCTTGAAGGTTGGCGTTTCGCCGAGTTCGTGTGTTGCAAAACAGCGTCGATCGACACCCTGCCCATACTGCAGGATATTTTTGATCAGGCTAAGGCCGAGTTGACCAGAGTCGATCGGCAGGAAAACAAGTATGAACTGCAATTAACCGAGGCAGGAGAGCGACTGCGCTGGTTCCTGTTGCCGCAGGAAGCTGCCGGGGACTTGTGCAAGACAATTGCTAGAGCCTCATAACTAATTAGAGGGCTGAGTTTCTCCCTCAACTGGAGTTAGAGAGCATGGCGGTATGAAGACTGTTATTACTCTATTCATTTTATTGCTGGGCCTGTGTGCCCTGGGCTGGACTTACCTGGAATCAGATCCTGCCAGACCGACGCCTTCTGGTGTGATTGACGTGCCCGCTTACATAGGTGTCCCAGCAAGCGCAAATCCGGTAACAGAAGCGTCGAACCGGTTTCAACATCCCTTCCTTGCTCCGGCAGGGTTGAACAGTATGCATAACGACGCAGCTCAAAGTGACAGTTATACCTGGGCCGGCCCTTTGGGGATAAATCCAAAGATTAGTACCTTGCAATTTCACCGCTTGCTCGGTAGTTGCGTCGCCCAGACATTTAACAGCAGTGGGCAAATGATCGGTACCTGCGTCACGCCCTTTGGCGTAACGCTGGTGGCTCGCGACCCAGAGACTCTGGAAATTCTTGCCAGGCAGGTCATCACGCGCTGGCTGCCGATAGGTCAGAAATTTAGCGGTGGCGTTTACTTCCATCTGGATAGTCAGGATAGGGTGCTGCTGGCCACCAACGACATGGCGATTCAGTTGTGGGAGTTGACGCAGGAGAGCGGCGATTACCAATGGTCGCTGCAAGAAAGCATTCCTCTGGCCAATTTGCTGGATTCTGCTGGCACCAGACCTCATCGGATAATCGATGTGGTGCCCGACTGGCAGGGTAACTACTGGTTTGTCACGCGAGCAGGTGTTGTTGGCCTGGTCGGTGCCGATGGCGAAGACGGTGCTGCTGTGTCCCTAAATATCGATGGCGAGCAGGAAGGCGTCGATAACGCTCTCGCTGTTGGTGAGAAGGGCGTATTCGTGGTGTCCAGTCACGCCATGTATAGTTTCCGGCGCAGTGATGAAGGTGAGTTGGTCACCCAATGGCGACAAGCATATGACCGTGGCAGTGCAGCCAAAGAGGGCACCATGGGTTTCGGTTCTGGCACCACTCCCACCTTGGTGGGGCGAGATTACGTAGCGATTACTGATAACGCCGATGGCCGTGTGAACATCATGGTCTATGATCAAGATGACGGGACAGTGGTCTGCAAGCATGGGATCTTTCCAGCTGATAAAGGCACTACTGAGAATTCTTTGGCGTCGGTAGGACGTTCACTCATCGCAGAAAATAATTTCGGCTACTATGGCCCCAGAAATGTGCCGACATCAGAGCCTGGGCTCGCCAGAGTTGACATTCTTGCAGACGGCAGTGGTTGTGAAACCGTGTGGGAGAATCTGGCGATAACGTCACCGTCAGCGGTTCCGAAAGTTTCTGAAGCCAACGGACTGATTTATCTTTACACACGCGATGAATCTAACCCTGCAGATTTGCATGCCTGGTACTTCACGGCAGTGAATGTTCACACGGGCACGCTGGTATACAAGTTACTCACGGGCACGGGTTGGTTGTTCAATAATCATTACGGCTCGATCTCAATTGGGCCCGATGGCACGGCCTATGTGGGAATTATGGGCGGTTTGGTAAAGATCAGCGATGGCGCTTTTTAACCATTTGAATAGCCTTCGTTGGGCAGTAAAACGGCGACAGCCTATGTCCAGCATGGAGCAGCTGTTAGCAGAGTTTGAAATTTAAATTAACGATGATAATTTTTGTGCTGGCAGAAAAATTACCGTTTGTAGGAAATCAAGGAGAGTCCAGCCGTGCTAGTTAACGTTTGTGAACTGGTGAACGATGATGCCACCCTGGTCAGCCGCCGCTGCTGGACTGACAGGGACGTATATGAGCTTGAGAAGAAGGGCATATTTGGTAAGGCCTGGTTGTTTCTTGGTCATGATAGCCAGATTAAGGAGCGGGGCGACTTTGTGCAGGCCTATATGTGCGAAACTCCTATAATTTTGGCCCGCGGCAGCGATAATGAAGTTCATGCCTCGATCAATAGTTGCACCCATCGCGGCTTACCGGTGTGCCGTGCCGATCACGGTAATACCAAGCGCTTTGTCTGCCCTTATCATAATTGGTCTTATACCGTTGAGGGCGAACTGGTCACCATCCCCCAGGAACGCGAACTTAAATCGCGACCGGATAAGAGCCTGCTGGGTTTGAAGCAGGTGCCCCGCCTCGAAAGCTGGCGCGGTTTTTATTTTGGCAGTTTCGATAAAGACATTATTCCATTGGAAGACTACCTGGGTGATCAACGCTACTACCTGGAGGCTTTTCTGGACCGTTTCGAGGGTGGAATAGAGTTTGTCGGTGCGCCCCATCGCTGGGTGATCGAGGCGAACTGGAAGTTGCCCATGGAGAACCAATTGGGGGATGTTAATCACGGCCCCTTCCTGCATGCCGCAGTAATACCTCTGGAGGCTAATCAGGAGATCATTGACTATGGCCTCAGCGCAGTGACAGAGGCGGGCCACGGTGCGACCTTTCGCCTGATGCCTGAAAATGCTCCCATCGACGATGTAGCATGGGGTATGGAGGCTCCCGGATCTATTCTGGGCGGCCCTGAGGTTCACGATTACTTGCGAGCCACGCAGGCAAAAGCTGAAGAGCGTGTTGGCGCATTGCGCGCACGAATGAAAGGTCTGACTTACGGTGTTTATCCTAACCTGTCTTTTCTTTGGTCGAACGCTTCCTTCAAGGTGTCGCATCCCAGGGGCCCGGGAAAAGTAGAGTACTGGAGTTGGTCGGTAGTGCCTGCAGACGCGCCGGAAGAGATCAAGAAAACTTTACGCACTAACTACACCTCCTTGTTTGGTCCGGGTGGAATTCTTGAACAAGAGGATTCTGAAGTTTGGTCACAGCAGTTCAGAGGCAGTAATTTTGATTTCGCCGACGACAGACCCTACTTTTATGGCCTGGGACTAAACGAAGAGAGGCCGCACCCCGACCTGCCCGGCATGGTTGATGTTACAGCGAATGAACACTATGCCCGTGCATTTTTCACCCGCTGGCGGGATGCACTGTTAGCGGTGGAAAAATAGTATGAGCGAATTCAGTTTAACGCCCCAACTACAGTTATCGGTGGAGCAATTTTATTATCTTGAAGCCCGCCTGCTTGACAGTCGTCAGTATCAGCAATGGTTTGAGCTCGTCAGCGAAGACCTACGCTATATTGTGCCTTCCCGGGTTAACGTGATGGTCAATAATCGCGACCGCGGAAATGAAGATATGATCAGCATAGAGCGTGAGCTTGAGGGTGCGGAATCGGAAGGTTGCCCTATCCGCGAAGAAGGCTACCTGCAAATGATGATCCGCGTAGAGCGGGCATACAAGATGAATTCCTGGTCGGAAAACCCTCCCGCCCGCACGCGGCGACTGGTGAGCAACGTTGAAATCCTTGCCGACGAAGACGAATCCTTAAAAATCATTAGTAATTTCCACCTGCATTATGCGCGCCCTGGTAATGACAATTACCTCTATGCCGGTCAGCGGCGCGACACCCTGCGTAAGGCTGAGGGCAGCTACAAGATTGCTCATCGTGAGGTGGTGCTGGATTACGCTAATATCGACTATCCAACAATCGGGCTATTTTTCTAAGTTGATAAATGTTCATCGTGTGATGCCTGGGTGCTGGTATCAGGCAGCTGCAACTGCTGTATCAATGCGCTTCAGTATTTCTTGCAGCGTGGCGCGAGTGCAGCCAAAGTTTAATCGCTGGTAGTTGGGATTACCCATCGGTGCGCCGTCTGACAAGGCCAAGCCATGTGCAAGAAAATGCTCAAATGGGCTTTCCAGTGCCAACTCCGACACGTCAATCCAGGCAAGAAAAGTGGCCTCCACATGAGTCATGGACAAACCGGCTGTGGCCGCTACTTTTGCCTCTAGGAGGTCGCGATTCTCGCGCAAATAGTCCAGTTGCTGTGCTAACCAGCCGTCACAATCGCGATAGGCAGCTAGACCCGCAGCATAAGCCAACGAGCCGGGCTCAGTGGCAATCCCATGAATTTTCGCTTTGAAATCCTCGCGCAGTTCAGAGTTAGGAATAACGGCGAAAGCGAATCCGCCGATGCCGGGTAAATTGAACGCCTTGCTGGGTGAAAGCAATGTAATAGTGTTATCCGCAACTTCCGGGCAAAGAGTTGCAATAGGAATATGCGACTTGCTTTCATCCAGAATAATTTCCGCATGAATTTCGTCCGAACAAATCATCAGGTTATTGCGTATGCATGTATCAGCAATCGTTTCCAGTTCTTTGCGCGTTAGTATTCGGCCCACTGGATTGTGCGGATTGCAAAGCAGTAGGCTTTTGGCGCCGGTCGCAGCGATTTCCTCTAGCTGATCAAAATCCATCTGCCACTGTCCGCAGACAATGTGGTTATCCAGTTTCAATAGGTGACGGTCAGAGAGCTGCGCAGCACCAAAGAAGTGGTGGTAGTTTGGACTCTGGGCTATCACCCCATCCCCCGGCCCGCTTGCTGTGCGCGCCGCGCCGAATAGGCCTGGTACAACGCCCGATAAAGGCACGATAGAAGAGGGTTCAATCTGCCAATTATAAAGGCGTTGCATGCGTTGCAAAAATACTTCAACAAGCTCGGGGGGAAGGTCGCAATAGCCCAATGGCCCGCCTTCTAGCCGTGCGCGAACAGCATCGATCACAGGCCCCGGCGTGAGGAAATCGGTATCGGCGACCCAAGCGGCGATCACCTCTTTGTGTTCACTGGCGTAGCGGTTCCATTTGAGGCTATCACCACCGCGTCGGCAGGGCGATCCGTCAAAGTCGATTATCGAGCTGGGTGCTTTGTTCAAAATTTTCCTTAATCATCAGGTTTGATCTTCTTAGAAAAGGTATAGCTAATACCTCGCTCAGTAAAGTATGGAGCTGTTCAGTTCACAGCCTGGGGGTTGATGCGCTAAGGTATCGGCATGAGTGAAACTAAAAGTTACCGTCAGCAAAAATTTGTTAGGCCAGTGGGCGCGACAGAGATACTACTAATACGCCATGGCGAATCCAAGGCTGCCACTGAAGGTGAGCCCTTTCCGCTAGTCAATGGTCAAGGCGACCCAGAGCTGGCTCAAACAGGACGCGAGCAGGCAGAAAAGTTAAGCCAACGTCTCGCTGATCAGGTTATTGACGCGGTATACGTGACCAATCTTCGGCGAACTCATGAAACGGCTGCTCCACTGTGTGCACGTAAGGGCATGACGCCTAAGGTGGTGGCGGACTTACGTGAAGTTCATCTGGGTGATTGGGAAGGCGGGCTCTTTCGAATAAAGGTTCATCAGGATCATCCGAAAATTATCGAGATGCGCGAACAGCAGGAATGGGGGAAAATTCCAGGCGGGGAGACCAATGCCGAGTTGGACGCGCGGGTCGCGCGGGGTCTCAATAGCATCATTGAAAAACACCCGGACCAGGTGGTTATGGTTGTTGTTCATGGCGGGGTTATTGGCAGCGTATTGTCACAAGCGACCAACTCTGAGCCCTTCGCATTTGTCGGTGCCGATAACGGATCTATCAGTCATCTGATTGCTTATCAGGGTCGCTTAAGTGTCAGGCGCTTTAACGACACCAGTCATTTGTCTGCAGCGATCAGTGCGGTAGATTCCCTGCCAACTTGAAATGTGACGGGCAACGCAAGAGTTGCCCGTCCTGCAGTTCCGTTAGAAGTCGTAGCGCAGTGTGGCTCCGTAGGTTTTGGGCGGCGCCAGGAAGTAGGCATCCATATTAGATATGGGGTAAGGGACCAGAGTCTGGGCGGCATACTCCTCGTCAGTGAGATTTTTGCCCCATAGGCTGACGTTCCAGTTATCGTTGCGCCAACCCAGAGCCACATTGAGGTTCTGGCGGTCCTGCTCGTCCTTGGCTTGCAGCTGCGCTGCGCTGGCGGTATTGGTGGTGTGGTCGCCCATGAAGCTGTAATCGCCACGCAGATAGACGCCCCCGTCTGCTATTGGAAAAACCAGAGTCGCGCCCAGGTTGCCGCTGAGCTCGGCCGCATAGGCCAGGTTCAGTCCCTTGTCGGGCCCTGCGGTAAACTCATACTTGTCCAGGTACTGCAGGCCCAGAGTCACAGTCAGATTAGGCATAGGCAGGGCATCCAGTTGAAAATCCAGCCCCGCTACTTCAGCCTCACCCTGGTTAGAGGTGAACTGGCCTAAGCCGCTGGTTGCCTGCTGGTTGGTCTGCATATCTGTGATTTCGGTTAAGAATAGCGTGGAGTTGATCCGCAGCCGTGAATCCAGCAGGGTAGTTTTGATGCCCAACTCATAGCTGGTAGTCTCTTCGTCATTAAATTCCCGATCCCCCGGTTCACCGGCCACGCCATTGAATCCCCCAGACTTGGTTCCCGTAGAGGCGCTAGCGAATAATAGGGTGTCGATGCTGAGGTCGTAACTGACGCTGCCGAGCCAGTCGACATTGTCGCTACTGCGGTTAAAGGAATCGTCGATCTCCGGGCGTGCTGATGACAGCAGTGAGAAGGGTGGAAAGATACCATTTTGAGCCAGCAGGGCAAGGATCGGCGGCGGGATATTTTCCGGGTTCTGGGCGGTGATTGCGGTAGATTCTACATCGACAAACAGGTCCGCGTCTTTCTCTTCGTCGCTCCATCGCAGGCCGCCCGTGAGGTGCCAATTGTCGCCTATATGCCAGGTAGCGCGGCCGAATAGGGCCATGGTTTCGGTTTCAAAGAGGCTGTCCTGGATCCCATAATCTCCCGCCGCAACGATCAACGGCAACTGTGCACCAAAGATCAGTCCCCCGATACTTATGTCAGAGCCGATTTCGGCGCTTATCTTGCCCTTGCCTTCAAATTCACTGGTCTCTTGCGTGAAGTAATAGAGGCCCGCCATGTAATCAATATTATCGGTACTGTTGCTGAATCGCAGCTCCTGGGAGAAGCTGTCGCCCGACTGGGGTTGGCTCAGGAAGGTTAGATCGAGTACCGATCGGCTGGCCTCTTGGGAAGATTCGAGGTCGTAATCATCCCAGGCCGAGATCGATTCGATGGTGCCCCAGCCGGCGTCATAATCAATGTGCACTGAAGCTGCCGTGGACTCTTGCTCGAACGGGCTTGGGATATTCTGAGAGGTCACGTGATCATAGGGGTCATTACCCAGGGGCGCCTGCCCGCGCGCGATTATCGCCTGGTCTGCGATCGGATCGTGAACGGAATCAGGCGAACAGCAATTCATGTCCCGCTCTACGCGGCTGGCCTTGAGCAAAACAGACAGTTCGTCATTCGGTTCCCATTGCAGCTTACCGACTACGTTCCATTCATCGGCATCATTGAGGTCAGGGCCTGCGAGATTCTCAAGATAGCCGTTGCGTTCGTGGTAACTACCCGCCACGCGGTAGGCGAAGGTATTTGCTATTGGGCCAGACAGAGAGCCGGTGACCCGCTGCATGGAATAGTTGCCGGCAGTGGCTTCCAGGTGGCCCTCGGTCTCTTCGAAATTGGGCCTCTTGGTGGTGATGCTAATGGCTCCGGCGTTGGTGTTCTTGCCATAGAGCGTCCCCTGGGGTCCCTGCAGTACCTCGATGCGCTCGATATCCAGCAGGTCAGACACAGCGAGGCCAGTGCGATTGAGATAGACACCATCGACAAAGGTACCAACAGACGGCTCAAGGAAGGTGGAGCCTGCCGTGCCGATGCCGCGTATGGTCATACGGGCGCTGAAGGGACTGATATTGGTATTGATATTGAGTGAAGGTGTCAGCACCGCCACATCGCCGGCATCGCGGATGTTGGCTTCCTGAATCGTATCTGCACTGAAGGCGGTTACGGTGACGGCGATATCCTGCAGGCTCTCAGCGCGTTTGGTTGCAGTTACGATAACTTCTTCCAGCATCGGTGTTTGGGCAAGAGCGCTTGCGCAATAGGCAGCCAGGGTTAGAGCGGATGCGAGCGGCTTCAACTTAATCATTGTATAAGTCCCTTAAAAATAATATCTTGTAATGGCATGATCTATGCCATAATGTAATGACACAAAATATGCGATATTAAGAAAAAAATCAAGCGACCTAACTAGCACAGGAAGAGCCTTTTAAACGATGGAGTTCAAACGAACACCCGACGAGCGATTCGACAAGCTACCCGATTATCCCTTCAAGCCTAATTACTTGGAGGTAGATGACACCGAGTGGGGAAAGCTGCGGATCCACTACCTGGACGAGGGTCCAGCCGATGGCGAGGTGGTTTTGTTACTGCACGGACAACCCGCCTGGAGCTACCTGTATCGCCACATGATTCCACCGCTGGTGGAGGCAGGCTTTCGGGTGATTGCGCCGGACCTGGTGGGCTTTGGCCGCTCAGACAAGCCCACGGAGATCGAGGACTACACTTACGCCCGCCACGTGGCCTGGATGAGTGACTGGCTGACCCAGTTGGATCTCAGTGGTATCACCGTATTTTTGCAAGACTGGGGCAGCCTGATTGGCCTGCGTCTCGTAGCAGCGTTCCCGGAGCGCTTTGCGGGGGTAGTGCTGGCTAATGGCGCGTTACCTGCCGGGATGGTTCCTGAGGAGTTCGCGGCCCTCGCGAAAGAAGCCTATAAAACGTTGCCGGTGGTAAAAGCATCGGAGCTGGATGCTTGCTTCCGCGGAACCTACGAGGGCGGTGCACCCGGCGTCCCCGGGTTTTTCTACTGGCGCAAGTTTTGCGCCGAAAGCGAGGAAATCCAGCGTCCTGGCGATGCGATCGATAGTATTGGTAATGCTTCGTCGCTGACGGATGCAGAGAAAGAGGCCTTCAATGCACCATATCCAGATGCCTCCTACGTGGCGGGCGCGCGTCGTTTTCCTTCGCTAGTGCCGGTGTTCCACGATGAGCCGGAAGTCGCGGAAAACAAGGCCGCCTGGGAGGTGCTAAAACAGTTTGATAAGCCCTTTATGTGTGCCTTTTCTGATGACGATCCGGTGAGTGCAGGCGGTGACAAGCCGTTTATTAAATTAGTGCCGGGCTGCGCGGGTGTAGAACACAGAACTATCGGCCCCGCTGGACATTTTGTGCAACAGGATCAGCCTGAACAGTGTGTTCGGGCAATTTTAAATATAACCGGCGGACGTGAGTCCGCGCCGTAGAATCAGGAGTTTTTTATGGACACGCGCTTTACTGAAGAGGAACTGGGCTTTCAGGCTGAGGTCCGCCAGTTTTTTGCAGATATATTGGATGAGGAATTATTGTCCAAACTGCATGGGGCAGAAGCTTCGGCGAATTTGAAAGATGGCATGATTGAATATCAGCACCGCCTGAATGAAAGGGGCTGGATGGCGCCCGGGTGGCCAGTGGAGTACGGAGGGCAGGACTGGAGCATGACCCAGCACTTTATTTTCAATGCGGAGCGGGGCAAGGTCGGCGCCCCTGCGCCAATCCCTTTTGGTGTGACCATGGTGGCGCCTGTTATTTACAGCTATGGCAGTGATGAGCAAAAGGCGCACTTTTTGCCTCGTATTCTCAACAGTGATGACTGGTGGTGTCAGGGTTATTCTGAGCCCGGCGCCGGGTCTGACCTTGCTTCTCTTGCGTGCAAGGCAGAGCTCGATAGCAGTGGTAGCAATTACGTGGTTAACGGTAGCAAGATCTGGACTAGCTTTGCGCAGGCAGCTGATTGGATTTTCTGCCTGGTGCGCACCGACAATAGCGGTCGTAAACAAGAGGGCATCAGCTTTTTGTTGATTGACATGAAAAGCCCCGGGGTAACGGTGCGTCCGATAAATACGATTGATGGCTTCCATCATCTCAATGAAGTGTTTTTTGAAGATGTGAAGGTTCCAGTGGAAAACCGCATTGGCGAGGAGGGCAAAGGTTGGACTTATGCCAAGTCGTTGCTGGTGCATGAGCGACTCTCCATTGCCGAGGTGGCGGAGTCTAAACGCAATCTGGAGCAGCTACGCGAACTGGCTCGTGCTGAGGTTAATGGCGGTACTTCGCTGTTGCAGGATCCGGCCTTTGAAAGGCGTTTGGCCGAGGTAGAAATTGACTTGATGGCTTTGGAATTTACTGAGCTGCGAGTACTGGCATCAGCTGCTGAAGGCAATATGCCCGGACCTGAGTCATCGCTGTTGAAACTTCAGGGCACCGATATTCAACAGGCGATTCAGGAGCTGCGTATGGATGTCGCTGGCTATTATAGCCAGACTTTGCAGGGTGAATTGAATGCTGCCCAGCTTGGTCATGATTTTGCCGATTTTGCACAGAAGCAGTATTTCCGGGGGCGCGCCTCATCGATTTACGGTGGCTCCGATGAAGTACAAAAGAATGTTACCGCCAAGCATGTGCTGGGCCTGTAGGTAGAACGCAAGGAGAAATGCAATGAATTTTAATCTTTCCGAAGAACAGATCATGATCCAGGACAGCGTTGCTCGCTTCGTTCAGGAAACCTACGCCTTCGACCAGCGCAATGAAACGGTAGCGCTGCAGCATGGGTTCAGTGCGGACAACTGGCAACAGTTTGCGGAACTGGGCTGGCTGTCCATTCCCTTTGCCGAGGAGTACGGCGGTTTTGGTGGTGGCCCGGTCGATACTATGGTTATTACGCAGGAATTTGGTCGCGGCCTGGTGGCGGAGCCTTTCCTACCGACAGTATTACTGTTTGGTGGATTGCTGCAGGCCGGCGCCAGCGAGGAACTGAAAAGCGAACTGATACCGCAGATCGTGGCCGGTGAGCTGCAGGGTGCTTTTGCCTTTGCCGAGCGACAAAGCCGCTATATGATCACCGACGTTAAAACCCGCGCACGTCAGGATGGTGTGAACTGGGTACTCAATGGAGAGAAAACAGTAGTACTCAACGGCGGCGCCGCGCAGAAGCTTATTGTACTTGCGCGCAGCTCCGGTGAGCAGTCAGATGAGAATGGCCTGAGCCTGTTCCTGGTTGATGCGTTCGCTGAAGGAGTTAACACTACTGCCTACCGCATGACTGACGGGCGCGAAGCGGCGAATGTTTCGCTGGATAATGTCACCGCAGACGCCGTTGTCGGTGGGCTCGGAGAGGGCTTCGCATTGATGAATCCCGTGTTAGACCAGGCCATGCTCGCGGTTGCTGCAGACGCCTTGGGTGCTATGGAATCACTCAATACCCAGACTTTGGAGTATCTGAAAACCCGTAAGCAGTTCGGCACCCATATTGGTTCGTTTCAGGCCCTGCAACATCGCATGGTTGATATGTTCGCCGCCTGTGAGAATACTAAGTCGCTGCTCTACCGCGCGGTATGCGCACTGGATGCCGGGGATGAGGACGCCCAGCGCAGCCTGCTGGCGCTGAAAGTCATGGTGGGCCGCGCAGGCCGCAAGATCGGCGGTGAGGGCATCCAGATGCATGGCGGCATGGGTATGACCGAGGAACTCTCGGTGGGCTCCTATGTCAAGCGCCTGATGATCGCCAACACGCTGTTCGGTGATGCCGATTATCAACAGCAACGCTTCTCCGCGTTGGTTAACGCCGAGGAACAAGAGCCGGCGGCTGTCGCCGCAGCCTAAACCTCTCTGCAGGAAATTCAACAATGATTGATTACACCAAAGATGGCGACCTTCACCTGGTGACCATGAACGCGGGTCCTAACGTGATTTGCCCAGAGTGGCAGCAGCGTATGCTGGATATTCTCGATACGGTGGAGACGGATTGTGGCAAGGGCGCTGCGCTGATTCTGACCGGAGAGGACAAGTTCTTCTGTAATGGCCTGAATCTTGAGGTCGTAACGCATTTGGCACCGCAAGAGATGGTCTTGTTCGGCAGTCGCATGGCCGAGATTCACCAGCGATTCCTGGTACTGCCATGCCCTACGGTTGCCGCGATTAATGGCCATGCTTTTGCCGGGGGTGCATTTATGGCGCTTTCCTGTGATTACCGCATCATGCGAGAGGACAGGGGTTGGTTTTGTGTGTCCGAGGTCGATGTGGGCGTGCCCATCCCGGCCCCCATGATGGGAATACTGCAGGGTAAACTGCCCGCCAATACCGCCCGCGATGCGCTGCTAACCGGCAAGCGTTATACAGCGGATGAGGCAATCGAGGCGGGCATAGCCGACGCTAAGGCACCTCTGGAACAGCTGCTGGAGCAGGCCAAGACCCTGGCCAGCCAACTGGGTACCAAGGAGCCGGGTATCTTCAAGACCCTAAAGCAAACCTGGTTCGGGCCCATGGCCGACGCCCTGGTGGCAAGCTAGCGTGCACGCATCTGCGTTATTCCCGCGAAGGCGGGAATCCAGTACAACTAGTCCGAGGGAAATCGTGACTCTATGATCAAGAAAATACTCGCCACCCTTGTCGTGATCCCACTCTGCCTGTTTCTCTTTCTGTTCTGGCTGGGATACTTTTCTTCTCGCCCGCCACTGACCACGGACCCCGCCACCCTGGCGGGTGACGGTAGTACTCTGGATTACTGTGATCTGCCGGAACTCGACGGTAGCGGCAAACTGGCCGCAGATATCCCCAAGGGTAATACCCCGGGCTGCGGCTACTCGCATTTTCCCCTGCCGGTCCTGGCCCAGTGTACCGAGCCATTACCAGAGGGCGCGGAAGATATCCGGGGCCTGTGGTTAGGGGTAAAGGGCGGCCATGTGGGACACGTGGAACGGGTGGAGCAGTGCGGCAGCCGTGTCGTGGTGACTACAAGCGGAGTTATTCACGACTATGGCCCCAACAGTACGGCGGGCTTTAATACTGACGATACCGATGGTTCTGTGCCGTTCACTATCGGCAACAACGAATACTGCATGCGCTCCTCGGCCAGCATGATCTGGAATAACGGGGTGCTGGATTTTCACGTCTTTGGCTGGGGGCCGGTCATCGTGAAGCGCTACATGGAGGGTGACCAACTGGTATGGGAGTATGCGGATGGCAGCACCACTCATATGGGCAGGCTCTGCAGGCTGCCCGAGGAGTACAAAGTGCCGAGCCCCAGGGGCAAGCGTATGGCATTTTTCAGCAGCGAGGATTCCTGATGTCTTCAGTAACAACACTTGATGAAGGAGTATTGGCCGCATACCTGCAAGCCAATGTGCCTGGCTTCAAGGGACCGCTGAGCGCCAGTAAATTCCCTGGCGGCCAGTCAAATCCAACCTTCAAGATCGACGCTGACTCCGGTACCTATGTGTTGCGTCGGCAGCCGCCTGGAAAGTTGCTCAAGTCGGCCCATGCGGTCGACCGTGAGTATCGTGTCCTTGCCGCGCTGCGGGACACCGATGTGCCCGTCGCCGAGGTCTATCACCTGTGTGAGGATCCTGCGGTAATCGGCTCCATGTTCTACCTGATGGAATATTGCGACGGCAACGTCTATTGGAATCCGGTACTCGGCGAGATAGACGATCCCAGCACCCGCGGGGCCATGTATGACCAGATGGCGCGCACCCTGGCGAGCATACACAGTGTCGATCTCGAAGCGGCAGGGCTGGCCGACTATGGCCGTCCGGGAAATTACTTTGAACGACAGGTGGGACGGTGGAGCAGCCAATACCGGGCGTCGGAGTTGGAAAAAATTGGTTCAATGGACCGGTTGATCAGCTACCTGGAGGCGAACCTGCCTGCGGATGATGGCCAGGTGACCCTGGTGCACGGTGACTTCAGGCTGGATAACGTGATGTACGCCCAGGACAACAGCCGGTTGATAGCGGTGCTGGACTGGGAGCTGTCAACTATCGGGCACCCCTGTGCTGACCTGGCCTACCAATGCATGGGTATGCGCCTGCCGGCGAGCGAACAGCAAAAAATGGCCCCCGGTGGCCTTGGAGGACTTGATCTGCAGTCGCTTGGCCTGCCGAGCGAACAGGAGTACATCGCAAGCTATTGCCAGTACAGAGGGATAGATCGCATCGACAACTGGAATTTCTTCCTGGCGTTTAGCTTCTTTCGGTTGGCGGCAATCGCCCAGGGCGTGGCCAAGCGTGCAAGCCAGGGTAATGCGTCCAATGCATCGGCGGGTGAAGTTGGTGACATGGTGGCTCCGCTGGCGGAGATGGGGCTTGAAATTATCGCCTGAGGAACTTGCAGGCACTGCGCTGTAGCGGCGAGCAGATGCCGCTGGCGAACACGAATATCATTAGAGGAAATCAAGATGGAAGTCGTCAACAAAGTGTACCCCAATGAAGAGCAGATAATGGGTTTTCTCGAACCCGGCGCCGAGGGTCCGATCTGTATGGTCAATCTGCTCAAGTTCAAGGAAAAAGCGGAGTATAAAGATGGGCGCGAAACCGATCTCACCGGACGGGAGGCTTACGAGCTATATGAAACTGGTGTAAAGAAATTACTGCAGGGCATTGGCGGTGGTATTGGTTTCAAGGGTGACGTGGAACGCCTGGCCCTGGGTGAGGTAGAGGAGTTGTGGGACTTGGTGGGGCTGGCGGTCTGGCCCTCGCGCCAGGTCATGCTCGAGGTGATGCAGTCACCTGAGATGCAGGAAATTGGGGTTCACCGCAGCGCCGGATTGGCGGGTCAGCTCAATATCGAAACCACTGGGTTCACCGGCCAATGGCTTGGGGATAAGCTCCAATGAAAAAGTTTCTGGCCTCTCTGCTGGTTGTCGTGCTGGTCGGTGTTGGAGTCGCCTGGTCAAAGAGAGCCGATATTATATTGGCGCTGGCCAAGTACAAGACCAGTCAAAAATACGCCGACGTTGCCCCTACTCGGGAAATTCCCTGGCAGCAAGGGCCTACCGAACAGACATTGGCAAGCGGTGAGCAGCCACCTAATATCATCCTGATTGTGGCCGATGATCTTGGCTATAACGACATCTCCACCTTCGGCGGGGGAGTTGGCGGCATGCAGACGCCGGGCATTGACCGGCTGGCTGCCGAAGGCGCGGTATTCACCCAATCCTATTCCGGTGCCAGTACTTGTGCTCCGTCGCGAGCAATGATGATGACCGGTCGCTATCCTACGCGTACCGGCTTTGAATTTACCCCTACGCCTGCAGGCATGGCTAAAATAGTCGGTGTGGTCGCCGCATCTATGGACAGCGGGCTTCCTGTCAGTGTTTATGATGAGGCGCTGGAGGAAAGCCAGCCGCCCTATGAGCGCAAGGGTTTACCGGCTTCCGAGGTGACCATCGCCGAAACCCTCAAGGAAAAGGGGTATTACACGGCACACATTGGCAAATGGCATCTGGGGCGCGAGAACGGCATGGCGCCACACGATCAGGGCTTTGACGACAGCCTGCTGATGCAAAGCGGTTTGTATTTGCCGGAGGACGACCCGAATGTCGTCAACGCCAAAGTTCCTTTTGACCCGATAGACAAATTTCTCTGGGCGGGCATGGGTTTTTCGGCTTCTTATAACTCTGGTGATGCGAATAAATTCAAACCCGCAAGTTATCTTACCGACTACTGGACTGACGAGTCTATCAAGGTCATCAAGGCCAACAAGAATCGCCCGTTCTTCCTCTATCTCGCTCATTGGGGACCGCATACTCCCTTGCAGTCGACGCGAGAAGATTATGACGCTCTCAGTGGCATTGAACCTCACCGCAAGCGAGTTTACGCGGGCATGATTCGCGCAGTTGATCGCAGTGTCAGCCGCATACTTGATACGCTGGAAGCAGAAGGCATCGCGGATAACACCGTAGTCGTTTTTACCAGTGATAACGGTGGCGCAGGCTACATCGGTATCAGGGATGTAAACAGTCCGTTCCGCGGCTGGAAAATCACTATGTTTGAAGGTGGGCTTCGCGTGCCGATGTTTGTTAAGTGGCCGGAGAGAATTGCCGCCGGTAGTTCTGTGGATACTCCCGTTGCGCATATTGATATGATGCCGACGCTCGCTGCTGCAGCTGGCGCTTCAAAGCCACAGGGAGTTGCAATTGACGGCGTGAGTTTACTGCCACTTGTTACCGGCGAGGGAGCGCAAAGCTGGGATCGTGACACCCTGTTTTGGCAGAACGGGCACTATCAGGTGGTGCGCCATGGCGACTGGAAATTACAGTTGAATGACCGCCCCACCGACGGTCTGCAGAAGTGGCTATACAATCTAGCGGATGACCCCACGGAGCAGAATAACCTTGCAGCTAGCTACCCTGATAAACTGAAAGAACTGGAGGCATTGCTTGCGGCACATCAGGCCGGTTCTCGAGGTCCGCTTTATGAGTCAGTCACGCAAATGCCGGTGATGGTCGACAAAACCCTGGCCGAGAAATTTGTGGAAGGCGACGAGTACGTCTATACCCCCAACTAAAAATATCGTGGGCAGGCAGTGTCTTTTGACGACTCGAGACAGACCTGCCCCCACTACTGAAGGGTGCGGTGAGCATGATTGAAAATCTTTTTTCGATGCAAGATAAAGTATGTCTGGTGACAGGTGGCTCACGCGGGCTGGGTGCTTTTATGGCTCAGGGTTTTCTAGAGGCTGGCGCCAAGCGAGTGTATATAACGGCAAGAAAAGCAGAGCCCTGTATTGAGGCTGCGAAGGAGCTGAGCCAATTTGGAGAATGTATTGCGCTACCGGGCGATGTATCGACTGCCGAGGGGCTCACCCAACTAGTGACCGAACTGAATCAGCGAGAAAGTTATCTTGATGTGCTCGTTAACAATGCAGGAACGGCCTGGGCAGCGCCTTTTGGTCAGGTCCCTGAGGTGGGGTGGGATAAAGTGATGGATGTAAACGTGAAGAGCCCGTTCTTTCTCACTCAGGCACTCGCGCCTTTGCTGAAAGCCAGGGCGAGTGCAGAACAAACCTCTGTGATTATTAATATTGGTTCTGTAGCAGGTATTGTGGGTAATGGCCTGGACACGTTTAGTTATGCGGCTTCAAAGTCTGCAATACACCAGCTAACCAGAATTACGGCAACTGAACTGGCGCCTTCACATGTTCGAGTTAACGCGATTGCGCCGGGTCGGTTTTATTCCAAGATGACGGAATTCCTTAGCCAGGACCAAGCTGCGTTTGAAGAGGAGCTTCAAACCATTCCAATGCGTCGTTGGGGCGAGCCCAGTGATATAGCGGGCGTGGCGCTCATGCTTGCTAGTCAGGCCGGTGCTTTTATCACCGGGCAAGTCATTCCCGTGGATGGCGGTACCACTCTGGTCAACTAAATTAGCTGAAACGGCGAAAGATGTTGCGACTGTTAGTATGATGGCAGGCGTTGAAAAATTTATTAAACGAGAAAGTTAAGGTATTTATGAAAAATCTATTTAATGTGTCGGGCAAGGTGGCAGTGATAACGGGCGGTTCTCGCGGCATTGGCGCAATGATGGCAAAAGGTTTGTTGGAAAATGGGGCCAAAGTTTACATAACGGCGCGTAAAGAAGCCGAGCTGCATGCCGCCGAGGAGACGTTGGCTGCATTTGGCCAGTGCATTGCTATTCAATCTGATTTATCCAGCTATGAGGGTGTGGTGGCATTTGCCGAACAGGTGAAAAATGCTGAGGGGAAAATTGACATATTGATCAACAATGCTGGAGCGTCCTGGGGAGCCAGCTTCGATGATTTCACCGAATCCGCCTGGGACAAGGTGATGGACTTGAATGTGAAATCCTTGTTTTTTCTGGCTCAGCAGTTAGCGCCTGCGTTAAGAGCAGCCGCTACAAATGACGACCCTGCCAGAGTGATCAATATCGCTTCGATCAATGGCTTTACCCACCCTGGAATGCCAACCTATTCCTATTCCTCCAGCAAAGCGGCAGTAGTTCATCTCACTAAGCATTTGGCCGTTGATCTGGCGCCCGAAAATATTAATGTGAATGGCATTGCGCCAGGATTTTTCCCCAGCAAGATGACCGCTGTCCTCGTCAATGATGAAAAAATCAGCGCTGGACTGAGGGAAGTTATTCCCCGTGGCAGGATGGGTGATGCCGAAGATGCGGCAGGTGCGGCGATTTATTTATCGTCTCGTGCAAGCGCATGGATGACAGGTCACACGCTGGTGCTGGATGGTGGTCAAGTGGCAGCCGCAGGCTCAAATGACGTTGCGATCTGAGCCTTTAGTTATTCAGCTGCCGTCGTGAAAGCCGCCAACCGTCAACCAGTGCGGTTAATGCCAGGAGAATAAGCCCCAGCAAAAGCCTGGGGTCGCCGAGATACAAGCTGGTTTCAATGGGATAAGCGATGGTCTTATCAAGCGCCGCGGTCTTAAAGTGATGTTTTCCGTTGAATGCGGGATTGGTGACGATTTCGAGTAAGGCACGGCGGCTGCGATAACGAAACAGTGCCGCCTGATCCCAATCTTCAGCGCCCTCGATACCGACCAGGTCCATGGTGGGGTAGACAGCAGAGCCCATAAGCACTGGGTGGCAGGCGCGGGCCAGCAGCGCAGGTATCATGTGTGCCATGTAGCGACCCATGAGCTTAGACGCGCTTTCGCCCGGTTCGGCGCCTTCCACGTTCGGCGGGCTCTCGTTCATGTCGATATTATTCACCATAAGGAACTGGCGCCCGCTGTCTTGCCGGGCGAACTTTTGAATGAAGGCTATGGTTTCTGGTTCGCTGCCGTTGGCTTTCATGGTGGCTACGAACTGATCGACCTCATTGTCGCTTAACGGGCCACTAAAATCGGTATACCAGAAAACGAAAATACCATAGAGAAGGGCCGGCACTAGCCAGAGTTTGGTTCGGGTGGACATGGTGAATTCCTGTCGTGTGGTAAAACCGTGATTGTTCCTGGTTTAAGCGAAGTAGTATTCCAGTATGCCGCGTTCGGAGAACAGGGCTTTTACTTGCCTATTATCGGCCGCTCCTGCTTTTAATAGTTCATCTTGCACGTGCATCCTCGCCACATTCAATCGTTTCTGGGTGCGGGCACGCGTGGTTCCGAACCCGTAGTTGTATTCGTAAAACTTCTCACCGGCGAGGCCAGCGGCAATGTTAGCAGGCGCTGATTGGTAGTAGCTGCCCTGCAGGTAGTCCAGTAAAGTCGATAGAGTCTTAGGCACCCGGTCATCAGCGGGCCAGGGCGCAAGTTCGCCCTGCCAGTCGCCGAAAAATTGATTCGTGTATTTGTAGAGCATATCGCGATGTTGCCCCAGCCAGCTTTCTGGTTCGGGGTCGCAGATGAAGTGAGCCTTGCTGGCGCCTGCCAGAGCGAAGTCGGCCAGACAGGGTCGGTCACCCAGTAGAAAATCGTTGTCAGCGAAATGAGTGGCAAGCGCGTCTAGCATGTTTTTGAAATCTCCCTGTACTGCCGCCGCCTGCTGCGGACCCACTCCATTGGCCTCGCAAACCGCTTTGCCAAATCCCTCGTACATCATGGGGCCAATGGGAGCCAGTTGCTCCAGTTCTGTGGCTGAAAGGCCTTCATCGATAGAACGGTCGAGCATCATATTGGCGCCAAAACGAGGGCCAGCCCAGGCTATGTTGTCGGGATAGCACCAACGGGAGTGCACGCAAACTCTGCCCAGCCAGTGATTAAAGGCATCCTCAAGAATAAAACAGCAGGCGCGCTGCAATGGTGTCGTGGGTATCACTGCTCTTTTTTTGAAACGCTCGCTGAGCATGGGTCCGATGGCGATGGTGTCATGGATCAGCCATTTATCAGGCGTCATCAACAGGGGGATGAAGTGGGTGCCGGCTTTCGCTTCCAGCTCTGCCTTGCGTTCTTCGGTCTTGAACAGGTAGCGCCACGATATCTGTTGACACCGTAATTGGGCTTCCAGTTTGCGGGTGAAAAAACTCAGCTCGCTGCCGATGAGTTGATAGTCGCCTCTGTACATGGGTACCTCTGTGCGCTTTTGCTGCCGCCGAGCATTCGCAATTTATTTATCACCTTGGTAGGCTTACATAATGGCAGTTTATGTGTCAATATGTTTCGGCAAAGGCTTAAGTCAGATTCGCTAATTTTTCTGGAGTGTAGAAGAGGAGTTCATATGAGCGCACAGGAACCAATCCGGTTGGTGGGGGGCACCGCCTCTCCCTACACTCAGAAGATGGTAGCTCTGCTGCGATATCGACGTGTGCCTTACTCAATGACCTGGGGTCAGCCAGACCAGATGTGTGACCTGCTGGGAGTAGAAAAACCCAAACCCATTTTCATGCCTACCTTCTTTTTTGAGGAGACGGGAGAGCTGAAGGCGATAACTGATTCCACTCCTATTATTCGCCGTCTTGAGGAGATGTACACAGAGCGCTCTGTGCTGCCCAATGATCCGTCACTGGCCTTTATCGATTACTTGATTGAGGATTTTGCCGACGAATGGTGCACCAAATACATGTTCCATTATCGCTGGTACCCCCAAGCGGATGCCGATAATGCGGGCACCCTGTTGCCGCTGGGTATGGATGTTAGCCTGCCACCGGATACGCTCGGGCAGTTCAAGCAATTCTTTACGGATCGTCAGGTCGGTCGGTTGTATGTTGTGGGCTCCAATGACATCACTGCGCCGGTGATCGATGCCAGCTATCGCCGCTTTCTTGCAGCTATGGAAAACCATTTGGCGAACCAGAAATTTATGTTGGGTAATCGGCCCGCCGCTGGCGACTTCGGCCTTCACGGTCAGTTGACCCAGCTAGTGGGTTTTGATCCGACCCCCCGGGCTATTGCCCATGAGGTGTCGCCGCGCACTGTGGCCTGGGTCGATCAGATGAATGATCAGAGCGGGCTTGACCCGCAAGAAGAAGACTGGATTGGGCTCGATAATCAACCGGAAAGCCTGCGCGGCCTGTTGCAGGAGATTGGAAAGGTATACGCCCCGGCACAGCTGGCCAATGCCCGCGCCGTGCAAGCGGGCGAGAAGGCCTGGGAGTCCGAGATCGATGGTGCGCCCTGGACCCAGCAGACCTTTCCCTATCAGGCGAAGTGTTTACAGTGGACCAATGAGCGTTACCGCGCCCTTGGTGATGATCACCGTGCGCGTGTTGATGCGCTGCTGCAGGGCACGGGTGTAGAGACAATGCTGTCATTGGCCTGATCGGAAATACGATTCAGGATGACTTCCATGGCCAGCCAAACAGAGCTGTGCATGTGTGAGTGAGTCAACGGTAAAAGTTTAAAGCGCGGTCATAAATACGACCGCATCGAATACACAGAGAGGTTTTGCATATGGGATATGAAGTCAGCGAAAGAGTCGCAGAAATAAAAGTCAGACTGGAAGCTTTTATGGAGGAGCACGTTTATCCCCGTGAGCACGACTGGAACGAATTTACTTTAAACCAGGATAATCTGTGGCAAACGCCGGACTGGTTTGATGAGCTGCGAGAGCTGGCAAAAGCAGAGGGTCTGTGGAACCTGTTCCTGCCCCATGAGTATGAGCCTTGGAGCCCCGGTCTTACGAATGTAGAGATTGCTCCATTGTTTGAAGTGATGAGCAAAGTGATTTGGGCCCAGGCGGTATTTAACTGCAATGCACCTGATCGCGGCAACATGGAAGTGCTGGCGAAATACGGTACCGAGGAGCAGCAGGAGCAGTGGTTGAAACCCCTACTGGCCGGCGAAATTCGCAGTGCCTACGCCATGACCGAGCCCCAGGTAGCGTCTTCCGATGCCACCAATATGGAACTTGAGATAACGCGCGATGGGGACGAGTACGTGCTCAATGGCCGCAAGTGGTGGACCACCAATGCGGTGAATCCACGCTGTAAAATTATGTTGGTGATGGGTAGGTCTAATCCGGAGAATGATCGCCACCGCCAACATTCTACGATTCTTGTACCCCGGGATACCCCTGGAGTGAAACTGGTTCGAGAGCTGCGCGTATTCGATAACCTTCACTCGCCTGGTGGCGAAGCGGAGTTTTTGTTCGACAATGTTCGTGTGCCCGCAAGCAATATGATTAAGGGTGAGGGCTGCGGCTTCGAAATTGCTCAGGGGCGCCTCGGCCCGGGCCGTTTCCAGTACGCCATGGGGTTGGTGGGTGCTGCGCAGCGTTGCCTTGAGCTGATGTGCGCGCGAGCTGATGAGCGTGAGGCCTTCGGCGAAAAGTTGATCAAGAAAACCAGCGTACAGCATGAAATTGCGCGCTGTCGCTGTGATATTGAGCAGGCTCGCTTACTGACCATGGAGGCTGCTCATGTGATGGACACGCAGGGCATGAAGGCAGCTATTCCTTACATCAGCATGGTGAAGATTGTTGCGCCGAACATGGCGCAGAATGTCGCTGACCGAGCCATGCAGGTATTCGGCGGTGCAGGCGTCTGCCAGGATACGCTAATTCCTGAGGTATTCACTCTCGCCCGGTTCTCGCGCATAGCCGATGGCCCGGATGAGGTGCACATGTCGCAGCTTGGGAAAATGACGGCTCGTGAACTGAACAGCTAAAGGCTGGAGGCTGGATAACGATGATTAGAATTATGCTGAGTGTCGCTGTCTTGTTGTTCGCTCAACAGGCTGCCGCTGATGATATTAATGGCGTTTGGAAGCATGCTGATGAACCGGGGTGGATCGAGATTCAGCTGGAAAGAGGCAGTGGCACAGTCGAGCGCAACGACAAGTTTCCAGAGCGCGTTGGCCGGGAAATTCTCAAGGACCTGGCGACAGGCGGCGAGGCTCAGACCTGGAGCGGGCTAATCTATGTTGAGAAGATGGGCGAATATAAAAATGCCGACATCATATTAGCGTCACCGGACCGTATGAAGATCACGGTTAAAGTGGGTTTTATGAGTCGCACTATAGAGTGGCAGCGAGTCGATGAGGTGCCTGCGGCGCCCTAGCGCGGCGGTATGCCGTCGCCAAAGACACAGATAGCTCTGTTGAAAGGAGCTTTTCTCTCGCTGTCATAATTCGATAGTTTGAAATTTTCCTGATTCCAGATGATGGCCGCTTCAGCTGCCGTTAACACTGCTTTAAGCTGAGCTTGATTGGCTGCATTCAGGCTCGCCCATGCCCGCTGCAGCTCTTCCAGGCACCACACCCGATATCGGGAAGAGGGCGCGTTACTATAAGTCGATCCCTGGATATTCAGTTCGAAACGATTCTTGCCGTCGCTCCATGCCTTGGCGTTCTGCTGTAACTGTGCCAGATGGGTTTCACTGATTTCCCGCAATAAACTGATCAGCATTGCGTCGGGCTCAGTTAATAAATCAGGCGTTTTATCGCCTGCCTTGGAATTCCACATGCGCGCCACCCATTCGAATACATTTGGAGCGGTTTCGCGCATTATTTCCGCAGGGACGGGATCCTGGCTAAAGTGTCTGAACATCGGACCCATCAAGCCTACGTCAGCGATGGTAGGAGTATTTCCCAGGATGAAAGGGCGCTGCTTGAAAATGGCTTCCAGGAGCTCTAATGATTTGGAATATGTAGAATCAGCGTGGCCTCTGCTCTGCTTGTTGACCCCGTCGCCCTGTACAAAACCAAAATACTGGCGTGCTTTTAGTATACGCAAGGCGATAAACCGTGGAATGTATCGATTGGGATTGTCCCTGATGAGTTCGTCATACAAAACTTCGGCCGCATACTGGCGACTCACGCGGTAGCTCCAACGAAAATGCATGGCCGGTCGCCATAGCCATTCATCGGCATAGTCCTCAATCAACAGCGCGATAATGTTCATGAGAGGGCACAAGGGGTAAATGCTGGCAGCGCTTTGTTCAGACTCTAACTGGGCAATGATCGGGGTGGTATCCGTCATCCACCTGCCGCGATTGTCCTGAACGACGGGCATTTGCACTACACCGGTTTCTGCAATCAGTGTTTGTTCATTGCCGACAGTGGGAAGGACCTGATAATCAATAGAACGATAGCGTAGGTAGGTCTCTAATTTTCCAGTGTAATACGAGATTTTGCAGCCGTAGACAATCACCTTGATTTGCTCTGTGGTAAAGGATTCTCAAAGTTACTTGATTACTCAGATGAGTAAAACCTTGGTTAGCCCTTTATTGTCAACCGAGCATCAATGACAACGTATATTGAGCGCCCTATTTTAGTGCGAGAAGCGACGCAAACGCCGACGTTTGGCCTTGTATTAGCCGTCTTCATTAACTACTATGACAAGGCGTGAAAATTATAAGAAGACCGCAATCGATTGATGATTAGAAGGGTAAATAAGAAAGCGTCTGCACACTATCAAAAAATAACCGATTTGAGGGAACGTGCCATGTTTAAAAAGAAAAGATTAAGCCACTCTATTGCCGCCGCTGTGGGCGCCAGTGCTATTGGTATGAGCGGTGTGCAAGCCGCGGTACTTGAAGAAGTCATTGTAACGGCGACCAAGCGTGCTGAGAGCGCGCAGGATATCCCGATCACCATTCAGGCTCTGGGCGAAGAAACCCTAGAAGACCTTGGTATTGGCAATTTTAAGGATTATATTCGTAATCTCGCCGGGGTCACCTCCGGTGGTCGAGGTCCGGGCCGAAACGAAATTTTCATCCGCGGAGTATCGGCGGGCAAAGGCGGCCTTAAAATCGCTGGCGCAGTCGGCCTTGAGCCCAATGTTGCCCTGTATCTCGATGAGGCGCCTATCTCTATGGGAGGTCGTAACATCGACCCCTACATGACCGATATGAATCGGGTAGAAGTACTCCCAGGCCCGCAGGGTACGTTATACGGAGCCAGTTCTCAGGCTGGTACGGTTCGACTGATCACTAACAAGCCAGAGTTCAATGACTTCAGTGCTGGCTTCGATGCGTCCATTTCCGATACCAAAGATGGCGACCAGAGCAATGCACTGGAAGCTCATGCCAACATCCCTCTGATCGACGATACCCTGGCAGCTCGCGTGGCCATTTATAACGTCAAGGAAGGCGGATACATTAACAACATCCGCAGCACCAAGCAGATTAGCCTGGCTAACCCTGGCTTTGGTGGCACTGTCCCGGATACTCGGGCTACTGCGCGCAATGACAGTCTCGTCAAGGATAACTTCAATGACGCAACCTATCAGGGCTACCGCATTGGCCTGCGCTGGGCGCCCAATGAGAACTGGGATCTGCAACTGCAGCACACCAATCAGGAGATAGAAACTGACGGTGTATGGGATTACGACCCACTTCTTGGCGACCTGAATTCAGAATCTTTCCAGCCAGACTATGCCGATGACGAGTTCGATCTCACCGCTTGGACTGTCAGTGGCAGGATCGCCAGCCTGGATCTTCTCTACACCGGTTCTTACCTGGATCGTACCGTAGAGGGTATCTCCGACTACTCAGGTTATGCCGACTCCGGCCCCTTCATTCCTTATTACATTTGTGATTATCCTGGCTATGCCAATTGCGGCGAGCCGGCGTTCTTCCTGGACCAGTACTACAACACGGAACGTACCACCCATGAGTTCCGCCTGAATACCGATGCGGAGAGGCGGCTGCGTGCACTGGTGGGTGTGTTCTACGACGATACTGAAAACGTTGAGCGTGGTGACTGGAACTATCCCGCCACAATTGAACAGGGCTTTGCGCCGAACGCGCCAATCACCGGATCTACAGCCAGTAATCCCAACGCCCGAAACCCGGGGGTAGCATTCTTTAACGACTTCACCCGCGCCAAGGAGGAGCTCTCCTTTTTCGGTGAGTTGTATTTCGATATTACTGATGACCTCACATTCACTGCGGGCGCCCGTCGCTATGACATTGAAATCGGTCTGAAGGGTAGCTCGAACTTTGCCAACCGTGATTACGGAAGCGGTGATGCTGATTGGGGCAGAAATGTTGACGAAGTTCTCAAGGATTCCAGCCCGGCTGACTTCCAGGATACTATTTTAAAATTCAACCTGCAGTGGAATCTGAACGACGACATCATGGTGTATGGCACCTGGTCTGAGGGCTATCGCCCCGGCGGATTCAACCGCAACGGCGGCTCCAGTGTTGTTCCGGGTGAACCACCCTTCGTACCGGATTTTTACCAGTCGGATGAGGTCACCAATATAGAACTTGGTTGGAAGATGTCACTCTTTGACCAATCACTGCGCTTCAACGGTGCCATCTACAATGTGAAATGGGAAGCCATGCAGATCGGGGTGCTCGATTTCGATATTTCCAATCTCACCTTCATCGACAACGTGTCAGATTCTGAGATCAATGGTATAGAAATTGACAGCGTCTGGGTGCCTACCGACAACCTCAGCCTGTTTGTAAACATCTCTTACAACGATACAGAGTTAACCAAGGTGCCGGCCAATATTGTTGGTCTAGAGCCAGAGGGTAGTTCTTTAGCGCTTGCGCCAGAGTTACAGTATGTTCTTCGAGGTCGCTACGACTGGGATTTAAGTGCTGATAGCGCAGCGTTTGCGCAGCTCGCATACCAGTACACTGACGACCAGATCAGCTCTATTGTCTCTGGATCATCTTTCGCCATGGACAGCTACGGCACCTGGGACGCAACGCTGGGTTACAGTCGTGATAACTGGGTAGTTACCTTGTTTGGAGAGAACCTGACTAACGAGTTGGCGGACCTCTTTATCAGTAATGAGGATGACATTGTTAAGGTCACTCCTAATCGTCCGCGCACGTACGGCTTGAGACTATCGTACAAGCTTTAATGTACGCGATGCGATGCTAAGCGAAGATCGCAAGCCACAGAAGGCGTTCCTACGGGAGCGCCTTTTTTTGTTCACTATGACAGGACTTTTCTACCGGTAATGACAGCTCAGGACCAAACAGTATCAGGCACGCCCGATGAAGTACTGAGAGAGGCGAAGTTACAGCTGCAGCGTGGCCAACTACAGGCGGCTATAAGCACTTTGCAGCATTTTTTGGTGGAGCAAGCTCAGCATCGGGAAGGTCTTTATTACCTCGCCGTTTGTTATCGCCAAAATGCCAACAATACCGCCGCCGCAGAAGTGCTAGCCCGCTTGATAAGCGCTCATCCGCGATACGGTAGGGCTTATCAGGAGAACGGGCACAACCTGGCTGCAATGCAAGAGGCGGATGCCGCGACAACAGCTTTTGAAAAAGCGGTAGCGCTCAATCCTGCGTTACTAGGCAGTTGGCGCGCACTGCAGGGTAGATATCAGTACATCGGTGCGACACAAAAAGCCGAGGAAGCGGAGAACCACGTGCGTTGGCTAAGTGGCATGCCGCCTCAGCTGCAGACGGTCAGCAGTCTACTTTACGAAGATAAGCTGTATGTTGCAGAACAAATCTGTCGTCAGTATCTCCAGCAGGAGCCGCACCACAAAGAAGCGATGCGTCTGCTGGCAGAAATCGGTAATAAGCTTCAAATCCTTGATGATGCAGAATTCCTGCTCGAGAGCTGTATCGAATTTTATCCCGACTATCACCGCGCACGATTAGACTATGTACAGGTGCTGCACAAACGGCAAAAATTTGACAAGGCACTGGATCAGGCGCGGCAGTTACATCACAGCGAACCCCTTAATTTACTATACGAAGTGACGCTTGCTGCGGAGCAGCAGGCGGTCGGCAACTTTGATGAAGCGCTCTTTATTTATGACGAGGTGCTGTCGAAACACGGAAACCTTCCCAAGGTTTTTTCAGCGCGGGGGCATGCTCTTAAAACTGTCGGACGGACAGATGATGCTATCGCTTCGTATCAGAGCGCCTATCGCAGCCAGCCTGATTATGGTGATGCTTATTGGAGTCTTGCGAATCTGAAGACCTATCGGTTTTCGGATACAGAAATCCAGCAAATGTCCAGCCGCGAGGCGGACCCTGACACCAGTCCCAATGACAGAATTCATCTTTGTTTTGCATTGGGCAAAGCGCTGGAGGATAGGGAAGCTTATGAGGACTCTTTTGGCTACTACGAAAGAGGCAACTCTCTTAAGAGGTTAGAAAGCGGGTACAAGCCGGAGTTTGTTGAAGCAGAACTGGAAGAACAAAAGAAGCTGTTTGATGTGAATTTTTTTGAGCAGCGAAAAAGTTTTGGTGCGGATTCTTCTGCCCCCATTTTTGTGGTGGGTTTGCCGCGGGCAGGCTCAACGCTGCTGGAACAGATACTGGCCTCTCACTCTCAGGTAGATGGCACGATGGAGTTGGCTAATATTATTGGTACAGCTAATCGCCTCAATGGACGTAAACGTAACCAGGAGAACTCACCCTATCCGGGCATTCTGGCGGGAATGGACGCCGAACAATTAACGAAGCTAGGCGAAAACTATATTGAAGACACCCGGCAGCATCGCCAGCAAGGACTGTTTTTCGTCGATAAGATGCCCAATAACTTTCGCCATATCCCGCTGATACAACTGATTTTACCCAACGCTAGAATTATCGATGCGCGTAGACATCCCATGGCCTGTTGCTTTAGCGGTTTCAAGCAGCTGTTTGCAGAAGGGCAGGAATTTACTTATGGCCTTGAGGAAGTTGGACGTTACTACCGGGCTTATGTTGATGTAATGGCGCACTGGCAAGATGTCTTGCCGGGTCGAATACTGCGGGTACAGCATGAGGACGTGGTGGCCGACCTGGAAACCCAGGTGAGACGTATCCTTGATTATTGCGAGTTGCCCTTTGAGCAGACCTGTATTGATTTTCATGAGACCAAACGGGCGGTGCGTACGCCTAGCTCAGAGCAGGTGCGTCAACCAATTTACCAGAGTGCGACGGAGCAATGGACCCATTTCGCTGAATTTCTGGGGCCACTGGAACAAGCCCTGGGTCCGGCACTAAAACACTACCGGGACTAAGCGAGAAAGCTGTAACCTGATGTTGTTTAGCGTACCGGCTCTAGCCCCATCTGCAGGTGCAACTCATTGCCTGTCCAGGGGTTTGCCCTCGCCACCGCCTCATTGAGGGATACGCCCAGTCCCGGCTCGCGGGAGGGGACGATGTAACCATCCTGCCATTGCACGGGCTTTTCCAATAATTCTGCCTGGAATCCTCCCCAGGTTTCAATGCCCTCCAGAATCAGGAAGTTCGGTGAACAGGTTGCCAGCTGGATGTTGGCCGCGCCGACGATAGGGCCGCAGTACATATGTGGCGCCAACTGCGCGTAGTGGACTTCCGCCAGTGCCGCAATCTTCTTGGCCTCCAGCAAACCTCCAACACGCCCGAGATTTAGCTGCAGAATAGATGCAGCCCGATCTTGTAGCACTCGGGCAAATTCGTACTTGGTGCACAGACGTTCACCGGTTGCCACGGGGATTGAGGTAGCACTGGCAACCTGCGCCATCGCAGCGGTATTTTCTGGTGGAATCGGTTCTTCAAACCAGAGCGGATCGTAGGCTTCCAATCGCTTTGCCAGTCGTATAGCACCGGCGGGAGAGAACTGACCATGGGTTCCAAAGAGCAGGTCGACACTGCCGCCGACTGCCTCGCGAATCGCCTTGATGAAGGCCTCAGACCTATCCAGTTCTTCTCCACTGGGCATACCGCCATCAAAGACCGTGTAGGGTCCTGCGGGATCGAATTTCAGTGCAGTGAATCCCTGCGCCACGTAATCCATGGCGCGTTGCGCCGCACTCTCTGGATTAACATAAACATGATCTTCATCGCCGTCTTCGGGGTAGACATCGCCCTGGGCAGGATAAATGTAGGTATAGCTGCGCAAACGGTCATGCACCTGTCCTCCCAGGAGTTCGTAGGCGGGTTTCTCACAGGCTTTGCCGACAATATCCCAGCAGGCTATCTCCAACGCGGAGAGCACACTCACCAGCGAGACATCGGGCCGCAGGGTGTAACCGGCTCCGTAAACAGAGCGCCACAGTTTTTCGATATGGAAGGGGTCGTGACCGATAATAAAGCGCTCGGCGGTATCTTTGAGCATGGCTTCGACGGTGTGTGCACTGAAGGTAGCGCAATACACCTCGCCGTAGCCGACAATGCCGGTGTCAGTCACCAGCTTTATAAAAATGAAGTAGCGCCCTCCGAATCGCGGTGGTGGGTTGGCGACCACAAAAGTTTCGAATTCCTTTATTAGCATTAAAAAATCACCACGTTGCGCAGAGCCTCGCCGCGTTGGACCGAAGCGATGGCGTCGTTGATGTCATCCAGTGCATAGCGGCCGCTGATGAGTTCATCCAGTTTTAGGCTGCCTGCCTGATAGAGTTTAACCAGTTCGGGGATATCCCGGCTGACCGACGCCGACCCCATCTTGGAGCCAATGATGCTCTGGCCCGCCGCGGCGAACTCACCGGGATCATACTGCGCCATCACCCCAGATGCTGGCATGCCCACAATAACGGCAGTACCGCCCTTGGCGAGCATTCCCAGTGATTGCTCGATTGCCGACTTCGCGCCAACGGTAACAAATAGATAATCTACGCCTCGACCCTCACTTAAGTCGATCACTTGCTGCGCGGCGTTCTGATCAGTGCTGTTGACGGTGTGGGTTGCCCCGAACTGGCGTGCCAGCTCCAGTTTTTCGTCTAATAAATCCAGCGCGATGATGCGCGATGCTTCGCAGTGCACGGCCCCCTGAATACTGTTGATGCCAACTCCACCACAACCCATTACGGCAACCTGGCTTCCCGGTTTAATGGCAGCAGTATTAGTTACCGCGCCAAAGCCGGTCAGCACGCCGCAGGCAAGTATGGAGGCTGAGTCCAGTGGAATATCCTTGGGGATAACACAAACCTGGCTCTGCTCGACGACCACCTGCTCTGCGAACGCGCCGGTGTTCAGCCCCTGCGACACCGCTTCATCGCCAGAGCCGGATAGGGGGCTGTTCGCGTCCAGATGGAAGCTTGCATCACACTGGGTTTCGATGTCGTGGCTGCAGTAGTGACAACTGCCGCAGGAACGGACGAGGGTGACGACAACATGGTCACCGGGTTTTGCCTTGGAGACACCAGCTCCGATGCTTTCAACGATACCTGAAGCTTCATGGCCGTAAACCGCTGGTAGTTCGCCGCCCCATCCTCCCTCAGCGAGGGTGACATCGCTGTGGCAAATCGCGCAGGCAGCCAGGCGCACCTTTATTTCGCCCGGCCCCGGTTCGGCAATTGTGAGTTCTTCAATCTCCAGTGGTTGCCCAAAGCTTCGACAGACAGCAGCTTTCATATTTGATTTTCCTGAACAATTTAATCCAGTATTGTACTGATTCAGGCAATTGACCAGCCCGGATTAAATAATGTGACAAATGGAGTGAGGCCAATGATGACAGTGGGTTTTATAGGACTCGGCAATGTCGGCGCCAAACTAGCAGGTAGTCTGCTGCGCAACGATGTTTCTTTGATGGTGCGTGATCTTGATGAGGGCCTGGCCAAGCCGTTCCTCGATGCTGGCGCGCAATGGGCAGATTCGCCGGCGGCGATGGCGCAAGCGGCTGACGTGATCATTACCTGTTTGCCCAGCCCGGCGGCCTGCGCCGAGGTGATGGAGGGTGAAGGAGGCCTTCTGGAGGCACTGGGGCCGGGTAAGATATGGATAGAAATGAGTACCACCGATTACAGGGAAGTCCAGCGATTGGGGCAAAAGGTGAAAGATCTTGGTGCCCAACCCGCAGACTGTCCTGTTTCCGGCGGCTGTCATCGCGCGGCGACCGGCAACATCGCCATTCTCGCCGGTTGTGAGCGCTCGGTGTTTGATGCCATCCTGCCATTGCTCACTATTTTGGGCAGGCGAGTGTTGCACAGCGGTCCTCTGGGAAGCGCATCAAAAATTAAGGTGATGACCAACTATCTCGCCACCGCTAATCTGGTGACCTTATGTGAAGCGCTGGTGACTGCCAGCAAAAGCGATCTGGATCTTGCCACTGTGTATGAAGCGATAAGAATCTCCTCTGGAAACTCCTTTGTCCACGAGACCGAAAGCCAGGTGATTCTTAATGGCAGTCGCGATATTAATTTCACCATGGATCTGGTGTTAAAAGACATTGGCCTGTTCCAAAGTATGGCCGAGGAGGCCGGAGTGCCGCTTGAGATATCGCCCCAACTGATTGAGATCTTCGAAGATGGACAGTCGCGCTTTGGCGAGCGGGAGTGGTCGCCAAACATCATACGACGTCTCGAAGAGGCCTGTGATACCCGAGTACTGGCGGAAGGCTTTCCTGCTCAGATGAGCGACCTTGAGCCGGAGGAGGCTGGTTATGAGGTCGTGCCACCCGGCCCCATACCCGCTGCCGGGGCACTTCACTAAGTTCATGCAGGAGCTGCCGCTGGTCGATATTTCTGACGTGCTGTCTGGCAGGCAAGACGCATCTGCGACGGCGGCATCTGTAGTGAGCGCCTGCGAATCCATTGGCTTTATGTACGTTGTCGGCCACGGTATTCCAGAACGGTTGATAAGCCAGGTTTATGAGGATGTAAAACAATTTTTTTCATTGCCGTTGGAGCAAAAACAACGCTGGCAAATTACTCGCAGCAATTACCGCGGTTACATTCCCAGGCAGTTTTTTAGTCCCGGTAACGGTGGCGCTGCAGACGACTACGAAGGCTATAAACTTCACTTCCAGGTACAGCCCAGTGACCCTATTTGTCATGCATTTGATCTTTACGGTCCCAATCGATGGCCGGATAGTCCTGCGAGGCTGCAACAGTCGGTCGGCGAATACTGGCAGGCTTGTGATCGCGTTGCTCATTGTTTGCTGGCTATGCTTGCCGCAGCGCTTGATATCCAGCCAGAAACGTTCCTGGCGATGTTTCAGCAGCCCCTGACCAATATGACCCTGTTGCACTATCCGCCTCGAGCGTCCGGTAACGGAGGCTTTGGCATTCATCCTCACAAGGATACGGATGCTCTCACCATTCTTGCGCCTAATCCTGTGGGAGGGCTTATGGTGCGTTGCAGGGGTAGGAGCGATTGGCTGCGGGTTGATGCTCCGCCGGAGGCGTTGGTGGTGAATATCGGTGACATGCTTGAGCTTTGGTCCGGTGGACGATTTGTTTCGACACCCCACAAGGTAGAAAACGATAGTGGGGCGGAGCGCTATAGTTTTCCCTATTTTTCAGTACCTCGATACGATACCGTGGTGAAGCCTTTGCTTAGGCCGCTGCCAGGCTTTGCTCGTCAACCTGTGCCTGTTGGCGAAGTGTCGCGTGAAGTCTGGCGAACCAACTGGCCGGATACACAGCCGCAGAACAATGCCTATGACCTCGGAACATTGGAGAACTGATTTTGTCAGCTGAAACACACTCAACGGCTTATCGCTATTTCCAGCTAGTAGTCATCATTATGGCAGCTGGGGCGATTTATCCATTGCTCTATCTGCGCCAGAATTTTGAGGTGTCGATTCTCGAGTCCTTTGGTATCACCATCACCGAACTCAGTCAGTGCTATGCGATGCTCGGCGTTTTGTTTGTGTTGACCTATGTGCCCAGTGGTTGGCTGGCCGACAAGGCTTCTCCTCGCCTGCTGGTTGCTTTTTCGCTGGCAGGGACTGGGCTCTTGGGTTTTTGGTTTTCCACCATGCCCTCGTTTACCGAGTTGAAAATTATCTTCGCTGGCTGGGGCATAGCCACCGGCCTGACCTTTTGGTCGGCGCATATTAAGATCGTAGCGCTGCTGGCGCATCGGGATGAACAAGGCCGATTCTTTGGCTTTCTGGACGGCGGTAGGGGCCTTTTCGAGGCGATTTTAGCGACCATCGCTGTCGCGCTGTTCGCCTATATGCTGCAGACGCGGCAAGAAACCACGGAGGAAGCACTGCGCCTGGTGATTTATCTTTACGTCGCGGTACTGCTGGTCATGTGCCCACTGGTCTATCTGGTGCTGGATGATCACCGGTCGGATGCCAGCGCGGGGGAGGGCGATCAACACAGTGGCAACTTCAAGGCAGATTTAAAACAAGTGTTTAGCAAGGTAGAAATCTGGCTCTGCGCTATCTGTATTGTCTGCGGTTATCAATTGTTTTGGGCAACCTATTCTTTTTCAGCATACCTACAGCAGACCTTTGGCCTAACGGCAGTTGCGGTGGGGTCTATTACCGTGGCAAAGCTGTGGATGCGACCTATAGGCGCAGCCGCTGCGGGTATTGCGGGAGACTTGCTTGACCGCGAGCGGGTGCTGGGAGTGTTGCTGGTGCTGGCGTCATTTTCGCTGCTGGGAATGGCTTTCTTTCCTTCCTCTGCAGCCTCTCTGCTAATGCTGGGTATGGTGTTGCTGGTGGGTATCTTAACCTATGCAGTGCGCGGAATTTACTGGGCCACCCTGGACAGCTGCGAGGTGCCCGATCGTATCAAGGGACTGGCGATTGGCGTTATATCGTTGGTGGGCTATTCCCCGGATATATACCTCCCTCTATTGAATGCCGCCTTGCTTGAGCGGTTTCCGGGGCGAGAGGGTTATGTTATCTACTTCGTCGGGCTTTCTCTCATGGGTTTTGTGGGAGCATTCGCGGCCAGGCAGCTACGCAAACGGGTTCGACAAAACGCATCGACCTGATTCACTCCCCAACCGTCTTTAGTGCGGATCTCCAATTGCGCGGCCGCATCCCTCCGGCATATCAAGCGCGGCATGGGCGGCGCTGATTTCTGTGAGCCACTTGCTTACTTCCGGGGTTGGCTCCGAGGCCTTGCGCGACTCCAGGTCAACATGAATAAGCAACTGTTCAGCTGTCGCCAGTAGCCGGCCATCACCATGAAACAGCCGATGAAAAACGTGTAACTTTTTACCGACTCCATTGAGAACCTGGGTGGTCACTTTAATTGGTTGCAATGCAGCAACTTCATCCAGGTGGCGAATGTGGGTCTCCACTGTAAAGTAAGAACCACTATCAGCGACGTAGTCTGCATCAACCCCAACCCGGCGTAAAAGGGCGTCGGAGGCATCGGCGAAACATTGCAGGTAACGGCTTTCATTCATGTGGTTGTTGTAGTCTGTCCAGTCCGGCGGTACCGTGCGTTCCAGAGTTAGCAGTGGTTGACCAGGATCTTCATCCGTTGCGGTTTCTTCTCGTGCGCCAGCATCAAAGAGAGCTTGCTCATAGCGCCCCAGGGTTTCCCCTGCGCCCCACTGATTGATCTTCAGCGCCTGGAGAATCGCAATCAGGTTGTCATCGCGTATCCGCTCCAGTTCCCTGAAGCTGTATTGTCCCGACTGCTCATCGGATTGCCTGGCGATAGTATCAATCAGCTCATCGGTGAGTTCAGGCACATCGGTTAATTTGGTCCACGGCCATTGCAGGCAAGGTCCAAACTGCGCAATGAAGTGACGCATGCCGGCTTCCCCGCCAGCCAGTCGATAGCTTTCAAACAGCCCCATCTGCGCCCAGCGCAACCCAAAGCCAAAGCGGATCGCATCGTCGATCTCAGCGGTTGTGGCAATACCGTCCTTGACCAGCCAGAGCGCCTCTCGCCATACCGCCTCGAGTAAGCGATCGGCGACAAAAGCATCGATTTCTTTTCTGATGGGCAGTGAATACATGCCAAGCTGGTTGAAAAACTCTCCTGCTGCCACCGTCACTTTCGGACTGGTTTGTTCGCCCGCCACAATTTCTACTAACGGAAGCAGGTACACCGGATTGAAAGGGTGTGCGACCAGCAGCCGCTGCGGATTTGCCATCTTCTCCTGCAATTGGGTCGGCAAGATGCCGGATGTGGAGGACGCAATGATGACGCCTGCGTCGACGTGAGACTCGATGTCCTTGTAGACGGATTGCTTCAGCGCCAGACTCTCCGGCACCGCTTCCATCACCAGTTGCTTCCCCTGCACGGCCTCTGCCAGGCTCGGAGAAAATTCGAGATTGCCTCGCTTCGCGCGTGGAGCCATAGTTAGCTTTTGATAGGCGCGATCGGCGTTGTCCAATACTGCCTTAACTTTGGTGGCCGCATCCGGCGCCGGGTCAAAAAGCGCAACGTCGATACCGTTCTCCATGAATCGGGCAACCCAGCCAGCGCCGATGACGCCCGCGCCGATGACGGCAACCCTGCTAATGTCGGTCATGCCCGCACTCCAGTTTGCTGTGTTTGTTCCTGTGCTCGCAATGCGCGGTATAAAATGCGCAAACGTGATTCCACCTCTTCGCGTTCACCATAGCAGCCTCGCAATAGGCGACGACCAGACTCGGGGTCAAAGGCATCGCGACCGTGTAATACCCTGCGATTATCAAAGGCCATTAACTGGCCGGGCTGAAGGCGAAAGCGCAGTTGGTTATCGGGATCGTCGCAAATTTCCTGGAACCTTCGGTATGCGGCATAAAATGTATTCAAGGTACTGAAATCGCCGCTCATCGGTGAGCGCAACCAGTAGGTGTGACGCACCGAACTCAGTTCACCAACGGCATTATGCTCTAGCACAGGCGCACAATAACGATGGTCAAACTCACGATCCTTGGTGCCAAAAGGGACGGGGAGCGTCGCTAGCACTTCAAAGAATTCGGTCGACTCACTGTTGAGCTGCTGGGCAGCGGCAAAGCCATCCACCAACAGACTTTCACCGCCTGTGGCCTCATTTTCCAGACAAAACAAAAACTGCATCCCCGGTATATATTCCCGGGTTGCGAGGTCACTGTGAACCTTCAGGGGCAGTGCAGTATAGGCGTTGGAATTGGCGCTTGGCAGGCTCTCGACTTCGAAGACATCGCCGAAGTTACTGGCGCGGATCGGTCCAATGAGTTCGACAACTGCGGGAATCACTTCTCTATTGGCGGGTAGTCCATCGAGTAGGCCTATGCCATCACGCAGCAGGGTTTCCAGCCATATTCTCAGCGCATCAGTGTCGCCGCGGTAAACGGCGGCACCATCCAACCAGTTCGGTTTAACTGTTACTGGCAGTGGCCATAGCTTACGGTCGGGTAGACTATCCATGGGGTCGTTGGGGTCGGCCACCGCGCAGCGTAACCAGCCAGGATGATAGCGGCTATGAAGGTCTTCCGGCATCCAGTCAACTTCGAGGAATCCATCCTCGGCAATAAGCATTTGTGCAATGGAAAGGTCTTGCGGGATATCTGTCAGGGCAATACGTTGTTCGCGCGTGACAGAGTGAAATGTGCCTGGGTCGGGGCTGAATTCTCGAAGCCAGATGACAGGTACCTGGTGGGTGAGTCCATCATTCCAAAGTAGTTCAATGCCCTGAGCAATAGGAGTGGCGCGCTGCAGTTGATGGGTAACTGGATAGGTGTCGAAATCCGGTACGACCAGCGGCACCATTTTATCGCTGTTGTTCATGGCGGTTCTCCGCAACGTAGACCGGCGCGTCCGATGGCTGCAGCGGAATTCGTCCGCGAATGATATCCGCTGCTTTTTCCGCCAGCATAATTGTTGGGGCGTTCAGATTGCCGCTGACAATTGATGGCATTATAGATGAATCAACAATGCGCAGTCCCTTAAGCCCGATAACACGGCAATGTTCATCCACTACCGATAAGTCGTCGCTGCCCATTTTACAGGTGCACGACGGGTGATAGGCGGATTCCACGGCATCGCGTAAATAGGCGTTTAATGCTTCATCGTCCTGTATATCTGGCCCTGGCGACAATTCCCGTCCCCTTAGCCCATTAAAGGCCGGCTGCTCAAATATCTCTCGGCTGAGGCGAACCCCTGCTCGAAACTCCTCCCAGTCGGAATCGTGTGAAAGGTAGTTGAAGCATACTTTGGGTGCATCTGCAGGGTTGGAGGAGCGCAGGCGCACCCAACCCCTGCTGCGCGATCGCATGGGGCCCACGTGTGCCTGGAATCCATGGCCATTGTTGGGGCTTTGACCATCGTAACGCACGGCCATGGGAAAGAAGTGATACTGCAGGTCGGGATGCTCAACACCGGCCTTGCTGCGAATGAAGCCCCCTGTTTCAAACTGGTTGCTGGCACCTAGTCCGGTGCGGGTAAACAGCCACTGGGCGCCCACCAGCGCTTTGCCCACCAAATTGTAGTAGCGATAAATCGAAACCGGTTGCACACACTCCATTTGCACATAAATTTCCAGGTGATCTTGGAGGTTTTCACCGACTCCCGGTAAGTTGTGCTTAGCTTCAATGCCCATGTCTTGTAGATGCGCCGACGGCCCTATACCTGAAAGCATTAGCAATTGCGGGTTGTTGATAGGTCCCGACGACAGAATGACCTCTTTCGCTGCTACCGCCTCGCATTGCTTTGCCCGGTGATTGAATAGTACGCCGCTGACTGTATTCCCCTGCAAGGTAAGCTGTGTCGCTGTGGCTCGGGTGAGTATGGTCAGATTACGCCGTTTGCGCACCGGGTCCAGGTAGCAAACCGAGGCAGAGCCGCGAATGCCTCCTTTGGTGGTACGATCCATGGGGCCGAAGCCCTCTTGTTGGAAGCCATTCATATCTTCGGTGTAGGGATATCCGGCCTCTGCAGTCGCTTGTAAAAAAGCCTGGCTCAATGGGTTTTTGCCGCGGCCTCGGGTGATGTGCAGCGGACCCTCATCACCATGGTAGTCATTCTTACCTGCTTCGAAGGTTGAAGACTTGCGAAAATAAGGTAGGCAGTGCCGATAGTCCCAGTTTTTCAGTGCGGGGTCTTCCTTTGCCCAACGATCATAATCCTGAGCATGGCCTCGAATGTAGACCATGCCGTTAATTGATGAAGAGCCGCCCAGCACTCTGCCTCTGGGCAAATGCATGATACGCCCATCCAGGTGAGGTTCGGGTTCTGTTTGGTAATCCCAGCTGTAGGTGGTGCCGTTCATGGGGTAAGCCAGCGCCGCCGGCATGCGGATACGCCAGTCCCAGAAGGGGTCGCGCCCACCCGACTCAAGCAGTAATACCGAGGTATCTGGATCTTCACTGAGTCGATTAGCAAGAACACAGCCAGCAGAGCCGCCGCCTACGATGACGTAATCGTACTCCATTGGGTCCATAGACGAAGACGTCATGGGGTTATACTTTTCGCAGCGGAGGGGAGTAGCATCGAATCAACCCTGGCGTCTTAGAGAGGTCAAAAGTTTAGGTGTTTTGTTAGTGAGAAAGCAACCGTCGGTGTGAATGAATGCATGCGCATCGGATGGATGGCTACGCAGCGAAGGATCATTATTGCTATAGTCTGAGAGGTCGTCGCTCCGGTGGTGGAAAATAAGGAGAAGCAGTTTGAAACATTCTGGACTTTGGTCGCTAGTGGGTTTGCTCTGCCTGCTTGCAGTGGCCTGTAACAAGGCTCCCGACACACTGGTAAGCGCTGAACCGACTGGCACCGCTGAAGCACTTTCTGGGCCTCCTTTTGCGGTGGGCTCGTCCACCTTTTTTATCCATGACGAGTCCCGCGCTTTCGATACTGTCGCGGGCATTGATAGCGGTGTGCGCAGTTTGATTACCGAAATCTGGTATCCAGTAGATTCCGCTGTTGCGGCCGCCGGAAAACAGCGTCGCGCGACTTACGGCGATTACGTGTTTGGCAACAGGCAGGTACACCGGCTGATGATGACAGAGACGACTTTTTTTCATCTGACACCCGATACGGTCCGCGATGGGGTCACCGCCGAGGAAATTGATGCAGCAATAGAAGAGTTGTTTCTGCGGGAACGGCAAAGTTGGGTGAATGCGCCTCTGGCAGCCGGTACCTTTGCGTTGCCGGTAGTGGTGATGTCCCACGGTGACGCCGGAAGCCGATACAACATGGAAACGGTTTGCGAGTACCTGGCTTCTTACGGCTATTTTGTGATTGCCCCGGAGCACACCGGTAATTCACCGTATTCAATGACTGGCAGTGATCCCGCGCTCGCGCAGTCGGGTGGTGACCCACAATTCCGCGCTCTCATGGCTGACGTACTGCCGCTTTTAGGTGAGCAGGGGACCTACGGCAGCCGAGAAAACTATGGCCAGACCTATACTCCGCTGACAAATCCTGACGACCCGATTGGGAGCTTGCAGCAACTGGACCGCGCACTGTTGCAGAGACTCAATGATCTGCGTGCAACCCTCAATACACTGGATGAGATGAATGCTAATGGGCGTTTTGCCGGCCGCTTGTCACTTGAGAGAATTGGTTTGATTGGGCGCTCTTTTGGCGGAGCAAGCACGCTGGTTGGGCTTGCTATGGAGCCGCGTTTTACCGCCGGGTTTGCCGTGGTGCCAATGGCTTTGTTGGACCAGCGGCCTAATTTGCCGCCCGAAGCCTTGGCGCCTGTCGGCCAGGAGTCGGTGTTGTTGGCGGCGCAGGGAGACATCGCATATACCAGGCTTAGCAAGCCGACATTCTTGTTGAGCGGCGCGGAAGACGCTTTAATTATCGGTCTTGGCAAACAACAGGCCGTCAAGGCAGAAACAGAATTGCCCAGCGTGGAAAACCCTCACCCGGTTTTACGCGCCTTATTTGAAGACAGCGACCAACCCGTATTCTGGGGTTTGTTAGCGAATTCTAATCACTCGACACTGGGGGTTTCAGGAGGCTACTGGTGGCCAGACCTCAAGCCCAATATGGCAGTGCGAGCCTTCAATCCTGATGTTGAATTCGAGTTATTGGGAGCTGCGCTTGCCCATCGGATGCAACAGCAGAAAGCCCTCGCTTTCTTCGACCTGACCATTCGCCAGGATCCTGCAGCGCGCGATGCCATACTCAGTGATTCCTTTGCCAAACAGGGCTTAATAGTTGAAGCTGGGCCACCCTAGTTTGTCGGTCAGGGGTTAATCTTCATGACGTTAATACTCAGCATCGCCGTGATGGTGACCCTGCTGCTGGCGATTTTTATCGCCATATACTGGAGAGACATTGAATGCGTGGGTGAAATCCCCGTGCCTTTTTTTACCTTCATAGCCATTTTGTTTACTTCTGGATTGGATGTTGGCCTCGTGATGTTTCCGCTGGTCGACTTTGAACTCTATGCGAGCGAAGAAGCCTACGCTTTTGCCAATCCACTCGCTATGGAATTCGGCTTCTGGGGTTTTCTTGTTTGGGGTTTCTATTTTTCTACGACCTTCTATTTTTGCGTGTTGGAGCCTCGCCTTAAAATATTTGAACTGCCGCTGGTCAAATGGGTTAACGATGTTGTCATTATTGGCACCTGCGCCTTTACCGGTTTTTTATTTTTGCAGTATCTGCCCGATTATATCGACGGTATAAGCAACTCATTACGCTATGGTCTGGTGGCCGCCGTTATATTGCTGGCAGGTATCTCCAGTACCCATATTCGTTTCGTCAGAGTGCTCAGTGTTTCCTCTACCTGGTTGTTTTTTGGTTTGATCGCGGGGGTTTGGTGGTCTTCCGAAATGGGTGTTACTGGGCTGTTGGGTTCCATGGGAAATCTGGGCGATTACTTTACTAACTTGCACCGCTTCGTATCGCCCGTGACTGATTACCACCAGTTCTATCTTTACTGGTGGTTTGCCTGGAGCATTATGATCGGGCAATTCGTATCCCGCTTCGTCAGTGGGCTAAAGGCCTGGCAGTTATTGATTGCGCTGCTGGTGGTGCCCTCTATTCCTATCGCAATTTGGTTCTCGGTACTTTATTACCACTTTTCGACAGAGTTACTTATTGGTGCTGGCTGGCGCTGGGCGATGGTGCTTGTGGGCACGGTGTTTGTCATCAATTCACTGGATTCTTTGATCAGGCTCTACACCCGTAATGTTGGCCTGACAGCCGAGCGTTTTGGCAACTTTTGGTACGTGGTCAGTAATTGGTGCGTTCTGTTTTCACTGGTCTTGTTGTACCAGTTCACCCCGTTGCAAATCGAATGGTTTGGTCTTGCCGTGATCGGTATTTATGTTGCCGTTTTTGTTTTAATCATCAGGCGAAGAGAGAGCCTGTCGACAGGCACCTAGCCAATAAGGTCCAAGTTCGGCCGTTTATTGTAGATACTCTCGTCCGTGCCTCCTATGCCGCTAGGTGTTAACAGGGCGGCCTTGTAGGCTGCAATACTGGCGGGGTCGAAATCTGCCTCTGGTCGAGGCTCCAGCGCAAAGTTGCCAAAGCGGTCCGTTCCTCGCACCAGCATGGCGCTGTCGCTGCCACCGTTGGTTTGCTGCTTCACCTTGGTAGAAATGTAATTGATTGATAATCCAATTCGCGGTCGTTGCGACAGGTTGCCATAAGACCCGTGTAAAAGACGCGCGTGGTGGGTCGAGAATTGCCCCGGTTGAAGATCCACCGAGACACTGCATGCCAGGTCATCTGCGCTGATATCGACTTGCTGAGACCCCAATAGCATGTTGTCACTATCCGGGTATTGCCGGTGGTCCTTGTCTCCCTCTTGATGCGATCCCGGAATACAAAACATGCCACCATTGTCACGATGGGCGTCGGTCAGGCCCAGCCAGACCGTTGCCACCTGTTCAGCAGGCTCCAGCCCCCAATAATGAATATCCTGGTGCCATCCCACATAACTATCTGTTTCAGGCTCTTTGGCAAAGAAGGTAGCGGCCCAGCAAAGAATGTCGGGACCTATCAGGTTTTCTACTGCATCAAGAATTGCGTCGTTATTCACGAGCTCACAGACCCAGGTGCTGACCAGATGGGACTTAAGTATCTGGGCGCCATCTGTCCAGCCCTCCATGCGCCGGGCCAAGGCGTAGAATTCTGGCACCAGGCTAGACGCCTTGCTCGCAGACAGTGCTTGCCCTGGGAATGTGATGCCGCTTTCTTGAAATTTTTTCACTGGTTCACTTAGTGGTTGTACCAAAATCTGCTTTAAGCCACTTTACTAATGAAACGCACATTAAGATCAAAACGGGTAGCAGCGGCAGCGAGAACACCACGGTGGAAGCCTGAATAATTTTTATTCGGTCGGTAGCAATTAAGCCGACCGCTAGTAGCGCCAGTGCGAACGCCCAGACGACTCGACTGATTCGAGGAGGCTCTTGATCATTAGGCAGATTTTTGCTGCAGACGCTGGCGATAGTGTAGGCGGCCGAATCCAGTGTTGTGGCGTAAAAAATCACGCACAGTACCAGGAAGATCATTAAGGCAACATTCCCACCTGGCAAATGATTGATGGCCTGCACTGTCACTACCGCCATGCCGGCCTGGGCGAGGATCTCCTCTACCGGCAGGGTATCGGTCTTGGCGAGGTAGATCGCATAGCCACCGATGATGCTCAGAAAGGTGGTGGTTCCAAGTGTGCCCCAGCCGATGATCCCCAGAATGATCTGGCGAATGGTGCGCCCTCGCGAAATGCGCCCCAGGAACAAGCCCACGAAAGGAGCGAACGCAATCCACCAGGCCCAGTAAAAAATGGTCCAGGCTTCAGGGAAACCGGAGCGACTGATAGGGTCGGTCCAGAACGCCATGCGGAAAAAATTGTCGATCAGCAGGCCACCTGTATTTACCGTCAGCTTGAGAATAAATAGCGTGGGTCCAAAAACCAGCACAAATAGTAGGGCGGCGAAGGCAAGTATCATATTGAAATCAGCGAGTACCTTGATGCCTTTTTTCAGGCCTCGGTAAGCGCTGGCGCCGAAGATCACTGTCCATAGAATAAGAACTGTCATTTTGCTGGTGAAGTTATCTACAACGCCAAACAGTTCCGCAATGATTGCCGAGACCAATGGGACACCCAAACCGAGGGAAGTCGCGGTGCCGCCGACAATACCCAGGGCAATGATGACGTCGATGAGGCGACTGGCAACCGGGTGCTTTGTCAGGGGGAAAGCGCTTTCGCAGGCGGCACTCACTTTCATCATCGGGGTTTTCTTGATGTAAAGCATGTAGGTCACAGGCACAGCGGGGATAGCGTAGAAGGCCCAGGGGATAATTCCCCAGTGGAATATGGGATAGACATGTGCCCACTCCAGGGCGTCGGCCGAGTGCGGCTCTATGCCGAAGGGGGGAGTTTGCAGGTAGGACAGCGGTTCTGCGACTCCCCAGGCGATCATGCTGCCGCCTATGCCGGCGGTAAACATCATCGCTATCCAGTGAAGTTCGCCGTACTCGGGCGGTTCGCCTTCCGGGCCCAGCAACACATTGCCATAGGGACCAAAAGCCAGCCAGCCAGCAAAAATCAGTGCGACACCACCGAGGATGAGATAAAGCCAACCGATCTGTCCGGTGACAAAGTCCATGGCGAGACTGGTGAGATGGGAGCCTTGCTCGGGGTAGGCGATAAGCCCGCCGCCGAGTAACACGACCAACAACAGGGAGGGAAGGAATACTGTCCAGTCGTTACTGGGCTTCATTTCTGCGGGGTTTGTGTCAAGAGTGGGCATAGTGTCTCTAATTATATTTGTTGGACTGGAAACGCCCGTGTGCTGGGCCCATAATCAAACCATACCAGATTATTCACATTGGCGGGTCTGGCGCTTTTGGGGCGACGAGAGGAATAGTCATCAGTGTCTGAGCTATTGTCAGTGGACTGCGATTCCACCGTATTTCATCTTGTCTGGTCTGACGGCACTCATGCGACGTACCCGTATATCTGGTTACGGGATAACGATCCAGGAGAGTTACATCCTCATACTCGTGAGCGACTTTTTGACCTGACATCGGTCTCCCTGGATATCTCACCGGAGTCGTGGCAGCAAGCGTCTGCTCACTTGCTGGTGAAATGGCACGACAAGTCGTCTGAGTCGATTTACCCACTGGACTGGCTGCTGGAAAACCGGCCGGGAAAGCATCGTGCTGACCCCGCCGTGGTCAGTCTTAATTATTGGTCTGCAGCAGACCTGCCGGCGATTCCACTTTTTGATGCGAGGCTGTGCCGGGAGTCAGGCAGCACCTTGGTTGAAGCGCTGCAGGAAGCCAAACGCCATGGCCTGGTTATTTTTGACGGCCTTGAGGATGACGATCAGGCAGGGGAGAACCTGGGTGAGTTGATCGGCTTCAAGCGCCGGACCAACTTTGGAACGACCTTCGAAGTTGTGAATAAACCATCGCCAAATAATCTCGCTTACACCGCTTTAGCTCTGCCACTGCACACTGACTTACCCAATCAGGAGCAGGTACCCGGGTATCAGTTTCTGCATTGCCTGCGCAACAGCGTTACCGGTGGTGCCTCCGTATTTGCTGACGGGTTTCGCATATGCACTGACTTACGCGCACAGGCACCGGATGATTTCGATCTCTTGAGTGGCTTGCAAATACCCTGGCGTTTCCATGATGAAAATGATGATGTGCGTTTTCGTCGCAGCATCATAGAGCTGGATTCAATGGGTGACTTGTCGGGCCTGGCCTTTAATGCACATATCGCTGATGTTCCGGATTTGCCGAGCTCCCAACTCCTCGATTTTTACCAGGCTTACCAGGGACTGATGCAGCGTATAAGAGAACCTCAGTACCGAATCTGCCACACGCTGGGGCCCGGTGAAATGGTGATGTTTGATAACCGCCGGGTGTTGCATGGGCGAGAGGGCTTTGATCCTGGCAGCGGTGAGCGGCACCTGCGCGGTTTCTATGTCGAGCACAATGAAGTGAACTCCAGGATCAGAACTCTGACGATCAGCTAAGCTGATTAGGCAGTGTACCGATCCCCAACTGTGATTTCAGAAGGGGCTTTCCAGCGGTGTCATACCCACGTAAACCGATTTCAGCTGGGTGAGTTGTTTTAGGGTTTCCATGCCATTTTCACGTCCCACTCCAGAAAGCTTATAACCGCCCACTGGCATTTGCGCGGGAGAGTTTCCGTAGGCATTAATCCAGCATATGCCCGCTTGCATACGATGTATGACCCGGTGAGCACGGCGCAAGTCTTTGGTAAAGACACCGGCTGCAAGACCATAGCCGGTATCGTTTGCCCGCCTGATAACCTCTTCTTCATCCGAAAAACTTAATAGTGACATCACCGGGCCAAAAATTTCATCACGAACAATACTCATGTCATCTCGGCAATCTGCGAACACGGTGGGTGCCACGAAGTAGCCGTTGATGGCGGTGGGTGGCGCCAGCGCTTTACCACCGCACAAAAGGCGGGCTCCCTCAGCGATGCCTTTGTCGATGTAAGACAGCACCTTGTCTCGATGCTTAGCCGATATGAGGGCGCCAAAGTTGGTGTCTTCACGCATTGGATCGCCCGCCACAATATTATTTTCGATGCGCTTGAGCAGTAGCTCGGTAAACGCTGGCATTACATTATCGTGAACAAAGACCCTGGTGCCGTTGGTGCAAATCTCGCCCTGGGTATAAAAGTTACCCAGCATGGCCGCAGACACGGCCTCTTCTATGTCTGCGTCTTCAAAGACGATGAGAGGGGATTTTCCACCCAGTTCCATAGTCACATCTTTCAGGGTTGCCGCTGCGGATGCCATCACAGCTTGTCCTGTGGTCACGGCGCCCGTAAAGGACACTTTAGCGATTTCATTGTGAGAACTTAGCTGTGCGCCTACCTCTCCATTTCCGTGAACAACGTTAAATACGCCTGCGGGAACGCCGGCTTCGACGAAAATGTTCGCCAACATGACTGCGCCGCGGGGGGTTTCCTCCGATGGTTTGAAGATCATAGCGTTACCACATGCCAGTGCGGGAGCCGCTTTCCAACAGGCTATTTGTAGCGGGTAGTTCCAGGCCCCGATTCCAGCGCATATGCCCAGTGGTTCGCGGCGGGTGTAATAGAAGTCACCTCCCAGATCCTGCTGATTGCCTTCAATAGCGGGCGCTAGTCCGGCAAAAAATTCAATGGCATCTGCTCCGGTAACTACGTCTACTGTAGATGCCTCTTGCCAGGGCTTGCCGGTATCGGCGACTTCGATTCGCGCCAGTTCGTCGTTACGTTCTCTGAGTAATGCAACGGCCCGATGCAGTATTCGGCTGCGCTCGATCGTTGTCATCGCAGACCATAGTGCGAAACCTCGTTGCGCACTGTCGACTGCCGCAGCGATAACACCAGCGTCAGCGACTTCGACTTGATAAATCTCTTCCCCGGTAGCAGGATTAATAACGGCGAACAGCTCACCGCTGGTATTATCCAGATAGTTTCCGTCGACGAAGTTTTTCAGCAGCATGATTTGCATCCTGGTGTGATGATTAGAGGTCAATGAATGCGGGCAGACTGACGTTTCAGTTCGTCCTGCAAGCGGCTGATGTTGAGTTCTTCTGGAGACTTCCCATCCTTGATTGAAATAGCGGCGGCGGCTCCGGCCCCCTGGCCGGTGACTGCACAACACATCATATTGCGGGTTGCGGCATGACTGTCGCGATCTCCGCCGGTGATGCGTCCGGCAACCAACAGATTCTCCACGCCCTGTGGTAAGAGTGTGCGATAAGGTAAGTGGAAATATCTGCCGGTAGTTGGCAGGATCAGAATGCCGTAGCCATCAAGAAATTCAGGGAATATACCAATGCTGTCTTCGAATCGACCCTGTTGGCGAACATCAGTGGCCGTCATATTATAAAGCGCGTCGATCTTGCGGGTATCGCGCACTCCAAGAGTCATGCCAAAATTGCGCAGTTTGGCGCCTTCGCATCCGGGGTTGAAACGCTGCAGTGCCTCAACTGCCAGCATGGCCTGGCGACGACCTTCAATTTCCCCTTCGGTCAGGTCGTCTGGATCAGTGCCATCCAGGTTGGGTAAGTGCACCAGGTTTAGGTAGGTGAGGTCTCCATTGTCGTATAGCGCACCCCAGGTTCCGGCTATTGTATTGAGACTCTGGGGAATCAATCCTGCTTCTTTTGCCTGATCAAAAGGTTTACGCAGGAAGGGTGAAAACATGCCGTCTTCTTTGCCAGAGGTCTCTACATTCCACTCTCCATAGTCCCAGTCCCGATAAGTGGTGGGGTTGGCCTTGATGTTTTCGATGAACTTCAACTTGTCGACACCAGACATGGAGAACATGACCGATACGGCAATCATGTCTTCTTTTGGAGTTTTGATCGTCGCAGCGCCAGCGCGATGGGCAACGTCGGCGTCACCTGTGGCGTCGATAACGCGCTTTGCCAATATGGCTTCGCGTCCAGCTTTGCTTTCAGTAATAACACCCTTAATGACGTTGCCTTCCATGATGGGGGCGACAAACATTCGGTGCAGCATTGGTGTAACGCCCGCTTCCATCACCAGAATGTCAGCCACATTTTTGAAGGCCTCACCATCAATGGCGTAGCTATCAGATTGTGGCTCAGGTGTCGCGGCCCCCATGGCCTTTGCGCGGGTTTCAAACTCCACGCCGATGCCTTCGCTGTCGATGGTCTGCTCATGTCTGTACCAGGCAAAGCCCTCAACACCAACGGCTGTGATATTGCCGCCAAAGCAACCGTAGCGTTCTAGTAGGCAAACCGAGACGCCGGCCCTTGCGGCTGCCAGCGCAGCAGCGAGTCCACCGGGACCAGAGCCCACAACCAGTACGTCGGTTTGATGTATAACCTCAACTTCTCTGCCGGGTTCTGTTATCTTCATCGCTCTCTCGCAGCTTCCACAGGATGGAAGCGCATGATCTGTTTGGTGATGCTATTGTTAGCAATTACAGTATATCTTAAGCACCCTACGAAAGAAGTGAGCTTACCTAGCAAAGGAGCGACCTAATGCCATTAACCGCTAATTTAAAACCTTTCATAACCTGCGCGGTAACCGGATCTGGTGGTACCCAGGATCGATCTCCCCACGTGCCACGTTCGCCAGAGCAAATTGCCACTAGCGCTATCGAAGCGGCCAAGGCCGGCGCCGCTGTTGTTCACTGCCACGTGCGTGATCCCGACACGGGTGCACCAAGTCGGCGCACTGATTTGTACCGTGAAGTGGTTGACCGTATCCGTGATTCCAACACCGATGTCGTGGTAAATCTGACGGCGGGTATGGGGGGTGACATGGTGTTTGGTGACCCAGAATCGCCTCTGCCCCTGAATGCTGAAGGTACCGATATGGTGGGGGCTACTGAGCGCATGGCTCATGTTGCTGAGTGCTTGCCCGAAATTTGTACCCTGGACTGCGGGACCATGAATTTTGCCGAAGCAGACTATGTGATGACGAATACGCCGGGTACGTTACGTGCTATGGGCCAAATGATCACTGACCTTGGTGTTCGGGCTGAGATCGAGGTGTTTGATACCGGGCATTTATGGTTTGCCCGCCAGCTGGTTGAAGAGGGCGTTATCGAGGCACCGGTGTTAATACAGATGTGCATGGGAATCCCCTGGGGAGCGCCGGACGATTTGAATACTTTTATGGCGATGGTCAACAATACACCGGCAGACTGGAGTTTCTCGGCATTTTCAATCGGCCGTAACCAAATGCCCTTTGTAGCCGCCGCCATGCTCGCCGGTGGCAATATCAGGGTTGGTCTGGAGGATAACCTCTGGCTGGGCCCGGGCGAGTTGGCCACTAACGCTCAATTGGTCGAGCGAGCGGCTACCATCGCTACCAATCTGGGAGCGACGCTGATGACCGCTGCCGAGGTGCGTACGAGTCTGCAACTGCAAAAGCGGGCACCCGTGGGGGCCTAAGCAATACCTTTAAATTCACCTGTATCATTGGTGGCTCGCCCATTAATGTTCATGGGCGCCGATCATTGCCTGATTGCGGCGCAGCCATCAATTTGGAGATTTAATATGAAGTTTGTTGTTACCTTGGTCACAGCGCTTTTTTATTCGATGCTTGCTGCGGGTAGCACACTCAACGACGGGCTTGAAATGGCCGTTCCTGAGTCGGTTGGATTCTCCAGTGAACGCCTGCAGAAAATCACTGATTTTGCGCAGGGCCAGGTGGCCAGAGGCGAGCATGCAGGGGTAGTAACCATGGTGGCGCGCCATGGGAAAATCGTTCACTTTGAGGCAGCCGGTCGCTATGGCGTGGACGATGAAAGACCCATGACTACAGATGCCCTGTTCAGAATTTTTTCCATGACCAAGCCCATCACTTCAGTGGCATTGATGATGCTGTATGAGGAGGGTGCATTTCAGATGACTGACAAGGTATCAAAATACCTTCCACAGTTGGGTGATCTTCGTATTTATAACGATGGAGAAATAGAGGAAGCCGGCTACGAAGTCACGATTGAACAGCTGTTTACCCACACCGCTGGAATGACGACGACTTTCAGGCCAGATAATCCTGTTGATGCCATGTATGAGCAAGCGAAATTAAATTGGAGCCCCGATTTGGATGCTTATATTGATGCTTTGGCTCAACTGCCGCTGCGTTATGAGCCGGGAACCCGTTACCACTACAGCGCTGCAACTAATGTACTGGGTGCTCTGATCGAAAAGCTTAGTGGCAAGGCGCTGGATGTTTTCTTCAAGGAAAGAATTTTCACACCCCTTGGAATGAATGATACGTTTTTTGAGGTGCCTGAGGATAAGTTGTTACGGCTCGCGGGAAATCATCTTTGGGATCCGCAAGACAACCGGCTTATACCTGCGCCAGTAGGGATGTTGCCAGCCTACAGTAATGTGACACTCTTTCTGGGCGCTGGAGGATTGGTGTCATCGGCTATGGATTACATGATCTTCTGTGACATGTTGCGCAGGGGTGGCAGTTACAATGGGGTGCGTATTCTGGGGCCAAAAACCGTTCAGTACATGACACGCAATCATCTCACGCCTGAAGTGCGCAACAATGGCTTTAATGAGTTCCCGGAGTCTCACCTGTATCCCGGTCAGTGGTTTGGTTTGGGTTTTGGCGTAATGCTGGAGCCTGCTATCAGTGGCGTAGTGACATCCCAGGGTGAGTATTCATGGGGCGGAATAGCTGACACAAAATTCATCATCGATCCTGAGGAAGACCTGATCGCAATCGTCATGACTCAATTGGTGGCTTCTCCGTGGCCGACTCAGTTTCGGATGAAAGTAGCAACCTACCAGGCGCTGACTGCATTGAATGCCGGTCAAACGCCCTGAACACTGCAAGTTCAGAGTGAGGCTGCAGGCCTTCAAAGAGTGGAACGCAGTGATATATTGGCGTACGCCGTCGCCTTTTCAACAACGGCCGTTTCCTTGCTGCAATTCGGAGGTAATTAGCCCATTTCATTTACATACTTTTACTAGATGCGTTGACAATCAGTAGACAATGTTTGGTTAGAGTGTCCGCAGCTACCCTTTAGTGACCATAGAGCTATCGGCTAGTAGGTTACCCGACAGCGCATTTCGGCTAACCTGAGCCCCGCCGGCGACCTCCTTGTCAGCGGGGCTTTTTTTGATCAACCGACCTCAGCAACAGTAGGGGTCAGAAGATTGGGCTCAGAATTTCCTTAATATTACTTCTCCATCCGGCATGGCCAAATTAACTTCCCATAATTGACAGCATCGGCAAATGAATCTCCAGGTTTGCCTTCCACTAAGGGCAGGCGTCACTCAACATTCATGGCGGTGTACACAGTGGGTGGCGAAATGGCGCTCAGTCGTTGTCAAAGTCACGGTATTAGCGGTAGGCTTCGTCCTTTTGCCAGAATTGTCTGATTCAGTCAGACGATGGCGATAGCTGAGCAAGATTTCCTGATATTGGGTAAAATCACGCGCTCGGCATTTTCCGCACACTCAGCTACAGATTTGGAGACTTTTCATGCATCGCTCGACCGATATCCTAGACCCAGCCATTATGGGAAATGAAACTACGATGCACGCTCTGTTCGATCACCTTCGGGACAATGACCCAGTGGTTTATCTTGATCATCCTGATTATGAGCCCTTCTGGGTATTGACCCGCCACGAGGACGTTAAGTACGTCAGTCAGAACAACGACTTGTTTATTAACAATCCACGCACAGTCATCGTGCCGCAAGAATTCGAGAAAATGTTGCTAGAGCAATTTGGCACCCGTAATGGCTTGGAAACCCTGATTCACATGGACAACCCCAAACACCGCAAGCTTAGAAGTGTTACTCGAGATTGGTTCAAGCCAACGCCCATCGGCAAGCTCACACCCATGATCGAGGCTATCGCACATGAGTATGTGGACAAAATGGAAGCCATGGGTGGCGAATGCGATTTCGTAAAGGACGTGGCCTTGCTTTACCCTCTTCGCATCATTATGAAAATTATTGGGGTTGTGCCAGAAGAAGAACAAATGATGTTGAAGCTTACCCAGGAGTTGTTCGGCGGTCAGGACCCAGATCAAGGCCGCGGTAACGAGGTAGGTGACGGCATGGGTGTATTGCTTGATTTTTTCGCTTATTTCAAAAATGTGGTAGAAGACCGTAAGAATAACCCTACGGATGACCTCGCTACAGTGCTTGCCAATGCGATCGTTGACGGGTCACCAATGGAAGAACTTGACCAAATCAGCTATTTCATTATTACCGCTACTGCCGGCCACGACACAACTTCGGCGACAACCAGCGGCGGTTTGAAGGCATTGCTCGATTTTCCTGAGCAATTGGATAAACTGCGTGCGAATCCAGATCTGGCTAACGCCGCAGCGCGCGAAATGATTCGCTGGGTGTCGCCCGTTCGCCACATGATGCGCACCTGCACCGAAGACGTAGAATTTCACGGCCAAATAATACGCAAAGGCGAGAGTCTTGCCATTTGGTATCCCGCAGCGAATCGAGACGAGCGCGCTATCGTTGATCCTCATAAATTCGACATTGAGCGCGACAATCGTAACCAGATGGCGTTTGGCTACGGGGGTCATATGTGCCTTGGTCAACACCTTGCGGTGCTGGAAATAGAAATATTTTTCAAGGTACTGCTCTCTCGGATTGACTGGATAGAGCTGGCAGCAGAGCCTAAGTGGGTTGAAGCGATGTTCGTCGGTGGACTCAAGTCTATGCCAGTCAGATATGCATTTACGTAAATAGCGCCTAATAGAGAACAATGTGCTCAGCGAAAAAATGTGGGTTTATGGCGTGTTGGTCGACCTGAATAGTTATCCCGCCGGTGTCAGTGGGCATATGGCCGTTGGGGAAGAGATGTGGGTGGAGGCACATTTGGATGACGAAATTCAGCATGTGCGAAATATTGTGACTTCCGTAATATCCAGTAAGGGACCGTGTTGGCAGCCAACTGACTGGTGTGGATCTATGATATCTGCAAAGCGGTCACTAACGATAAGCTAATGCTTGCGGCGCGGCTACTATGTTTCGCTGGTGGTATTCACCGTTTTTCCCGTTGAGCGACTACTGCGGCATTTTTTTGAGCAGTATTTAACCTGTTCCCAATCGCGCTCCCATTTTTTTCGCCAGTCGAATTCGCGCAGGCAAACGGGGCAAAGCTTTGATGGTCGGTTTCGTTTAGGCATGTGTGCTCATAACAGAGTTCAGCGAGATCAACTATTCGAACGGAGTTATATCAGAATATGCGCTGTGAGGCGAAAGCGGGCATCGCATGCTGGGGCCCCGCTCCGTCATTTTGTTCTTGTATAGTGGCTTTGCCGCAAATAGACTTGCGTCGAACTGAGAAACGATAGGTAATTATCAATAACGGTCTTTCAGAATGCATGCAAAAAAATTCAAGCAACTGTTTCTTCATATCGGACTAGGAAAAACAGGCACCACAACTATTCAACAAGACATTCTGGCTAACGCCGAATTGCTTGAGACCAAGTACGATGTGCATTATCCGCGGCGCTTTTCTCACGCTGATCGTTATGAAGGCAACCATTCCGTTCTACTTCGGGCTCTTTTTTCTAACGCACCAGCGGTTCGTCAAAGGTTATCTGAAATTGGTATACCCGATCAGCAAGCGATCGATAAGTTCAATAAGCTTACGATGAATCGACTTTTGCGCAGCTTTGAAAAGACTCCAGCGGATCAACTACTACTTTCCGCGGAGAGTGTAGGGCACTTTCGACAGGCTCAAATGACCGAACTCTTTAACTGGCTAAACGAGCTTTCCGAGTCGATTACTGTAGTTGCTTGCTTAAGACATCCAGTGCACGCACTTTCAAGCGAAATTCAGCAACGGTTGAAAAAAGGCGAAGACCTGGAGACTATGTACACTAATCCCCCGCACTATCTGTTCAAAAAGCTGTTTACGAGACTCGAAAATGCCTTTGGCAAAGAAAATTTAATTGCATACAGCTTCGCGGATGCTGTGCAACAAGATTGTGGACTGACGGCAGCATTCTTTCGGCAAATAGGGATTGTTGCAGATGACGATTTCCCCAAAAGCAAACCGATAAACACGAGTATAAGCCATGAAGGCGCACTACTTTTAAGCAGTGTTAATCGACAACGCCCTGTTATGCTCGCGGGCGCTAGAAACCCAGCTAGAACTTTGGTCGATATTGATTACTTTAGAGATTTACCCGGCAGACCATATCGTGCGCCAGCAGAAGTCTATAACTTGGTTAAAGAAAGTGTCGAGGTAGATGTCCAATGGGTCGAACAAGAATATGACATTGACCTTGGTCGCCCTGAACAAATAGAAGTTGAAAGGTATAGAAGTTTCAGTGAACAAAGTATCGATTTTATTGCTGACCAATTGGTTCAGGGAAATAGTCAACGCCATTCGCTTATTCAACGCCAGCGACATCCGCTGACACAGAAAGTTATAGACATTGTCGCTCACCCCTCTCTGATATTTTACAAAGCGCTGAGCTTGTTCGGGATTGGGCGGCTGTCGTCTAAATAAAGGGGAACGCCAAGTTAGCTGAACTAAATAGCGAGAATTGGCACATGAATACCTATTAACGTCAGCGATTATTTTCCGAGATCAGCAGCTACGCAGCCTGGCCTTACTCTCGTTTCAATTTTAATATCCGCGATATCGAAGATATGCTAGTCCAAATAGGCGCTGATGTATTCAGGCGGTACTGACTTGGTACAGGTCACTCATTCTTTGACTCCGCACACTCCATGCTGACTATTGCATTCTTTAGCTTTCCGTTTTTTGTTTTCATGATGCATTGAGATCGATAGGTGACGATTTTCGTGGTAAAAAAATTATCCGGGGACAGGAATAATTTGTTTAGAATTAACGTTGCAATAATATTGTCGAATGAAGCTATAAAATCAACTGCATAGCCCATTTACCGAATAGCTGTTAAAATAAAACCGCGAAGAAATGTTCAATGGATGCGATGATAATCAATGAATAAGCTCGATTACACTGATATTTTCGATTTTCGTGGAGCTCACTATAACCGGGCTTGCCGGGACTACCCTATCGCAAGATTATTGGAGCGTACTGCTTTGTTATCGCGTCTTGATTTAAGCGATAAAACCAGCTTTTGTGATGTTCCTGCCGGTGGAGGATACCTCGCAGATGGTGTCGAAGAATTACAACGCAGTATTGCCATTAGTTGTATTGAGCCTTCAGCCACTTTTGGTCAAATGATTGACTCCTCTTTTACTACCGTGAATTGTCCTGTCGATAGTATTCCTCTTGCAGATCGCAGCTTTGATGCCATTGGCAGTCTGGCTGGTCTGCACCACATTGCCAACCGTCGTCCCGTATTGAAAGAATGGAGCAGGCTTTTAAAAGCCGGTGGCGAATTGGCGGTTGCCGATGTTGCCTTGGGCAGTGTGACTGGAGATTTTTTAAACGGTTTTGTTGATTTTCACACGCCTCAGGGTCATGACGGTATTTTTTTTGCAGCGGGCGAATTCACCGAATTAATGCAGGAGCAGGGTTTGGAAGATTGCAATGAAGAAGTCGTGAAGCTTTATTGGCAGTTTGAAAAACGCGAAGGCGCCGCTTTTTTTTGCAAAGATTTATTTTATTTAACCACAGTCGAAGTTGAAGACGTTGCCATCCAATTGGACCGATTGGGATTGCACTTTTCAGAAACTAACAATCAGTGGCAATTGCCCTGGGAATTAATTTACGCAAAAGGCAAAAAAACCTAAACAGTGCATTTTGAAGAATAAAATTTACCGTTTTTTTCCCTTTCTATTTCGTTTTCCATTATAACAGTCAATTTAGGCAAATAAGAAAAATGCTGCTGAAAGGCTGCCTCAACCTGTTGGTGCAAACTATTAGTAAGCTCATTAGCTAAATGCACCAAACGCACGGTAAAATGTTCAACGTCATCCTGAATCACCTGATACTGCCGCATGCCTTCAATATTTCTTAAGGCAACCGATAACTCCGTAAAAGGCACGCGCTCACCATTGCGATGCAATAAAGAGCCACGAATTTTTCCGAGAATAGTTGAAAAAGCGGGGAAATCAATTTTACCGCAGGGGCATTCGCCCCAGGCTGCTAGGTCACCGATATCGTAACGTATCAACGGCATGGCCGTATTAAAAAAATCAGTGATGACAACCCGTCCGACTTCATCTTGCGCACAGGGTTCGTTATCGTCATTTAAAATCTCTACTCCGAGTTTACCAGCTAGCACGTGATGATACTTGGGGTGATGGGGGCAACGGCCAGCAATCATGCCCACTTCTTGCGCACTATAAGTACTCCAGATTTGTGCATTAGGAAAAGCTTGTTTAATTAACGCTTCCTGATAAGGCTCAAACACTTCAGCGAAAACACCAAACCGCTGGACAAAGTGCATATCAAGGCCCTGCTCAAATACTGCATGACACAAACGCTCAGCGTTGCTCGGATAGGTTGTAATGGCGGTTGCCTTATGCTGTGTGAAACGCTGCTTAATAAAAGCCAACTGCTCAGCCACCGGCGTTTTGACGTCCCGACAGTCTTCACCGGGATTATCGGTATGTATAAAACGGGTGACCCCAAGACGTCCCCCCAACCAGGATATAAAACGGTTAGTAACTTCACCTTCTAACGCCATACGATCCTTGGACCAGGCAGTTTTGACCGGTACGCCGGTAGAACCTGAGGTGGTGGCAGTGACGGCATGACCGTCTAACAGTTGATCATTATTCTCGAGAATGTCGACACGGCTTAGTAAGGGCACACTTTCTTCGCAGTTTTGTAGCCATTTTCGATAGAATGGATGATTATCTTTTGCCCAGGCAGTGATAGCTTTAAATTGCTCTTGAGCGTAAGGGCGTCGCTCGAAAGCTTTGGGGGTCGGTATTTTCATTATGGCTTGAGCATAGCAGACTTTTATCTTATTTAGGGACGAGGGTTTTGTATAGGTGGGTGTATTACTCTGAAAATACCATGTACACGATGAATTTTTTCACGTGGAGATTGTTAAGGAAAATTGGGGAGTGGTGCAAACCAAGAGAAAAAGGAAAAATTCTTGTGACAGGGGCGGTCAATTTAGCAATGCCTCTGTTGCGGTATGATACTGATGACATGGCGGTCAATTGCCAGCTTTGGCTTGGCAATGTAGCGGCGCAGGAGGTTATGTTTTTTACTTACAGTCAGTTAAATCTCACGCCTGTTTGGCGTGATAAGCCGGTGCCCTTCATGTAGCCTACTAGTTTTCGGACGAAATTGGTAGACTCTGTTGATGGCTATCTATAAGCGTCACAGGTTTCTACCCGATATCATTTTCCTACGCCGTTTGGCTCTACTATCGCTTCAATCTCAGCCACCGCGATATTGAAGATATCGCCGCTGAACGTGGTATCACTTTATCAAGAGAAGCCATCCGTCTGTGGTGTATCAAATGCGAAGCTAACTATTTCCGAAAATTCAAGCGGAAGCATCGAGGCTACGGCGATAGATTTTACATCGATGAAATTTTCTTCCGGATCAATGGCAAGCAGTATTACCTGTGTCGAGCCGTGGATCAGTGTGGTTGGCTAAGACAACGCGCTTGATTATTATCGATTCATGAACTTTAATTACTAGAACCCTAGCCGGGTCCTCGGCAGCTTAAGGCAAACAAGAAAATGCACGCTAAAATCGTTCCTCTGAAAGAGATTTTGGAACCAATTACAGATAAATATTTTTATTGGCTTACTGCAGTTATCCTTCTGCTGCTGCCGTTCAGCCTTGTTCGATACTTTCAAACTGGCTGGCTCACGTTGTACTCATTTCATTGTAGTGTCGCACTTTTATTCGTATTGAGTTGCTTCATACCCATATTGTCGCGCCACAAACTCGTTATTGTTGTAGTGGGTTGCATGACAATCGGCGCGTCTGCCAATCTACAGCACGGCATCTCTCAATCAGGGGAAGCCTCCTTCGTTTTGGCAATAGTCTTATGCTCAGTCGGCTTTGGCGTTAAAGGACTCATTCTTTCGTCCGTTGCCACTGCTCTTTTTCTCTTTTTGCCGCATCTCGCCTTTTTAATCGAACCGCTTATCCCTACTGGCATCAGACCCTATAACGAGGGGCGCGAGGGCTTCCTAGCTTTGGGGTGGATTTTATTTTGCGGAATCTCTGCTTCGTATGTGGTCCTGCGTTTAGTCACAGGTGTACGTTCGAAGTCTCATCAACTCAGTTTGTCGCTAATCAAGAGCGCAAATATTGCGCGCGATTTGACCATTTTGATTGATACGGCCAACGCTCCGATCTTTGGCGTAGATTCAGAAGGAAAAATCAATGAATGGAATCAACAGGCGGAAAAAATTACAGGCTACAAAAAAACTGAGTTAGAAGGGCTCAGCTTTGCTACAGCTTTTCCTGGTGATGCGCTCTTTCGCACTAACGACTACAGGGCTTCGATCGCAGATGTTCTGAACAATACAATGATGGGCGAAGAAATTTCCAACTTTGAACTAGACCTGATCACGAAATCTGGGGAGAGTATCTCTATTTTGCTCAATTCAACAGCGCGTAAAGATGTATCAGGTAAAATCATCGGCGTGGTCGGCGTAGGTCAGGATATTACAGAGCTAAATAGGATGCAGATAGAACAGGAAAAGGAGCGAAAAGAAGCATCAGCTCAAATAATACAGGCGTCTAAGCTGGCAACTCTGGGCGAAATGGCGACTTCAGTTGCCCACGAATTGAACCAGCCACTGAATGTGATTCGTGTGGCAGCAGAAAATGGCCGCAGGAAGATAGCGACAGACACGGCTGACCCCGAATATCTGGAGAAAAAGCTAAACCGCATAATAGCGCAGACAGGTCGAGCTGCTGCTATTATCCAACATTTGAGAATGTTTGGGCGCGAAGCGAAAGAAGAACCTGAAGTCATTGATCCTCGACTTGCAGTTGAGAACGCGCTTGACCTGATGGGCACACAATTACGGCTGTCTGGCATTGAGATTGTGACTGAGCTTCCTAAGAGCTGCCCATCTATTTTGGGACATGTCATACAATTGGAACAGGTAATCTTGAATTTGCTTGCCAATGCTCGAGATGCGATGTCTGACAAAGATGTCCCCGCCAAGATTTTATTAGGTGTGAGTGCGGATGACGAAAATGTGCGCATTACAACTGAAGATACTGGCGGCGGCATTCCAAAAGACATACTCGAGCGTATTTTTGAACCGTTTTATACAACCAAAAAAATAGGCGAGGGAACAGGCTTAGGACTATCGGTAAGTTATGGCATTGTCCGCGACATGGGCGGAAGAATTTTTGCAGAGAACTTCAATGATGGCGCCCGAATCACGATCATACTGCCGATAGGCAACTAGGGGGTACTGCCAACTTAACTTCCCGAAATTGATGGAATCGCCCCATCACTACCTACAAGCGACACCGATTCCCACCCGATATCATCAGCTACGCCGTCTGGCTTTACTACCGCTTCAATCTAAGTCACCGTGATATCGAGGACCTTCTCGCCGAGCGCGGTATCACCGTATCCCGAGAAGCGATCCGTCTCTGGTGTCTCAAGTTTGGAGCCATTTATGCCCGCCGATTGAAGAAAAAGCATCGGGGCTACGGCGATACCTTCTACATCGATGAAGTTTTCGCCGGTGTGCCGGACCATTCAGATCAGCGGTAAGCAGCACTACCTATGGCGAGTAGTGGATCAGGAAGGCGAGGTTGTTGATGTGTATCTACGGGCTAGGCGGAATGGGGCTGCGGCTAAACGGTTCTTCAAGCGGTTGCTACATAACCATGGCAGTGAACCCAGGAAAATCGTGACGGATAAACTGCGCAGTTATGGCGTTGCTCACCGGGAGTTAATGCCCGAGGTGATCCACAGTACCCAGCAGTATGAGAATAATCGGGCTGAGCAGTCTCACGAGGCGACCAGGGTGAGGGAGCGAGGGATGCGAAGATTCAAATTGGTCGGTCAAGCGCAGAGATTTCTGGGTGTCCATGCTGCTGTCAGCAATTTATTCAATCTCGGTAGACATCTGGTCAAGGCTCAACATTATCGGGATCTGAGGATGAGTGCGTTTGAAGAATGAGGAATGGCTTTAACTTGATTACCGTCCGCGGAATTTGATCGGTCACGATGAGTTAACTCGTCAAAACCGTTGTACACCATCAAGCGTTGGCAAGATAACCCTTTAGCCAATGAGCGTAGTCTAAACGCTGTACTGAGGCGACTGCGCGACGCAGAACTTCAGTAAACACAGTGTTTTGCTCCTCATTCAGCCCGCCAAAACCGATTGACACAATAAGCGTCATGAGGGGATGAAAACTAAAACTACGATACTCCTCCCAAGCATCCGATGCATCCAAAGGAGCACCATAGTGAGCACGTTGGCCGGCATAATAAGTTACCAGGTCACGTTCACAACTTGCCAGTACACCTGAAGGCAACGAATTGGAAAGAAAGTACTGCACATCGCGAATACCCTTGCCCCAATGCGCGGCCTGCCAATCCAGCATGCCCATCTCGTTGCCATTCACAAAAAAATTCCCAAGGTGACTATCGCCATGCAGTAGTGATAGCGGGCCGCCAAACCAATATTTCAGCAACTTGGGCCACTCGCTAACAGTTCGCTGATAAACCTGCGCCACGTCGGGAGGAATAATACCCGGGTGTTTGCGCATAAAGGGTTCGAGTGCCATACGGTTCAACGTGCGCGAGATCACGCCCATTTGCGGCGACAAAAATGGGTGGTAACGATAGGGTAAGACTGCTTCTTGCTGCTCACGGCTCAGGCCATGGTGGTGGCAATGCAGACGCGCGAGGGCATCTAGGCATAGATGCACCGTTGCGAGCGACGGGCCTTCCATCATGTCCGGATTAGTAAACAACGTGACAGCTGGATCAATATTCAGGTTTTCTTGCACGAGGAAAAAGCGGCTGCCGCGCCAGGCTGTCGCGTACGTGATGGGCGTTCGCAGCGGAAGACCTCGCGCAACATCGCGAAAAAAATCAGACTCCAGTCGCCAGGACTGAATAATATTCATGAACCAGCGCGTCGCATAAGACGCCATAGGCAGTTTAACAAAGACGCTGGCGGGCAATTTTCCCTCCGCCTCCTCAACAGACAGTACGAGGTTATAACAATTGCTGCTCACCGATGGAATGTCCTGCTGTGACAGCTGGGTGATGCGCACAGGCCCCCTATCTGGGTCTGTCAGACCCTCATTAATCAACTTCGATAAAGCAACGGGAGTCGCTACCTTGTCCGGATCGTATGGCATGGCGCCACCGAACAAATCTGCGCAGACGTCCATGGCGAGGCGCCAGGCCGAGGCACCTCCGATCATTGCCATGCGCGCTGTATCAGACCATGCCGCCATTGTATTACTCCTCAATTTTGCGCTTTCCAAGCCCTGCAGATCCACCGGAAGCAGCGCAGGGCTCGCGATAACGCCGCGCTTGTCGTGATAGGACATTTCTCATAATATGTCCGATATGAATCCAGAACAAGTTGGCACAGCGCCTTGGAGATCGGGTATGAACGCGCAAACCACAGCCAATAATCGCTTCGACAGTATCATCATCGGCGCCGGGCACAATGGCCTCGCCACTGCTCTCGTACTGGCACGCAACGGCCGTCGTGTCCTGGTGCTGGAAAAGAACGACTACGTTGGCGGTATGGGCGGCACACGTGAGATACTGAAAGGCTGTCGCAACGAGGTTGGCGCCAGTTGCCTGTTTCCTCTAGCGAGGGAAATTCGCGATTACTTTGATTTCGAGAACCATGGCGTCGAGCTCATTCCCCTCCCCGTGATGGCGGTGAATCTCGCAGGCCCTGGCAAGCGACCACTCGTCTTTTTCAAGAGCCCGGTGAAACTCGCCTTTAATATTTTACGCAGCTTCGGACCCGGCGCCATGCTCGGTTTCATACAACTGATGAAATTCTGCGCCTATCCAGCTCGAGTGCTGGATCGCTTTACTGCGCGCAAGGTGCCCCGCCGTCTTGAAGATCTCATCGCTGAGGCAGGTACGGAAAAAAAGCGCGAACATTTGGAACTGGCTTTCAAAGGTTCGGCAATGGATATTATTGATCGCTTTTTCCCCGACCCAGTAAAGCATGATGAGTTGCGCGCCAGCATGGCATTCGCCGCTGTACAGGCCACTTACAAGGGGCCGTATACACCCGGCTCCGGACTGTGCCTGATTTACACCATGGCACAGGAAGGCTCAGAAGGTCTGATGCAACGCGTGCGCGGTGGTATGGGTAGCCTGTCGGAAAGCCTCGCAAAGCAGATTACTGATCGCGGCGGCGAAGTGCGCTTAAAACAGCGCGTGAGTAAAATTCTCACCCAAGATACGCGCGCTATCGGTGTGCAATTAAAAGATGGCACTGAACTGTATGCAGATACCATTGTGTCCAATCTCGACAAACAGGCTACTTTTAATAGCCTTTTAGCGGAGCACGGACTAGCCCAAAACGAGCAAGGAAAGGTCGATGCTTTTACCCATAAGGGTGCCTTCGTACACATGTTATTTAAACTGAAGGGGCAGCCAACGTATTCCGAAGATCTCAATCGCCTCAATGCAATTGAGGGCGCACACTTTGGTGGCGCGATGGTGCTGGACCCGCAAGAATTACAAGCCGCTTACGAGACCTGCCTACGTGGCGAACTCCCTGCACGCATACCACTGGCCTTCCAGATGCCTACAGTCATGGACCCAACACTTGCGCCTGAGGGTTATCACATTGCTACGGCTTATGGCTTTTACTTCCCCTGCGATGCCGACAAGTCGCATCGCGGCAAGTTGCGCGATGCAGCTGCCGAGAACATCATCGAGCATATCGGTATCTACTTTCCCGATTTTCGCGAGCTCATTGAAGATCAGGCAATATTTTCAGCCGACCACTTTGCCAGCATGCATAGCGTCACCAACGGCGACTGGACACACGGTTTGCTGCATCCCGACCAGATGATCGGCGAGCGCTGCTTGATCGACGGCACAGGGCACACTACGCCCATACCCAACCTCTTCCTGTGCGGCGCGTCTTGCCATCCGGGACCAGGAGTGACCTTCCTGCCCGGCTACAATTGCGCGCACGAGATGATGGCGACCGCCGTGGTAAGCGGTGACACTACTTCAGAAGAACCGGCACCAAAAGCGCGTGCAGCGTAGCACGCAGCTCTTCTTCGCTACCAATGACATTGCTGGGCAATGTGAGGAAAGACAGCAGCAGACGGTAAACCCACTCCACCAGTACCTCGGGCGGCGCTGTATCTTGCAACAGCCCGGCGACGCTGGCCGGACCTACCACGTGATCCATCAATTCTTCTCCAAATTGCACGATCAGCGCCGACTGCCAGATCACCTGGCGCGCTCGACTGCCCTCTTCCGATGCAAATACAGTTGCCAACAGCGGCCGATGTGGTATTTCACGGATCGCCAACAGCAAGCCTTCCACCACCTGGTGCGCAGGCTCGAGCTTCACATCGAGCCGCTCGCGAATAAAGCCGTTAAGCGTGAGCATTTCTTCCTTAACGGTGGCAATGAGCAACTCATCACGCCCCGGAAAGTAGCGATACAGCGTCGAACGGGCAATGCCTGTGGCAGCGGCGACCTCTTTCATACCCGTCGCTGCAATGCCTTTGTTGATGTAACAGCGACGCGCAGCGGCTAAAATGTTGTCCATTGGATTAGTTTCAGTCATTGCCAAGCACAGAGCCCTTGAGCGTGTGAGCGCAGAATGAGACATCCTCAGTCATCCAGCCGTCAGCGTAAAGCGCTTGTCGACATGTTGCTCCATCTAAGACACGAGTAATAAAAAAAATAAAAACAAGGACACTGTCAGTGAGTATCAGCCCTATTCTTCGCGCTACAGATTACCACCGTCTGCCCATACGGCTGATCAATGGCTTGTTGCGTGGCGCCAATGCCGCAGGCTTCGCACGCTTCGAACTCGACCAACGCACGCTGCTGGACGATGCCCGCCAAGCCACCGGGTTCGATGACTTTGGCGACGAACGTTTTCTCGAACCTCTGGGCGTGCTTATTGAGGCCACAAGAATGCAGCCTCTTAACCCTCTTGGACGATTTCTAGCTCGCGCAAATATTCAGCGCCTGTTGAGGGGACGCTTACAAGCAGAGGAACTGTTTAAGCGCTATCCTGAAATTCTGGCCCGGGAAATCCCCGACCCCATTGTGATTGTGGGACTAGCGCGCTCGGGCACCACACGGCTTCACCGCCTGCTCGCCTCAGACCCAAACTTGCTGCATTTGAAGTCCTGGGAAAGCGTGTATCCGGTGCCAACACAGGAGGCCTTTGCCGCGCGCGAGGCCGGTACTATCGACCCCCGTATTACCAATCTGGACCGAGCCCTGAAGGCTGTGCTGTACATGAGTCCTCAGATCGCAGCCGTTCATCCGCTGGGAACGCTAGAAGTCGAGGAAGAAATTGGCATGCTGCAGTACGGTTTTTCAACGCAGTTATTTGAAGTTATAAATCAAATTCCCGCCTTTGCAGAATGGTCGATGACACACGATCAGCACGCGGCCTACGAAAAAATGGTACGCCTGCTAAAACTGGTGTCATGGTTTCGCGGTGACCCTGAAGACAAACCCTGGATATTGAAATCGCCACAGCATATGCAAGACCTCAACGCGTTGTTACATGTTTTCCCCAACGCACAACTACTGTGCCCGCACCGTGACCCAATCAAGGTTGTTGCCTCGTCCTGCTCTATGGCCTGGAATTCTTTAGTACGCGACAACGACGAGATAACCCCCCAGTGGGTAGGCAGTGAATGGCTGACGAAAACCAAGCGAATGCTACACAAGAATCTCGCCGAACGGGACACGTTGGCCACACCACAGCAGCAGTACGATCTGCGCTATGCCGATATGACAGCAGACTGGGAGCATACTATTCAAGGCGTTTATGATTTTCTCGACAGGCCCTTCACACCAGAGGCAAAGGCCGGCATGCGCGCCTGGCTGGCGGAGAACCAACAACACAAACACGGCGCGCATAAATACAGTTTGGACCAGTTCGGTTTGAATGCGGACACGGTAGACAAAACACTGATGTTCTACCGTGAACGTTTTGATATTCCCTATGAGACCGTCAACCCACACCGCGCCAAGAGCGTCACCACATAATAGAGAGCACCGCCCATGCAAACAGCCAGCCGCACTGCACTGAGATCACTCATCGATACGCTGACAGAAATCGATGAGCGTTGGTCCGGCCCCGAGTGGAACCTGCACTCAGAGGAGGACGTTGCGGTTTCCCACCGCGCACTGATGCACATTTTAGAAGCGAGCATGGTCGGCTTTTTCGAACAGGACGCTGCCAGACCTGATCTAAGACGTATCACTACGCCCAGCCGCAAGCTTACCGGCGATAACCCCGACGCCGTCTACTTTGACGCCCCCCTGAGCGCGCAATACCGCTATGTACTGCACGGCTCCATGCACGGCGCCTCGTATTTCTCCCTTACCATCGAGGAAGGCACGGCCGAAGGCCATATGGCGAGCAACAGCGCCGGTGTGATTAACGATACAGAAATGCTTGTGGCAGACGACGGCAGCTTCACCCTGTATATCGGCGGTGAACCACGAGCGCGCAACTGGTTATCGCTGACCCCCGACGCCTCGCGGCTGACTACACGCCACTATTTCGAACACGAGCAGCCTGCAGCGCTGGACCCCGCCATGGAGCCGCGCATGCGGATCGAGTGCCTGGATGTGCAGCCGCCCGCCACCTCGCCCACAGATGCAAGCGTTGCTAGTAACATTACGCGCGTCACAAATGTACTCAGAAGCCGCACACTCGAGATGCCGCCCTTGGCAAACTCCTCACCCCCGCCCTTCGTCGCCCTAACACCGAATGAATTTCCAGCGCCGATCAAACCCGGTGATTTCGGATTCGCCGCGACCGATGCGCATTACTCAATGGCACCGTTTTTTCTCGGACCCGACCAAGCGCTCATTATTCGCGGGCGCTGGCCAACTTGCCGCTTCGCCAACCTGTGCCTGTGGAACCGCTTTCAGCAAACACTGGATTACCGTAGCCGCGAGGTGTCTATCAACCGCGCCCAAACGGTGACAGAGAAAGACGGCAGTTTCCGCCTGATAGTGGCGCACCAAAATCCTGGCGTTGCCAACTGGCTAGACACAGAGGGGCAACCCTTCGGCCTCATGTTTTGGCGCTTCTTTCTCGCCGAGGGCGAGGTGGTGACGCCAACCTGCGAAGTGGTGAAGCTGTCTGAGGTGGATAGCACTGTATGAACAAGCTCCGGTTCTGCCAAGTTAACTCCCCGAAGTTGATACAATCGGGCGATGAACACATACAAACGCCACCGCTTCCCGCCAGATATCATTTCCTATGCAGTCTGGCTCTACTATCGCTTCAATCTTAGTCACCGCGACATCGAAGATCTCCTGGCCGAGCGAGGCATCATCGTCACTCGAGAATCAATTCGCTTGTGGTATAACAAGTTTGGTGCTCTATACGCCAGACGTTTGAAACGAAAGCACCGGGGCTATGGCGATACCTTCTACATCGATGAAGTCTTCGTAACCTGTGGCGAGCTGTTGACCAGGATGGAGAAGTGGTTGATGTGTATCTTCAAGCCAGGCGAGATGGCGCTGCGGCTAAACAGTTCTTCAAGAGGTTATTGCGCAGTCATGGCGGAAAACCCAGGAAGATCGTGACTGATAAATTGCGGAGTTATGGCGTAGCGCATCGTGAGCTGATTCCTGAATCGATCCATAGTACTAAGCAGTATGAGAATAATCGGGCAGAGCAATCGCACGAGGCGACTAGGGTGAGGGAGCGGGGGATGCGGCGGTTCAAATCCACAAGGCAGGCACAGCGGTTCCTGGGTGTGCATGCAGCAGTCAGTAATCTGTTCAACCTCGGTAGGCATCTCGTACGTGCTCAGCACTATCGCGATCTCAGGATAAGTGCGTTTGAAGAATGGAGTAGGGCGGTTGCTTGAGAATCAGGGTGGGATTAGGGCAGTCTCAAAAAGTTAATTTGCCGATACCCCCGCCAGTGATGTTAACTACCTGATCTAGTCAAACATCCCACAGGCAGCGGACAATTCTGTTACCGCAAGCTCCAGATTGGCCGGAGTCAGCTTGACAGCGCTTTGCGCCAGTAAATCACCCAGCGTACTGGCTTTCTCAGCTCTCATGTCGCCATCATCTACCGCTTTCTCTATCGCGTTGCCGGCCTGCTTAAGCAATATCTTGATCTGCCGGATATCAGTATTGATCGCCGCCGACTCGGCAGCTTTGTCCAAATTGCTGGCATTGGCGGCGCGCGCCTCGGCCGCGCAGACCGCGTCTCGAGCCAATAGATCCAGGCGAATCGGTTTAAAGCGCGCAATACCGCCCGTAACATCCGGCGTTAAATCCGGATACAGGGCCTTACCCACGGCGCGCCGTAAGGGTGAGTGTGCGACATATATACTGCCATCGGCAGCCACCACGCTCATGGCCAGGGAATCTTCCCGGCCCTCGGCAAAGTAGCGCAGCTTGCCGGTTTTGCGATCCAGTAGGCCTATACCCATATGCAGCATCAGGGTCCTGCCGAGTATGGTTTTACCGCCACCGATCATAACAACCACACCGTTGGCGGTGGCCGTTGCCGTCAGAGCGTTGGATTGCACGTCCACGTTGGCATATCCATCAAAGCCGGTTAGCTCGGCCGTCCACGATCGGCTGCCGTTGTCGCCGTTGTCGATCAATTGGATTACGTCTTTGGCAGTCACCGCATACAGCTCATTGTTATCCGAAGCCACGGTGATGGAGGCGACCAGAGGCTCGCCTACATCCACGCGCCACACTTCCTGTAACTCGCTGTCCAGCGCGATAACATGGCCCTCGTTATCAGACATATACAGGCGCTGACCGTCTGCACTGAGGGCCGGTGTTGATCCGGTGCCGCCCTGGAAGGTCTTGCGGTTCAATACCTGAAATTCCAGGCCACCGTTGCCGGCATCCACGGTATTGACTAAGTCGAGGGCATAAATCGCGCCCAGTTCGGATCTGCCGTCCTCTGTGCCATCTTCTGCATCTGGCGCGGTAGCGGCCATATAAATACGGCTGGTATCAGGATCGATGCTGAAGAAGTTGGTCACCATACCGCCGCCACCGTAGATGTAATTTACGGCGGATGAGAACAAGCTCAGGCCGGCATCGGTTTTGCCGAAGGCCTTATCCATCAGCGGATCGACCCTATTGAGAATAAATTTGGGTATATTCGTCCCTGTGCCACTGATGGCGGGCGCGCCGGGTATTTGTCCGATAGTCGCTATCAGGTCACCAGTCTTGCGGTTGAAGGCAAACATGCCTCCGGCTTTGGTAATCGATACCAGCGAGTCTGTCGCCGGGTGATAGTTGAGGCTGTGAAACTTGGTCTTGTCTTTGTTGCCGGCGTCCTCAGCGGAAAGCTTTAGCCCCGTGGTTTTATGCCAGATCGTCGAGCCATCTGGCCTTAGCGCCATGACGCGGTCATAGCCCACGATATAGATGATCTGCTCCCCGGGGTTCTCCGGGTCATTTAATATGAATGCCGGGCTGCTCGCCTGAATCTCGTCGTCGGCGGGTATGCTCCAGCGTCTTTGACCGGTCTGGCCATCGAGTGAAACCAGCACCACGCGCTCGCCGTGATAGAACTGCGGGCTGAAGTAGAGGTTGCCCTGGTTATCAAGCAGGGGGCCATTGCCCACGAAGTACGCAGCCTCTGCCACCCAGTCCAGTTCAAACATCGGCGCGGCGACGCCCCAGACGCTATCTGAATTGGCTACATCCACGTGAATGGCATGCCAGGTAGTTGGTTCGGGGATGACGCTGTAGCCGTGCTGGCCCACGTCGCGCGCACCCACTGGCTTCCATTCGGTTTTGGCGGGCGGGCCGAATACCCTGGGATTATGGGGCCGATCGTCAAAGAAGGTCTTGTACACCGCAAAGCCAACGGCTGCGATCAGTAGCAAAGTGATAACTTTTCGGGTGTTCATTATCAAAGACCTTAGTTGTTGTTTGATTGCTGTCTGGCCAGTGCCCGGCCGCAGAGCCAGAAGTGCACCGAGCCCCACAAGCCCACCAGGGTAAAGTACGCTAGCGCCACGCCCAGAGCATCATCGCCATGGTAAGGCGTGAGCAGGTCGCTAAACAAACCTACCAGCAGCGGGCCAAGGCCCATTCCAATGAGGTTGAGGCACAACATCAGGATGGCCGAGGACACCGCTCGCATTTGCACGGGGGACAGCGTCTGCACCATGGCGAGCGTGGGTCCTATGACGTAGTTAGCCGCAAAGCCCGGAATAATAAATAACACTATTGCCGTGACCAGGTTGTCGGCCAGTAAGCCAGCGATGAAGAAGGGCAAGGTGACAAAGGGAACCGCGGCAAGCATCCAAATGCCATGTTGGAAGCCGCGATGGGAGAGACGATCGAACCACCTGGCAAAGGCCAGTGCGCCTATCGCCCCCGGGATGCCAAACACGCCGGCCATTAGCATGCCGGTCTGGGATTGGCTGAGGTCGTGTGCCCGAATGAAAAAGGTGGGTAACCACTGTGTGAAACCGTAGCTCAACAGCCCCGCAACGACGGAGCCAGCAACCAGGTGCCGCATGGCGGGGCTGGCCCACATCTTGGCCGCTGTGGTGAGTATGGGAGGGGGAGGCGGTGGTGTGTCTGTTTCAAAGGTTCCCCTCGCAGGTTCCTGTAATGATCTGGCCATCACAACGGCCAGTAGTAAGCCGGGTACACCCACGGATATCAGTGCGATGCGCCAGTTATAGGCCTCGGCGATAAGGCCACCGCCTACAAATCCGAACATCATGCCCAGGCTTCCCCCCAGCATCAGGATGGCCATGGCAAAGGCCCTGCGTTGGGGCGGGAAATAGTCAGCGATGATCGAGTGGCTGGCAGGATTTACCCCTGCCTCGCCAATGCCCACGCCGATACGCAGTATCAATAGGCTGATGAACCCCGCCGCGAAGCCGCTTAAGGCGGTCATTATGGAGAAGACAACCAGGCTGACAATGATGATCCATTTGCGACTGTATTGATCAGACAGGCGTGCAATAGGCAGCCCCATGGTGGCGTAAAACAGTGCGAATGAAATGCCACCGAGCAATCCTAACTGGGTATCGCTCAAACCGAATTCTGCTTTTATGTCCGGGAACAGGATCGACAGAATCATCCGGTCGCACATCGACAGGGTATAGGCCAGCATCAGCAGGGTCAGGGTGGTGCGATGGGGTTGCATTGGAGAGGGTCTTTTCCCAATTTTCACTGGGGTGGAGTATAGTGCCCGTGGGAACGAGCGTGGAATCATTTTCGGCCAAACACATCATGGATGTTTTCAGCTTGAGGGCATCGGTGCCCTCCTCCCACTGGCACGGACAGTGAGATGAAAATAGATCGAGTGCAGCGTGAGTTTTTCCGGCGGTTGGTTCTGCTGCTGGGGGAGAGGGGGATTGGTCTCAAGCAGTTGTTTGATGAGCTCCGCCTGCGCGGCGTCACTGTTACCGGCACAGGCCAGCCTGATTTCTCCCCCTCAGATGCGAGGATCCTGCTGGAAACCGCAGTGGATCTTTCACGCGACCCCTGCCTGATGATCCGCGTGGGACAGCAGCTCGGTATTGCAAGTTACGGTAGCTTTGGTTTCGCGTTGATGAGTTGTGCGAGCCTGCGCGAGACGATTCGCCTTTTACTTCGCTATGGGCAGGTTATGTTCAAACCCAGCTGGACAGCGCATGAGCATCAGGGTGGCTTGATATTGCGTGCCCATATTGAAGGGGGCACCGCTGCCCAGCAACAACTGTTGGCCGAGCTGAGTTTTTCCAATCTCACGACATTGAGCAGAGCACTGTACGGAAGCCAGATAGAGAATGCAGAGGGCGTAGAGATTCAGCTGAGTTATTCCAGGCCCTCGCATTCAGCGTGCTATGACAGCGCGTTTAACGTGCCGCTGAACTTCGACTGCGAGCGCAGTCAATTGATTCTCCCGCCGCAAGTACTGGATACGCCTGTTAAGACGGCGAACCGTTCCGAGCATGTTGTCTTTCAGCAGCAGTGCGAAGAAATCTTGCGAGGGATGAACAGTGTGGAGCAGACGACGGCCGCTGTAAGGCAGTTGCTGATCCAGTCCGCAGGCGACTTCCTCGATATTGCGCAGGTAGCGGATCGTCTGCATGTCAGTGAACGCACCCTCAGGCGGCGTCTGGGGGCCGAGTCGACCAGTTTCAGGTCTACCTTCGACGAGATCAGGGATGTGCTTGCCCGAGAGTATCTTGCAGAAACCGAGCTGACCGTTGCCGAGATAGCGCACTTGCTCAATTATGCCGAGACGGTCAATTTTCGCCGAGCGTTTGTGCGCTGGAACGGTATGACACCAAGCGAGTATCGCCGTCGGATGATGTCCGAAACTGATTCCCAGGGGATCATTGCTCCAGTGTAGAGTTATGGCCCCAATATATGCGGACGGCTTAGTCCATGTCAGAAAGTTATATCCAAGCCAATGGCGTCCGACTCGCCTACGAGGAGTTTGGCTCCGCGTCAGATCCTGCCATCCTGCTAATCATGGGGCTGGGCACCCAGATGATCAGTTGGCCCCTGTCGCTTTGTAATGGTCTGGCAAGCGCCGGTTTTCGTGTTATCCGTTTCGACAACCGTGACATCGGCCTGTCGGAAAAAATGGAAAACGCCCATATCCCGCGGGCCCCCAGCATGCTGCTGAGAACCACTCTGGGTCTGCCCCTCAGGGTGTCCTATACGCTGGATGACATGGCGGAAGACCTGATTGGATTACTGGATGCCCTGCACCTGAATCGGGCCCATCTGGTGGGTGCGTCGATGGGTGGCATGATCGGCCAGATCGCCACTTCGAGAAACCCCAATAGGATCCTTTCTTTCACTTCAATCATGTCATCCAGTGGCAACCCCAAGCTGCCCGGGGCCGCCAGGAAGGTAGTCCGCACCATGGTGAAACGCTCCCTGGGTATCGAGAAACCGAACCTCAAAAACACCATGGCCTTCCAGCGCATGATCGGCAGCCCGGGTTTCCCCGAGAGCGACGAAGAGCTCAGGAAGAAGGTGCTCGACAGCGTGGCGCGCAGTCTCCATCCCGAGGGATACTCACGCCACCTGGCCGCTATCATGGCCAGCGGCAGTCGGGTCAAACTGCTCAAGACCATCACTGCTCCCACCCTGGTCATTCACGGTCGGGAAGACGCCCTGGTACCCCTGGAATGCGGTATCGATACCGCGCGACATATTCCCGATGCCCGCCTGAAGATTATCGACGGCATGGGACACAACCTGCCGGAAGCCCTGATGCCGCGCCTGCTCGAATTGATTGCGGCACATGTCGCTACCTAAGAGCTCGGTATATCGGCTGAATCAGTTTTTCACGAGCATGCGTTCGATGCCAGTGCCTTCAATGATCCGATTGACGCTGGCTCGGTCAGCTTCATTCAGTGCGCTATACCGTTCATAGGTCCACCTGAGGCACTTGGACTGGTAGGGGAAGGTCTGTTGCGACCACATGGCACCATCTATCTCGGCCTCCCAGGATTTTTCGCCTCTTTCTACTGCCTGGGCGTTGGCTAACTGAGCAGGAGCATACATGCGACCGATTTCTTTCAGCACGCCCTGCAAACTACGGGGCTGCTCGGCCAGGCTGATCCAATCTTCCTCTATGGGCTCAAGTCCAGTCTGGTCCCGCATGAGGTCGACCCAGGCGACGGTGCGGGGAGACACTTCATGGGCAATAGCCCGGGCTGTGGGATCGAAGCCCACCAGTTGGCTTAACTGACCGTAAAGGCCGAAGTCGCCTGCAGCGGGGCGGTTGCCCAGCATGTAATTCTGGTTGGCCAGGTGGGTTTCCATGGCGGTAAGGAAGCGGCGGTAGCTGGCGTCAATCACCGGTGCTGTGGCGTCATTGGAGCCGACCACGTAAAGGCGATTGACCTGACGCTCCTCGACCCAGGTTTTGAACTGACGATGGGCATCTTTCGGCATGCTGACGTCCATGCTCAGCGGCAATAGGGTACTGGCATTGTCCGCATCCACCTTTTGATGCCAGCGATAATGAAACATGTATTTGGTGCACCACTCGTCGGCGAAGTCCTCAATCAGGTAATCGATAAAAGCCAGCGCCGGGTCGCCGGGCAGTACTGAGCGACCCGGGTAGCTATCCTCCAGGCGACGGATAATAGGCGTGGAGTCGCACACAGCCTGAGTTTCTCCGGCGTTTTCAAAAAAGAAGGTAGGCTCGAGTATGGGCCTGGGTTGCTCCACGGCCATTGCTTCACAAGCCTCCGCAGGTATGCCCCAGTGAACGGCATAGGGAAGGCGCCGGTAGCGGAGCAGGGCGACCATTTTCTGGGTGTAGGGCGACCCTGTGCCGCCGACCAGCCGGATGGGTTCGTCGCTCTTCATGGGCGATTGACAATAATGTCGTCACTGTCGATGGGCAGTTCAAACCACATGAGGTCTTCTGTGATCAGGAAGTTGTCAGGTGCTCCACGCAGGAACACATCTTTCAGTAAAGCCGTTGGAGGCACAGGCACCAGGTGATAGAAGGCCACCATGCCCACGTTGGATTTTTCGCCGAGTTCAACCAGAGATTCCGTCGAAGCGTGGTAGTCCAGTACATCAGTAACAATTTGAGATTGCCGTGACTGGCCCGCTGCGCCCAATGCATTTGCCAGTGCACTCGCAGTTGGTAGTGATAGCGCGTCGTGCAGCAGTAAATCGGCTCCGTCGACTATTTTCAGCGTATTGTCGTTCACGTTACTGTCGCCCGAAATGACAACGCTGCGGCCCCGGTAGTCAACGCGGTAACCTACGGCGGGTTCGATGGGTGGGTGCTCGCCCATGTAGGCGGTTATCTTCAGTTCTCCATCCTCGAGTATGACGCCAGGTTCAATCGTCTTGTGTTCCAGCAAACCCAGCGCGGGCGGTAGCAAATCCTCCCCGTGGTGACCGATGCGATAAATACGATCCAGTCTGTAGCCGGCGTTAACCGCATCGGTTATCTCATCAACACCTTGCGGGCCATAGATGGTCAGGGGTTGTGGCCGGCCCTGCACCCAGGAGTTCAGGTTGACCTCATAGATTTCGGCGATGTGGTCCGAGTGGAAGTGCGTCAGCAAAAGCCCATCCAGTTGACTCATCGGCAGTCCCATGCGACTGATATTGTCGGTAGAACCGGCGCCGGAGTCGATCAAGAAGAAGTGCTCCGGCGTGATCACTGCTATACAGGCCTGGGCCTGCCCCATGCCTAACGGCGACGCGCTGCCACAGACATAGACTCGCAGGCTCTCAGATTCAGGCAAGGGTTCCGCGCCGCGCTTGGCGATACGGTTGGTGCCAAGTTCAAGTAGTTTATCCTGCACGCTGGGTACTTTCAGTAATGCGCGGCCGCCGCCAACAATGACCAGCAGGCCAAGCATAATTATCAGTATCTTTTTCATATCCCAGACTCCCCTGTGAACCGTCCGAATAGGTTTCGGCTAGCGGAATTCCAATTCAGTGTCGTTCAGACCTGCGATGCGCAATCCCATGAAATCCCTGATGTAGTTCTGGTAGTTCTTCCAGGGCAACCGGTCGCCGTTCTTGGGCATCTGGTCACGCGCGCGCATTACGTAGCCGGCGTCAAAATCTAGCAACGGTACCTCCTCGACGTCCCCATTCAGGCTCGGCGTGACCGTTGCATAGTTGCCACGTTCCATTTTTTTCAGCAAGCGGCAGACGTAGTTGCTGGTGAGGTCTGTTTTGAGGGTCCAGGACGAGTTGGTGTAGCCCACGGTAAATGCCAAATTGGGCAGGTCGGAAAACATCATGCCGCGATAGATGAAATGCTCTGTGATATCGATTTCCTTGTCGTCGATACTATGAACAATGCCACCGGCGAATTTCAGGTTAAGGCCAGTAGCCAGAACGACAATATCTGCGTCGAGCTGTCTGCCGGACTTGAGCTGGATTCCTTCGGCGTTAAAACTGTCGACGTGATCGGTGACGACCTCGGCGCGTCCTTTGCGAATGACTTCAAACATATCGCCGTCAGGGACAGCACACAAACGCTGATCCCATGGATTGTAGGGCGGGGTGAAGTGGGTGGCGACGTCATAATCCGGGCCCAGCGCTTGCTTAACTTGGCCCAGCAGGAATTTCTTGAGCGCTTTTGGTTTTTTTCGTGACAGCCTGTAAACATATATCTGGAACATCACCTTTTTCCAGCGGATCAGGCGAAAGATCCAACTATTGGGCAACCACTTACGCAGCTTTAATCCCATAGGGTCTTCACCGGGCACGTTGGCGATATAGGTTGGCGTGCGTTGCAGCATTACCAGGCTGCTGGTTTCGCCAGCCATTGCCGGTACGAGCGTTACCGCGGTGGCGCCGCTGCCGATCACCACCACTCGCTTGCCACGGTAGTCCAGGTCTTCGGGCCAGTGCTGGGCGTGAAACAGTTGTCCTGTGAACTCATCGCTGCCGGTGAATTCCGGCGTGTATCCCTGTTCGTAGTCGTAGTAACCGCAGCAGTTGAACATGAACATGCAGCTTACCGTTACGTGCTCACCAGTATCACTGCGCTCTGCGGTCACCAGCCAGCGTTTCTCGCGGGTTGACCAGTTTGCGCCGATCACCTTGTGCTGGTAGCGAATGTGTCGCTCCACATCGTACTCTGCAGCGGCTTCGCGAATATAACTGAGGATTTTATGACCTTCGGCGATGGTCGATTTGTCTTTCCAGGGCTTGAAGCCGTAGCTGTAAGTGTACATATCGCTGTCGGAGCGAAAGCCAGGGTAGCGAAACAGGTCCCAGGTGCCGCCACTGGTCTCGCGGGATTCAAGGATCATAAAGCTGTGGTTTGGGCACTGGCGGCGCAACTGACAGGCTCCGCCGATACCTGCCAGGCCGGCGCCGATTATCAGTACATCTACCTTTTCAATCTGATTACTCATAGGGATCGCTATCTCAATCTAGAAAATTGTTGTCCTGGCCCTGGGTGCTGTACCAGATAGGCGATGACCAGGCGCGTTCCTGGATAGTGGTTGGCAGGTCGGAGCGCGGTGTGACACCGTTGCGCAGAGCGTCCCAGGTGGACCACCTGCAAACTGGGTTCTCTAGCACGCGCACGTAATAGAATGCTTCCTGACCAGGTGTGAAGTCCGGGTCTTGCCACAGGGTTTTTAGTTCTGTTGATCCAACACCCGCCGTGGTTGAGCAATCCTCAAGATTTACCCGCGCGCCGTTGTCCGGGCAGCGATGGGTTTGAGGGTCTACGCTCAGCCCATCGGAGCAGGCAACGTCGTACACGCGCTCCTGGTTCTGGCCGCTCTCTAACCAGCCTTTGATGATTTGCACACGCTGCAACCTGGCTGTGTTTGGATCGGCCACAGCCCAGGTCAAAAATGTCGGTTGGTGATCATCGCTTGCCTGCAAGGTGCCACCCATAGTGGCACCGCTACGATAAGCGGCGCTCACCCCTTCGGTGCTGTCCAGTTCTGCATCTACCAGATCGTAACCAGCGAAAAACCTCACCTTTATCCGTGTCCCGCTGGTAGCAAAGGTTTCCTTGCGACGCAGCGCGTCATAAATCGCCTCACGTGTATTGGCTTCTGCCCATACCCCCGCGATTCCCGACGCGCCCCAGTACTTGTAGCCCGAAAAGTCGAGGTAGTCTTCTCCGTCTACTTCCTCGACCATTTCTGAGGCAGCCAACTTGACCAGGGTGCCGTAAAGAAAGCTAGCGGGCACAGAACCGCGCTTTTCCGGGGTGTCGTCAAACGAACCAATCTTGCCAAAATAATTGTCCTCCTGAAGCGAAGCTGCGCCTGTGTGCGTATCGCTGGAACCGATAACGCCGAATTTGAAGGGGTTTGCGCCTCCGGTCTCGGCCATGGACAAGCCGCGCTGCCAGGCGTTACGGACATAGCTGCCGCGGGGTTGACTGGGCATTCTGGTGGAGGTCCGCAGGGGAAAAATTTCGAAATTCGCCCACTCGTCATTCTTGGAGAGCAGTGGGTGGGTGTCTGATGTGCCTTTCACCTGAGTGATTTCCACCAGCGGTTCATTGCGCAAGCGTAGCTCGGCATACTCCTGATCAATGGCATTGCCCGCCCAGTCGGTAAACGCGAACATTGCGCCGTTGGAACCGTTGCTGTTATGAGGAATAGCCAGGCTCTCTATATCCTGCTTGCGCAGTTCATCCATCCAGCCCCACAGACCTTCGGGGTTGATACTGTTAAAGCGTGAGAAGGGCGCAGCGGGCAGGCGCTCGGTGCCGCGGAAAATTACGTTGCGGTGCAGGGCTTCCCGTTTCTTCGTGGACGAGCTGAATTCATAGCCGGCAAAGGTGGTGAATGTTCCAGGCTTGTAAGCCTCATTGGCGGCTTCCACGGTTTGCACCCAGGCTGATCTGCTGGCCTCATCTACCGTAGCGGCTTCGAGCGTGCCGTCCAGAAGGCTGGCTACCACGTCACTGATAAAGTTGTTAAAAACCTTGCTTCTTTTGGCGAGGTCGAGCAGGCCGCCGCCCACGGACTCATTGATGTTGTGATACGGCTTCGCCAGAGCGTATTGCGAGAACTGCGTGCTGGTATCTGCCGCTTCGTTGATCAACCCCAGGAGTACCGCATGATCAGTAACTGCGTAAAAATCCAGGGGTTGTGCAAGCTGTACTTCGAAGCCGCCCGGGTGTGTGATCGCCTCGCCTTGCGCATAACGATAGGCATCCGCCGGTGAAGCGGTAGTGCCAAAAGCTGAAGCGTCAAAAGAGAGGGTGGTATGCACATGCAGATCGCCAAAGTAGGCATTGCGATCTGGATTGGATTCCGGGAGTCTGTTACCAGACTCAGGCGATGCTGAAAACGTGATGATGCCATCACTCGCCGGAATGACTGTGTTCGTTGTCCGATAGTGTATTTGTGCCTCTGCGCGTCTATCGGCTTCAGATTGACCGTCGGAACAGGCAGCCGTCAGCGCGATGGCTGCGAGCGTTGTAATGCGAAACAGCACTGATCTTATCTGCTTGTTATCCATCTCTCGGGGTCTCACTGGTGAGGGTCCAGCCAGATTGGGCTGGTCCATGCGCGCTCCCGTATGGTCGCCGGGACGCGCGGGTCGGGCTCGCGCCCCAGGCGGATGGCATCGTAACTGGACCAGCGGCAGGTGGGATTCATCAGTACACGCACATAATAGAAAGCGCTCTGCTGAGGAGCGTAGTCTGGGTCATGCCAAAGCGTTTTCAGTTCATCGGCACCTGAGCCTGGGCTGAAGGTACAGCTTTTCAGGTCAACACTGGCACCATTGTCAGGGCAGCGGCCGGTGGCTGGATCTACGGTCAGGCCCTCTGCACATGCAATATCGACGACCTTCTCATGGGTTTGGCCCTGCTCATCGATCCAGCCTTTGATCATTTGCACGCGTTGCAGTGGCGCGTCCATTGGGTCACGGGTTGCCCATACAAAGAAGCCGGGAGAGCTCTCGGCTTTGCCGGCTGAATGGAGTACACCTCCCATGGGAACACCGCCGGCCCTCAAGGATTGAAGCCCATCAGGTGCATCGGTGACTGTTTCGTCAAAGCCCCAGCCAGCATAAAAACGCACGGCCATACGCGGACCGGAGGTCGCGTAAGTTTCGCGTCGGGCGAGGCCATCGAAAATTTCCTCGCGGTTGTTTTGGGGAGCCCACACTGCGGCCAGTCCACCGGAGGTGTGAAATTTCAGGGGCGTTTTGTAAGCGGCCCGCGTCTTATCAGTCTCTCTGAGACGACGAGCAGCGGAGGAGGTGGCGGCACCCACTGCGCCAGGGAAATCCCATTCTTCCACATCACCCGGGTTGGAGTTGTGGCTGTCGGTGGCGGCGATAAGACCCGTTTGCAATGGGTTAAAGCCAAGTTCCTGCTCAAGTTCCAGCCCAACTTTGAGACCCTGGCGGACAAAGCCTGTCTGGAAGGCACAGCCGTAGGTCTCGCCTGGCTCGCAGGGGTCCAGCACCTGCTCGAAGGCACACTCCTCATCGGTAGCGCCGACGCCCAGCGCGCATTCCTGCGCGCCCTTTATCTGGAAGATCTCCTGTAGCGGCTCGCGCTTCCTGCGCAGGCGCCAGTCAGCCTCGTTGTAAGCCTGGCCATCCCAGGTGTACCGCGAATACATCAGGCCCCAGGCCTTGTTGGGATTGTGGGGCATGGTCATGAAGTCACAGCCCTCGCCGCAGGTGGCCTCCAGGCCTTTCCACAGTTCGATGGCGTTGGGCACATCCAGGCTGGAGATTGCCCGCTCCGGCACGGCGTTGGAGCGGAAAATCACGTTGCGGTGGTGTTTGCCCTGTTCGGGCATACCGGGCGAGAACTCGTAGCCGATCAGCGTGGTCAGCTCACCCGGCTCATAGTACTTGTCAGCCAACTGGATATAGCGAGCCCAGTCCACTGCGGCATTGTCAAGGCATCGCTCCAGCGCGCCATCGCCAAACCGGCAGGTGGGGAATGCTCCCGGCTTTGGGGGGCGGCGACTCGTCGGCCGAAAGACGCCGGCCGGCAGTGAAGGGTCGCCGGGGACCACTTTGCCACGTGCGCCCTTGGTAAGAATCTGGAAGATCATGGGGTTGGGCTCGTTCGCGAGCCAGCAGGCGACCCGCTCGCTTAACGACAGCCCCGAGGTACCACAATGGGTGCGTGTGCCGAAGCCCTCTGCGTGATCGGTAATGGCCACAAAGTCCAGTGGACGGCTGAGTTGCATGACCTCGCCGCTGGGGCTGGTGAGGGGCTCGCCTTTGGCAAAGCGGTAGGCATCTTCAATGCCCAGTGTCGTACCGAACAGTGTGGCATCGAAGCTTTCACGCGTATGCAGGTGCAACTCGCCCCAGTACAGGTTCATATCAGGGTTGGGTGCCGCCCGGTATACTGCGCCCTGGGGAGGGGGCAGGTCCAGCTTGGTATTGTCCTGCAAGGCGTAGTCCCGCGGTGCAGTTTCCGGCCCGTTTCTTTCAGCTGACGCTTGCAGGGGCATCAACAGTTTTACCCAGACATAGCCGATTGCTGCGAGCAGTAGAACAACGACGAGTAATCCGATTCTCTTGAGCATGGTGTCCCTCGGCTTGAACCTGGTCCGGCTATTCCTTCAGCTTAATAGAATTCATAGCGCAGTGTTGCGCCATAGGTGCGCGGTGGTGTGAGGTAGTAGGCCCTCGAACCGCTGAAACGCTGAACCTGAGACGTGAGCCCAGCGTAGGCGTCCTCGGTGAGGTTCTTTCCCCAAATAGAAACATTCCAGTTATCGTTGCGCCATCCAATCTTGGCGTTGAGCAGTTCCCTGTCCTGGAAGGCTTCCTCGTCGGGCTCATTGCTGTTATTCGTCACATGGTCGTCCATGTACATATAATCACCGCGCAAGTAGACCACGCTGTCCGCAAGCGGAAACACCAGGGTCGCGCCGAGGTTGGCAGTGTATTCTGGCGTAGTAGACAGTTGCTTGCCTTCGTTTGGCCCGGAGACAACCTCATAGTCGTGCATGTAAAGCAGGCCCGCGGTGAGTATCAGGTTTTGCATTGCTGCCGCCTCGAGCTGCAGGTCCAGACCGGATACTTTCACTTCAGCCTCGTTGCTGACGATGGTGCCGCCATCGGGAAGCCCTTGCTGGAATTGATAATCCTCGACTTCTGTGTAGAAAATAGCCGAGTTCAGGCGCACCCTGGAGTCAAGGAAGGTCGACTTGGAGCCCATCTCATAGCTGATAGTGAATTCATCGTCGAATTCTCGCTCCTCGGCCGTGCCGTTAACGCCATTGAAGTTACCTGACTTGGTGCCGGTTGACGCACTGGCATAAAGCATTGTGTCGTCGCTGAGGTCATAGGCTGCTTTGAGCAACCAGTCCACATTGTCTGAAGAGCGTTCGAAGGTATCGTCAACTGGAGCACTGAGAATACTCAGGTAGCTTCTGGCGCCGGCAAATACAACCGCAGGGGCTGTGGATACGTTATCTGAAAACAGGTCGGCCTCGCGCGTCTCGTCCGTCCAGCGCAGGCCGCCGGTCAGGTGCCAGTTCTCGCCAATGTGCCAGGTCGCCTGGCCGAATACCGCCAGGGTTTCGTTGTCCCAGACGCCCTTGCCGAACAGGTAGTCGCCGGGTGCGGCAATCAGGTTGATGACCGGGCCGATTTCCTGGGAGGCGATGGTCGGGAAGTCTTCACCGATCACGACCGACGTGGAGCCGTCGCCGCGCTGGGTGGTCTGGTCGTAGAAGAACAGGCCGAGCAGCAGGTCGAGGTTTTCACCCACCTGTGTATCCAGGCGCAGTTCCTGGGAAATGCTGTCGCCGGCGTAAAATTCACCCTGTCCGTCGATGATGTCAAGCTGGCTGCGGTCCTGGTCAACGAGCGTGGTGTACTCGTAGTCGTTCCAGGCGGTGATGGAGGTGAGCCTGCCCCATTCCATGTCGTAGTCGATGTGCAGCGACAGGATGTCTGACTCCAGGGCGAACTCGCTCTCAATATTGGTGCCGACTTTATAATCCCTGGGGTCGTTTTTCACCTGGGGTAGTTCCTGAATCGCCAGTTCAGCCTGCACGGCTTCACCCTGGGTGGCGTCGGGGACACAGCATGTGTTGTCGCGATCAGCGTGGGAGCCTGACAGCAGGAAGCTCAAGCGGTTGGTGGGTTCCCACAACAGTTTGGCCTGGATATTCCAGTCATTGGCATCGTTGCCATCGACCGCGCCCACGTTTTCCATGTAGCCGTCGCGTTGGTGAGCGTTCCCCGAGAGACGGAAGGCCACAGTCTCGCTCAGGGGCCCCGTGGCCGCCAGGGTCAGGCTGCCCATTGCGTAGTTGCCAACCGATGCATCGACGTAGCCTTCGAACCCATCAAGACTGGGGCGCTTGGTAATGATACTAATTGCGCCGGCGTTGGTGTTTTTGCCGTAGAGAGTGCCCTGTGGGCCCTGTAGCACCTCGATACGCTCGATGTCTGTCAGGTCGGACATACCCAGTCCGCTGCGACCCAGGAACACGCCGTCGACGAATACGCCGACCGAAGGCTCCAGCGCCGGGTCGCTTTGTGCTGTGCCGATACCACGAATCTGCAGTTTGGTGGTGAAAGGACTTTGCACATTCAGGGTGTGCAGGCTGGGGGTCATGACCGCCAGATCAGCGGTATTGTTGATGCCCGCTTCGAGGATCGTGTCCGAGGTAAACGCGTTTACAGCTACCGGCACATCCTGCAGGCTCTCGGACCGTTTCTGGGCGGTAACGATGACTTCTTCCAGTACAAGCGACTCCTGGGCCAGAGCGCCAATGCCATACAAGGCCAGAGCCAGTGCGGATGTAATGGGTCTTGTTTTGATCATAGCGATTCACTGTCAAAATTATTTAGTTAGGCCAGTGACTATAGTTCTATGGAAACTGGTTAGAGGAATCATATTCGGTCAACTTCAGTCACTGTGCGCTCAGCGAATGGGGAATGGCGGTGCGTGAAGCGGCCAGATAGGAACTCTATTATTACCGTTTATGCGGATCAGTTTGACATGTACGCGAATTCGTCTTCCGGCTGATCTTCCTGGGACAGGTCCCGATCTATGTTGGTGGCTTTGGTGGTTATCCAGGGCCAGAGTGGCTCGGCCTGCGCCGCGTTGTGGGCTTCGAGTGCGCCTCTCAATCGACCTGCCACCTGCGGATGCTCGGCCAGAAGGTCGACCCGCTCGCCTTCTGCGGTGAGATCGAACAACCACTCCTTACGAGGTGGCTGCGGCGTGCCTGCGGGGGAGGGAGGCGCGCTGACCACCAGCTTCCAGCGCTCATCCCTTACTGCCTGAGCCGCGCCGCCACTGAAGAACAGGTACTCATGCGGCGAGTCCATGGGCTTGCTGCCTGTCACAGAAGGCGTCACATAAGCTGTAAGATCGACGCCGTCCATTACTCGGTCAGCGGGCATGTCAGCGCCTGCTGCCGCAGCAGCAGTGGCGTAAATATCAACGTGGTGAACGGGTGCATCAAAGGTCTCACCGGCCGGGAGTTTCGCCGGCCAACGGGCCAGGAACGGCACCCGGATGCCGCCTTCGAACAGGGTGGATTTCCAGCCCCGATAGGGGGCATTCACGTTCGGCAACCCAATGTAACCCGCGCCACCATTGTCCGAGGTGAATATCACCAGGGTGTTTTCATCCAGGCCGTTGGCTTTGAGCGCCTCCATCACCTGACCGACACCCCGATCCAGAGAGCGGATCATGGCCGCATATACCCGTTCCCGGTGCAGCTCGATATGCGATAGCGCTTCATAGTCTTCGCGCGATGCCTGTAATGGTGTGTGTGGCGCCCAGTGAGCCAGATACAGAAAGAAGGGGCGATCCTTATTGGCTTCTATCACCTTCACCGCTTCATCCGTGTAGTAGTCTGTCAGATATTTCGGCGGTTCGAACCAGGGGCCACCATTGAAGCTCGCCGCGAAGTCCAGAATCCGCCACAGGAAGCGATCGATGGGATCGAATTCCTGCCTCGCCTGAATGACGTCCTCATCATCCCGTCGCCCGTAAAGGCCACTGGCCATCAGGATGCTCTCGGCAAAGCCCTGATCGTGAGGGGCCATGCCGTTTTCCTCGCCCAGGTGCCACTTGCCGATGTGAGCGGTGTGATATCCGTGGTCGGCCAGCATTTCCGCCAGGGTGATTTCTGACGGGGGCATGCCTAGCCCGGCGAACTCGAAGCTGTCGAGGGTGGCGGCATTCGGATTGGTGAACGCTGGCGGTCGCAACGGCCGATCCATCATGGCGCTAAGCATGCCTGTGACCGGCTCGAAACCTGGTGGGGTAGGGGTAAACTCGAAGCCGAAGCGAGTGCCGTAGCGGCCCGACATGAGGGCTGCACGCGAGGGGGCGCAGCTCGCGTGGGCGGCGTAAGCCTGAGAGAAGGTGACGCCCTCTGTCGCCAGCGCGTCGATATTGGGTGTCTGGGCGGTGGGGTTCGGACCGTTCATGGAGATATCGTTCCAGCCCATGTCGTCGGCGACAATAAGGACGATGTTGGGTGGCCTGTCTGTCGGCCCTTTGACAGGGGGCAGGCCCTGGCTATCTGCGCCAGTGGACCACTCGATCTCGATGGTTGGGCCGATGTCGACATACGCTGACCTCATTTGAGCAACGCCGAACAGTACGAACTCTGCCCGGAACATCCAGCCAGTGCCCAGTATGGCGACAAGCGTCAGGGTAATTCCGCTAAACCATTTCATGTTATTAGTCCTATGGCGCCTCATCCTAAAACCCGCGATCTTATAGAACGCAGCACTCGCGTAGAGAATCCTTCTTTGGCGGAAGACGGGTTTCTATCAGCAAACTGTATACGCGCATTGCTTTTCATCATGCCCAGATAGGCGGCGGGAAGGTAACGCTTCAGCCTCCAGATTGTTCTGTCGCTAAAGCGAGTCCCGGCAAGTATATAGTGCTTACCCTTTCTGGATTCATCATAAACGGTTGCCGCAATACCTTCTGCGGTAATGCCTGTTCCGGCATGGAGTCTCGCAGCTATTCTCGCTGCATCAGGATTGTCACTGCGCATGCTCTTGGCCAGGTTGCTTTGAAAGAACGTAGGGCATACAACAGATACGTTTACCCCATAAGGATCAAGTTCACTCAGCAACCCTTCCGAGAAGGCCACCATACTCGCCTTCGAGACGTTATAGGCCGACATCCCACCCATATGTAATAGCCCGGCCATAGAGGCTACATTGATAAGAAACCCTTTACTTTCCTTCAACAGGGGCACGCAGACATGACAACCTTTCACAGCACCCATTAAATTGATGTCCACGGTCCACTGAAAGTCCTTCATCGAAAACGTATCAATATCCCCGCTTGCCGCCACACCTGCGTTATTGACTAAGGCATCCAGCCCTTGCCAGCGCTCACAAATGATACCAACCAGTTCCTGCCACTGGGCATCACGGGTGATGTCCAGGTGCTGAAAAAAACAATCGTTGCCATACTCCTCACTTAGATCGGAGGCAATCTTGATTCCCTCCTCATCCTGAATATCAGCAATACAAACAGACCAGTCTTCACTGGCATACTTCTTCGCCAGTGCAAGACCCAAGCCACTCGCGGCTCCTGTGATAAGAATACGCTTCATTTAAAAGACGCCTCCGGGCGGTTTAAGCTTTGTATAAAGGCGATTGATAAATGACCCTTTCTCCAGTGTGAGTGTTACTAATAAATGCGTGGTACAGGTCGAACACCTCTTTGCTAGTGGAAATTGTGCGAAGGTCTGAATACCAAAGCTCTTCCAAATTGTATTTCTCTATCATGCTACGGCACTGATCCAGCATTTCAGCGTCGGTAATTCCGTTTCGTATTTGATAGATATAGGAGTCCGCCAGATTGGTATAAAAAGTACCCCTGCGATTTCTCTTAAGATATTTAACAAAGGTTTTATCGGCGCCTTCGCCGTAGATCCACCAGCGCGAAAGCTCAAAGTGATCGAAAACATCTTTTGTCACTGAGTCCCACCCTAAGGCATCAAAATATAAGCTCTTATTGCCATTAGGGCTGGCCTTAATATCGTCATAGGTATAAACCTCGTCAAAGTACGAGAACTGTTTAACAAATTCCAAATTCCTTGCAGAGGTTAAGCCAACCACTTTGAAGTTTGGGTTCAGCTCCTTAAGGCACATAGCAATAATTTGGCCGGAAGCGCTTGAAGCAGAACTCACGACTAAACGCTCTGCGCCGAAATAATCAAAGTCACGCAATTCACGCGCATAGGTAATACCGATCTTCATGTACTCATAATTTTCGATAACATGCGAAGCATCGTCGTTGTCCATTTTTATAATTTTTAACCACTCTTTAGGGCCAGTGAAATTTGGCAAATCCTGGTACCCAATAAAGCCTTGCGAATCTACATTGGTTACCTTTCGTACGCTGTAAGCAGCAAGTGGCCAAAAGCTATAATAGGTACTACCCGGCGTTATATCCGGGTGGTTCGAGCGATATACCGTGCATCGCCCCCAAATGGGCGCCGTTTTAAAAGACTGAGTATTCTGCTCCCCCCTAGGGTCCACAAAGTTGCCAGCGTCCAGAACAATATAACTTTCGCTGTAATTGGTTATGTACCGATTGGCACCCAGTCGAAAGGGCACAAAAAGCACCTCGTTTTCCCCTAGCGGAAGATTATCGATATCGTTATCTATTGGCAGGAATCGCATATTGCTGGGCCGCGCCATCTGGAATTGAACGGCACAAATATCCGGCTGGTTTGACGCATCTTTTAATCGGGGTAGTCTTACCTGCTCTGCTAGTACATAGGTCTGGCGGGTAAGAGCAATTTTCGACCTTAGTCCTTTGGGAATAAGGCGGGCTTTTCTGGCCATTGGGATCCAACTTAAAAGAGGGAAATGTCTATTTAGAAATTTCATAATGCGTGTACCTGTTTGAATTTTTAAAAATTTTATCCAGGGTTTTTCATACGATAGGCAACATAAAATGGCAGCAATAACAGCAGCGTTAGCAAAAACACCAAAACATCGTCGCGCTGCTTCAGCAATATATTTGATAACAGCTGTGCCATTTGGTTATAACCCTGCGGCACAGGCACCACTTTGTTGTCCTGAAGATACTGCTCATAACGAGATAACATGCGCTGGAATCGCAGCGCTTGTGATGCGGATAGATCGATTGTCTCGCCAGGGTCTTCCACAGTATTAAACAGGCGCCATTGGCCGTCACCCACCGGTGGCTGGTTGATGACCAGCTTGTAGTCACCCTGGAACAATACACCGTGATCAGTCAGCTCATAGCCCACCGCATCGTCGGAGCCATAGACCCGCTCTGCGGCCCCGGTGATCAGAGGGGTGAGGTCACGACCGGTCATGGGCTGCACAGGCCGTCCTGCGTAGCGCTGCCCAGGCTGCGCAACCCCCGCCAGGGATAAAATGGTAGGGCTTATATCTGTTGCCCAGGCAAAGGCCCGTGTCAGTTGTTGCTGTGGTTGTGGAGAGACGACTGGCTTGCCTGCGATAATCAGGGGCACACGCATCCCGCCCTCGCCGGCATAAAACTTGTAATACGCCAGCGGGCTGGCAGAGGCGCTGGCGAAGCCGGGGCCAAGGGAGCTGTAACTGCCTTTCAAGCCCAGGTTCTCATAGTCCACGTTGTAACCGATGCTCTCCGGGACCAGTCGAACGGGAAAGGCTCTGGGGTCGGCGGGGCCGCTGGCCTCGCTGCCGTTGTCTGAGGTAAAGATAAAAATCGTGTTTTCGTATTGTCCACGCTGCTTGAGGAACTCGATCAGGCGACCGATATGAAAGTCCATGGCCTCAATCATTCCGGCGTAGACAGCCATGCGCTTCGCCTGGTAACGCCTGTCGTCTTGACTGAGGGCGTCCCAATCCCCGGTAGTTGCCATGCGCACCATCGGGGTTTCTGGCGGCACGATACCCAGGGCAGCCGCTCGCTCCAGGCGTTGCTGGCGCAGCGCATCCCAGCCAGAATCGTAAACATCCATATAGCGGTCGATGTAAAGCTGTGGAGCTTGAACCGGTGAATGCACTGCCATGAATGGCAGGTAGGCAAAAAAGGGTCTATTGTCTTCGGAATTACTGTCCTGCAGATTACTGTCGATAAACTCGATCATCTTATCGACCAGAAAACGCGAGGAATAAAAATCCTCCGGTAGGGTAAAACGCTCTCCATCCGCAAACCAGTTGGCCTGGTCATAGAGTGCAATGTAGGGACGCTGCTCCCAGTGATCCGCGCCTGAGTCCATCATCGCCATGGTGCGCTGAAAGCCTCGCCGGCTGGGCCGCTTGTGAGGCTCCATGCCCAGATGCCATTTGCCCGCCATGTAAGTGTGGTAACCCGCGTCCTCCAACAGGGTCGCCACGGTTACCACGTCGTCTCCCAGCACGCCCTGGTAGTTGGCGTGCACGCGCTGCTCCGGGGCCAGCATTTCGGGAATATTGGGTACCCCCGCCAGATGGCTGTCTACCCCGGTGAGCAACATGGCCCTTGCGGGCGCACAGTTTGCTGCGGTGTGGTAGTTGGTAAAGCTCAGGCCCTGTTCGGCCAGTGCGCTCAGGCTTGGTGTATGCACCTCGCTGCCATAGGAGGCAATATCGGTATAGCCCAGGTCATCTGCGAGGATGAATACGATGTTGGGCCGCCCTGTAGGCGGGGAGGGCTGCTGCACAGTGTCTACAGCAACATCCATCAATGACTCGGCTCCAAACGCTGCGGTCGATACAAAACCAAACCATAGGGCGGAAGCACAAAAACACTGAAGTAATAAGTGCCGCCTCTTATTCAAGGTTACTGCTCTCTTTCAGTCGCGACCTGCATCATTTTGTGCGCTGTTTCCAGACCTGAATTCTGGTTCTGCCCGGTGACAAAACGCTTTTCATCATCCACCACGACATGGGTGGCAAAAAGATCGCGAAACGCCGTCTGGCTTTCATACAGGGCGCCGGCCTTGCGCAGTTCGGTTTCCGGGTGTTGCGGGGTGACTTCAATATTGAGTTCCTTGATCTGCTTGTCGCTAACGCCGGTCATGCGACGCCCGGCGATTAGCAGATTGCCATCGCGATCTTTGACATTGATCAAACCCAATACACCATGGCACACCCCGCCGATCACCGGTTTCCTATCAGCGTAGTAGGCGTTGCTGATTTTCTTTGCCAGCAGGTCAGAGTAGCCAAGGTCGTAAGCTGCCCCCCAACCACCAGCCAGGAAAATAAGGTCGTATTCGCTGAAATCTATATCTTCGATTTTTATCGATTTCTCAGCTTTCGCTTTGAAGATCGAGTCGTTGAGAAAGCGCTCATCATGGGGCGTTCTTACTATTCGACCCAGGGAGTCCGGTGCAATAGGAATTTCCCCGCCCTTAATACTGGCCACATCCACCGACATACCACCCTCAATGAACGTGTAATAGGGGTGGGTCATCTCCGATGCCGCGACCCCTGTGGCCGGACCTTCTGTTTCGCCCGGGGCGGCAAGAACGCCGTGACTGGTGGTGATGATCAGGGCGCGCTTGCCGGGCAATTCGAACGTGGGGCCGTGATACTCCGGGTGCAGGCCCGCCTTGTGCAAAATGGTCGGCAGGGCCAATATAAACGTTCCCACCAGTACTACCAGGCCGACCAATCCGTAGAACAATTTTTTCATTGAGATACTCCCAGGCGTATTGTTACCCACATTTTTGAACGCGTTACTTTACGCTTGAGTGGCGAACCCTGGGGAAGCATTTTCGGCCACATGCTGTTTGCGATACCTGCTCGGTGTCACGCCGTTCCAGCGCACAAACGCACGGCGAAAGCTCACCGTCTCGGCATAGTCCAGCAGGTGTGCTATGTCGGCGATGGTCAACTCGGTTTTGGCTAAATACTCTCTGGCAAGCAAATCCCTGATTTCGTCGAAGACAGATCGGAAATTGGTCGATTCAGCGTCCAGGCGGCGCCTCAGGGTGCGCTCGCTGACATGCAGACGCTCGGCTACCTGCGCGATATCGAGGAAGTCGCCCGCGGATTGGATCAGCAACTGCCGCACTGCGGCCGTGGTTCCCTCGGCACTGTACAGGCCTCGCAGCATCTCCTCGCATTGCTGCTGAAAGACCACATACTCTGGACGGTTTGCCGTTCTAACAGGTGTGTCTAACACCTGCGCCGGCAGGAATAACTGGTTGTGCTCACAGTCAAACGTGATAGGCGCTTGAAACGCACGCTTATAGCAAGCCGAGTGTGCAGGCCGGGAGTAACTGAAGTGTATCTCGACACCCTCTGAACGCTCTACCGTGCTTTCATACAGCGATCTACCTCCGGCAGCAAGATTTGAGAAAGCCAGCTCCGCAAACAGTTGCTGCTGCACAGCAGTGCCCAAAGATATTCTGGCTCGCACCAATAAGCCGCCTTCATACTCATGCACTATCCAGCCGGGCTGGATCAAGACCTGGCCGTAGCGAAGCATAAGTCGAACAGATTCGCGCACATTTGCACAGCTCATCAGTGCAAAACCGAAGCTGCCGAAATTGGCAATGCCAAGCTGTTTTCCCAAACGGACCATCAGGCAGGGATCGCCCGAAAGTTCGACCGCGGTTTCGAGTAAAACCAGTGCGTCAGCACCTGAAATATCGGTCAGGGCGTTAGGGGAAGCGGCGATACCTCGCCGGGCGAGCTCGGCGACCAATTGCTCAGGACTGACCCCGGCCTCCCTAAGCAAGTGTAGCAACTTATCTAAAAACGCATGATGCGCCTGATTCACTTTCATCGGACTCTATACGCCACCGGCAGTGCGAGGGCTCTCCAAATAATCTCAAAGCAAGCAATGACTAAAACGAAATTGGCCGAATATGTTTCCATGAGATATTGCCTGCTCAATATAATTGATTCTGCAGTTCGCTGAAACAGCGTTAAAAATATTATCTGAGATGATTTGATATGAAGTTTGCCCAGGTCCTGAAGTTGTTGTCCAAACCGAAGCTGTTGTTAAAAATTAAAAACTCGAATAGTGGAGACACCGGCAGCCCTTTTGTAAGAAGTTACAAAGACCTGGCAAAAGGGGGTAGGCCGACGGCTGACTTTACTGATGCCGAAATTCTGAACCTGGTTTGGGAAACCACCCCAGAGGCGATTGCAACCTTGTTGCCGCCCCCATTAAAACCTGCTTCACGACCTTTGGTAGGCGCATTTATCGCTTGGTATCCCTCGACTAATTTTAGTGTTCCCTATAACGAGTCCGCGCTATTCATAAGAGCCAGCTATAAGGGCGAGGAAGGCTGGTATTGTCTCTCCATGCCGGTGACTGATGACATGGCGATGGCAGGCGGCCGAGAAGGGTGGGGATACCCGAAGAAAATGGCACATATCGCGTTTTCACGTGACGGCGACACAGTGACTGGGTACACGGAGCGCCATGGCATCAAATTTATGCAAGTGAAGGCCAGGCTGACGGGTAAGGTCAATAACGACAATGCGGCCTTGGATGAGCTTCTCGCCTTGGGCGTTAATCCTGACGGTGAATTTTCTGAGAGGGTCTATTTGTTTAAACACTCTCACTCGCCCGTGAAAACTGGGATATTTGACTACCCACCGCTGTTGGTTGAGGGGCATACGCGCTTCAGGCCGAAGACGTTTTCCTGGGCAGAGACGGAAATCGAAATAACGCCATCAGCATATGATCCCTGGGGTGAAGTCCCGGTCAAGCGTATGTTGGGCGGCTTTTATACAGTGGGTGATAACTCGATGCTACACGGGCGTGTGCTGCAGAAAGTCAATGAATTCGAATTTCTCCCATACTCCTTTTTGAAATATGAATTTGACCAGAACAGACCTTGAAAACTCGTCGATTTTCTAACTTCCAGACCGCTTGTCGAGTCGACAGCAACCCTAGATCCGGGACTTGATTCACGTGAAAAAGAGCAAATTGAGCAACAAAAAAACGTTCGGCCTCATATCGATCGCTGTGGCAAGCTGCGTCTTGCTATGGATGTTTCTTAACCAGCCTCGGCCGCACAACCCTATAGTGTTTGGCCCACCGGCAAAAACCCAGTGGCAACCCGTTGGGGCTCGATCCGCGGGGCAATTTGATTATGATGTTATTCCCGAACCCACCACCTGGCATGCTATCCACGCTAATGTAAGTAACGCCGACAGTGTCTGGGGTGTTGCTGCTCCCATGTTCGAGCTCGACTGGGTAGCGGAGCCAGCCTATTTCATTGGTAGTGGCCCGCTATTGGACAGTCAGGGAAATCTATATTTCAGCTCAAATTTTTATCACGGTGAGCGTGTGGACCTGGTGGCTATTGATGCCAAGACCGGCGAGAGACGCTGGGCGATACCAGCGGTTGGCAAAATGTCTGTGGGTGGCCCATTCATATTAAATGACCCGGATAATCCAGGGGCGCAGATTATTTATCTGGCGGGTCCAGAACGAATCATGGCTTTGCGCCAGGATGGCAGCATATTATGGAACAAAGCCACGGGTATTACGGTGGCGGACACTCGAGACACCGACAAAACCAAGTTTCAGAACTTCAACTACCACCCAGCGACCGATTCGCTGATTACCGCGACCAAAGCGGGAGGGCTGTTCGCCTTCAGTCGCATGACGGGTGATCTGATTGCCACCGGGCAGATCGCTGGTTCACCAGCCGTTAGTACTGAGGGCACCAGTATTCCGGGCTTTATCGTCAACAAGGTCGACCCGTTGATGGATGAAGCCTTTGGCAAAACCCACGATGGTTTGAGTTTATTTTCTTCTGCGGTGAATTATATCTATGGCGGCGGTGGTGTTGTTACCAACTATTTCAGTATCGACCCTACTACCAGCCGTATTTATATTGCAGCGACTGCGCCAGATGCCGAAGATGGTACCGAAGATGGTCGCTCGGAAATGGGCGCCATCTATGCGTTTAACCTGGTCGATGACGGCAACGATGGGCTCGAATTTAAAGAACTAAACCGAAAATCGTTTCAGGGCGGTACAGGCGCAACACCGGCACTCAGCGGCGATGGCACACGCGTGTATGAGTCTGACAATGAAGGCCATGTGATTGCACTTGACCATGAGTTAAATGAGGTCTGGCGTGTCAATGTGGGCGAGCCCCTGGTGGGTTCGATTACCGTCGCGCCGGACAATAGCGAGCTTTACGCTGTCACCCAGAATGACGTATTCCAGTTAATTGACCATGGCGATCACGGAGCCGTGGCGTGGACTGCTGAGCTGAATGGCTTTGATGGCTACGCCAATGTCGATGTGCAAGCCAATGGTTTGACCGCAACGGCAACCGCTAACGGAGTGGTGGTTATGATTGGTGGGGGCAAGGACATTCTCGGTAGGACGATCATGTTGCACGTGGGTATGGGGTTGCTGGATCGTCAAACAGGCAAGTTGCGTTACTTTGCCGAAGGCCGGGAGGATTCGCTGGCCATGAGTGTGGTTGCTGCTGACGGCAGTATTTATGTTGCCCACTCCCCGCTGAGACGTGCCGTTGGCAAAGCCTTCTATCCTGAATTAACACCCGATGTTATCGGCGGTATTTCGCGCTTTAAACCTATCCGCCTGGATATGTTGGCACGTGACGCTATCTGCGCCGCCGGGGCGCGCGCCGCCAACGCCAGTACACTGGATCAGGTTGCCGAGGCTGCCGCCGTCAGCGCTGATAGTCGCCAGATAGGGTTTTTGATCACACAGGCTGAGAACGCCATCGAACAGGCAGTCAGTGATAGCGACATGAGACAGGGTGACGCCGACTCGCTACGCGCTCTGCTGGCGCAAAGTTCCGCCAGTCTGGCTGCAGGTGATTTGGCCAGCTCAGCGGCCACTTTGAGTTCAGCCTGCGAGGTGTTCGACTGACGTTAAAATCAATGTTAATTGAATGGAGAAAATCATGGCAACACAACCCAGAAGAGAACAAATAGCGGCCCTGTTAGAAAATGATAAAGGGGGCCCGATTCGCATGATGAATCTGCTCAAGTTTAGAGAGTTTGCCAGGTATAGCGATGGCACTGATGCGGGACTCTCGGGGGCTGAAGCCTACCAGCGGTATGCCGCGGAAGTAGTGCCGATCATCAGTAAGACGGGTGGTGAAGTTGTTTTTAGCGGCCAGGCCAATACCCTGGTGATCGGTGATGGCGAGCTCGAATGGGATATGGTATCCATTGTTGAATACCCTTCGGTGGCTGCATTCCTTGGCATGACATCAAGTGGCGAATACCAGAAAACTCACGGTCACCGGGATGCCGGCCTTGAGCATCAATTACTCGTGGAGTGTTAAAGAAGGTTCTGCCAAGTTAACTCCCCGAAGTTGATACACTCGGCCCATGAATACATACAAACGCCACCGCTTCCCGCCAGATATCATTTCCTACGCAGTCTGGCTCTACTATCGCTTCAATCTCAGCCACCGGGATATTGAAGATCTACTCGCAGAACGAGGAATTATCGTCTCCAGAGAAGCAATCCGTCTCTGGTGTATGAAATTCGGAGCTATCTATACACGTCGATTGAAACGAAAGCACCGAGGTTTCGGCGATACCTTCTACATCGACGAAGTCTTCGTCAGAATCAATGGCAAGCAGCACTACCTTTGGCGGGCCGTAGACCAGGATGGTGAGGTGGTTGATGTGTATCTACAACGGAAGCGAGATGGCGCTGCTGCGAAACGCTTCTTCAAGCGTCTGCTGAGATCGCATGGAGGCGAGCCCAGGAAGATCGTGACGGATAAATTACGTAGCTACGGAGTTGCACATCGGGAGCTGGCTCCTGAAACGATCCACAGCACCAATCAGTATGAGAACAATCGCGCTGAGCAGTCTCACGAGGCGACCAGGGTGAGAGAACGTACAATGCGGCGATTCAAATCCGTGAGGCAGGCTCAGCGATTCCTGGGTGCTCATGCTGCGGTTTCAAATCTATTTAATCTTGGTAGGCACCTGGTGGGGGCTGAACACTATCGGAATCTCAGGATCAGTGCGTTCAATGAGTGGAGTAGGGCAGTTGCTTGACTGGTGACTGCTGATTATCACCGATTCCAGAAGTTAACTTGTCAGAACCTTGGTAACGTGTCCTCCAATTGATCCTGTTCAAGCCGAAGCGACTTAAGCTCTTCACTTATTTCGTTTAGCCGAGCCTGCTTCTTGAGCATTAGTAACTCGTGTTCTCTAGCGTCTTGCTCTTCAGCTAGAGTTTGCCCGATGATCATTTCGTCAATGAGCGACTGCTTGAGAAGCTTAATGTAACGCGCTTCAGCTTGCGCTTTGTCACCATTCGCCGCAGAAAAAGCTTTCAACCACAAGCCCTCCCGTCGACCCTGCTTCATTTCCGCAGCCATAGCCTCGTAAATTAATTCTTCCTGCTTGCGAGATAATGCATGGGTCGGTTTGTTTCTTCCGAACATTGATCGAGTGCCCTACTTTAAAATTCAGATCACCATATCCCGTGACTGAATAAATGCCCAGCAATGTTTTACGTTTGGTATACTTCGCGCTCTGCATCCAGAGAGGCTAAGCCTCGCCAACCGCCTCACTCCGAGGAACGGTGGCAACAATGATGCGCCAATCGGAACTTAAAAGGAGACACCCCATGTCCGATGTAATACCACTGTCTGAGAAAGTATCGCTGGCTATTGGCCGCGATCGACTCACGCCCCAGCAAAAGGGAAACCTTGAGCTGTTGCTCACGCAGACCCTAATGCAGCAGGAGTCTGAGACTATAACTGTTATCCAGATGCGAGGGCTGGTTGAGATGGCTCAGGCTGCAACTCCCGATATGGGAGCAATGTCATGAGCGCACAATCGGAACCGCTAACGCTGTCAGAGAAGTTGGGACTGGCGGCTGACGGGCTGACATTGACCCTGCCACAGCAGCAGCGGCTGGCAAGGACTCTGACGCGAAGGCTCAAGGAAAAGACCGAGGATGAGATTACAGTCCCTGAGCTGCAGGGAATGATCGAGATAGTGGTGTCTATCCTGCCTTCTGAGCTTTACTGGGCAGCAAGACGCTAGCCCGAGCCTGAATACTAGACCCACTTCGGTGGGTTTTTTTATGCCTGTACAAAAGGTAAATAAAATTTTCTCGGTACTGAAGGGGCTTCAGTGTCGGTGATGTTCTGGAGTCTTCAAAGGGTCATCCCTATTATTTGAGTCGTGGTCAGGGGCGGTAGCCGCCGCACCCCAACCACTAACCACAACTAAGAATCAGGCTTAGGAGTGGCTGACCGAATTGTATCAGCCTCTCCCTGCCTTAACTAAGCCCTCGGAGGGCAATGAAATGATTATCAAAGAACATGAGTTACCTGCACGTAGATGCCCAAGGATTCAGACCACGACTGAGGCGATGCAGCAACTGCTCTTCGACCTGAGCACGGCGCAGTTTCTTCTCAACTGTTATGAGGACAGCGAGATAAGAGAGTCAGCAAACAAAGCTCTGGATACCGCAATGAAGAAAATCTCAGGACTCAGGCTGGATGCTGAACAGAAAGACAGGGAAGAAGAGGAAGAGGACGAAAGACAGGGTGTGCTGGAGACACTATCCAGCGAGGAACTGGCAAACGAGTTAGCTGAAAGACAGGAACTCGAAGCCAAAAAGAACGCAGCTTAACCGCTGACCGGGGGTGGTAGCCGCCACCCCATAACCACAAACCGTAAATCAGGTACGGGCGAGGCTGGCGACAGCTACCCTCCGACACCCTTGGCATGGTGTGAAACTGCCGCTGACCACTACACCCGCTTCGGCGGGTTTTTTATGCCCTACCGAAAATGTTATCCCCGTGTTATCCAGAGGCAAAATCAGGCAATCGGTTAAAAAGTAACCAGTTCGAAATTCTTGTAAGTGATTGTTTTTGAAAGGATAAGTGGTAGCTACGGGTGGACTTGAACCACCGACCCCAGCATTATGAATGCTGTGCTCTAACCAGCTGAGCTACGTAGCCACATCGTCAATGGGATTGGCTGTCCCGAAGAGGCGCGCATTTTCCTGAATTTGCTCTGCTAAGTCAATAGGTTGGAGACTCAAGCTGAGCCTGGTACATCGCGAAACGGGGCCTGGTCAAAAAGAGTCTGGCGACAGTGCCGCCTCGACCCTTGAGCAAGCGCGGTAAAGGCCGTAATGTACCGGAGATGTCCGTTTACTTCGTAACACTACAAAAGTAACCACCTTTGGCCACGACGCAAAATATTGCAGTGATTGGTGAGTGTATGTTGGAACTCACCCGAGACAATCTGCGGCAGGCTCGCGGGCCTCTGCCCATGAGTCTCTCCTATGGAGGCGATACTCTAAATTCAGCTGTGTATCTCGCCCGCCAGGGTATTGCCGTGGACTATGTCACTGCACTGGGTGATGACCCTATGAGCGCGTGGCTGGTGGCCAAATGGCGCGATGAAGGCGTCGCTTGTGACTTGGTCGAGTTTGAGCCTAATGGGGTGCCTGGCATGTACCTTATCGAAACCGATGATCGTGGAGAGCGCTCCTTCTATTATTGGCGAGACGATACACCCGCCAAACGATTACTGGACGATGCTGACAGGGCCAAGACAATATTCGCGCAACTGTCGGGCCATGCTTGGCTGTGCTTGTCCGGTATTACCCTTGCTATTTACAGCGAGTCTGCAAGGCAGCACTTATTCGAACGGCTGGCAGACTATCGCCGCCGCGGGGGCAGGGTGGCGTTCGATAGCAACTACCGCCCCAAACTCTGGTCAAGCCTTCAGCAAACCCGACAGGCCTATGAGGCAATGTACAGGCTTACCGATCTCGCCCTGCCGACTATTGAGGATGAGCAGGCCGTGTTTGGTGATGACGATCAATTCGCTACTATCCGTCGATTACGCTCTTTGGGGCTTGGCGAAATCGCTCTGAAGATGGGAGAGCAGGGCTGTCTTGTCGTGGTTGATGACCAGCAAGAGTTGATACCAGCGAGGAAAGTCGATGTTGTCGATACCACCTCAGCAGGCGACTCTTTTAATGCAGGCTATTTAGCTGCGCGTTTATCAGGAAAAAAAGCGATAGCAGCGGCAGAGTCTGGACATCGACTGGCATCGGTTGTGATTCAGCACAAGGGCGCCATCATTCCTCGCAATGCCATGTCGTCGAACTGATTTCTGTAATAACGTGCTTACAGCTTGGATTGGATGTAAGTCTCGCGCGCTTCCTTGCATTCCGGGTCAACTAATCCAGAGATCAGACTGTCTGCATCTGACCAGGATCGATTCATTCCTACCATGTTCGCAGTGACCGCATTGGCATGTTGTTTAGTGGCAAACACAGGGAGGGCGGGTTTGGCGGCTATTTGCTCTGCCAAAGCGAGGCTGGCTGCTTCCAATTGATCCCAACTTACGCCGCGATTGAGAAAGCCACAGCGTAGTGCTTCGTCGGTGGAAAATACTCTGCAGGTAATGACCAGCTCTTTGGTTAGCGCGGGACCGATCTCGCGAACGAGGCGGGGTATACCGCCCCAAGCCAGCGGAATGCCCAGATCTATTTCCGGTATGGAGAATTGCGCATCTTCCGCGGCTAGCCGCAGATCGCAGGCCGCCGCCAGCACCAGTCCGCCGCCAACGCACCAGCCATGAATCTGGGCGATGCTGATCGCGCGCATGCCTTCCAGGGCGTCAGCCATCTCACGCCCCGCGTCTGCTGCTGAGCGCAGCTCTGGGTCCGAAAGTTGGGGAAAACTCTGGAGATCTGCGCCGGCGGAAAAGGCGCGTCCCCGGCCAGCGACGATGACCACGCGCACTTGTTCTTTGCTATCAAAATAGTGCGCTGCCATGGCCAATTCACGCAGGGTTTCTGTGGAAAGTGCGTTTAGACATTGCGGCCTGTTAAGCCAGATTCTGCCGATTGCGCCATCAATTGATACTTCGAGAGTTGTGTACATAAATTTACTTCTCTTCGTTAGGGGCAGTGTCGCTGTCACTGCTGCTTAATACCTCTGGTGGATCTTATAACAGTGCGTCATGAGTTGCTTATGGTCGACGCAAATTTTTCGCGATAGTGAACTTGTCTGCCCCTCTCGGTAATCACTTCTAAGGCGAGGCTCTAGCCGGTTATAATGAATGACATGTCACCCAGCCACCACGCAAGGTATCGAATTTGACTCTCTTTCGCCCCTGTATCGACCTCCATCAGGGCCAGGTAAAGCAAATAGTGGGTGGCAGCCTTGATGATCATGGAGCCGATACTAATTACGTGAGCCCTCATGACGCGGCCTACTATGCCGAGCTTTATCAGCAGCACCAGCTGCCAGGTGGGCATATGATTGCATTGGGCCCGGGTAATGAAGAGCAAGTGTTGCAGGCGCTGGCAATCTGGCCGCAGGGAATGCAGTTTGGTGGTGGTGTCAACGAGGACAACGCCGCCGGTTATTTAGAGGCGGGTGCTTCTCACGTTATCGTGACTTCTTGCCTGTTCGAATCCGGGCAATTTTCGTGGGAAAAGTTGCGGCGTATGAAACGCGAAGTGGGAGCAGAGCGATTGGTGCTAGACCTTAGTTGTCGTCGCAGTGAGGGGGGCTGGAAGATTGCCACCAATCGTTGGCAAACCGTTACCGAGACCTTAATTAACAGCGAGACGCTTAAAGAGTTGTCAGCGCACTGTGCCGAATTTTTGGTTCACGCTGCAGATGTCGAGGGCCTGCAGGCGGGAATAGATGACGATTTGGTCATGCTGTTGGGCGAAGCGTGCAGTATTCCGGTTACCTATGCCGGTGGCGCTCGTTCTGTGGCCGATCTGCAAAGGGTAGACGCATTGTCCAATGGCCTAGTTGATCTGACCATTGGCAGCGCTCTGGATATATTTGGCGGAAGCGGCATTACGCTCGCCGAGTGTGTCGACTGGAACAAAAAGCCCCAGAGCTGACTGACAGTAAATCATTGCGCCGGCTCTATAATGCGCTCAAGCCCCTATGCATCGGGAAAGGGCTCAAGCCGCATTTCACTTGGGTGAGTCAGGTGCCTTCAAGTTTCTCTGCAGTTTTAGTAACGGTACTAACTACCGAGCCTAGCGCGATCATAGTCCAGCCGGCGAAGAACAGGCGAATACCGACCAAAACACCGACTAGCCAGGCAGCCGAAGTAGGGAACTGGCGATAAATCATTATTCCCAGAGCGATCCCCAAGACACTATTAAAGAGCATCCATACCCAGCCCTTTTCAGGCCGCCATTGTAACGCGAGCACCAGTGCCCAGATTCCATCAACTACAAACCATACTGCGAGTATCAGGGTGATTGTGGCCAAGCCGGCGCCGGGCTGCGAGATCATGGATACTCCGCAAAGGGCCGCCAACAGCCCAAACGCAAAGCGCATGACACCGGTGCCGAATGAGTCTGAGCTAAAAACGAATACGAGTTGAGCAATGCCGGTCGCCAGCAAAATAACGCCAATGCTGATGGTAACCGTGATCCCGGTCAGAAAAGGCATGGCCATCGCTAGTAGGCCCAAAATCGTGACGCACATTCCCAAGGCTATAGCGTCTCGAGAGCTCTTCGCCGCTGCATCGGTTATATCGTTCATTTTTTACCTTCTTATTAGTTAATGTGTTTATAGAGTATAGCGCTATGCGTTGATTCTGCATGTTCAGGTGACGGGGGACGTTAGCATCAACCTCTAGTTGACGTTAACGTCAACTAACACTAATATTCATGTCATCTTTGTGAGAGCTGCCCCATGGCTGAACAGCACACCTATTCCATATCCGATCTGGCGCGGGATTTTAATGTCACCACCCGCACTATACGTTTCTATGAGGAGAAAGGACTGCTCAATCCTTCGCGCATAGGCCAGCATCGGATTTTTGATAGAGCAGATCATGCCCGTCTGGAGTTGATTTTGCGCGGCAAACGCGCGGGTCTCTCACTGGATGAGAGCCGTGAAATCATCGATATGTACGACCCCGACGGGGACAACTACGAGCAATATCAGTTTCTGCTGAATAAGGTTGATGAGCGCCAGGCTCAACTTGAGTCCCAGGTCGAGGATATCAGGCAGCTACTTACTGGATTGGAAGAAGTACGCGCGCGTTGTAACGGCGCTTTAAAAAAGATCTCAGCCGGGAAACCGGTGAATACCTGAATTGGAGAGTTCCATGTCTGTTAGTTATCCCACCTTGAATTTTGACCTCGGCGAAGAGTTAGACATGCTGCGCGATTCTGTGCGCAGTTTTTGCGACGCTGAGCTGGCTCCGCGTGCTGCCGAGATCGATCAAAATAATGAATTCCCGATGGATATGTGGCGCAAGTTTGGCGACCTCGGTTTGCTGGGAATGACGGTCAGTGAAGAATACGGCGGTTCTAACATCGGCTACCTGGGACATGTCGTAGCGATGGAGGAGATTTCTCGCGCATCCGCTTCGGTGGGGCTTTCTTACGGTGCTCACTCCAACCTATGTGTTAACCAAATCCACAAGAACGGTAACGAAGCGCAGAAGCAGAAGTATCTGCCAAAGCTCTGCTCCGGAGAGCATATCGGTGCCCTGGCGATGTCAGAACCCAATGCCGGATCAGACGTTGTCAGTATGAAACTCAAGGCCGAAAAGCGTGGAGACAAGTATGTCCTCAACGGCAATAAGATGTGGATTACTAATGGGCCGGATGCGAATACCTATGTCATCTATGCAAAAACAGACCCTGATGGCGGTTCTCGCGGTATTACTGCTTTCATAGTGGAGCGAGACTTCCCTGGGTTTTCCCGCCACCAGAAGTTAGACAAACTCGGTATGCGCGGCTCCAACACCTGCGAACTGCTGTTCGAAGATTGTGAAGTGCCTGCAGAAAATATCCTTGGTGAGGAGGGGCGTGGCGTGGCTGTGCTCATGTCGGGTCTGGATTACGAGCGCACTGTGTTATCGGGTGGCCCTGTTGGCATCATGATGGCCTGCATGGACCAGGTTGTCCCCTACATCCACGATCGAAAGCAGTTTGGTCAATCGATTGGCGAATTCCAGCTAATACAGGGCAAAGTTGCTGATATGTATACCTTGCTTAGTGCTTCACGTGCCTTTTTATACGCTGTCGCCAGAGCGTGCGATCGCGGTGAAGAAAGCCGCAAAGATGCCGCCGCAGTGATTTTATTTACCGCAGAAAAAGCGACCCAGATGGCGCTGGATGCCATTCAGTTACTCGGTGGAAATGGTTATATCAATGATTTCCCCACCGGACGGTTATTGCGCGATGCCAAGCTCTATGAAATCGGTGCGGGTACTTCTGAGGTGCGCCGTATGTTGATCGGACGTGAGTTGTTTAACGATACCAAATAAGGAGTGCCGGGCATGCCTGTCATTAAATCCAAAGTAAACAACCGTTCCGAGGACTTTGCCGATAACAAAGCTCATATGCAAAGTCTGGTGGATGATCTGCGCGCAAAGCTGGAAGCAGTGAAACAGGGCGGTGGTGAAAAATCCTGTGCCCGCCATGTAAGTCGAGGCAAATTGTTGCCCCGTGATCGAGTGGCAGGCTTACTGGATGCAGGATCTCCTTTCCTGGAGTTGTCGCAATTGGCTGGCCATGAAATGTACGGCAAAGACGTGGTGAATGCCGGTGGTGTTATCGCAGGGATTGGCCGTGTTAACGGGCAGGAGTGCATTATTGTCGCGAATGACGCGACGATTAAAGGTGGTACCTATTTTCCTATAACTGTGAAGAAGCATCTGCGGGCACAGACGATCGCAGAGGAAAATAACCTACCCTGCATTTACCTGGTGGACTCCGGCGGAGCCAACCTGCCGCATCAGGATGACATTTTTCCGGACCGGGATCACTTCGGTCATATATTTTTCAATCAGGCCGTAATGTCCTCTAAAGGTATTCCTCAAATTGCTGTGGTCATGGGTTCTTGCACAGCTGGGGGTGCCTACATTCCTGCGATGGCAGACGAATCGATTATTGTGAAAGAACAGGGCACCGTGTTTCTGGCAGGGCCACCCCTTGTTAAGGCCGCAACCGGCGAAGATGTTACTGCTGAAGAACTTGGTGGCGGTGATGTGCACACCAGGATATCGGGTGTTGCCGATCACCTGGCGCAGAATGATCACCATGCGCTGCAGTTGGCTCGCCAGTCTGTCGGCCGACTGAATCGTGTCAAGAGTGTGACGGTAGACGTGCGTCCTACCGTAGAACCCGCCTACGACGCCAGCGAAATTTATGGGTTGATTCCAAAGGACTCGCGCCAGCCCTACGATGTCCGTGAAGTGATAGCGCGTGTGGTCGATGGCTCAGAATTTGATGAATTCAAATCACTTTATGGCACAACTCTAGTATGTGGTTTCGCCAGAATTCATGGCTATCCCGTGGGCATTGTCGCCAATAATGGAATCTTGTTCGGAGAGTCAGCGCAGAAGGGTGCGCACTTTGTTGAGCTATGTGGCCAGCGTAAAACCCCATTGGTCTTCTTGCAAAACATTACCGGGTTTATGGTCGGTAAGCAGTACGAACATGAAGGCATTGCCAAACATGGTGCCAAGATGGTGACGGCTGTGGCCACGGTAGCGGTACCCAAGTTCACCGTGCTGATCGGCGGTTCCTTTGGTGCGGGTAACTACGGTATGTGTGGTCGAGCTTATGACCCCCGTTTCCTATTCATGTGGCCCAATGCGCGAATTTCGGTCATGGGAGGGGAACAGGCTGCCGGCGTGCTTTCACAGATTAAACGCGATCAGATTGAACGTGAAGGGGGCAACTGGTCCTCTGACGAAGAAGCCGCTTTCAAACAGCCCATTATGGATAGCTACGAGCATCAGGGACATCCGTACTATGCCTCAGCGCGCCTGTGGGATGACGGCGTCATCGATCCTGCAGAAACGCGCAACGTTCTTGGTTTAGCGATATCGGCGAGCCTTAACAAAGAGATTGAAGAGACCAAGTTCGGCTTATTTAGAATGTAGGTCTAGGATTGGAGTGACGTACTGATGACAAGTTATGTAACAACCACGATAGATTCGCGTGGAGTGGCGACGGTTACTCTGGATAACCCGCAGAAGCACAACGCATTTGATGACAAGATCATCGCTGAGTTAACTGAGGCCTTTACCTATGTGGATAAAGACTCTGTGGCCCGGGTAATGGTGCTGGCTTCCAGTGGTCGCAATTTTTCAGCGGGCGCTGATCTTAACTGGATGAAGCGAATGGCGTCTTACAGCCATGAAGAGAATATGCAAGATGCCCAGGCTCTGGCAAATTTGCTCAAGGTACTCAACTTTATGAGCAAGCCCACGATAGCTCGCATTCAGGGTGCTGCCTTCGGCGGTGCGGTAGGTCTGGTGAGTTGTTGTGATATGGCAGTTGCCACCGACCGCGCCTCCTTCAGTCTCAGCGAGGTTAAACTCGGTCTGATGCCTGCAACCATTAGCCCCTATGTGGTCGCTGCCATGGGCCAACGAGCATCTCGGCGTTATTTTGTTACAGCGGAGAGGTTCTCCGCCGATGAAGCACTTCGCCTTGGCCTGGTTTCGCAGGTTGTCACTGATGATGACGCACTGGATGCAGCGGTTTCCTCGCTTGTTGATTCACTGCTGGTGAATAGCCCAGCCGCGATGGCTGCCTCCAAACAACTGGTGTTTGACGTGGCGGGTCAGCCAATCAGCGATGCACTAATTGACATAACTTGTCAGCGAATCGCCGATATACGAGTTTCCCCCGAAGGGCAGGAAGGCCTTAGTGCTTTTCTGGAAAAACGCAGTCCCAACTGGATTCAGTAAACAGGTATTACCATGTCAGTACAGCATTTCGACAAGATCCTGATTGCCAACCGCGGCGAGATTGCCTGTCGCGTCATTCGTACCGCCCGCGCGCTCGGTATTCGCACAGTTGCGGTTTACAGTGATGCGGATAAGAATGCCTTGCATGTGAGTATGGCTGATGAAGCGGTGAATATTGGAGCCGCGCCTTCTCGTGAATCGTATCTGGTTTATGAGCGGGTTATCGCTGCGGCCGTTAAGACCGGCGCGCAAGCAATACACCCCGGTTATGGCTTTTTGTCTGAGAACGCAGATTTCTGCAAAGCCTGCAAAGAGAACGAGATCGTCTTTATTGGCCCCCCGGTGGGTGCTATCGAGTCTATGGGTTCCAAGTCTGCGGCAAAGCAAATTATGGGAGCGGCGGGCGTTCCGCTGGTGCCTGGCTATCATGGCGACGATCAGGGCCGTGATGTTCTCAAGTCGGCTTCAGATGACATGGGTTACCCGGTCCTGCTAAAGGCTGTTGCCGGTGGCGGTGGTAAAGGCATGCGTCAGGTCTGGAGCCCCGAAGAATTCGATGAAGCCCTGGCAGCGGCTCGACGCGAAGCCATGAATGGTTTTGGCAACGACGATATGCTGGTGGAAAAATACCTTACCCAACCGCGGCATGTGGAAGTACAGGTTTTTTGTGACAGCCATGGTAATGCCGTTTACTTGTTTGAGCGCGACTGTTCAGTGCAGCGCCGCCATCAAAAGGTCATCGAAGAGGCTCCTGCTCCGGGAATGACGGCAGAGTTGCGTGCCACAATGGGTCACGCGGCAATACGCGCGGCCCAGGCGATCGATTATGAAGGTGCCGGAACAGTTGAATTCTTGTTGGACAGTGATGGTTCTTTTTACTTCATGGAAATGAACACACGGCTGCAGGTCGAGCACCCGGTAACAGAAATGATTACTGGCCAGGACCTGGTGGAATGGCAGTTACGGGTTGCCGCGGGCGAGGTGCTTCCAGCCACTCAGAAAGAACTCAAGCTTAATGGTCATGCTTTTGAAGCCCGCATTTATGCGGAAGATCCGGACAATGATTTTTTACCGGTAACCGGTACTCTGTCTTTTTTACAGCCCCCCGAAACCTCAGCTAATGTGCGGGTAGATACTGGCGTGCTTCAGGGAGATGAAGTCAGTGTGTATTACGATCCGATGATCGCCAAGCTGATTGTTTGGGATGAAAATCGTGACAAGGCTCTGCAACGTTTAACGCGAGCCCTGCGTGATTACCGAATCAGCGGCATGACTACCAACGTCGATTTTTTGTATAACCTCGCCAATAGCGAGCCTTTCAGGAATGCAGATCTCGATACCGGTTTCATTGAAAAGCACCACAGCGATATCTTCCACGTTAGTGAGGCAGAACTGGAGCAAGAACTCCCGTTGGCAGCGCTCTATTTGCTGCTGGAACAAGAGCGCAACGCGCAGCTTGCGCGTGATTCCTCAGGTGACGTTACATCGCCATGGTCTGAGCCCAGTGCCTGGAGACTTAATGAACCCTACCTGCACAAATTCGAGCTTTGCGTTCACGAACAGGTTTATGAGGTTAGCGCTGAGCAACTCGGTAAACGGGGTGACACTCGGTACCGCATTCACTGTAAGGGTAAAACAATTCAGGCCCAGGGAAGCCTTGCCGGAAGCGAGCTTAGTGCTAATCTCGATGGTTACTTGCTACGTGCTTCGGTAGCAGAACATAACGGCAGTTTCAGCCTTTATACCGCTGACAGCGCCATTAGTTTCCGCCTGGTCAAACCTGATCTTGGAGATTTAGACGACGCCGCTGGACAGGGTGGTTTGACTGCGCCTATGAACGGCACCATGGTCACACTAATGGTTGAGCCGGGTGCGGATGTTAAGGCCGATGAGCCCTTACTGGTAATGGAAGCGATGAAAATGGAGCACACTATTCGTGCGCCACAGGATGGTCGGGTTCGCGGGTTTTATTACCAGCCTGGTGACCTGGTGGATGGCGGTGCCGAACTGCTTGATTTCGAGGTCAGCGAGTCATGAAGAATTTACTGCCGCAAAGCGTGCGTATCGTCGAGGTCGGCCCTCGCGATGGTTTGCAAAATGAAGCTCAGCCGATTTCGGTTGAGGTGAAAGTGAAGTTGGTTGAGCTGCTGGCTGAAGCCGGTCTTGGCTGTATCGAAACCGGCTCTTTTGTGAACCCTAAGTGGGTGCCTCAGATGGCCGGCAGTGAGGAAGTGTTCTCGTCCTTAAGGCGTGTTGCTGGCGTGACGTACTCTGCTTTAACGCCAAATCTAAAAGGGTTTGAGCGGGCCCTGGAGTCGGCTGTCAGTGAAGTTGCGGTTTTTACCGCGGCTTCAGAAAGTTTTACCCGTAAAAACACCAATTGCTCTATTGATGAGAGCCTGTCCAGGGCCTCCGAGTTGATGACCGCTGCGCGCGCCAATAATGTGCCGGTTCGCGGTTATGTCTCCTGCGTGGTCGGCTGCCCTTATGAAGGCGTTATCGCGCCTGCCAAGGTGGCCGAGGTCGCTTCTAAGCTGGTGGACTTGGGCTGCTACGAAATATCACTGGGCGATACCATCGGAGTCGGTACGCCAGCCAGTACAGAGGCTATGTTGAGCACAGTGCTGCAAGCGGTTCCAGCAGACAAGTTGGCCGTTCATCTTCACGACACCTATGGGCAAGCATTGGCAAATATATATGCCGCATTGCAAATGGGTGTAGCTGTTGTCGATAGCTCCGTGGCCGGCCTGGGTGGCTGCCCTTACGCCAAGGGTGCTTCTGGCAATGTTGCGACTGAAGACGTGGTCTACCTGCTCAACGGATTGGGCATTGCTCATGGAGTGGAACTAGGCAAGCTGGTGCAGGCGGGTCAGTTTATTTGTGACTCGCTGGGACGAGAGAACGGTTCCAAAGTGGCGATAGCGCTGCAAAATAAGGCATGATCTCGGTATACTAAGCTGGGATCACCTTTGCTGTCTTCCTGAAAAGTTCAATGATGTAAAATGTGCCAGACCAGACCATTCTGTGATGGCCAGAGCGGCGAGTGATCCTGATCATAAGCCTGAAACCCGATATAATTGCCAAATTAGAAATGCCGCATCCTTATTACTGCATGAACAGATTATTAGTCACCTTAGCGGTTTTACTGTCTTCTATGGTTGCCACGGGCCAGGACCTGACTCCGCGAGCTTATTGGCCTGCACCGCAGGGTACTCAGGTTTTGACTGTTGGCGTGGCCTATGACGATGGTGACACTGTTCCAGATCCATCGCTCCCAATAGGTGGTGTCGACTCTCAAATAGTGACCGGTGTAGTGGGTTATTTGCGGACCCTGAACGTATGGGGTCGCACCGGGCACTTTATTATTGAGCAGGCTTATTCTAAAGGTGATACTTCCTTTGAATATCCGGACCTTGGCGCATTAGAGTTTGACTATTCTGGCGCTGGCGATCTGGCGGCAACCCTGTCAGTGAATTTGATGGGAGCACCCGCAATGGACGTGGAAGAATTTGCCGAGTTGCGTCGCAATCCCAGACCAATTTTAGGAGCCAGCCTCAAAGTAGTGGCGCCCACAGGGCATTACGACAATGACAAGTTATTAAACGTAGGTGCGAATCGTTGGGCGGTCAAAGCTGGGTTGGGTTACACGACAGTACTGACCCCCAAGTGGTTGCTAGAGTTTGAGGCCGGAGTTTGGGTGTTTGGCGACAACGACGATTTTGTGGGACAGACGCGTAAGCAGGGGTCGATCAAGTCAGCCCAATTACATTTGGTGCGACAATTTGCTTCTGGCTTCTGGGCCTCACTGGACTTCAATGGCTACTTGGGAGGGCAGAGTGAAATTGGGAGTAGACGGTTGGATGACTTAAAGCGAGACTCCAAGATAGGGTTTACGCTATTGTTTCCCGTTGCCAGAAAGCACGCCTTGAAAATCGGCTACTCTATGGGTTCGGTCAACGACTCGGGTGTAAATTTTGACGTCTACCAATTGAGTTATCAGCGTGTTTTTTAAGCGTAGAATCTATACGTTAAAGCGGAAGTGGATAACGTCGCCGTCTTGTACAATGTAATCCTTGCCTTCAAGGCGCCAGCGTCCGGCATCTTTGGCACCTTGCTCCCCATTGTTTGCGATAAAATCGGCGTAGGAAATGACCTCAGCGCGAATAAAACCTTTTTCGAAATCGGTGTGAATGACACCCGCCGCTTGGGGTGCGGTAGAACCTACCCTCACAGTCCATGCGCGCACTTCTTTAACGCCCGCAGTGAAGTAGGTGTGCAAGCTCAGTAGCTCGTAACCGGCCCGGATGACACGGTTGAGGCCGGGTTCTTCCATGCCAAGATCAGCCAGGAACTCTGCGCGCTCGTCATCTTCCAATTCAATGATTTCAGATTCCAGTTTGTTGCATATCACGACAACTACCGCGTTTTCTTCCTCAGCTATTTCCCGGACCACTTCGAGGTGGGGATTGTTGTCAAAGCCATCTTCATCTACGTTGGCAATATACATGGTGGGCTTCACGGTGAGCAGAAACAGGGTTTTCACCAGTGCCTGTTCATTGTCGTCCAGGTCCAGGCCTCGAATGGGCTTGGCTTCGTTCAGCTGGGGTAACAACTTTTCTTCCAGCAGAGCCTTCATAGCGATCGATTCCTTGTCGCCACCTTTGGCAGTGCGGACAACCTTTTGCAACTGCTTTTCGCAGCTTTCCAGATCGGCTAGCGCTAGTTCGGTGTTGATGATTTCGATATCAGCGGCAGGTTCAATTTTGTTGGCTACGTGAATGACGTTCTCGTCTTCGAAACAGCGGACTACGTGAGCGATGGCATCTGTTTCGCGTATATTGGCCAGAAACTGGTTGCCCAGACCCTCACCCTTGGAGGCGCCGGCGACTAATCCAGCGATATCGACAAACTCCATGGTGGTAGCAACTTCGCGCTCAGGCTTAACAATAACGGATATTTTATCCTGCCTGGGGTCAGGTATGGGCACGATACCTGCGTTGGGTTCGATAGTGCAGAAAGGGAAGTTCTCGGCATCGATGCCCGCTTTGGTGAGGGCATTGAACAGGGTGGACTTGCCTACGTTAGGCAGGCCGACAATACCGCATTTGAAACCCATGAGAGTGTCCTTTAGTGAGTGGCGGCTAGGCCGCGCTAAAACTGTGTAGTCGTGTCATCGCTTTGGTGGCGTCTCCGCTTAATAGCAGGGGTAAAGCGGCGATGGCTTCGTCAATGCACGCTTCAATGCGCGTGCGATCTACTTGCGAGGGTTGGCTGAGCACGTAGCCGGAAACTTTGGATGCGTGGCCGGGGTGGTCTATGCCTATTCGCAGGCGGTGAAAGTTTTTGTTGTTGCCCAGTGCTGGCACGATGTCTCGCAGGCCATTGTGGCCGCCGTGCCCGCCGCCTTGCTTGAACCTTGCAGTGCCAGCAGGAATGTCCAACTCATCGTGAGCGATTAGTATTTCCTCAGGAGCAATCTTGTAAAAGCTTGCGATGGCCGCAACGGCCTTGCCGGAGCGGTTCATAAAAGTGGTGGGAATAATCAGGCGAAGGTCGTAGCCTGCGTAGTTAACGCGGCCGGCTAGACCAAAAAACTTCGATTCCGCCTGAAGTGGGGTGCTGCATTGACGTGCCAGCTCCTCCACGAAATCAGCGCCCGCGTTATGGCGGGTACCCCGGTATTCACTACCGGGGTTGCCCAGTCCTGCGATCAGCTTGATGGCTGTCAACGCGGGTACCGCAGAGCGAGGAATTACTCCTCGCTATCGCCTTCTTCGCCTTCAGTTTCACCTTCTTCGACTTCCACAGTTTCCTCGTCTTCGTCGCTCGTACCCTTCGGTGCAACAACAGAAGCAATAGCCAGGTCGTGGTCTTCGCCCAAAGACAGTGCTACGGAAATAACGCCCTCAGGTAAGGTGACTTCTGACAGGTGGATGATCTGGCCAGTAATTACTTCCAGCATATCCACTTCGATGTACTCGGGGATATCGCTAGGCAGACAAGAAACTTCGATGTCTGTTGCCTGGTGCTGGATCATACCGCCTTCCATCTTCACACCCGCACAGTCTTCCTCGTTCAGGAAGTGAATAGGCACGTTGACTTTGATTACTACCTTTTCGTCGATACGCAGGAAGTCGGCATGCATGACGTTATTTTTGGCAGGGTGACGCTGTAGGTCTTTTAAAATAGCTTTTTGTACTTCACCTGCAACATTGACTTCCAGCACTTGGGAGTAAAAAGCCTCATTTTCCAGCGACTTCTCAATGTCCTTGCGAACCAGAGTCAGCGACTGGGGGTCTTTGTCACCGCCGTAAATGATAGCGGGTACTTTACCAGCAAGACGACGCAGGCGGCGGCTCGCACCTTTCCCTGTGTCTTCACGCAGTTCTGCTTGTACTTCAAATTGGTCAGACATAGTCAGACTCCTTTGATAAACGCTGCAACGCTTGCGACCGACGCGGCAGCGGTAGGTTAAACGCTACTTCCTACTGAAACAGCGCGCTTATAGATTCCTCATTCGCTACTCTGCGCATGGACTCGGCCAGCAGGTCAGCGGTGGTGAGTTGGCGGATCTTTTCGATCTTCCTCGCCTCATCACTTAGAGGAATCGTATCGGTGACTACCAGCTGGTCCAGCTGCGAGTTCCGAATGTTCTCGAGAGCCTTGCCCGACAGCACCGCGTGGGTACAGTAAGCCATGACCGCCAGTGCGCCACGCTCTTTAAGAGCATTGGCAGCACTGCATAATGTGCCAGCTGTGTCGACCATGTCGTCCACCAGCAGGCAGGTACGTCCATCAACTTCACCGATCAAATTCATCACCTGGGCTTCATTAGCTCTGGGGCGACGCTTGTCGATGATTGCCAGTTCCGCTTCGTCCAATTGTTTGGCGATGGCCCTGGCCCTGACGACGCCACCAATGTCGGGTGAAACCACCATCAGGTTTTCATAGTTCTGGGCCACGATATCGTCGTTCAATATCGGTGAACCGTAGACGTTATCTACCGGACAGGAGAAGAAGCCCTGGATCTGCTCAGCATGCAGGTCCATCGTCAAAACCCTGTCGACGCCCACGGCATCCATCATATCTGCCACCACTTTGGCGGTGATGGGTACCCTTGAAGAGCGCACTCGGCGATCTTGGCGGGCGTAGCCGAAGTAGGGTACGACCGCAGTAATTCGCTGTGCTGATGCGCGACGCAAAGCATCGATCATCACCAGCAGTTCCATCAAGTTGTCGTTGGTGGGAGCGCAGGTGGACTGGACGACAAAAACGTCCTTGCCCCGCACATTCTCATTCAGCTCAACGGCAACTTCGCCATCACTGAACTTACCCACGTCCGCTTTGCCCAGTGTTAGATACAGTCGACTGGCTACTTTCCCCGCCAGCTCCTGGTTGGCATTGCCGGAAAAAACCATCATTTTCGAGGACACAGTGTGTTTCCTTTTGGATTGGAAAATGAAAATCTGCTGCAAATAAAAATAAGGCCATTCACCCTTGGGTGGACAGCATTATGAATATGGCTGGGGTGAGAGGATTCGAACCTCTGAATGCCAGGATCAAAACCTGGTGCCTTGCCGCTTGGCGACACCCCAATCAAACTTTGGGTCCTACCAGCGCATTTAGCACCGGCGACGTGTTTATGCCTCTCGCTACGAATCCGCTCATGGATTCCGGCAGTTGGCTAAGGGCTGACGTGGCTGATTGTTTGTCATCGAAGCTTGCGAACACACAAGCGCCGGTGCCAGTCAACTTTGCAGTTCCGAAATTATCTAACCAATTCAATGCGTTATCAACTTCCTTGTGGAGGTTTCTAACGAGTTGCTGGCAATCGTTCCGGGAGTTGCCCTCGAAAAAGGCGGCCATTTTGATGGGAGACGTGTTCCGTGTCAATTGCTCATTGGAAAAAATTTCAGCGGTAGAGACATGACAGCCCGGGGCGATTACCAGGTACCAGGTTTCGGGTAGTTCAACGGGGGTGAGGAATTCACCGATACCTTCTGCCCAGGCCGTGTGGCCAGCGACGAATACCGGCACATCAGCGCCCAGTTTCGCGCCAATTTTTTGCAGTGCCTTGTCGCCCAACCGTAAATTCCAGAGGTAATTCATTGCCAGCAACGTGGTAGCCGCATTGGAGCTGCCACCGCCCAGGCCTCCGCCCTCTGGTATGCGTTTTTCCAGGTGAATGCTAACACCCTGTTTACTGGTGTTTCGAGGTAGTGCCTGCGCCGCCTTTACGATCAGGTTTTGTTCTGCTGGAATGCCTAGATCAGCCCCGTGCAAACTGATTTCGCCGCTGTTGTCCGATTCAAACTGCAGGCGATCGCCCCAGTCCAGCAACTGGAATAGGGTCTGCAGCTCATGGTAGCCATCGCCTCGTTGGCCGGTAATGTGGAGAAAAAGATTAAGCTTGGCGGGCGAGAGCAGGGTGAGGGTGTCGCTCATGAGGTGAAAAAATCACGCCACTCTCGCAGCAATATTCGCGCACTGGTTGTGCCGCGAGTGGCTTGCAGCCTGGTGGGTAATTGATAGTCGCCGAAGCGGGCGAACTGTTGAAACTCCACAGTCCAGCCTTGCTGCTGCAACAGCTCGGGCAACTGGTTCGCCTCGTCTAGCTCCAGCAACTCTACTTCCAGGTCGGGATCAGGAATGCCTTTGAGCCAGTGATGCAGCGAACGCAGCGGCAGGTCCCAGCCACCGGTCTGCTGCACCTGAGGGTCATCGAGGCTCCAGCGGCTGTAATCTTCCCCCTGCCTGATTTCCATTTGCAAGCCGTCACTGTCGATCGTAGTGGCGCTAATACCCATGGGACCCGACAGGCGAACATGAGTGGCATTACCGACCTGCTGCCAGACTAAACTGACTGACTCAGACTGGTCTGCGGTGCGCAGTGCAATCTTGCCGCTGGCGGTCCAGTGTTCCAGTTGCTGCAGCTTGGTTCGTCGTGCTTCGAATGATGTGTCTTCCAGGGCGGCTTTGGGCAATCCCGCACAGCCGGCCATTAGCAGCAGGCTAAACGCGAGCAGGCTGGCGCAAAAGCGTTGCATCAGCCTAGCTGCCCGTCTGAGGTGGAGTCGACAGCGTATTGAGATCGGTGACACCCAGACGCAGCAATGTTTCCTGTAATACGGAATGGTTGGGGGCTTTTAACAGTGCTCCTTGCCATATCTGACGTGCTTTTTCGGTATCGCCATTCATCCACAGAACCTCGCCGAGATGAGCCGCCACTTCCGGGTCAGGGAAGGCGGCATAGGCTCGAGTGAGGTAGTCAATAGATTGGTCTATCTCACCCTTACGAAACAACACCCAGCCCATGCTGTCGAGAATGGCTGGCTCTGCCGGATCCAGCTCCAGTGCACGGGAAATCAAGGAATGCGCTTCATCCAGGCGATCTGTCTGGTCTGCCAGGGTATAGCCCAGTGCGTTAAGTGCGGTGGCATTATTGGGATCACGCGCCAAAATCGCCCTCAGATCCGCTTCCATCATAGCGATATCACTTTGCTGTTGACCCAACATCGAGCGGGCGTAGCGCAGACTCGCGGAATCCGGATAGGCATCGATACCGGCATTAAGTACCTCAAGTGAGGCTTGCAGAGCGCCCTCGGAACTCAGAACCTCCGCCTCGATACCGAAAAGTTGTTCGCTGCGCGAGGGAACCCGCTGTCGTTGCTGCACAAACCAGCTATGGCTGTCCTCCAACTGGCCCTCACTGACCAGTATCTGGCCGATACGCTGATTGGCGGCCAGGTACTGACGGCTGTCGCCAATTTGCATGTAGTTGGCCAGGGCTTGCTGCAATTGTTTCTCTTCTTCTGCGATTCGCCCCAGGTAGTAATGCGCTTCATCGGTACGTTTACCTGTGGCCAAGATCTGCTCTAAATAAGTAACAGCGACCACGTTGTCACCAATCTCACGGTTGATCAAAGCCAGGGAGAGCAGCAGGTCGGCATCATCAGGCGACTGCAGGGAGAGCACTTCAAACTGCTCTCGCGCCGCGTCGATATCTATGTTGGTTAACAGTCGGGCGAACTCCAACCTGAGGCGGGAGTCTTCCGGGTTGGTCTTTAACGTTCGCTTGATTCGGGCAAAAGGCTTTTTTGCCTCTATCTGGGCCAGGATTCGCGCTTCCAGGAGCAGGGCCTGATGCTGATAAGGCTCAACCTTGAACAGTGAGTCCAGTCTGCCAAGGGCTTGTTCGTATTGCTTGAATTCGGTGTTCACCAGCGCCAGGGTAAGTAACAGGGCCGGGTCTTCGGGAAACTCCAGTGCCAACTCGTTCAGTCCCTGCACCAATTGCGACTGATCAGTTGCGGCGATTTGATCGAAACCTTGCAGCAGAAGCGGGAAGTTTGCTTGTTTGCCGCTCCGGGCCACGAAGCTCATATGAGGCAGGGCTTGCACGGGCCTGCGAGATCGCGCCAGTAGCTTCGCTGCGGTGTTGTGGGCTTCTAGGTTGTCGGGTTCCTGCTCCAGCCAAAGCTGTGCCGCCCGCAGTGACTGCGCATCTTTTTGCATGAATTGAGCAAGGTGTGTGGTGTGGCTGGCTATACCGGAATCTTCCAGGATACTGGATTGCTCAAGGTAGTTATCCAGGGCTGTCTGGTAATCTTGCCGACGAATAGCAAATTCTGCGACCAGTAAGGGGTAGACACTCTCGGCCGGGAAAGCACGCTCCGGTGGCTCAGCGACTGCCGGTTCGACAGCGGCGACCACGTCCACAGTGGCTGGCTCCGGTGATGTGCTGGTGCAGGCGGTTAGCAGGGCGTAGCCCAGGGCAGTAACTAGAAGACGATACATGTGATTGACAGCGGGCGGTCCATAACAACAGAGGGGTCTATAATGACACAGGCGAGGGATGAAACCCAAGGCTCTAGCGCTTTCGGCCGAGCTGCATTGGGAACGGGCAATTTCCCCGCTAACTTGTTAAAATCAAAGTCAATTTTTAAGGAATATGCTAAGGTGCGCCGGTTTTCAGCTGAGCCTGCCACGCATCCCCGGAACCGGAGCCTGACTGCACACCATGAACCTGATCGCCCTGGGTATTAACCACAACTCCGCCGCCGTTGAGGTGCGCGAACGCGTGGCTTTTGCTCCGGAACAGGTCAACGAGGCCCTGGCGGACTGTTGTAGTGCGGCCCAGCTAGACGAGGCCGTTATCCTTTCCACGTGTAATCGCACTGAAATTTATGCCATTGCACCGGCCGATACTGTGCTTGCGGATAAAGCGGTTCAACTCATCGACTGGATGGCTAATTATCATCACCTGTCGGCAGAAGAGCTGCGTGAATCCGCCTATCACCACGAAGCAGAACAGGCTCTGACTCATATTGTCCAGGTAGCGGCCGGACTCGATTCCATGGTGCTGGGTGAGCCACAGATTTTTGGCCAGTTAAAGTCAGCCTACGCGGTTGCATCTGAAGCTGGCACAGTGAGCAATGAATTGGCACGTATTTTCCAACGTGTTTTTTCTATCGCTAAAAAAGTGCGCACGGACACAGCCATTGGTGAGAATCCTGTGTCGGTGGCCTATGCCGCAGTCGATCTGGCTGGACATATTTTTTCCGACTTGTCGAAGTGTAATGCGCTGTTGGTAGGTGCAGGCGAAACTATCGAACTGGTGACACGTCATTTGATCGAAGCGGGGGTGAGCAATATTGTAATTGCTAACCGAACGTTGGGTCGCGCCCGGGAATTAGCGCAGAAATTTGGCGCCGAAGCGGTGTTGTTGGCAGAGATTCCCGATCGGCTGCCGGCCGCAGACATTGTTATTACCTCCACTGCTAGCCAGTTACCCATACTGGGCAAGGGCGCGGTTGAACAGGCTGTTAAGGCTCGCAAGCACCGCCCTGTATTAATGGTGGATATTGCGGTGCCTCGCGACATCGAGCCACAGGTGGGTGACTTGCGTGACGTCTACTTGTACAGCGTGGATGATTTGCGAGAAATCGTTGACCAAAACCTGCGCAGTCGACAAAGCGAGGCGCGCAAGGCGGACGTTATTATCGATGAAGGTGTAGCCGCCTACGTTCAGGAAAAAAAGCGCATGGGCGCGGTGGATGCGGTTAAGGATTATCGCGGCATGGCTGAAGGCCTGCGTCAGCAGGAACTGGATAAAGCATTGCGCAGTATTGCTCGCGGGGATGACCCGGAAAAAGTTCTCAATCAATTTTCCCGGGGCCTGACCAATAAGTTGATACACGCACCGACCGCGGGCCTGAAACAAATCAGTGCCGATGGTCGGCAAGACCAGCTGCGCAGGGCGCGCAAGCTACTGGGTATCGCAGAGCCGGAGCAGCCCGCCGGCGACACCGAAGCTGGCGAGTCACTGGATTTATCCGTAGACGATACGGACCACTCGAGACATACACTGCAATGAAAGCCTCTTTACTGACCAAGCTGGAAACTCTTACTGACCGGCACGAGGAGGTATCGGCGCTGCTTGGCGACAATGAAACTATTTCCGATCAGGACAAGTTTCGAGATTTGTCACGCGAGTATTCCGAGTTGGAGGCGGTTGTCAGGTGCTATGCCGACTACAGCCAGGTGAAAGGCGATCTGGATGAAGCCCGATTGATGCTGGAGGATTCCGATCCCGACCTGCGAGAAATGGCCCAGGAAGAGATCGACTCAGGCAGTGGACGACTGGAAGAGTTGGAAGTACAGCTGCAGGCGCTACTTTTACCTCGTGACCCCAACGACTCCCATAACGTATTTCTGGAGATTCGCGCCGGCACCGGTGGCGATGAGGCTGCCATTTTTTCAGGTGATCTGTTCCGCATGTATTCGCGCTATGCCGAGAATATGGGCTGGAAAGTTGAGGTGTTATCTGAGCGCCATGGCGAGCACGGCGGTTACAAGGAAATTATTACCCGGGTAGAGGGGCGCGATGTTTATGCGCACCTGAAGTTTGAGTCCGGCGCTCACCGGGTACAGCGAGTGCCAGAGACTGAGTCACAGGGGCGCATTCATACCTCCGCATGTACGGTGGCCATCATGCCGGAAGCGGAAGCAGTAGACCAAGTCGAAATTAATAAGGCTGATCTGCGGGTCGATACCTATCGGGCATCAGGCGCCGGTGGTCAGCACGTCAACAAAACTGATTCGGCCGTGCGACTCACGCACTTGCCCAGCGGTATTGTTGTGGAATGTCAGGATGAACGCTCACAGCACAAGAACAGGGCGCGGGCAATGTCCTTGTTGCAGGCTAAATTGCTGACCAGCGCACAGGATAAGGTCGCGGAAGAGCAAGCTGAGCAGCGCCGTAACCTGGTTGGCACTGGCGATCGCTCGGACCGCATCCGCACCTACAATTTCCCTCAGGGCCGCCTGACTGATCATCGCATCAACCTGACCCTCTACAAACTGGCGGAGGTCGTTGAGGGTGACCTGGGAGCCGTAGTGGGTCCCCTGCGTCAGGAATACCAGGCTGATCAACTGGCAGCATTGGGTGGTAGTTGATGGTCAGTGTGCAGGAACTACTGCGCGGCGCCAGAGATCTACCCGGAGATAGTCCGGCGCGAGATGCCGAAATCCTGCTTGGCCACTGTTTGCATAAACCCCGCAGTTGGTTATATACCTGGCCCGAGGCGGAAGTCTCGGGCGAAGCCCTGACATGTTTTCAGCAGCTTCTGCAGCGGCGATACCGGGGCGAGCCTGTCGCCTACCTGACCGGGCATCGTGAATTCTGGTCACTTGATTTGGCGGTTGCTCCCAGCACCCTGATTCCGCGACCAGAAACAGAAACCCTGGTGGAATGGGCCTTGGAATTGCCACTGCCAGACGACACTGTTGCGCTGGACCTGGGCACGGGCACCGGTGCTATTGCCCTGGCGTTGGCCAACGAAAAACCCGGTTGGCGGGTGTGCGGCGCAGACGTCAATATCGATGCAGTGCAGCTTGCCAGCAACAATGCACTGGCTAATAACCTGGCGCGAGTGGAGTTCATTCAGTCTGACTGGTTTGACGGTGTGGAAGACAAACTCTTTAACCTGCTGGTTAGCAACCCACCGTATGTGGAAGAAGGCGATGCTCACCTGTCAGAGGGCGACGTTCGTTTTGAGCCTTTAGGAGCGCTGGTCGCGGCTGATCGTGGCCTTGCCGATCTGGACCATATCGTGAAATTGTCCCCCGATTATCTGCAGACCCGTGGCTGGTTGCTATTAGAGCATGGCTTCGATCAAGCCCCGGCTGTGCGTGAGTTGCTAGTCAGGCGCGGCTTTAAAGGGGTCGAGACCCGTCGGGACCTGGCCGGGCAGGAGCGCATTACAGGAGGGCAGTGGTTTGCTGACTGACGATCAACTGTTGCGTTACAACAGGCAGATTCTGACCCCTGATTTTGATATTGCTGGCCAGCAGCTTTTACAGGCTGCGGTAGTACTGATCGTTGGCTTGGGCGGGCTGGGTTGTCCAGCTGCGTTATACCTTGCTGCCGCTGGCGTGGGTACATTGATTCTTGCCGATGGGGATGAGGTGGAGCTGAGTAATCTGCAGCGCCAGGTGGCACACAGCGATGCCGATATTGGTTCTAATAAGGCGTTGTCGGTGGCGGCGACGATTGCTGCCCTTAACCCAGAGGTCAATGTACAGGTGCAGCCTCGGTATCTTGATGCCGGCTCAATGGCGGAGCTGCTGGCAGGTGTCGACCTGGTCGTGGATGCCAGTGACAACTATCCCACTCGATTCGATCTCAACCGGGCCTGCATTGCTGCGGGTATTGCGCTGGTGTCGGCAGCAGCGGTGCGCGACGAAGGCCAGCTGTCCGTATTTGATCCCCATCGAGCCGGTCCATGCTATCGCTGCCTTTACCCCAGTGAAGGTGAGCGCAGCGCCCTGAGCTGCAGTGAAAGTGGAGTGCTTGCGCCAGTGGTAGGTGTGCTTGGGTCCTTGCAGGCCATGGAGGCGCTCAAGGTGCTGGCGAATTATGGAGAGCCGCTACGCGGCGCCCTGCTGATGATGGACTTGCGTAATATGCAGGTGCAGCGGCTTAAGATCAGCCACCGAGAGGGTTGCCCTGATTGCTCTCATCTTGTGCGCTAGCGGTCAGTTCAGGCAGTGGCCGGCGTAAGGTCCGCAGCAAACGCCAGGTAACCAGCACGGCACACAGGCAAATACCCGCGACCAACGAAGTCCAGATGCCGGCGGTACCATCAGCGGGATTGTCCGCTACTTTGAAGCCCAGCCACCAGGCCAGCGGTAAACTAAGCCCCCAATATGACAGGCACATAATGACAAAGGGATAGCTGGTGTCTTTGAATGCTCGCAGACAATAGGATACGCCTACCTGTAGAGAATCAATGAGAATAAACAGTGCCGCCAGGTGGATGAGGCGGACGGCAATCTGGTGAATCTCCGGGTCGCTGGTATAAGCGCTGATCAGTAACCCGGGCATGGGTAATAGCAGTAGTGTGCAGGCGAGTCCCACCAGCAAGGTCAGGACAATACCGGTATTGACTGCCAACCTGACCTGAGTCTCGTTGCCGCTGCCAATAGCATGGCCGACCCGTGTGGCCATGGCCGAGCCCATACTGATGAGTGGCATGTAAATGACATCCCAGACATTGTAGGCGATTTGATGGGCGGCAATTGCGCTGTTACCCATGGTGGCAATCATCAGCGCCAGCAGCGAAAGCACGCCGATTTCCAGGAAGAAGCTCAGGCCAATAGGGGTGCCCAACATGACAATTTCCCGAATACGGGCGAAGTCTGGCTTCACCAGTCGCAGGGGCGGCAGGTAGGTATGTATGCTTTTTTCAAGGACAATGTAGCCACCAATCAGGACTGCGCCCAGCCACATTGAGATGGCTGTGGCCCAGCCGCAGCCGGCAGCTCCCATTTCTGGAAAGCCCCACTTGCCATAGATGAGTGCATAGTTGAGGGGGATGTTAGCTATAAATCCAAGCACACTGGCGATTGCAAATGGTCGTAGGATGCCAATCCCCTGGGTGTGGCAGCGCAGCGCCTGGAACAACACGGTTGCGGGCAGACCCCAGGCAACCGCTTGCAGATAGTCCAGGCTCTTCTGCTGGGTGCTGGCGTCCAATTCGAGAAGATTCAGCAACGGCTCCGCGTTGTAGCAGGCCGGGCCGACAATCAGGCCCAGTAAAAGAGCCAGCCAGAGCGCCTGGGGCAGGGTATCGCGAATATTCTGTAATCGCCCTGCGCCAAAATCCTGGGCAACCAGCACCGATGTGGCGAGCATGATGCCCAAAGTTAGCAGGAACAACGGCAGCCAGATGTTGTAGCCTATGGCGATAGCGGCGAGATCCATGGCGCCGTATCGGCCCGCCATAATCGTGTCCACCACACCCGTGCCCATTTGGGCGAGTTGGGCAATAATGATGGGCCAGGCGAGAATGACCATGGCGCGGGCTTCATCGCGGTAGGCGTTCCACTGACTCATGTTTGAGAATTTGTGTCCGTAATAGGGTGTTAATATTGCCGCGAAGGAAACCTTTTGCGGGTTAGAGCTGTCACAGAAAAAACAATCCAGTAGGGAACTGTTCGATGAATGCGATCGCCGGACTATATTACAACATACATAACTTCATTTTTCCGCGACTACAGCACCTTGATGGGCTTGCTCCATTAGCTTTGCGCCTTTATCTGGTGCCGATTTTCTGGATGGCGGGAACCAAAAAACTGGCTGGGATAGACAGCACCATTGAGTGGTTCGGCAATCCCGAATGGGGCCTCGGATTGCCCGCACCGGAACTGCTGGCTTACATGGCCGCCTACACCGAAGCAATAGGGGCCCTGTTGTTGCTATTGGGTCTGGCCACACGTTGGATCTCTATTCCTTTGATCGTCACTATGTTGGTGGCGATTTTTGCGGTGCACTGGGACAGCGGCTGGGCCGCAATAGCCGATTCCAGTTCCCAGGAAGTAGCGGTGCGTCTTGGCGCTGCCAAGGATATTCTGCGCGAGCACGGTAACTACAGTTGGCTGACTGAAAAAGGCAGCTTTGTCATTCTCAACAATGGCATCGAATTTGCGGTGACTTATTTGTTAATGCTGTTCGCGCTGTTATTCACCGGTGGTGGTCGTTATGTAAGTGTGGATTACTATCTGTCGCGACTGTTTCCCAACCCGCGTTAGAGCCCGATTTGACCCTGTTATAGCCACGGTCGCTATTTTTGATCAATCCACCTATGAGCTGGGAAAAATGCTAGACTAGCGCGTTTTTTGACCAGCCACAGGAATCATCGAATTGATCAAGAGTTTAGTTGGGCGTCTGTCCGGCAAGAAAGAGCCGGCCCGCGAGGCAGCCCAGTCTTCCCCCGCACCGCAGAAAGCTCCCCGCAAAGAGCAGTCTCATCAGCCCCATTCTGAGAAGGGCCAGCACCACGAGGCGAGCAAACAGGGTAAGGGACGCAATCGTCGCCAAAGCAAGCCAAAGGCTGCGGCCGCTCCGTGGAGTGTCGAGCAGTTTCAGGTTGAGGAGAAAGAGGGCGAGACCCGTTTTCATGATCTGGGGCTGCGAGACGAGTTGATGCACGGCGTTGCTGATCTTGGCTTTCAGTACAGCTCGCCGATTCAGGCACAGGTGCTGCCTCACACGCTGCAGGGCCACGATGCCATCGGCAAGGCGCAGACGGGTACGGGTAAGACTGCTGCTTTCCTGATTACAATTTTTAATGACCAGTTGTGTCACCCCATCGAGGGCGAGCGCTTTGTTGGCGAGCCCCGCGCGCTGGTGATTGCACCTACCCGCGAGTTAGTGATGCAGATTGCCGCTGATGCGGCTGACCTGGGTAAACATACCGGATTGCAAGTGGCCACCCTGATTGGTGGCATGGACTATCAGAAGCAATTAAATCGCTTACAGCGTGACGTAATCGACCTGGTGGTCGCAACCCCTGGCAGACTGCTGGACTTTATGGGGCGTCGTGACCTGTTCCTGGATCATGTGGAAGTACTGGTGCTGGACGAAGCGGACCGAATGCTGGATATGGGTTTTATCCCTCAGGTAAAACGCATTGTCCGCGCCTGCCCGCGCAAGGAAAGTCGACAAACCCTGTTATTCTCCGCGACATTTACCCAGGACATTATTAATCTGTCGCAGCAGTGGACATATGAGCCGGTCACCGTAGAGATTGAGCCGGACAGTGTGGCGACGGATACGGTTGACCAGAAAATATATATGGTGAGTTCGGAGCAGCGATTCCGGGTGCTGAATAACCTGGTGCGCAGCGGTGACTGCAGCAGTGTGATTGTTTTCGCGAATCGCCGCGATCAGGTGCGTCGTTTGCATGAGCGTCTGCGTAAAGCGGGGGTGAAATGCGGTGTGCTGTCGGGAGAGATTCCCCAGGCCAAGCGTACTCGCACCCTGGAGCAGTTCAAGAATGGTGAGATTACCGTGTTGGTTGCCACCGATGTTGCTGGACGTGGTATCCATGTAGACGGCATCAGTCACGTGGTGAACTACAATTTACCAGAGGATCCTGAAGATTACGTTCACCGTATTGGTCGAACCGGTCGCGCGGGCGCCACTGGTACCTCTATCAGTTTCGCTAGCGAAGATGATGCGTTTCTGCTGCCAGACCTTGAGGCGCTGCTGGGTGCCCCCCTGGAATGCACGCACCCGCCTGCGGAGTTGCTAGCCTGATCAACGGCTTGCCTTCTTACCCCCGCCCGGGCGGGGATTCAGTATTCTGGAGGCGATAAACTGGCTTAGTGGCGGTTGGGTGTAGGTTCCGTTATCTCACCCGATCCAGTTCCTCGCACCACAGCAAAGTGGCGCCTACCACCGCTGCTGGAACTACGAAGAAATTAACAATCGGGATTCCCGTGCACAGGGCGACTACTCCACCAAAACCCATGCTGCTCAAGCGTCGGCTGCGCACGGCCTCCTTTACATCGGCAAAGCTTAATTGGTGATTATCCATGGGGTAGTCCACGAACTGAATAGACATCATCCAGGCGCCTAAAAGGAACCAAAGTAAGGGTGCAATAGCGTTCAGTCCCGGAATAAAGGTGATTAGCAGTACAAACGCCGCCATGGGCACGTAATACATCAATTTAGCCAGTTCTCGAATGATGCCTCGTGGCACCAGCATCAATGCATTGGCCAGGCCTTCAGGGCCACTCACCGGCTTTCCAGTCACCAACTCCTCTGCTTTTTCTGCCAACAGGCCATTGAATGGCGAAGCGATGATCAGCGCCACGGCGGTAAATAGATAACCGGTAATCAGGCTGAAGGTGATGCCAATCAGGGGCCAGAGAATCCACTCGATAAAGCCCAGCCAGTCTGGAATCCAAGACAGCAAGCTATCCATAAATTCAGTCAGGTAACTGAACCCGTAGCTGATTAAGGTGCCGAAGATGAGTATGTTGATTGTGAGCGGCACTAACACGAACAGGCGTAAAGATGGGTGCCCCAGCATTTTTGCTCCATCCAACAGATAACCCACTCCTCCAACGATATTACCTTTCAATTTTCACTCCTCTCACTTTTGCCACAGGTCCGGCAGATACAGCGAACACCGCGCTCAGATTCGGGCAGCGCGTTTAATGCTATAGCAGAGATATCCGCCTGCACACACCAGCAACTGTCCGCGGAGCGGCCCGCTGCGATAGCACATAGATTGTCGCTGTCACACAAGGGGCACTTGTCGGCGCTGTTGTTGTCCATGTTTGTGTGCCTACTGCCATTCTTTGGACGCTATAATAGCCCACAGCAGAGTGAGTGTATCTATGACAGACGATGAAGAGAGCTTGTTCCTCGACGAAATGACGGACGTCGCCCCCCTTAAGCGGGAGCGGCGGGTGCGCGTGACACCCAAGCAGAACGACCGCGACACATCGCTGGAGCAGCGGCGAGAAGCGGCGGTGCTGGACAAGACCCGCGATGGCAATATTCTGACCGAGGATGGTCTCGCCGTTACGCCGCTGGACCCCTGGTATGTGCTTGAGTTCAAGCGCCCCGGTATCCAGAATGGTGTTTTTCGCAAGTTGAAACAGGGGCGCTATGAGGCCGAAGCGCGATTGGATCTTCACCGTATGACGGTGGCGATTGCCCGCAAAGAGCTGTACGAGTTTATTCAAGAGACTTATGGCCTCGGTATTCGCAGTGTAATGGTTATTCACGGCAAGGGAGAGAGCAAGGCGGAGCGCGAGCGCAGTTCTATCCTCAAGGGATGCACTGATCACTGGCTGCGGGAGCTTGAGATCGTGCAGGCGTTTCACAGTGCGCAGCCGCGGCATGGTGGCACCGGGGCTGTTTATGTTCTGCTGCGTAAGAGCGAGGATAAGAAGCGCGAGAACCGTGAAAAATTTATGAAAGGACGGATTTCTTACGATTGATCTGCTGACGAAAAATTCGACGCGGGAAGTTCCGGTGTGGGCTTCTTACTCGACAGCCATTTTCAGCGCCGAGATTATGAGAGCGCTAGGCTTTAAGTGTCTTCTTAGGGTGCTTTCGATGCGGATAACAGGTGGTACATATCTCGCACACCCGCCCATCACAGCCCCGGGCAGAGCAAAACTCACGGCCATAAAAAATAATCTGGAGATGGAGCCTGTTCCAGTGTTCCTCTGCGAACAGACGCTTTAAATCACGCTCGGTCTGCACCACATTCTTGCCCGAGGTCAGCCCCCAGCGCTGGGCCAGGCGATGAATGTGGGTGTCTACTGGAAACGCGGGTACGCCAAATGCCTGAGACATCACCACGCTGGCAGTTTTATGCCCCACTCCTGGAAGTCGCTCCAGGGCCTCCATATCTGCCGGTACCACTGCATCGTGCTGGTCCAGCAAGATTTCGCTCAGGCGTTTAATCGCCTTTGATTTTTGCGGAGATAAGCCACAGGGACGAATAATTAGCCGGATTTGCTCAACGTCCAGCGACGCCATGTCGTGCGGATTATCAGCCAGGGCAAAAAGAGCGGGAGTCACCTGGTTGACTCGCTCGTCGGTGCACTGGGCGCTCAACAGCACGGCGATAAGCAAGGTGTATGGATCGGTGTGGTCCAGGGGTACCGGCGTTTCAGGATACAGTGCCTGCAGGCGCTGGAGAATGTATTCGACTCGTTCCGCTTTTAGCATCTGTGACTACCTACAATCTACCCAGCAGATGAACCATGCGCTGGGCGGCTTCCACGCACTGGTCCAACTCTGCTACCAGGGCCATGCGCACACGGTTTCTTCCCGGATTAATGCCCTGTGCCTCGCGAGCAAGGTAACTGCCAGGGAGTACGGTGATGTGTTCCTCCGAATATAACGCCCGGGCGAAATCGGTCTCGGGAACTGGTGTTTTTGGCCACAGGTAAAAGCCCGCATCAGGCGAGCTGACATTAAGTTGTCCATCGAGAGTGGCTATCACCGCCTGAAACTTCTCCCGATACAGTGATCGGTTGGCAACGACGTGTGCCTCATCATCCCATGCGGCCACACTGGCGGCTTGATGATGCGGTGGCATCGCGCAACCGTGATAAGTTCGGTAGAGCAGGAATTTAGCCAGCACGTCGGCGTCTCCGGCAACAAAGCCGGATCGCAGTCCTGGCAGGTTGGAGCGCTTAGATAGGGAGTGAAAAACCACGCAGTTGCGGTAATCGTGTTCGCCCATGGTGGCGCAGGCTTGCAGCAGCCCCGGTGGTGGATTGTCTTCATCAAAATATATTTCCGAGTAGCATTCATCGGAGGCAATGATGAAGTCGTGCTGTTGCGCGAGCCTAACCAGTTGCTGCAATTGCTCAATGGGAGTAATAGCGCCAGTGGGGTTTCCCGGGCTGCACAGAAACAACAGCTGGCAACGTTGCCACTGCTCATCACTGACGCTGTCGAAGTCGGGAAGAAAGCCGTTATCTTCGTTGCAATTGATAAACACGGGTTGAGCACCAGCCAGCAGCGCAGCGCCTTCGTAGATTTGATAAAACGGATTGGGGCTCAGTACCAGCGCGTCAGGTCCCGCGGTCACCACAGCCTGGGCAAAGGCGAACAGGCCTTCCCTGGTGCCGTTCACGGGTAACACCTGACTTTCGCCGTCCAGGCCTTGCAATTTGAAGCGTCGTTGTAGCCATCCCGCAATTGACTCCCGTAACTCGGGTATGCCTTTGGTTAATGGGTAATTGGAGAGCTTATCGAGGTTTTCAGCCAGGGCCTGCATCACAAATCGCGGGGACGGGTGCTTAGGCTCTCCTATCGACAGAGCAATGTGTGATTTGTCCGCAGGAGGCTGCAGATCAACAAATAGTTGCCGCAACTGTTCGAAAGGATATGGCTGTAATTTCAGCAGATCGGGGTTCATTAGGGAGTCCGCAAATCAGGCGACTGCTTGCTCATTCAGTTCATCGCGAATCGCTTGCTGAATGGCTTCGCATAGCTCGGGGTCGGTGATGGGCTGTTGCTTTGCATCGGTGATGAAGAATACGTCCTCTACTCTTTCTCCCAGCGTTTGAATTTTAGCCGCCTGAAGCTCAATGTCGTACTCAACAAAAATGCGGCCAATGCGGGCGAGTAAGCCTGGACGATCCGGAGTGGCGATTTCGAGCACTGAGTAGTTTTTCACCTCGTCCACAGCCATGGCTGTTTCAGTCGGCACGGAAAATGATTTCTTGGCCCGCGGTGTGCGTCGCTGCACGATATCCCTGGCGTTGGCGGTATCGCTGAGAGTCTGCGACAGGTGTTCACGAATATGGTTGATGCGAGTGCTGTCTTCTGCGATGGACTTACCATCAGAACCCAGAACGAAAAACGTATCCAGAGTCATGCCATCGTTGGCGTTGTAGATGCGAGCATCGTGGATTGACAGGTCCAGTTGTTCCAACTGCGCGCAAATTCGGGAAAACAGTTGCGCATGAGAGCGAGCGTGAATAAATATTTGGGTGGTGTTGGCGACGTTGGAATCTAAGCTGGATCGAATGGCGACCAGAGGTGTGCTTTTGTCGTGATGGCCTGCAATCGCCTCGGTGTGCCAGGCGATATCTTCGGCTTTCTCTCTGAGGAAATAATCCTCGCCTCGTTCCTGCCAAAGTTCTTCAATTTCCTCGATCGTAAAACCACGATATTCCAGCGAATCAATCGCGGTTTCTCGGGTCTCGTCAATCCATACCTGCTTGTCGACGGGGTTTTCGAGGCCACGTCGCAGCGCGCGTTTGGTTTCGGTATAGAGCTGGCGCAACAGGCTTCCGCGCCAGGCATTCCAGAGGGTAGGGTTGGTGCCGTTAATGTCCGCAACCGTAAGAGCAAATAAATAGTCCAGCCGGTCCTGGTCTCCCACGTGCTGGCCAAATTGTAGAATGACATCGGGATCGGAAATGTCCCTGCGTTGCGACACGGCCGACATGGTCAGATGGTTTTGTACCAGCCAGACAACCAGATTGACATCGCGTTTACTCAGGCCATGTGCGGTGCAGAACTTTTCCGCATCGAGAGCTCCCAGTTCAGAGTGGTCTCCGCCGCGACCCTTGCCTATGTCGTGAAACAGGCCTGCCAGATAGAGCAATTCAATTTTGGATAATCGACTGGCGACTCGACTGGTTACCGGGAAGCGGTCTGCAAATTCTGGAATCTGGAAGCGTCGCATGTTCTCGATCACCTCCAGCGTGTGTGCGTCCACAGTATAGGCGTGGAACAGGTCGTGCTGCATTTGGCCAATAATGCTTCCAAACTCGGGTATGTAGCGCCCCATCACGCCGTAGCGCACCATGCGTTTAAGTTGGCGCGTCAGTTTATAGGGCGAACGCAGCAGATCGATAAACATTTTTTTGTTGATATCGCTGGCGCGAAAGTTGTCATCAATCAGATGCAGGCTATTGCGCAGCAAGCGAATAGTGGGCGCGGCAATACCGTTGATCGCATCGTTGCGAGCGCTGAGCAGGAAAACCTCGAGAATGGCGGAAGGATCTACGTTGAAGACGTTATCGTTGCGAGCTTCAATATAGCCGTTGCGCATTTGGAAGCGGCCATTGAGTTCCAGAATTTCGTGGTCGCCCTCTGCGGTCAGCAGGTCCTGATCAAAATTCTGGATCAGTACTTCATTGAGCATGCTCAGCGCCTGGGCAGAGCGGTAGTAGAGTTGCATGAATTGCTCCACCGCCAGCTTGTCCCCGTCCTCGAAGCCCCACAGTTCGGCTAGCGAGCGCTGGTGGTCGAACAGCAGACGGTCCTCTTCCCGCTTGGTCAGCATATGCAAGGCATAGCGCACCTTCCACATAAATTCGCGCTCTCGCTTGAGAATGTCCATTTCTTCTGGATTGAGGAATTCTTCCGAGGTTAGCCTATCCAGAGACTCAACGCCGAAGTGGCGCTCGGCGATCCAGCCGATAATTTGCAGGTCACGCAGGCCGCCTGGAGAACTTTTTACGTTAGGCTCCAAATTGTATTCATTGTCGGCAAACTTGGTATGACGTGCTCGTTGCTCTTCCAGCTTGGCCCGGTAAAAATCTGGGCTTGGCCACATTTCTTTAGGGCCGGTAAGATGACGTACCTCACCCATTAGCTGCTCTGGTCCGCGCAGGACTCGCGCTTCCATCAGGTTGGTGAGAACGGTGATCTCCGCCGCGGCTTTCTCCACGCATTCAGTCACTGTGCGGACGCTGTGTCCGATATCCAGTCCTATGTCCCAGAGCAGGGTAAGGAATTTTTCCAGCTGGCTTTCAGCGCCTGTGCAGTCCTCTCCTAACAGAATAAGGATATCCACGTCGGAATGAGGATGCAGCTCGCCCCTGCCATAGCCGCCAACAGCGACCAGTGCAATATTCTCGGATTGCCATCCCTGCTGATCCCAAAGACTGCCCAGCAGGGCATCTATAAATGAGGCACGTTGGCGCAGCAACATCCCTGTCTCAGCGCCCTCACGAAACCGCTGGTGTAATACGGCAGTAGTTTCTGCGATAGCCGTTTTGCAAGCATCCAGCGCGTTACCGCTGCTGAGTCCCGCGGTAAATGCGGCAGTGTCGAACAAGTCCCGGGGCAGGGTGGTCGGGGTTGAGTTCACTAGCTGCCCTGAAAGCTTTCGCTCGAGCGACGGGTGAAAATCTCGCATCCGTCGGCAGTGACACCCAGAGTGTGTTCCCACTGTGCAGATAAACGACCGTCCCGAGTGGTGACTGTCCAACCGTCTTTCTGGTTGAGCTTGGTTTGGCGTTTGCCCGCGTTAATCATCGGTTCAATGGTAAAGGTCATGCCTTCTTCCAGAACCAGTCCAGCACCTTTTTTGCCGTAGTGGAGCACTTGGGGGTCTTCATGAAAGACTTTGCCAATACCGTGGCCGCAGTATTCACGCACCACTGAATAGTAGTTCTTCTCAGCATGGGCTTGTATCACCGCTCCGATGTCGCCCAGAGTGGTGCCGGGGCGGACAATGTCCAGCGCCGTGTAGAGGCATTCCTGGGTGACTTGAATCAGGCGCTGGGCGTGGGGAGCTACGTCGCCCACTTGCACCATAATGCTGGTATCGCCGTGATACTCCTCTTTGATCACAGTCACGTCGATATTGACTATATCGCCATTTTTTAACTTTTTGGATTCAGAAGGAATGCCGTGACAGACCACATCGTTGATAGACGTGCAGATAGAGCGGGGAAAACCGTGATAATTCAGGGGGGCAGGAATTGCGCCCTTGCTGATTATGTAGTCGTGGCAGATGCGATCAAGTTCGCCCGTTGTTACGCCCACCTGGGCGTGAGGCTCTATCATTTCCAGTACCTCGGCAGCGAGTGCACCTGCCACCCGCATCTTCTCTATCTCATCTGCTCTTTTAATTGTTACGGCCATGCACAACTCATTGATTTAACAGGTAAAAAATATTGCCTTTTGCCTATCGAGTAGGCGGTAGGAGGAATAGTCTACCGCAATTGGCGGCGATGCGGGTAACACCTACCGATTCTGGGGGCATTTAATCCTTTATCCATGGTGGCCCTTATGGTATAAAGCGCGCCTCTTTTTATCGGGGCCGAGCCATTTCTGGTGCGGTCTCAGGTAGATGAGAACTAAATGACACACACATATCGACACCTGTTCCAGGGTGCCCTTCGGCCATTTTTGGCACGCGGGTTTGGAGCAGGGATATGTGGAGGACTAACCCAATACAAGGTATTTAATATGTCGCAAGTAAGCATGCGCGACCTGCTACAGGCAGGCGCTCACTTTGGCCACCAGACCCGTTACTGGAATCCTAAAATGGATCAGTACATTTTTGGTGCCCGCAATAAGATTCACATCATCAACCTGGAGCACACAGTTCCCGCCTTCAATGAAGCGCTGGATATGGTGACTCGCCTGGCTGGCAACAAGAACAAGATCTTGTTCGTTGGCACCAAGCGCGCTGCGGGTAAAATCATCAAGGAGCAGGCAGAGCGCTCCGGTATGCCTTATGTCAGCCATCGCTGGTTGGGCGGCATGCTTACTAACTACAAGACCATTCGCGCGTCCATTAAGCGCTACCGCGATTTGGAAGCTCAGGCAGCTGACGGCACTTTCGAGCACCTGACCAAGAAAGAGGCGTTGATGCGTACTCGCGATATGGAAAAGCTGGAGCGTTCCATTGGTGGTATCAAGGATATGGGTGGTCTACCCGACGCACTGTTCGTCATCGACGTTGATCACGAGCGCATTGCGATCACTGAAGCCAACAAGCTGGGTATACCCGTGATTGGCGTTGTTGATACCAATTCCAACCCTGACGGTGTTGACTACGTCATCCCCGGCAATGACGACGCTATCCGTGCTATCAAGTTATACGTTGCTGCCGTTGCAGATGCTTGCATGGCGGGCAAGGCTAATAGTGGTGAAGTGCCAGCGGCCAAGGACGAGTTTGTCGAAGAAGCTGCGGAAACCGAAGCTGAAGTCTCAGCCGCACCTGAAGCCGAAGCCGCACCTGAAGTAGCGGCCGACGGCGAAGTTAAAGCTGAAGCAGCAGCTGAGTAACTGATATTCCTGTCGCCGCCGTAAAGGCGGCGATGGGACCCTGATTTCTTCCCGGCGCAACTGCAGCCGGGTTTTTTATATCCAAGATTCGCCTTCCCGGAAACCAAGGACCGGGATTTTATAGGAGGACAATCAATGTCAGCAAAACTGGTAAAAGAATTACGCGAGCGCACTGGCCTGGGCCTGCTGGAATGCAAAAAAGCCCTTGCAGCTGCCGATGGCAATGTCGATGCTGCAATTGAAGAGCTGCGCAAGTCCAGCGGCATGAAAGCTGCAAAGAAAGCCGGCCGAACTGCCGCTGATGGCGTAGTCACTACACGAGTGGCTGAAGACGGTAGCTATGGCATTCTGCTTGAAGTGAACTCTGAAACAGATTTTGTAGCTCGAGACGAGAACTTCCTCGCGTTTGTGAACAGCGTTGCCGAAGCAGCCTTCACTGGCAAGCAGACTGACGTTGCCGCTTTGATGGCCGGTAAGCTTGAGTCTTCCCGTGAGGCATTGGTGCAGAAAATTGGCGAAAACATTGGTGTCCGTCGTATCGAACTGCTGACCGCTGACGCAGGCGTTGTGGGTGCCTATGTTCACGGAAATAACCGGATCGCTGTGCTGGTTGAGTTGAAGGCTGGCGATCAGGATCTGGCTAAAGACGTCGCTATGCACGTTGCAGCTGTTAACCCCCAGGTGGTTTCTCCGGCCGATATGCCTGAGGAATTGGTTGCCAAGGAGAAGGAAATCTACACTGCGCAGGCTGCCGAGTCTGGCAAGCCTCCTGAAATAATCGAGAAGATGATTGGCGGCCGGGTGAAAAAGTTCCTGTCGGAAAACTCTCTATTGGAGCAGTCTTTTGTAAAGGACCCAGAAGTGACCGTCGGTAAACTGGTCGCTGCTGCCGGTGCAGAAGTTGCCGCCTTCTCTCGCTTCGAAGTAGGAGAGGGCATTGAAGTCGAGAAGGTCGACTTTGCCGAAGAAGTTGCCGCTCAGCTGAAAAGCTAAGCACGAAACATCATGTGACATCTGAAACGGGGCCTCGGCCCCGTTTTTTGTGGCCTTAATGACACTTTTTTGCCTTTCCCCCGGGAATCTCTTGGGCTCTAGGGCGTCCAATGTATAATCGCTCAACTCAGACCAATGATAATTGTTATCCATGGCTAAAGACGATATCGATAGTATCCCTTCCATTATCCCCTCGCGGGATCGTGATTATACCCTTGTGCAAACAGCCACATCCGCGCCCAGAAAAAAGAGCGGTAACGGCGGCGGCAAGCCTCCTGTCAAGCAAGCCGGCTCAGGGCTGCTGAGCAGATTGTTCATTACGGTCGCGTTGGTCATCGCAGCGATTGCCTGCGCCTGGGCATGGCAGCTTCAGGAACAGCTCAAACAAGCGAGCAATACTATGAATGACTATGAGCTGCGAATAGGGGATCTTGAGGCTCGCTTGTCCGATACCGATGAAGGCATGAGCCAGAATGCGGCGGTTCAGGCGGCCAAGATCCGCGATCTGGATACCGAGGTTCGCAAGTTGTGGGATAACGTCTGGAAACAGAGCAAGGAACGCCTGGGTAAGCTTGAGGCCTCTAGCAAAACTTACAACAAGAAAATCGCAGCTAACGAAAAGTCACTGAAGGCCACGCAAACGAGAGTCAGCAGCGCTGCTGATGATCTCGCCAAGCTTAAAAACGTGTCAGGAGATTTGTCTCGCCTGATAAGCAGTGCCAAGGCCAACCAGGCCGAGGTGGAACGAGTGGCCGATACCCTTAATCGTATCAATCTTGACCTGGCTAAAATAAACCGGCAGGTGAAAAGTAATGAAGAAGGCATTCGGGCAACCGATGCATTCCGTCGCCAGGTCAATGGCAGCATTAATGAGTTGGAAGGCGCCATTCGGGCCTTGCAGTCAGCTCCCTAAACCGAAGATATCCCTTAGCAACCAGAGACCGTCGCCATTTCGACCGAGGTGGGGGCTTCCCCGTGTCTTTGAGCGGTGTACAATACCTGCCGCGCTTCACACCCTCTATTGAAGGACACCCGCCATGACCGTCATTCGCCAGGACGATTTCATCGATAGCGTCGCCGACGCCCTGCAATTTATTTCTTACTACCACCCTAAAGATTTTGTCGAGGCCGTGCACCAGGCTTGGGAAAAAGAGCAAAACCCTGCGGCCAAAGATGCCATGGCCCAAATTCTTATTAATTCGCGGATGTGTGCTGAAGGCCATCGACCTATTTGTCAGGATACCGGCATCGTCACGGTTTTTTTGAAAATCGGCATGGACGTTCAGTGGGATTCGGAAATGTCAGTGGCTGAGATGGTCAACGAGGGTGTGCGTCGCGCCTATTTAAATCCTGACAATGTGTTGCGCGCGTCCATTCTTGAAGATCCCGCTGGCGCCCGCAGAAACACCAAAGACAATACGCCTGCTGTGATTCATATGGAGGTCGTAAAAGGCGATACGGTCGACGTGCAGGTAGCCGCCAAAGGCGGTGGTTCTGAGAACAAATCCAAGATGGCCATGCTCAACCCTTCAGACAGCATTGTCGACTGGGTGGTGAAAACGGTACCCACCATGGGTGCGGGCTGGTGCCCACCGGGCATGCTCGGTATCGGTATCGGTGGCACCGCTGAAAAAGCGGCGGTGATGGCGAAAGAATCCTTGATGGAGCCCATTGATATTCACGAGCTGCGAGAACGTGGTCCCTCTAACCGGGTGGAAGAGCTGCGCCTGGAAATAATGGAAAAGGTTAACCGGCTGGGTATCGGGGCTCAGGGTCTGGGCGGACTTACGACGGTTATGGACGTAAAAATCCATGATTATCCAACTCATGCTGCCTCTTTACCCGTGTGCATGATTCCCAATTGCGCCGCTACCCGCCATGCACATTTTGTACTGAATGGTTCGGGGCCAGCACTGCAGACGCCGCCAAACCTTGAGGATTGGCCCGACATTACCTGGGAAGTCGGTGAGGGCGTGCGCCGTGTCAATCTCGATACCGTGACACCTCAAGAGGCTGCCCAGTGGAAACCAGGCGATACGCTGCTGCTCTCAGGGAAAATGTTCACCGGACGCGATGCAGCTCACAAAAAAATGAAGGAGCTGATTGATTCCGGTGAAGGTTTGCCACCAGAAGTGGATTTGAAAGGTCGTTTTATCTACTACGTCGGGCCAGTCGACCCGGTGCGCGATGAAGTGGTGGGCCCTGCCGGTCCGACAACCTCCACCCGGATGGACAAGTTTACCGACTTTATATTGGAGCAAACCGGTTTGTTGGGAATGATCGGCAAAGCAGAACGCGGTCCAGTTGGGGTTGCGGCAATCAAGAAACACAAGGCGGTTTACCTCATGGCCGTGGGTGGCGCCGCTTACCTGGTGTCAAAAGCAATTACCGCTGCCAAGGTGGTTGCATTTCCAGAGTTGGGAATGGAAGCCATTTACGAATTTGAAGTAAAGGATATGCCGGTGAGTGTAGCAGTGGATGCCGAAGGTACTTCTGTGCATGAAATAGGTCCAAAAATCTGGCAGGCAAAGATCGAAGAACAGGCGATAGAAGTTGTCTGATACGACCTTCTACTGGCACGACTATGAGACTTTTGGAGCTGATCCCTCCCGAGATCGCCCGGTGCAGTTCGCCGGTCTGCGCACGGATGCCGATCTAAATCCTATTGGTGAGCCGCTGGTGATTTATTCGCGCCCAGCCAATGATTTCCTGCCCCACCCTCAGGCTTGCCTGGTTACCGGTATCACACCGCAAAAAGCACTGGCTGAGGGCCTACCCGAGGCGGAGTTTATCCGACTCATTCATGCTGAACTGGCTGCGCCAGAGACTTGCGGCGTCGGTTATAACTCCCTGCGCTTTGATGACGAGGTGAGTCGTTACACTTTGTATCGTAATTTCTACGACCCCTATGGCAGGGAGTGGCAGAACGGCAATTCTCGCTGGGACATTATCGACATGGTGCGGGCCTGCTATGCCTTGCGCCCGGAAGGTATTGAGTGGCCATTGCGCGAGGATGGTCAGCCCAGTTTTAGGTTGGAGGCACTGACTGCCGCAAACGGTATTGTCCATGAAGCTGCGCACGATGCATTGTCGGATGTACATGCAACGATCGCCATGGCGCGATTGATCAAAACTAAACAACCCAGGCTTTATGACTATGTGTTGAAGCATCGTGACAAGCGCTCTGTGTCCACCTTGCTTGATCTGGATGCGATGAAACCGGTGCTGCACGTTTCCGGCATGTTTGGTGCCGTGCGCCACAATATTGGCCTGATTGTGCCGCTGGCTATACACCCGACCAATAAGAACGAGGTGATCTGTTATGACCTGATGACAGATCCAGCAATGCTGATGCAGCAGTCTCCAGAGGAAACACGGACTCTGCTGTACACTCGAGCCGATGAACTGCCTGAAGGCACAGAGCGCCCTGGGCTCAAATCGGTGCATATCAACAAGTGCCCGATATTGGTGACGGCAAAGATGGCCGATCCGGAAACGGCAGCTCGCCTGGGTATTTCAGGAGAGCAATGTCGGGCACATCTTGCCGCATTGAGAGAGTATCGTGGCCGTGATTCGCAGGGCTTTGTGCAAAAAATTCAGGCGATCTTTAGCGATCGTCAATTCGACGAGATTACTGATCCCGATCGCATGCTCTACAGCGGAGGGTTCTTCGGCGCTACTGACAAGCGACTGATGGACCAAGTGCGCGAGAGCTCGGCGGAAGAGTTGGCCTCCGCTACGTTCCCTTTTGAAGACGGTCGTCTCACCGAAATGCTGTTTCGATATCGGGCCCGCAACTACCCACAGACCCTGTCTGGCGAGGAATTGGCCCTGTGGGAGGAATATCGGTTTCAGCGACTCACTGAACCGGACGCGGGCAGCAGTATCTGTATGGAAGAGTATCAAGAACTGATTCAGACGCTGGTAACGTCGGGAGAGCTGACTCTGCCGCAGTGTGAGTTGATGGAGCAGTTGCTGGATTATAGCGATACCTTGCTGGTTTGACGGTTTTGCTCTGCTTTGGCGACCAGAATCGGTATTAAGCACATGGCTCCCGTCAGGTACTGACCGTATAATTCCCCCAGTACAAACAGACTCAGGAGAGATCAAACGTGGAATTCGCTGGAAGCCATATCCTGTCAATTCAGCAGTTTGAACGCGCCGATGTGGAGCGTATCTTCTCGGTTGCTGATCAAATGGAGCCCTACGCCCAGCGCCAGAGAGTGACCAAGGTTCTGGGCGGAGCCATTCTCGGCAATATGTTTTTCGAACCCAGTACCCGAACCCGGGTCAGTTTTGGCAGTGCTTTTAACTTGCTGGGCGGTGAGGTTCGTGAAACTACAGGCTTCGAATCCACTGCTATCGCCAAGGGCGAGTCCCTTTACGACACCGCCAGAGTGCTCAGCGGGTATTCCGATGTCATTGTGATGCGCCATCCGGCAGAGGGCTCTGTTGCCGAGTTTGCCGCTGCCAGCAGGGTGCCTGTGCTCAATGGGGGCGATGGCAGTAACGAGCACCCCAGCCAGGCTTTGCTGGATTTATACACCATCAAGAAAGAGCTGAGTGAACAGCGGCGCGGCATCGATAAATTGCGAATCGCGATGGTGGGCGACCTCAGGTACGGGCGAACCGTGCATTCGTTGTGCAAGTTACTGTGTCTCTATGACGATGTTCAGGTCAGGCTGGTCAGCCCGGGTGAGCTGCGCATGCCCGGTGAAATTGTCGAGCAGATGCGCAATGCCGGCATGCTGGTAAAGGAGTCCGATGCACTGGAAGAGAGCATAGCCCACGTCGATATCGTTTACTCCACTCGTATACAGGAAGAGCGGTTTAACTCCCAAGAGGAGGCCGATTTGTATCGAGGGCGGTTCCGTCTCAACCAGAGTGTTTACACGGCTAACTGCGAACCCAACACAGTCATCATGCACCCTTTGCCCAGGGACTCGCGCGACAACGCCCGGGAACTGGATGACGATCTAAATGATAATCCCAACCTGGCGATTTTTCGCCAGACCGATAACGGTGTGTTGGTAAGAATGGCTTTATTTGCCCTGACCCTCGATGTTGTAGGGCAGGTTGCGGAACACTCCCGTGAGGTCAACTGGTATACAGCAGGCCGTTTTTGATGCCGCTGGAGCTTACCTTTGGTGCCGATGATGTTCGCGTCCTGAGCGAGGAAATGGCCTATCAGGGCTACTTCAGTGTGCGCAAACTTACCCTGCAGTATCGAGCTTTTGACGGAGGTTGGGTGGAGCCCCAGGTCCGGGAGGTGTTTGAACGCGGCGACGCAGTTGGCGTACTGCCCTATGACCCCTTAAGCGATAGCCTGGTGATGATTGAGCAGTTTCGACCGGGTGCCATGCGTGCTAGCGACAGTCCCTGGATGCTGGAGTTGATTGCCGGCATCGTAGAGCCGCAAGAAAGTGATGAACAAGTGGTACATCGCGAGGCGATGGAAGAGGCGGGCTGCGCGATCAGTGAACTGGAGGCCATAGCGACCGTTCTGCCCAGTGCCGGCGCCTGTACCGAACAGGTCAGGCTGTTCTGCGGTCGAGTATCCGGAGAAGTTGGCACCGGTGTGCACGGTCTGTCTGAGGAAGGCGAGAACATTCTTGTGCATTCGGTACCCGTCGCCAATGCTTTTGAGTTGGTCGCCCAGAATCGCATACCTAACGGCCATACGTTGATTTCCCTGCTGTGGTTGCAGAACAATATCGATGCATTGCGGGAGCGCTGGGGCTGAGGCCCCAGGTTAACTGAGCATGTCTGACGCTAGCGAAAAAGCCAGGCCCGGTCTGTTGCGCTCCAGCGCTCTGGTCGGCAGCATGACCATGATTTCCCGCGTGCTGGGTTTGCTTCGGGATATCGTGATAGCGGCCTTCGTTGGTGCCAGTGCCAATGCCGATGCATTTTTTGTTGCGTTCAAGATCCCTAACTTCCTGCGCCGCCTGTTTGCCGAAGGCGCGTTCTCGCAGGCGTTTGTGCCGGTACTTGCCGATTACAAAGAGCAGGGTGCCCATGACGCCGTACAGGCTTTGGTCGATCGGGTTGCCGGGGTGCTGGGCGGCACTTTGTTGTTGCTGACGCTGATTACAGTTGCGGCTTCGCCCATTGTTGCGGCAATTTTTGCGCCGGGCTTTGTCAGTCAGCCGGAAAAGTTTCAACTGACTGCCGATATGATTCGCATCACCTTCCCCTACTTGCTGCTGATATCGATGACGGGTTTTTGCGGCGCAATTCTGAACAGCTATGGTCGCTTCGCCGTTCCTGCCTTTACGCCGGTGTTTCTGAATCTGTCACTCATATTCGCAGCCACAGTGGCATCGCCCTGGTTTGATGAGCCTGTGTTTGCTTTGGCATGGGGTGTATTTTTTGCCGGCATTATCCAATTATTGTTTCAACTGCCTTCTCTTTACCGTCTGGACCTGGTCCCCAGGCCGGTGTTTGATGGCAAAGACGAGGGCGTTCGGCGCATTCTTAAATTGATGATTCCCGCTTTGTTCGGGGTGTCTGTCAGTCAAATCAACCTGTTGTTGGACACCGTACTTGCGTCTTTTCTGCCGACGGGCAGTGTTTCATGGCTGTATTACTCCGATCGATTGGCGGAGTTGCCATTGGGCGTATTCGGTATTGCGATCGCCACCGTCATTTTGCCTAACTTGTCGGCCCATCGTGCGGCCGCCAGGGAAGATCAATTTGCTTCCACTCTGGATTGGGCCATGCGCTCGGTGCTGCTGATCGGCTTGCCTGCCGCACTGGCGCTTATCCTGCTGGCAGAGCCTATTCTCATTACCCTGTTCCAATACGGTGCACTGACTCCAACCGATGTGGACATGGCGTCGCTCAGCTTGCGAGCATACAGTCTGGGCCTGATTGCCTTTATGCTGATCAAAATCCTGGCGCCCGGCTATTACGCCCGCAAGGACACTGCGACTCCGGTAAAGATTGGTATTATCGCTATGGCGGCGAATATGGTGATGAACCTCGCCTTCGTGCTGCCCTTGCTGTGGTATTTCAACGTGGGCCATGTGGGCCTGGCTCTAGCAACCAGCGCGTCGGCCTGGCTCAATGCAGGCCTTTTGCTGCGAGGATTATTAAAGCAAGGTGTGTTCACCTGGCAGCCGGGTTGGGGCGCTTATATTCTGAGGTTGTTTGCCGCTACCAGCGCAATGACGGCGGCTGTGTTGCTGCTGGGCGAGGGTGCAGATGTGTGGCTGGACTGGAATTGGCAGCGCCGGTCGCTGGAAATATTGCTGGTCTGTGGCGCCGGTATTGCTGCCTACCTGCTGGCCCACGTCCTGTGTGGAACGCGTATGCGTCACCTCAGGGCCCCCGGCGCTGTCTGATTCGCGTCCAGGCTTGTCGGCAAGCTCGCCTCGTCACCTCTGAATTGGCCAGCCATATGGTCAAATTGCACGTTTCAGCGACTCCCCGATTTGGCTATAATCTGGCGTTTGACTCGACGAGCATCCCCACTTCTGATGGAGCTGATACGCGGCCTGCACAATTTGCGGCCCAGACATCGCGGTTGCGTGGCCACCATAGGTGCCTTCGACGGCGTGCACCTGGGGCACCAAGCGGTGATTCATCACTTGAAGGAGAAGGCCGCTGAGCTCGACCTTCCGAGTGTGGTTATCGTATTCGAGCCATTGCCAAGGGAGTATTTTTCCCCTGTAGAAGCACCGGCCAGGATCATGAGCTTCAGAGAAAAATTCCAGGCAATGGCTGATCTGGGGGTTGACCGGGTTTTGCGTATCCGCTTCAACGAGGCGCTGAGGGCTATGTCGGCGCAACAGTTTGTGGACGATGTCTTCGCCGCGGGTCTCGGTGCGAAATACCTGGTGCTGGGAGACGATTTTCGCTTCGGTAATGATCGCCAGGGCGATGTGCAGTTTATCCAGCAGCAGGGCGAGTCGCATGGCTACGATGCGGGTCCGACGCCCACCCAGGAGTGGGAGGGAAAGCGCATTAGCAGCACGCGCATACGTCACGCGCTTGAGCAGGCTGATTTCGATCGGGCGGAGACCATGCTCGGTCGGGCATATAGCATTTCCGGCAAGGTTATTTACGGGCGGCAACTGGGCCAGACCATAGGTACGCCCACCGCGAATTTGGAATTATGTAGACTGCGGGCACCGTTGGCGGGTGTGTATGTCGTGGAAGTTAGCGGCGCTGGTATGACTGGCGCCCGCGGCGTAGCCAACGTTGGCGTTCGACCGACCGTGAATGACAGCATTAAGGCTAACCTGGAAGTGCATTTGCTCGATCGGGAAATTGAACTCTACGGTCAGCACATTGAAGTGACTTTCCGGCATAAATTGCGGGACGAAATGAAGTTCGATTCGGTGGACGAGCTGAAGATGAACATTGCAACAGACATTGAAAATACCCGAGCCTGGTTTCAACGGCTACAGGCGTAACGAGCGATATGAGCGACTACAAAGACACCTTGAACCTGCCGAAAACGGCGTTTCCCATGAAAGCTAGCCTCGCCCAGCGTGAGCCCAAGCGCTTGCAGCAATGGCAAGACATGGACTTGTACGGGAAAATTCGTGAGGCCAGCGCAGGAAGACCGAAGTTTATTCTTCATGATGGTCCTCCCTATGCCAACGGCGACCTGCACGTGGGTCACGGCGTGAACAAAATTCTCAAGGACATTATCGTCAAATCTCGCACCTTGGATGGGTACGATGCGCCCTATGTTCCGGGATGGGACTGCCATGGTCTGCCCATCGAACTGAATGTGGAAAAGAAAGTCGGCAAGCCTGGTGTCAAAGTGACTGCCGCTGAGTTTCGCCAGAAGTGCCGTGATTACGCGGGGACCCAGGTCGATAAACAGCGAACTGACTTTATGCGAATGGGCGTTTTTGGAGACTGGTCCAATCCCTACCTCACAATGGATTATCACTTCGAAGCGGATATTGTGCGAACCCTGGGCCGCATCGTTGACAACGGGCATCTGCAGAAGGGCTTCAAACCCGTGCATTGGTGTACCGATTGTGGTTCTGCGTTGGCGGAAGCCGAAGTGGAGTATCAGGACAAAACATCACCTGCGATCGACGTTGCTTACATCGCGCTTGATCAACAGGCAGTCAGGGCCGCTTTGGCTTCAGATTATCAGGGCAACATTGCCATCCCAATCTGGACCACCACGCCCTGGACCCTGCCCGCAAGCATGGCAGTAAGCCTGCATCCTGAGTTGGAATACGTGTTAATTGACGCCCAGGGCAGGGCCCTGGTGGTTGCGGCCGATCTCGCGGAGTCTTGTGTAGAACGCTTTGGCTTGCCGCTACTCAATATTCTGGGGCGCTGCAAAGGTGCTGCCCTGGAAGGATTGATGTTGCAACATCCTTATCTGGAGCGTGAAATCCCTGTCATTCTTGGCGATCACGTGACAACCGAGTCTGGTACCGGCGCGGTTCATACGGCACCGGCGCATGGCCAGGATGACTTTGTGGTGGGTGCCGCCTACGATATCGAGGTTTACAACCCCGTTGGCAGTAACGGGGTGTATCTACCAGATACTGAATTTTTTGCCGGTCAGTTCGTGATGAAGGCTAACTCGGCCATTATCGACCTGCTGCGAGAGCGCGACGCGCTGCTCCACGAAGAGGCCTACGAACATTCCTATCCCCATTGTTGGCGTCACAAAACACCGATTATTTTCCGCGCCACGCCGCAGTGGTTTGTGAACATGCATCAGCGAGGCTTACTGGATGCCGCCAAAGCCGCAGTGGAAGGCGTAGAGTGGCTGCCAGAGTGGGGCAGGGCGCGCATTGATTCCATGTTGGAAGATCGACCGGACTGGTGTATCTCCCGACAGCGCACCTGGGGCGTGCCTATTACCCTGTTTATTCATCGCCAGAGCGGAGAATTACATCCTCGCAGCAGCGAGTTGATTGAACAGGTCGCGCTGCTTATTGAAGAGGCAGGCATTGACGCCTGGTTCGATCTAGAACCAGCCGAGTTGCTGGGCGTCGACGCCGACGATTATGAAAAAGTGACTGACACACTGGATGTCTGGTTCGACTCTGGCGTCACCCACGCCTGCGTGCTGCGCCAGCGCGACGGCTTGCACTCGCCAGCGGATTTATACCTTGAGGGTTCTGACCAACATCGTGGCTGGTTTCAGTCGTCTCTGCTCACTGGCATTGGGGCCTACGGTGAAGCGCCCTACAAGACCGTGCTCACTCACGGTTTCACCGTCGATGGGGTGGGGCGAAAAATGTCCAAATCCATCGGGAATATCGTGCCTGCCGCCAAGGTCATGAAAGACCTGGGCGCTGACATCTTGCGCCTTTGGGTCGCAGGGGCCGATTTTCGCGGTGCTGTCGCCGTTTCCGATGAAATTTTCAAACGCACCGCTGACTCTTACAGGCGCATTCGCAATACGGCTCGATTCCTGCTGTCGAACCTCAATGGTTTTGATCCGACCAACGACGTGCTGCCCTACGCGGATATGCTATCGCTTGACCGCTGGGCGGTAGACCGGGCGGCGAGCCTGCAAGCTGAACTGATTGCTGATTATGAGAACTTCCAGTTCCACCAGATTTACCAGAAGCTACATAATTTTTGTGCCGGCGACTTGGGTGGTTTCTACCTGGATGTGATTAAAGATCGCCAGTACACCACCCGGGCTGATTCAGTGGCCCGTCGCAGCGCGCAAAGTGCGATGTATCATATTGGTGAAGCGCTGGTGCGCTGGATTGCACCTATCCTCAGCTATACAGCAGAGGAAATTTGGGAGAACCTTCCAGGCGAGCACAGCGATTCCGTTTTTCTTGAGCAATGGTATGAAGGCCTGCAACCAATTGCGGAAGACGCAATCATGGGGCGCGGCTACTGGCAGCAACTCATGGCTGTGCGCGACGCGGTCAACAAGGAAATGGAAGCCAAGCGAGCCGCGGGCGAATTGCGCGGTTCCCTGGACGCGGAGGTCACCCTCTTTGCGTCTGGCGAATTGAAAGAGCAATTGGAAGCCTTGGGTGACGAGTTACGTTTCGTGCTAATTACTTCTGGAGCTCGCGTTTTGCGTTCCTCGGAGGCACCGGAATCATCAGCGCAGACAGAAGTGGAAGGCCTAAAGCTGGCTATTGCGGTTTCTGAGGCTGAGAAGTGTGAGCGTTGCTGGCACCGAAGTGCAGACATAGGTGAGTTCGCGGCGCATCCCACGCTGTGCGGGCGCTGTGTCCAGAACGTTGACGGTGACGGTGAGCAGCGCAGCTTTGCGTAACGGGTGGCATGCCTGGCGCTGGTATTTGCTCGCCCTGGTGATGGGCCTGCTGGACCAGTACACCAAGACACTGGCAACGGAGTCTCTGGTGTATGCGCGGCCGGTAGAGGTGTTTTCCTGGTTTAACTTGACCCTGCAACACAATACCGGCGCTGCCTTCAGTTTTCTCAGTGATGCCGGTGGTTGGCAGCGCTGGTTCTTTACAGTTGTTGCTGTTGTCATTAGTGGAGTATTAACAGTGTGGCTGTTTATGGCGCCTCGGGCACATTGGCTGCTGGGCCTTAGTCTCGCGCTGATTCTGGGTGGCGCTGTTGGTAATGTTTGGGACCGCGTGGCGCTGGGCTATGTGGTTGATTTTATTTCCGTCCATTACCAGGGCTGGTACTTTCCAGCGTTTAATATCGCAGATTCTGCAATTACAGTGGGAGCGATCTGTATGTTGCTGGATAGTTTCTTCAATCGACATAGTGAACAAGCATGACAGATTTTAATGTACCTGTGTCCGAGGGTACCCGCGTCTTTCTCAACTTTTCCGTGAGTCTTGAGGACGGGTCTGAGGTGGATACCAACTTCGGCGCAGACCCGGTGGACTTTGCGATTGGCGACGGTTCGCTGTTGCCAGGCTTTGAACGCCGTATTTTCGGTATGTTGGCTGGCGATCGGCAAATGTTTGAAGTACCTCCGGAAGATGCATTTGGTCAGCCCAACGAAAACAATGTACAGCGCGTGCCGCTGGAACAATTTGACGAAGACATCGAGTTGGAAATCGGCTTGGTGTTCTCCTTCGCCGATGCCGCTGGCGGCGAACTGCCGGGCATGATTATCTCTTTCGATGACGAAGAGGTAACCATCGATTTTAATCATCCATTGGCTGGGCGCACGATTCTGTTCGATGTCTTGATACATCGAGTGGAACCTGCGGAACTGCATTGATGGACATGCAACTTGCCAATCCCCGTGGATTTTGCGCGGGAGTTGACAGAGCGATTGATATCGTCAACCGAGCCCTGGAGGTGTTTGGTGCGCCTATCTACGTGCGCCATGAAGTCGTGCATAACAAATTCGTCGTCGAAGACCTGCAAGCACGCGGTGCAGTGTTCGTCGATGAACTGGAAGAAGTGCCCGACGACTGCATTGTTATTTTTAGTGCACACGGGGTTTCCCAGGCAGTACGCAAAGAAGCAGACCGACGCCAGCTAAAGGTTTTTGATGCTACTTGTCCGCTGGTGACCAAGGTTCATATGGAAGTGGCCAAGTACAGCGCTGCAGGGCGTGAATGTGTTCTTATCGGTCATGCAGGTCACCCTGAGGTGGAGGGCACCATGGGGCAGTACAACCGCGCCTCCGGGGGTGACATTTACCTGGTGGAAGATGAGTCGCAGGCATCCAGCCTCAACGTTGCTGACCCTGGAAAGTTGTCCTACGTTACCCAGACTACGCTTTCTATGGACGATACCGCTCTGGTGATCGACGCCTTGCGGCAGCGCTTTCCGCACATCGAAGGCCCACGTAAAAATGATATTTGCTATGCCACCCAGAATCGACAGGATGCAGTAAAGCAGCTTGCCGCAGATTGTGACCTGATGCTGGTAGTGGGGTCTCCCAATTCCTCCAATTCCAATCGCCTGCGTGAATTAGCCGAGCGCATGGGCGCTGAGGCTCATTTGCTCGATGGAGCCCAGGACATCGATCCGCGCTGGGTTAAGGGAAAGCGTCGAATTGGTGTGACAGCCGGTGCATCTGCACCCGAGGTGCTGGTACAGGAGGTCATCGATGGTTTGCGTGCGCTGGGCGCAGAGGCGCCAATTGAGGTCGCTGGGCAACCTGAAAACGTGACCTTTTCCCTGCCTAAGGAACTCAGGATAGAGGTGACAAACCTCTAGCACAGGCAGCATTTTCGGCGCTTGTTCTCCATTTTCAACCAAACACTGGCCTAGTCTCACCGGTCCATTGTAACTTTCACGACACGGAGGCGCGTCGTGAATGGATATCACCCTCGGGACCTTATCGGTTTCACTCTGGTTGAGTTGTTAATTGTTCTGTCCATTATTAGTGTCCTGGCAACGGTTGTTGCGCCGGGCATGCAGCGTCTTATGCATGGTGTTTACATAAGGCAATATGTCTCCGAACTGATGACTGATATCGTGTTTACTCGGAGTGAGGCGATTAAACGTAACAGACGAGTAAGAATGTGCCCCTCGGCAGTCGCAATTTCAGGAAAAGCTGGGTGTGTCGGTGTATTCGCTGATGGCTGGGCAGTATTCGTGGACAACGATGGTGACAGGAGACTTGATGCAGATGAGCAGATTCTTCGAGTTTCTGCGGGGCTTGATCCTAGGTATTCCCTGACTAATCGTGCCGGTACTAAGAATGCGAAAGAAATTATTACCTACTGGCCCGATGGTAGCTCCAGGAGAAACCGCACGTTAATGGTCTGTGCCAAAAGTGAACCCTCTGTAAAGAGTTGGAGCGTGGTAATGAATCTTTTCGGGCGCCCCAGAATGGCGCGGGGGTGGGGTGATTGTCCCGCTGCATTTTTGCGGTAGTTATAACCAGCGACCGATTACTCGTCCAGACCCAGTTTTTTCAGTCGATAACGCAAACTGCGAAAGCTGATGCCGAGCAATTTTGCGGTTGCAGTTTTGTTCCAGCGCGAATCTTCCAACGCCTTGCTCAATATTTGTTTCTCCATTTCATCAAGGTAGCCCTCAATATCACCGTAGGCTTCTTCTTCAGACCATGTGTGCTTGCCTTCCTTATCTGACTCTCTAGCGCGGGTCGTGGGGTTGCGCGATGACATGCTTGAAAATTGCAGGTCTTCAGCGGTAATTAAGTCACCGTCTGACAGTGCCAGCGCACGTTCCAGAATATTCTCCAGCTCACGCACGTTGCCAGGAAAACTGTAGTTGGAAAGTGCTTCGATAGCTGAATCGTCCAGCCTTAATTTTTCTTCCTCCTGCTCGCTAGCTATCCGTTCCAGAATTGTCCGGGCCAGCTGAGGCAAATCTTCCGCGCGCTCTCGTAAACTGGGGACATGCAAGTCGATGACGTTGATTCGATAGAACAGGTCATTACGAAATCGCCCTGCATCGATTTCAGCGACCAGGTCCTTATGCGTTGCACTCAGAAGGCGAACGTCTGTGGCGGTTTCTTCATTGCTACCTACTGGGCGCACGGCTTTTTCCTGAATTGCTCGCAGCAGCTTTACCTGCATTGAAATGGGTAAATCAGCCACTTCATCGAGGAAAAGGGTGCCTCCGGCTGCAGCCTGAAATAAACCAGGCTTGTCTGCGGTTGCGCCGGTAAAACTGCCTTTGATATGACCAAACAGCTCACTTTCCATCAGGTCTGGAGGAATTGCCCCACAGTTGACGGCGACAAAATTGCCCGCCGCACGTGGTCCGTTGTGGTGAATCAAGCGGGCGACAACCTCTTTTCCGCTTCCCGACTCACCCTGGATATGCACTGGCGCCTGGCTGCGCGCCAGTTTGGTGATCTGCTTCCGCAGTTTTTGAATGGAAGGCGCATTGCCTATCAGGTCGCTGCTTACCGCCTTGTTGAGGCTGGCAGTGTCTCCGTCGAGTTGCAGGGCTCTGCTGACCAGGCTGCGCAGACTTTCCAGCTCAATGGGCTTGCTGATGAAGTCAAATGCACCTGCCTTTAGCGCAGAGATCGCCGTTTCTACGCTCCCGTGAGCGGTTATCATCGCCACTGGAATGTGAGAATGTGCCTCCTGAATGTATTCCACCAGATGAATACCGTTGCCATCGGGAAGCTTCATGTCGGTCAGGCAGAGGTCAGGTGATACCTCTGACACAAGGCTCTGTGCTTCCCCTAATGTTGCTGCACTAAAAGTCTCCAGGCCCATCCTGCTCAGGGTGATATCAAGAAGCTCACGAATATCAGGTTCATCATCAACAATAAGTACGCGTTGTGCAGCCATTTAAAGTGCTCGTTGGGTCAAGGAAATTCGAAAGCAGCTATCGCCTTTTTCCGTAGGTCGGTAGTTGAGATCGGCATTGTTGATTTCACACAATTCTTTACACAGGTACAAGCCCATGCCACTGCCTTCATCTACGGTTGTATAGAAAGGCTCAAAAAGTTTGGATTGATCCGCGCGGGGAACACCGGTTCCCTGGTCTACCACATCGATCATCGCCTGATGGGCAGCGAAGTCCAGGGAGACGATAATTCTGGCACTGTCTTTGCCCGTGGCCTTGCCGCTGTGACGCAGGGCATTGTCCAGAAGATTGGTCATTACCCGTTCCAGGTTCTCCGGGTCGAACTCTACAAGCAAGTCGTTGAACTGGCAGTCCACGGTAATATCTGCTGGGGAGCTCAAACCCTGCAGGTAGTTTTTTACGTAGCGGGTTAGCCAGTCTTCCAGGCGTATGTACTCCGGTTTTGGCGGCTCCCTTCTGGAAATTTGCATGACGCTCTCAACAATTTGATTAACCCGACCACAGTGATTGTCGATGATCTCTGCCATCCTTTGGTCGCCGGGCGCTAAATCACTGGATTCTTGCAGCAACTGTGCAGCGTGGCTTATTGCTCCCAGAGGGTTGCGAATTTCATGGGCAATACTGGCGGTAAGTCGCCCCAGGGAAGTGAGTTTCAGGGACTGCGCATACTGGGTAACAGGCGTGTAGTCCTCAACAAACACCAGTGCTTCACTGGCTGTACTGGGCTGAAGATCGCGGAAATGCGCGATAACCGGTGGGGCATCCTCCGTGACTTTAAATGGCCTGGCTTTATGCTGACCACTGTCCCTCCAGTCCTGATACTGGTAGGCCAGTTCGTTACAGTATTCGGAGAGTTGTCGTCCTTGTTCCATAATTACCGGGCGTTCGGGCACCAACAGGGTGGAGGCTGATTTGTTCATGACGCGAACCACACCTTCACCATCCACCAGGAGTATGCCGGTTTCCATGTGTTGAACGATTTGCTCATTGAGGCGCTGCAAGTCGTATAGATCACTGGCTCGGTTGCGCGCGAGCTCTTCTGCTCGACCCAGTCGCTGAGCCACCGCCTGCACCATCATGGAGACGATAAATATCAAAGCGCCCAGCAATCCGACTGGAAACAGCGAGGAAGAATTTTGAACGCCGGTCCATATCAGCAATGTTGTGTCGCCCAGCAGCGCCAGGGCGCAGAGGGCTGCAATGAGCGTTGCCAAGGTGCGGTTGGAAATCAGGACAGCGCTGGCAGCTACCGTAATTACCAGTAATATTGGCAGGCCGCTGACCAGGCCCCCGCTGGCGTGTGACATGAGGGTGATGCTCACGATATCGAGAACAAATACCAGCATCATCATGCGCTGGTTGAGCCGCTTTGACAGGGAGCCGACTAAAGGAACACTGGTAGCCAGGTGCAGCAGGGCAACCGACACATAGAGTGCGGGATAGAGTACGCCCACCAACTGTCGAGTGTTGGGGCTTATCAGCATGATGAGCAAAACCAACGACAGCAGCGAGCGGTAGGCCACATAGATGCGAAACAGCGCCTGGTTCTGCTGTCCTGTCGATGCGCTGGGCCTGGTTAGAATGGCTGGACGGTTCACTCTGGCTCCTGGCCTGTTGTTTCTTCCCTTGTCGTTAGCCCAGTGTATCAGGAGTAGCGTAAATCGGGCTGGCTTATAGTCGCGGTTTTGCGGAAAATAGCGTCCCCGGAAACCTTCCATTGAGCAGCAGTATGGCAAGCCTGAATATTCTTATGGCCCAGATGAATACCCTCGTGGGTGATTTCGACGGCAATACTAAACGAGTGATTAAGATCGTCCAGAGTGCGATTGATACTCACGATCAGCCGGTAGTGGTATTCCCGGAGCTGACGCTCAGTGGCTATCCTCCTGAAGACTTGTTGCTGCGGCCCAGTATTGAACTGCGGGTCGACCAGTCACTGGAGTTACTCTGCTCGCAGCTGCCCGAAGCTGCCTGGGTTGTCATCGGCTACCCCAAGAGAGAAGGGGGTGAACTTTACAACGCAGCGGGAGTGATTCATGGCGGTAAACTGGTTGCCGAGTATCACAAGCAGTGCCTCCCTAACTACCAGGTGTTCGACGAGAAGCGCTACTTTGTGTCCGGTTCTGCCCCCTGTGTGCTTGATATACAGGGGGTTCAGGTGGCCCTTAGTATTTGTGAAGACATTTGGGAGAAACACCCAACGGCCGATGCCGCCGAGGCCGGAGCTGAAATCCTGCTCAACTTGAATTCATCGCCCTATCATCGCGGGAAGCGCGGTGAGCGCTGGGAAATGGTCGCTGAAAGAGCCCGGCAAGCAGCTTTCCCGATTGTCTATGTCAATCAGGTGGGGGGGCAGGACGAGCTGGTGTTTGACGGCGGCTCTTTTGCGGTTACCGCTGATGGAACTGTTGCCGCGGCAGCACCTAGCTTCGAAGAGGGCGAATATTGGTTGCAGTACGATAATGAGAACAAAAACCAGCCTTTCAGTGGTCAAGCGGTGAATGCACCCATGAACGAGATGGCGGCGACCTGGCAGGCCCTGGTACTGGGCGTGCGTGACTACGTGAACAAAAATGGGTTCAAAGGGGTTGTGCTGGGTTTGTCCGGGGGTATCGATTCGGCATTGACGCTGGCTGTTGCGGTGGAGGCCCTGGGTCCTGAGCGAGTTGAAGCGATCATGATGCCGTTTCGTTATACCTCACAGATGAGTGTTGATGACGCGGCAGAACAGTCCAAAACCCAGGGTGTAACGCACAAGGTCATTTCCATCGAGAATATCTATGCCTCCTTTATGGCGAGCCTAGAGGAAGAATTTGCCGGTACTACACCGGATACCACCGAGGAAAATTTGCAGGCGCGCTGTCGCGGTGTGCTCTTGATGTCTATTTCCAACAAGAAAGGTGTGCTGGTATTGACCACAGGCAATAAGAGCGAGATGGCTGTGGGCTATTCGACACTTTACGGCGATATGGCAGGCGGGTTTGATGTGCTTAAAGATGTGCCCAAAACCTTGGTCTTTGAACTTTGCCGTTATCGTAATACGCTGGGTCCTTGCATCCCTCAGCGGGTGATTGATCGCCCCCCCTCAGCGGAGCTGGCGCCAGACCAGAAGGATGAGGATAGTCTGCCGCCCTATGACATTCTCGATCAGATCCTGGAGATGTACGTTGAACGGGATATGAGTGCCGAGGCCATTATTGATCATGGTTTCGATCGCGAGCAGGTGCAGCGGGTGCTCAGGCTAGTTGATATCAACGAATACAAGCGGCGGCAGGCACCGATCGGTGTGCGTATCACACGACGTGGTTTTGGTCGTGATCGTCGCTATCCGATCACCTCAGGCTGGCGTATCGGACTCTGAACCCGGCTTAACGCTTGGGCCGACTGTCGAATTGTGGGGGAGTAGGCGGGAAGAAGAGGCCAAAAGAGGCCTTGTTGATCCAGTTACGCTGCAGCCCATCCAGCGTGTAAACACTTTTGAATTCGCCGTTCTTGTCCAGATTGGGATGTTCCGGGTAGTTCATGGCTAATATGCCGATAGTGTCTTTGGCCAGGTCCTCAAGACCCAGCAAAATGTAGCCCTGTGCCATTACCGCAAGCCCATCAGCGACCGCAGGTGTTCGCTGGAAGTTCTCGACCACATAGCGACCTCTGTTCGTGGCGGCCATGTAGGCGCCTCGACGGAAATAGTAGTTGGCCACCAAAATCTCGTGGCGTGCCAGCAAGTTGCGCAGGTGCACCATGCGAGCCCTGGCATCAGGAGCGTAGGGGCTGTCCGGAAAGCGCGAAACCAGCTGGTTGAATTCTGCGAAGGCCTCTTTGGCCTGGCTCACATCGCGCTCTGATTCGTCAGTAGGCAAGAAGCGGGAAAAAATATCGTCATTGCCAGCAAATGCTGCCAGACCCTTCATGTAATAGGCGTAATCCACATTGGGGTGAGCTGGGTGTAGGCGAATGAATCGTTCTGCAGCTTCAACCGCGGCATCGTGCTCATAACCATTGTAGTGTGCGTAAATAATTTCCAGCTGCGACTGTTCTGCGTATTTGCCGAATGGGTAGCGAGATTCCAGCACTTGTAGGCTTCGCACAGCCAGGTTCCAGTTTTTATTACGCAGATAGCGCTGGGCCTCTTCGTAAATTTGTTGCTCACCGGTATCAGCGGCAATATCGGGCAATTCATCGTTGCCAGAGCAGCCAATGATAATGAGGCTGAGCAGGAAAACCAGAGCGTACTTCAAAATTATCTCACCAATGCAGACGGTTGGGGCATGCTAATATGCATACCAAAGTTAAGGCGCGTATTTAACCACACCCGGAAGAGCGCATAAACAGGAAAAATAATGACCGAAAGGATACAACTGAGCGCCGACGTGCCATCGGAGATGGATAACGAGCGCCTGGACCAGATAGCAGCCAAGTTATTTCCAGACTACTCGCGCTCGAGGCTGCAGACCTGGATCAAAAAAGGTGATTTGCTAGTGGACGGCAAGCAATTGCGCACTCGCGATAAGGTCTTCCATGGTGCCCAGTTGAGCATCGATACTGAGCCCGAGCAGGCTGTGGGTTGGCAGCCCCAGAATATTGATCTCGATATCATTTATGAGGACGCCCACATCCTGGTAGTGAACAAACCTGCCGGATTGGTGGTACACCCCGCGGCGGGGCACCCTGACGGCACTCTGGTCAACGCGCTGCTGGCCCATTCGCCTGAGATGGCCCAGCTGCCGCGCGGAGGCATTGTGCACAGGCTGGACATGGAGACCTCCGGCATTATGGTTGCAGCCAAGAGTTTGTTGGCGCATCAGGACCTGGTGTCGCAGTTACAAGAGCGCACTATAAGGCGGGAATATGTCGCGGTGTGTATTGGTGTAATGACCGGCGGTGGTACCGTTGATGAGCCCATGGGGCGCCATCCCAAGCAGCGCAAGAAGATGGCTGTGTTAGTGGTGGGTGGAAAGCCCGCCATTACTCATTACCGAGTGACCAAACGCTATGGGCACCACACCCGTATTGCGGTAAACCTTGAAACTGGCCGTACGCATCAGATTCGTGTCCATATGGCGCACAAACACTACCCGCTGGTGGGTGACCCGACTTATGGTGGGCGTCCTCGCATTCCCAAAGGGGCCTCTGAAGAGCTTATCGCCACGCTGCGAGGTTTCCCTCGCCAGGCTCTGCATGCCAGGGCGCTTGGGCTGTTTCACCCTGAAACTGGTGAAGAGATGAATTTTGAATGTCCGCTTCCCACAGACCTGCAGGGTCTGCTGGATGTATTGGAAACCGAAGACCCGGCGTTAAACAGTGACGCCACCCTTTATTAAGCCCGGCTGGACGATTCCGGGGGTCACTTCCCTATCAACAACCCGGCTCGGGGGCAGTAGCGCGGCTCCCTGGGAAAGCTTTAACCTCGGCCATCATGTGGGTGACGATCCAGAATCGGTCGCCGACAACCGCGCCAAATTGCTGAATTCATTGGCCGCTGGCACATCTATTCAATGGCTCAACCAGGTTCATGGGACTCGCGTGATCAAGGCATCAGCCAATGGCTATCCTGAAGCAGACGCTTGCTGGACTGACCAGGCAGGGGTGGCCTGTGCGGTGATGACAGCGGACTGCCTGCCGGTGCTTTTGGCCAGTGAAGATGGCCGGGTGGTGGCTGCCGCTCATGCCGGTTGGCGCGGCCTTTTGGCTGGTGTGCTTGAGAAAACTGTTGCCGCTATGGATGTAGATCCTTTGAGGTTGCTGGCCTGGATGGGGCCGGCTATTGGACCACAGTCCTTTGAAGTCGGGCCTGAAGTGCGCGAGGCATTTCTGGATGTGACCTCCCAGGGGGATGCGTTTACCCCGAGTGAGAATAAAGGCCGCTACCTGGCTAATCTTTATCATCTGGCCCGTTACCGTCTCGCTAGCGTGGGGGTGAACCGGATTCACGGCGGCAATCGCTGCACTGTCAAAGAGTCAGAGCACTTTTTTTCTTACCGCAGGGACGGCCAGACCGGACGGATGGCTTCGGTGATTGTAATTAACCCCTGATCTGCCACCCCCGCAATAGCGGGGTCCCAGCGAGTCTCCCGCGAGCTACCACTCCAGCTCCTTGAAATTATCCAAAATGGCCTCATATAACCCCCTAAGAGAGAAATATGGCCAACCCAAAGGAAAACTCTGGGCCAAGGAGATGATTAACGATGAGAATGGACAAATTGACCAACCAGCTGCAGTCCGCACTGGCTGACGCCCAGTCTTCAGCCCTGGGTAAGGACCACAATTTTATAGAGCCTGTGCACCTGTTGGGTGCACTGCTAGAGCAGCAGGGCGGTTCAGCCCGGCCCTTATTGCAAAAAGCGGGCGCTAATCTGAATAACCTGCGCTCAGAAGTGCAGGGTGCCATCGATACCCTGCCCACCGTCAACGGTGATGCAGGCGATGTACGCGTCTCCCAGGATCTGGGGCGTATCCTCAATGTGACTGACAAGCTGGCCCAGCAAGGCGGAGATACCTACATCTCCAGCGAACTGGTGCTGCTTGCCATGCTGGAAAGCAAAAACAAGGCGGGCGATCTGCTCAAGCAATGCGGCGCGACACCTGCAGCACTGAAAACTGCGATTGATGAGGTGCGCGGTGGTGACGCAGTCGACAACCCGGAAGCTGAAGAATCCCGTCAGGCGCTGGAAAAATACACTATCGACCTGACCGAGCGGGCCGAGCAGGGCAAATTGGACCCTGTGATTGGCCGTGACGATGAAATTCGCCGCACCATTCAAGTGTTGCAGCGCCGTACCAAGAATAACCCGGTATTGATCGGTGAACCCGGCGTGGGTAAAACCGCCATTATCGAAGGTCTTGCCCAGCGCGTGATCAATGGTGAGGTGCCTGAAGGGCTTAAAGACAAGCGCATTTTGTCTCTGGACCTTGGTTCACTGCTGGCTGGCGCCAAGTTTCGTGGTGAATTTGAAGAGCGTCTCAAGTCGGTACTTAACGAGCTTTCTAAAGAAGAAGGCCGGGTCATATTGTTCATTGATGAAATGCACACCATGGTCGGTGCCGGTAAAGCCGAGGGCTCTATGGATGCGGGCAACATGCTTAAGCCAGCCCTGGCGCGCGGCGAGTTGCATTGTGTGGGTGCGACCACTCTGGATGAGTATCGACAGTATGTGGAAAAAGACGCCGCACTGGAGCGCAGGTTCCAGAAGGTCTTGGTTGATGAGCCCAATGAAGAAGACACCATTGCGATCCTGCGTGGCCTGAAAGAGCGCTATGAAGTGCACCACGGTGTGGACATTACAGATAGCGCCATCATTGCCGCTGCAAAGCTATCCCAGCGTTACATCACTGACCGTCAGCTGCCGGATAAGGCCATCGACCTGGTGGACGAAGCTGCGAGTCGTATCCGCATGGAAATCGACTCCAAGCCAGAGGCGATGGACAAACTGGAACGCCGCCTTATTCAGCTCAAAATCGAGCGAGAAGCGGTTAAAAAAGACGAAACTGCCAAGGAGCAGGTAAAGCACCTAGATGAGCAGATCGAGGAAGTGGAACGTGAGTTTTCCGACCTTGAAGAAGTCTGGAAAGCGGAAAAAGCCTCCCTGCAAGGCAGTGCCCAGGTTAAGAGTGACCTTGAGCGGGTCAAGCAGGAAATGGAGGCCGCCAGGCGTGCCGGTGATCTGACCAAAATGTCAGAGCTGCAATACGGCAAACTCCCCGAGCTGGAAAAGCAGCTGGAAGAGGCCCAGGTGGCTGAAACCGTTGAGCACACGCTACTGCGTAACAAGGTTACGGAAGAAGAGGTGGCCGAGGTGGTTTCCCGATGGACCGGTATTCCCATCTCCAAGATGCTGGAAGGCGATCGCGAAAAGCTGTTGCGTATGGAAGACGAGCTGCACAGCCGTGTAGTGGGTCAGGACGAAGCGGTGGTGGCAGTGTCCAACGCGGTGCGTCGTTCACGAGCAGGGCTTTCTGATCCTAACCGACCCAATGGTTCATTTTTGTTCCTCGGCCCCACCGGCGTCGGTAAAACCGAGCTGTGCAAGGCCCTGGCGGAATTCCTGTTCGATTCAGAGCAGGCCATGGTGCGGGTCGATATGTCCGAGTTCATGGAGAAACACTCTGTCGCGAGATTGATTGGTGCACCTCCCGGCTATGTCGGTTACGAGGAGGGCGGCTACCTGACGGAAGCGGTTCGTCGTCGCCCCTATTCCTTATTGCTGCTGGACGAGGTCGAAAAGGCCCATCCGGATGTGTTCAACATCCTGTTGCAAGTGCTGGAAGATGGCCGCCTGACCGATGGTCAGGGTCGTACCGTGGATTTCCGCAATACGGTAATCGTGATGACCTCGAACCTTGGCTCACACCTGATTCAGGAAATGGCCGGTGAGGACAATTACGACAAGATGAAATCTGCCGTAATGGACGTGGTTGGCACCCACTTCCGCCCTGAATTTATCAACCGTGTGGATGAGTCGGTGGTATTCCATCCACTGCTGCAAAGCCAGATTCGCGGTATCGCCGATATCCAGCTGAAAGGATTGGAGGCGCGTCTTGCCGAGCGCGAGCTGAAGCTGAAAATATCTGAGGCGTTCATGGAGCATCTCACTGTGGCGGGCTTCGATCCTGTGTATGGCGCAAGGCCGCTCAAGCGGGCGATTCAGCAGGAGTTGGAGAATCCGCTGGCTAACCGTATATTGAGCGGGGACTTTTCGCCCGGGGAGACCGTATCGGTCGACCTGGAGGGTGATTCGACGGTCTTCAACAATAAGTAAATAAGGCCCTTCGGGGCCTTCTTTCGTATGCATCACCGTTTATCCATAGTTATCAACCATTTGTCGGTGATTTCTTTCCCCGGTTCGGCATACTGTTGTTCTATAAATAACAGAGATGGGTATGGGGAATATGGACTTGCCGAACAACAGAAATGCCTTGCAGCGCGGTTTTACGTTAGTGGAACTGATGATTGTGGTGGTTATTGTTGCCGTACTCGCCGGAATTGCGCTGCCGGCATACCAAGACTCTGTGAGGAAAGCGAATAGAAGCAAGGCTCAGTCTTACCTGATGGAGGTGGCGCAGAGACAACAGCTCTACTTTAACGATTCAAGAAGCTATGCCACAAAAGTACAGCTTGGTTTTGATGATGTTGGAGATAGCGCTGTTAAAGCCAAATGGGCTAGAGTTATCAGTAACTACGATATCACTTTCAGCCCGCTCCCTGGGCCGCCTCCGACGTTCTCAATAACGCTAGTGCCAAAAGGTCAGCAGTCGGGTGATGGAACGCTTGTTATCGATCAAGCAGGAACCAAGACAAGAGATGGAGCGGCTTGGTGATTACGTTGGAATATATACGCTCCAGTCGTGATCAGGGGTTTACGTTGATCGAGCTTATGATTGTAGTTTTGATTTTGGCAGTCTTGCTTGGTTTAGGCCTCCCGTCGTTTCGCAGCTTTATCGTTGATCAGCGCTATAGATCGACCAGCGCGGACTTGCGTATCGCACTGATGACCGCACGCTCCGAAGCAGTTAAACGCAATGTCGCAATCTCGGTCACACCGACGACTGACGGTGACTGGACTACTGGATGGCAAATAATAGATCCAGCTTCCGGCGATCCGGATATTCTCAACCACGTGCTATCAGGTGCAAACGATTTGACTATCACGACGTTGCCAGAGTCAGCTACACCAAGATTCCTGCCGTCGGGCAGGGTGGCTAGCGGGCTAAGGTTTGTCCTGTCCGTTGGGTCTGGCGCTGCTACAAAATCGGGTTGCTTGAAATTGGAAGTCGGTGGCTATGCCACTGATGAGGGCTGCTAGCCATGATTCGTAGTCCAGTATCGTCAAGCTCGAGAGGCTTTACACTGATTGAGGTTTTAGTCACTTTGTTGATTATTTCTATTGGTCTTCTGGGTCTTGCTGGTTTGCAGGTCACTACGCTGAAAAGTCAGCTCGAAACCTATCAACGTGCCCAAGCCATACTCTTGGTTCAGGATATGGTGAATCGACTACGAGTCAATACTCTGGCCGCCAGGAACGGAGATTACCCAAATGGCAGCGAATACGGTCTGCTTGATCCAGATGATATTTGCCCCGCAGACCCCCTTTCAGCAACTATGGCCCAGAATGATCTGTGTGAATGGAATGATTTTCTCGCGGGTACCGATGTAACACTGGCTGGGGCCAATCAGGGCAGTGTATCAGGCGCACGAGGCTGCATAGAAAACGTAGTTGATACGAACTTTGGCGAAGCGGTTGTGCGTATCACAGTGGCTTGGCAAGGCACGACACCGACCTCGGCCCCACGTTCAGATTGTGGAGAAGATGAGTACGGAGACGACGATAGTTTTCGCCGAACCTTCAGTCTTGATGCAGTATTGGCGGACTTGGCGCTATGAATGTGAATATGGCCAGTCGCTATACCGACCGCAGTGACGGGTTGGGCCTGATCGAAATCATGATTGCCTTGGCGCTTGGCGTGATTATCATGCTGGGGGTCACCGAAATAGCCACACAAAACAGCCTGACCCGTTATGAGCTGGAGCGCACTGGCAGGCAAATTGAAAGTGCCGCCTATGCGCTTCGAGTGATTGAAAATGACATCAACAATTCCGACTTTTGGGGTGAAGTCGGTGATACGCCCCGATGGTCGCCGGCTATGCCCGCTCTTCCTGCGCTTCCCGCCAGTGGACTACCCCCAGTATGTGCTGGGTTAGATGCGGATACGGACACGGCAATTGGCGAACTGTGGCATACCATTGGTGTGCCTGTTCAAGGGCAGGAGGCGACCGTGGGTGGTAACTGCATCACCACCGTTAAGGCGGGCACCGACTTTATTGCGGTGCGCAGAGCCAGTAGCTGTGCATTGGGCACACTGCCAGCGGGTACTTGCGACCCGGAAGGAGAGGACTTCCACGTGCAGGTTAATGCATGCTTTGACCCTGCCGACGGCACTCGATTACCAGCTGATTTGTATATTGAGGCGGGCGGAAGCGGATTGTCGGCCTTATCAGGAGAGACGCGCGAATGTGATTCCACTGTCTTGGCACCTAGGTACCGCATATTTAATTCTATATATTTTGTTCATGACGACCCCGACGATGATGAAAATGATGACCAGCTAAGAAGAGCGCGCCTGGAGGGAAGCGGCCCCGCCACTTATCGTCAGGTCCCTCTAGTTGAAGGTGTTGAGCTTCTGCGCTTCGAATACGGTTTGGATAACGATGGAGACGGGCAGGTGGATGAAACCAAAGCCGCCCCAGTTAATACCGAATGGGGTGACGTGGTCATGGTGCGTATTTATTTGGTCGTTCGCAACCTCGAGCCTAGCCCTGGCTACAGTGACGATCGAGCATACAATATCGCCGGTGCCGCTTATGTAGTGCCAAATGATCTTAAAGATCACCGGCGTCAGGTGTATACGCGTACGGTCGGCTTGCGCAATGTCGCGGGAAGAAGGGAAGAGCAGTTATGAGGTCGCTAGAAATGCATTCCCGGCAGCGCGGCGTGGTGCTCGTAATTGCACTGATTTTGTTGTTGGCAGTCACTTTTATGATCGTGACTTCATCGAATCTCGTTCAGACCGACCTTAAAATCGTACAGAATATGGAAAGTCGCGAGGCGGTTCGTTCAGCAGCGATTTCGGCAATTGAGGAAGCGATTAGTACGGGCCTTTTTACAACCAATACTCTTAACCTGTTTGAGGACCCGTGCGATGGCGATGTAAACACCCGTTGCTATGATTTAAATGGCACGATAGACACATCTGATGATATTAGGGTGACTTTGACAGAACCGACTTGCGTCATCGTGACACCGATTGAAAATGCTGGCCTTGATGTTTTTAATAATGCCGCTGATGCCAGTTGCTTTCTACCACCCGCTGTCTATTCCATGTGTGCAAATTCTGTTTGGGAATTCGAAGCCGTGGCCACTGATCCTCTCACTGGCGCATCAGTAACAGTGCGTCAGGGTGTTTCTATTTTAACTACGCTAAATGCGATTGACACAGTGTGTCCGTCATAGGATGTCAGGAGTAATTACCATGAGAAAATATCTTAAGGCTTTAGGGGTTGCCCTAATGGTAACAGTGTTTTTTGGTGGTTCGACGCGAGCCGAGGACATCGACATATTTGCCGGTACCACAACAATAAACACGAACTTGCCGAATGTAATCTTTGTATTGGATAACACTTCAAACTGGTCGTCAAATTCGCAACAGTGGCCAGAGGCGGTTGCGATGGGGCAGTCGGAGGCCAAGGCAATTTGGGATGTTGTAAGCAACCCGGACCTAGCGGGAAAAATTAACGTAGGTCTAATGACTTTTGTGAGTGGACAAGGAGACGCCAATGTGAATGGCGGACAGGTCTGGCATCATTTACAGGAACTTAACTCAGACTCACTTGTACGTCTTGAATACCTTCTCATTGAGCGGGTGTACGACAACTTTACTGATACGGCGATCAAGCGAAACTCGAATGAAGAGTTCGGTAACTTGATGTATGACGTCTATAATTATCTTGATGATGGGGACTCTATTTTTGGTGGTGCACGTCACGAATCGACTATTAGCGACCCGGCTGCATATGATTCAGAGTACGATAATTTTAATAGCCCTTTGACTGATGCTGATGCTTGCGCCGATACATACCTTATTTTCGTGGGCAATCCTAATTCAAGTGGTCCGCGTGAAGATGACTCGACTAATAGTGGCGTGCTGACGCAACTCTACGCAGATCTTGGGCTTCAAGGAGTCGGTCCGGATGGGTTGTCTGATCTTGGCGATGCTCCTCCTCTCGTTTTGGATAACTTCGAAGTGGTTTTCGTTCCTAACGGATTGCCGGTTGATGAGGGCCCTACTACATCCTGTTACCACAAGAATGATATTGAACTATGTACAGTGACGGAAAATGAAGCTGGTGGTATTTGTGAGGGGAAAGCCAACTGCAGTTGTGTAAGCATTGCTTCGAGTTGCGGTGGGGCCCAAAGAAAATTTAATGTTGAAAGTATTGATGGTAAATATGAAATCGAACTCCTCGATGGTAACGAGCCCGAAATCGGGCGCTCCTGGAACCTTGATGACTGGACCAAGTTTTTGTGGGACTGGGGTATTGGCTACACGACGGTTCTGAACGAAGGGACTGACGATGAAGAAGAGGTAACGGAGCGTATCAACGTCAAGACCTATACCATCGATGTTTTCAACGCCCAGCCCAATGAGGAACACAGCGCACTATTGAAGAGCGCTGCGGATGTCGGAGGCGGTCGATATTTTCAGGCAAATAATGGCACCGATATTAAGTTCGCGATTGAATCAGCTTTACAGGAAATTCTTTCTGAAAATTCAAGCTTTGCCGCAGTAACACTACCCATAAGTTCGACTAACAGGGCTCAGGCTGATAACCAGGTGTTTATTGGTATGTTTCGTCCGACCCAGGGCAAAAAACCACGTTGGTTTGGTAATCTAAAAAATTATCAGTTAGCAATTTTCGATAACAAGCCTGAGCTAGCTGATGCAAACCTTTATCTCGCGGTCAACACCGATTCGGGCTACATCAGCGAGTGCGCGGAAAGCTTCTGGAGTTCCGATACTGGAGATTATTGGGATTTGAACAAGCTGGACGTTAAACCTATTACTAACTGTATTTTCACAGAAAACAGTCCCTACTCTGATCTACCCGATGGGCCGTTTGTAGAAAAAGGTGGTGTTGCCCAGCAGACGCGGGAACTTGAGAGAAGCAATGATGAGCGTAATCTTTATACAGTCAATAGTGGTGCTATGGCGCTTTGGAGTGATGCCAATACGGCAACTCTTGGCAGTACGTTATATGACTACCTGGTAGGCGACGCCGCGGGTGAGACTGGCAATGCCGTGGGAGAGTATGAAGACATGCCCGCCACAGGATTGCGTCCTAGTGTACACGGCGACGTTGTGCACTCTCGGCCTTTATCTATTCGTTATGCAAGCGATAGCGTGAAAGTTTTTTACGGCAGCAACGATGGTATGTTCCGCATGATTGATGCGGAGACTGGGGCTGAAGACTGGGCTTTGGTCGCGCCCGAGCATTACGCTGGCATAGAGCGACTCTATGAAAATTCACCGCTTATCGCCTATGAAGGGATTACCGAAGAGCCCGGTTATAATTATGAAAAGAAAGATTATTTCTTCGATGGCTCCAGCGGTCAGTTCGTTGAATATTCTGATGCTGGTACATTGACCAGGGCCTACATTTTCCCAACGATGCGGCGAGGCGGTCGTATGATTTACGCTTTGGATGTTACATCGCCTTCCGCTCCCACGCTACTTTGGACCTTTGGCTGTCCAAATTTAGGTAATGATACTGGGTGCTCTGGTGACGAGGCCGAAATAGGACAAACCTGGTCTTTTCCTGTCGCTGGCTATGTTTCCGGCTATGATGACGAAGACATGATGGATCCTCAGCCTCTGCCGATTGTGATTTTCGGTGGAGGTTTTGATGAATGCCTCAATATTGATACAGCTACTCTGCCATGTACCAGTTCTGCCAAAGGCCGGATGGTATACGTACTTGATGCGACCGATGGATCAAAATTGGCAACATTCGAAACTGTAGCGCCCGTGGTTGCTGAACCAGATTATGTCGATATCAACTTTGATGGATTTATCGATTTTGCTTATTTGGCAGATGCGGCCGGCAATATATATCGCGTCAATTTTTCTTCGATGGCAGGTGCTAACCCCGAAACGCAAGTTGGCTCGCTCGCCATCGATGATTGGACTATGGACAAAGTGGCATTTCAAAGTAATGCCGAACGTCGATTCTTTAGCGCTCCAGCAGTTGGAGCTTTAAGTGGCACAGTGGTAATTGCGCTAGGCTCTGGTGATCGAGAGCGACCACTGGAAGCGAACTACCCGTGGGCTGACAGCGTTCAGAATCGCTTTTACACATTATTTGATCGGCCCTACCAAGCGGTTGTGTCAGGAGGTATCGATATGGATGATACCGGCAATTTCTTTCCAGTTGTAGAAGCCGTGGTGCTTGATGAGGATGAGGAGCCTGAAGAAATCGATTTGGAAGCGAAGAGCGGCTGGTATATGGATTTACCGGACAGGGGGGAGCAAATTCCGAATTCTGCCGCCATAGGGGGTGGTAAAGTGTTTTTTAATAGTTTCCAACCTGGTGGAGCTAGTAATGGTCTATGCACTAAGCCGTTAGGGATTGGGACAGGTTATGCAGTCAATGTGTTCGCGCCTGTCTTTACAGAAGGAAACGAAATTACTAGTGGTGGCATTCCTATCCCACCAATTATCGCAACAGTGAGTATCCCTCCTGGCCGCGAGCGTTGTGTCGGTGACCAGTGTGAGGAACCTGAGCCTATTCCAGACTGTCCAGGGCATGCCGACTGTGAGACGGTGACTGTTTGCGTGGGTTGTGAGGGTTATCGCCCGGTCGAGATTATTCCTGTAGCGCCGCCGATTCGTCGAAGAATGTACTACACTGAGGAAAGTGATGCCGCGCTTTAGTGGTTTGAGAAATAAAAAAGGGCCGTAAGGCCATTTTTGATTGGGTTTAGATGTTTCATTCGCAATAAACGCTCATTTGCGCTTTTGCGGTTTCTTTCTCGATAGCAATCTCTTGTGTGGAAAGCTGCCTTGCTTCCCCGTTGCTGTCCCTTATAGTAATGATGTCGCCAGTGCTTAATGCGTCAAGATTGTCGTTGGCACGCTGACATAGTCGAGCTTTTTCAGCTGAGGTGTTTTCGGGACGTTTGGTTGAAGATAGGAACTCGTTGCTAGCGCTGGGGACAACTTCTAGCGGCACGGCACCAGTGTCTCCATCCACCACTCGTTTCAGGTTTGATTCACTGCTAACGACTTCGTAGTCCACGCCCTCAGGTGGGGGGCGGTCGCTATAGACAGTAAACCCACGTTCGTTCAGCCAGCGATAGTGGACAGTGTCTGCCAGGGAATACGCGGAGAAGCAGGTTATTGCTGTAAGCAAACCTGGCAAAGTAAGTTTGACAATACGATCAAACATGATTTGATCCTCCTGAAGATCGTTCTCTAGTCACAGTATGCTTCTATTGCGTCGGCAGTGCGTTCTTTCTCAATGACCCTTTCATCATCGGTCATAAATCGAACTTCGCCTTTGTCATCGGTAAACCTGACTCTAGGCCCATCTTCCAGAATGCGCATATTGTTCATGGCTTGCTTGCACAGCGCGTCGTCTTTTTTTGGCTTGGACGTTTGGTCAGCGGCATTTTGCTCGGGCGCCGTTTTTTCCTCAGTCGCTATGGGTGGTTCCTCGGTTTTAGCTTCTGGTCCCGAAACAGTCACTGTTCTTCCTGAATTTGTGGAAATAGTCTCGAAGTCCACCCCATTAGCGGGCTGCCGGTCGCTAACAACCATATTTCCCTGTTCATCCAGCCACCGGTAAACTACTCCTGCGGCAGCAGGCATTGCCACTGTCAGTCCTAGAAGTGCAGCAAAAGTAAGCGATTGAAGGCTTGAATGAGTCAAAGTTTTCACCGTAAGCTAGCATAACCTATTGTATTCACTACAAAACTACCCGACCTAATGTCGCTTCGCAACGCCTCATCACCGGAATCGTGATTTAGTTCATGCCTTCATTATTGACATTACCTGCTTTCAGTTCAACAATACGGGCGTCTCACTCATGGCAACAGCTAACGTCGAGTACCCTCGGCCTCTGGCTTACTGGATTGATCCGATTATTCAAGCCAGCTGTTTGTGAGTCCCATAATCAACTTGCGCCGCACTGGCCAGGTTGAGGGCCAGACACTGCGCTACCTCGCAGGGCGACGATACACGGTTTGTGATCGATTTTTCCCTGATGGAGTGTTGCTCCCTGAAGTGGAAAGCACAGTGTATCTAGCTCGACAAAGGGGGTGGCGTGGCCATTCGAATACCGGTCTCAGGTATTTGTTTTTGCAACGTCCACACGAAAAAATGATACGCACCGGCGAGGGTTACGCGCTGCGCTGCTTATTGGAGAATTGTTGTGGAAATGCTATCCGGCGGTGAAATGATCGCTCGTGCACTGGAAGATGAAAGCGTTGAATACGTTTTCGGTTATCCCGGGGGCGCGGTACTACATATATACGATGCCCTGTTCAAGGACTGTAAGGTGCCCCACGTGTTGGTGCGCCACGAGCAGGCAGCCACCCACGCGGCAGATGCCTACGCCCGTGCCACTGGCAAGCCCGGTGTGGTTTTGGTGACCTCAGGCCCGGGCGCGACCAACGCCATTACGGGTATCGCCACCGCCTACATGGATTCCATTCCCATGGTCGTACTCTCCGGTCAGGTGCAAAGCCACCTTATTGGTGAGGATGCGTTTCAGGAAACCGACATGATCGGTATTTCCAGGCCGATCGTGAAGCACAGCTTCATGGTCAGGCACGCTGAAGAAATTCCCGGCATTATCAAAAAGGCTTTCCATATTGCTGCGACAGGCCGGCCAGGTCCGGTCGTGATCGATATTCCCAAGGACATTACCCGGCCGGACGAGAAATTTGAGTACAACTATCCTGAATCAGTGAAGTTGCGCTCTTATGCGCCGGCGCAGCGTGGCCACACTGGGCAGATCAAGAAAGCCGCTCGCATGCTGCTGGCAGCGAAGCGTCCGATGATTTATGCCGGTGGTGGGGTGATTCTGGGCGAGGGCAGCGACTTGTTGACCCGCCTCGCACAGGACCTTAATTACCCGGTGACAAATACTTTGATGGGCCTGGGTTGTTACCCCGGTTCCGACCGTCAGTTCCTGGGCATGCTGGGTATGCACGGCTTCTACGAAGCCAATATGGCGATGCACAACGCCGATGTGATCCTTGCAGTTGGCGCGCGCTTTGACGATCGGGTGACCAATACCGTGGATAAATTCTGCCCCGGTGCCAAGATCATCCATATCGATGTGGACCCGGCCTCGATCTCCAAGACGGTCACGGCAGATATACCCATTGTGGGTCCGGTGAAATCTGTACTCACCGAGATGTTGAGCCAGATCGAGCAGATCAGAGAAAAAGATGCAGGCCTGCCTGACGCGGGAGCATTGCAGCGCTGGTGGCAACAAATCGATGAGTGGCGTGCTTCACACGGCTTGCTGACCGGCCGTCGCTATCGAGAGAGCGACATGATCATGCCTCAGCAAGTGATTGAAAGTCTGTACCGGTCCACCGACGGTAATGCTTATGTCACCTCGGATGTCGGTCAGCACCAGATGTTTGCTGCCCAGTACTATCGCTTTAACAAGCCCCGCCGCTGGATCAATTCGGGTGGCCTGGGCACTATGGGTTTTGGTCTGCCGGCAGCCATTGGCGTTAAACTGGCCTTCCCCGACTCCGATGTGGCCTGTGTCACCGGTGAGGGCAGCATTCAAATGAATATTCAGGAGCTGTCTACTGCCACTCACTACAAGACGCCTGTAAAAATTATTAATTTGCGCAACAACTACCTGGGCATGGTGAAGCAGTGGCAGGACATGCAGTATGAGAGTCGCTATTCGCAGGTGACCTATGCCGATTCGCTGCCTGACTTCGTCAAATTGATGGAGGCGTACGGGCACGTGGGCATTCAGGTGGAAAAACTGGACGACCTTGATGACGCGATGGACGAGGCTTTTGCGATGAAGGATAGAACGGTGTTTGTCGATGTCCTCATCGATCGTATGGAACATGTGTATCCGATGCACATCGCTCCTAACGGTTCTATGGCAGACATGTGGCTTTCCAAGAACGAGAGGACCTGATCATGCGACGGATACTATCTATGCTCATGGAAAACGAGGCCGGTGCGCTGTCACGCGTGGTGGGTCTGTTCGCCCAACGCGGCTACAACATCGAAACCTTGAATGTGGCGGCCACGGATGACCCGACCTTGTCTCGTCTTACGTTGACCACCATTGGTGATGACCTGCACATCGAGCAGGTGACCAAACAGTTAAATAAATTGGTCGATGTGGTGAAGGTAGTTGATTTGACCGAAGGCGCGCACGTTGAGCGTGATCTGATGTTGATCAAGGTGCGCGCAACTGGCATTGCCAGGGATGAGGTTAAACGCACTACCGACATTTTCCGTGGGCAGATCGTGGATGTAGGTCCTAACGTTTATACCATTCAGTTAGTGGGTACCTCCGACAAACTGGATTCCTTTGTGTCTGCGATGACTGATGTGGACATTCTGGAAGTGGTTCGTTCGGGTGTTGCGGGTATTTCCCGTGGTGAAAAGGTGCTGAGCCTCTAGCATCGCCTGAACATGTAAAAGACTTAATCACAAAAAAAGGGGCCCTATGGCCCCTTTTTTTGTCTGCGATAAACGTATTAAAGAATGCGTTTCATTGCTGTCATGTAGCCGCGCAATTCAGCACCGATCAATTCAACTGGGTGATTGCGAATTTCTCGATTCACGGCAATCAGCTCGGCGTTGTCGACATCGTTACCACCGCTAATGCCTTTGCCAATCACGTCGGTGTCGATCTTGGCCATGAAGTCAGCAAGCAGCGGACGACAAGCGTGATCGAACAAGTAGCAGCCATATTCAGCAGTGTCTGAAATGACCACGTTCATTTCGTACAGCTTCTTACGCGCAATGGTGTTGGCGATCAGCGGTGTTTCGTGCAGTGACTCGTAGTACGCAGACTCTTCTTTAATGCCAGCCTGAACCATGACCTCAAAGGCGAGCTCTACGCCGGCCTTACACATGGCAATCAGCAAAATGCCGTGGTCGTAATACTCCTGCTCAGAAATGTCTGCGTCGGTATTTTTCGCTTTTTCAAAAGCAGTTTCCTGGGTCGCTGCGCGCCAGCCCAGCAGGTTGGCGTCGTCGTTCGCCCAGTCTGTCATCATAGTGCCGGAAAATTCTCCGGACATGATGTCGTCCTGATGCTTCTCATAAAGGGGGCGCATAATATCTTTTAGTTCTTCCGCCAGGTGGAAAGCGCGAACCTTGGCCGGGTTGGACAAACGATCCATCATGTTAGTAATGCCACCGTGCTTGAGCCCTTCGGTCACTGTTTCCCAGCCAAACTGAATCAACTTGGAGGCGTAGCCCGGTTCAATGCCTTTTTCCACCATTTTATCGAATGACAGGATGGCGCCAGTTTGCAGCATGCCGCAAAGAATCGTTTGCTCGCCCATCAAATCTGATTTCACTTCAGCAATAGGAGAAGACTCCAGTACCCCGGCGCGATCGCCGCCGGTGCCGGATGCCAAAGCCTTGGCAATATCCATGCCCTCACCTTTGGGGTCGTTCTCACGGTGTACCGCGATCAGTGTCGGTACGCCAAAGCCGCGCTTATATTCTTCACGGACTTCAGTGCCCGGGCACTTGGGGCAGGTCATGACGACAGTGAGATCTTTACGAATCTGCATGCCTTCTTCGACCAGATTGAAGCCGTGGGCGTAGTCCAGGCAGGCCCCTTCCTTCATCAGCGGCATGATGGCCTGTACCACGGGGGTGTGCTGCTTGTCGGGTGTCAGGTTCATTACCACGTCGGCGCCGGGAATTAACTCTTCGTAAGTGCCTACGGCAAAGCCGTTCTCAGTGGCGTTCTTCCAGGACTGGCGCTGTTCAATAATGGCAGCTTCGCGCAGGGTGTAGGTAACGTCCAGGCCAGAGTCACGCAGGTTAAGGCCCTGGTTCAAGCCTTGGGCACCGCAGCCGACGATGACAATCTTTTTGCCCTTCAGGTAGTCGCAACCATTGGCGAATTCTGAGCGATCCATAAAGCGGCATTTACCCAGTTCTTCCAGCTGCAGACGCAGGGGCAGGGTGTTGAAGTAGTTTTGTCCCATGGGAGTTCTCCTGTTTAAAGGTTGGATACTGTGTAATTAGAGGCTGTGAAGCATACGCAAAGCTATTGCTTGCGTAAAACGCTAAATAAGAGATACTGTATTGCGAAAACTGCAAAGGCTAGCGATGGATACCCGAGCCCTTTCTGTCTTTCTCTCGGTGGCAGAGACACTTAACTTCAGCCGCACGGCCGAAAACCTCCACATGAGCGTGTCGGCGGTAAGCCGAGCCGTCGCCAGGCTGGAGCAGGAGGTCGGCCAGCCACTGTTTGACCGCGACCGGCGCAGTGTTGCCTTGAATCACGCCGGTAGAGAATTTCGTGACTTTGCTCGGCGCTCTCTGGCCGACTGGCAGCAACTGCAACGAAAGCTGGATAGTGAGGGAGAACTCGCAGGCGAAATCAGCCTCTACTGTTCAGTAACCGCGAGCCATACCTTCCTGGCTCCTATTCTTGCTGCATTCCGTGCTTCGCATCCGGCGGTGGATATTATGATGCACACCGGTGACCAGGCAGACGGCGTTGGGCGGGTCCTCGACGGGCATGACGACCTGGCGGTAACTATTCGTCCGCTGCAATCACCGACTCGGCTGGATTTTTTGCCTCTGGTGGACTCACCGCTGCAGTTTTGTATGCCTGCCTCACATTGCCAGGTGAGGGAGCGAGTGCTGGATGAGCAAGAACGCGGGGAAATCGAGTGGGATTCGTTGCCGCTGATTGTGCCCGAACGTGGCACCACCAAGGAACTGCTGGACGATTGGCTTCGAGATCGGGGGATTCGGCCGCGGATTTATGCCCAGGTGGCTGGACACGAAGCGATTGTCGCAATGGTGAGTTTGGGCCTCGGGGTTGGAATTGCACCGCAGCTGGTGATTGAGTCCAGTGGTCTGGGAGAGGGCGTGGAGACGGTTGATATAGAAAACGGACTGCCATCGCTTTCTATCGGCCTTGCTGCGTTGAGGCAGCGACTTAGCAGTCCTCTAGTGAAATCCCTGTGGGATGTCGCCGGGCAGACCTACCCGGGCTCCGTTTGATATAATTATCGTTAATTTCCGTACCGGAACGAAGAAACATGGAAAACCAGGATCAGGATAAGCCCGCCGAGGAAGAACGTGGTAGCGCTCCCGGAGTGACTGCGCCACTGGAAATATTGGTGGACGAGCACGAGGAGGAGGTTTCGGAAAACGGCGAGTCCGTGCGCCGGCAGGGTATTTATTTACTGCCCAATCTTTTTACTACGGGTGGTTTGTTTGCTGGCTTTTATGCGGTTATTGCGGGAATGCGCGGGGACTTCGAAAGTGCGCCGATTGCTGTTTTGGCTGCACTTCTGTTGGACGGTTTAGACGGCCGCATCGCTCGAATGACCAACACGCAGAGTAAGTTTGGCGCTGAATACGACAGCCTTGCCGACATGGTGTCTTTTGGTGTGGCGCCGGCACTGGTTATTTTCAGTTTTGCCCTGGGGGACCTGGGCAAGATAGGTTGGAGTGCGGCATTTATTTACGTGGCCTGCGCGGCGTTGCGCCTTGCGCGTTTCAATACGCAGATTGATACGGCCGACAAAAACTTCTTCACGGGCCTAGCCAGCCCCTCTGCCGCCTGCCTTATCGTTAGCGCGGTTTGGGTGTGTAACGACCTGGGCTGGGTTGGAGCTGACTTGCCCCATGAGATGGCGATGGTTTTGGGCGGCCTCACTGCGGTCACCGGTATACTCATGATTGCCAATTTCCCCTACAACAGCTTCAAAGGTATCGACTTCCACGGACGCGTGCCGTTTGTAGTGATGATTCTGGTTGTTTTGGTGTTTGGTCTTGTCACTCTGGATCCTCCGCTGGTTCTTCTGTTGGCCTCTTTGGGCTATGCGGCATCGGGGCCCATCAAGGCGGTCTTTAAACGTAAAAAGCCTGCTGCTGGTTAAGTGCTGTTGAGGGCTCTGCACAATGTCGCGGAACCAATGCCTCTCATCGCGTTCTCACTATCAAGTCAGGACATTAGGAATTGGTTTCAATGGCAACATTTAAAGCTCCACACATCCCTTCCTCGGAAATAACAGCTGAGTCCGTCTATTTGCAACGCAGGCAGTTTATGAAAGTGGCCGGACTTTTGGCCGCTCCTGTAATGGGAGGCCTGGCTCTCGATACCAAGGCTGCTCCAATGACCGGTGGAGTATCTTTAGACTATCAAGCTGCAGCAAGCGGCCCAGAAGGTTACTGGACGGATGAAGATGCGACGCCTGCAGGTGATATTTCTTCGTATTGTAATTTCTATGAGTTTGGCACCGACAAGGGCGACCCTGCCAAGTATTCCCATGAGATGAGTGTCGACCCCTGGACGATAGAAGTTGTGGGGGAGGTCGCCAAGCCAGGGAAAATTAATCTTGAAGACGTTCTCAGTCGTTATGCGCTAGAAGAGAGAATTTATCGTCTGCGCTGCGTAGAGGCGTGGTCTATGGTCGTCCCTTGGGTCGGGTTTTCACTGGCAAATTTAATCAAGGATTTCGAGCCGACCAGCAAGGCGCGCTATGTGGCTTTTGAAACGCTGTACCGCCCGAGCGAGATGCGTGGTACTCGCTCCTACACCAGTACGATCGATTGGCCCTATAAAGAAGGGCTGCGTATGGATGAAGCCATGCACCCGCTTGCGATTCTGTCGGTCGGTATGTATGGCAAGACCCTGCCCAACCAGAACGGTGCTCCCGTCAGACTGGTAGTACCCTGGAAGTACGGGTTTAAGAGCATTAAGTCTGTGGTCAAGATACGACTCACCGAGGAGCAGCCACCCACTTCCTGGCAGTTATCCAACGCAAGGGAATACGGTTTTTATTCCAATGTTAACCCTGAAGTTAACCACCCGCGTTGGAGTCAGAAGTACGAACGCAGACTGCCGTCTTCTCTGTTTAGTCCCAATCGTATAGCCACTCGAAAGTTCAATGGTTATGAGGAACAGGTGGCTTCGCTCTACGCGGGAATGGATTTGAAGAAGAATTATTAACCATGAGGGCACTGAAACCAGTCGTGTTCTTGTTATGCCTGCTGCCTTTTGGCTGGTTGGTGTACGCAGCGGGAACGAACGCATTGGGCCCGGATCCTGCTGAATCGATCATGCATTTGACCGGCGAATGGTCTTTGCGGATTCTTTTGGTGACTTTGGCCGTCTCGCCGGTCCGCAAGATATGGGGCTGGCGTTGGCCGATGACCCTGCGGAGAATGCTGGGCTTGTTTGCATTCTTTTATGCGACGGTTCACCTGGCAAGCTTCGGCCACTTCTATATTGGTTGGACGCCCGCCATTTTGGTAGAGGAGTTGGTAGAGCGACCTTATATCACGGTGGGCGCCCTGGCCTGGGTGTTAATGTTGCCGTTGGCAGTGACCTCTACCCGCAAAATGCAGCGCAGGCTGAAGCGCAACTGGCGCAGGCTGCACAGAGCTGTCTATCCGGTCGCGATGCTCGCCTGTTTGCATCTGCTGTGGCAGGCTCGCTCCGATTTGGGTGAGCCGATTCTCTATAGTGTGCTGCTATTTATGTTGCTTATCTGGCGCCTTCCTGTGTATCGGTCGCGCCGCTCAGATGTGCTGAGCGGCTAGGCTTCAAAGCCCTCATTCTGGTTGAAAAACAGGCGCCTTTCAGGGGCACGTGAAAAACCTGAAATTTTTTCTCAAAAGCCCTTGCGGGCATCGAAACGATCCGTATAATGCGCATCCTCGGTAAGGGGGAGCACCCCACCGAAAACTCACAACCCCGGCGGTTTGAGTGTTGCTTAACAAAATAGACGAAGACAGATGTGTGGGCACTTGTTGGGATAGTTGATCACGACTATTCAGACACAACGAGTGACTCACAAATTCTTGTAATTTTTGATTTTCGAATTGTGTCTGAG
>NZ_SHNP01000006.1:0-232269 GCF_026262685.1 Candidatus Seongchinamella marina
ATATCCTTGACCGTCTTTTCGGTGTTTGACATGCTCATGATGATGCTCCTGTACTTCAGTTTAAAAGTAGCAGAAGTCTCTCTTAGCAAATCAAGTCATTTGGTACCATCGTGGCTGACGGGATACAATAGTTAACAGCCTGGTCCGCGATAAGTGGTTGCCAGTGGAACGTTGCTTATAATGGATTGACCGAAAAGATAGCGTTAATCCCGCTTATACTTACGAGCTCATTGCGCAATATAATTGTTGAGACATAGCCCAAGCCTACACCTATCTCCAGTACTCGTTCCCCTGGCTGGATGATTCGGCCGATTTCTTTAGACTCTTTCCCTTCGTAGGTACCATTGCAAATGGCCTGCAGAATCGGAGGTGAGATGATTGATTCGTCTATAGGGATCACAACATCATTAAGGCGGATTGAACCCTTGAGCCTTGCGATTTTCTGCCGAAGCCTCAACCTGAATTGCTTGACCTTCCTAGTTAAATTCAATTTAGATCTCCATGCTGATTGAAGGAATTAATACTTATATTTGGCGAGTAAAGTCACTGCCAAACCTCTCCCTCAAAAATTCATTCTGAAGCTTGAAGTCAGTATCCAGCGGCTCAAGAATGTGATCGGGAATTTTGATTTTCTGGGTGACATGGGCGGCCTTTGACAAATTGGTGTATCCGTCGAAGGGAGAAAGCCCAATGTGTTTTTCAATCTTTAGCATGGTGTTTTTTGCTTCTCTAGAGACCTGTTTAAAGGGAATGTAAAGAAGGTCCTCAGCGGGGATCTCATCGTCCCAGACAGGAATATAATTCCTGTAGTCACCTCTGTTGAGTATCGGGGTGGCCTCAAAGGCCTCTTGCCATTGGCTGGTACTCAGGCACTTCATTTTCTTGCCAAACTTGCGCTCGACAGTCATGCGTAGTTGTGAGCGCGCCCTGGAGGCGGGGTCTCTAATCATGTATATGATTTTCGGGGTTCCCAACAAGCGCTTAATGTGCTGGATGCCCTCGCGAGGAACGGTGCAGTATTCTGGAGTGATATCCCCCAGTGTCTTCCCGTCAGCAGTCGCACGACCGAAGGCGCTTCTGTACCATTTTTCGGAGAATAGCTCGACTTGGGCCAGATCGGCCAGATACTTCACGTAGTCAAGATTAATGTATTCGCTGTTGTGAACATGAGATGAAATATTTGATCTCACGCCGGATTTGATGTGCCCCTCGGTCCACTGGCGGTTGTCGTCTACGTACAGGTGGTCAAAGTAGTGCAATTCCTTGACTGGCGGCATCCAGACATCGGGGTGCTGGATCAGCTTCGCGTACAGCCAAGATGTGGCAGCTTTCTGTGCTCCTATACACAGAAAAGAAGGTAAACTCATAATATTGCCTGGTTGTGAGGTGCTTTTATCACGTCTGATACGGGTTCCTTGCGGCAGGCCTCGCAAGAACCGTTCCAGAGGATTAGTGTGAACATCCGGCTAGTCTAGACTATTTGGGGTGGTGTGAGCAAAGCTTGCATGCAGTAGGAAGGTGAAATGAATTGGTTTCGGTGTAAAGCGCATGACATCTATAATCGCTGGCGAAAGTTCAGGGGCCACCACTTTGACTACGTGCTGATAATTACCTACGGCCGATCTGGGTCAACCCTTTTGATGGGGTTGTTGAATACGGATGACTCATGCGTCATCCGCGGCGAGAACAATAATTTTATGTATCACCTATATTGCGCCAGGAGGAGTCTTGATCGAGCCAAATCCGGTTACAGCGACGAAACTTGCGGGAAACCCACCTCTCCATGGTGGGGCGTGGATGATATTGATCCCGCTTCGTTCCAGCGGGACATGGAGCCAATTGTCAGGAATGTGCTGCTGAGCGGCCTCGGTCGGCGGCCCAGAGTGCTGGGATTCAAGGAAATTCGCTACTTCGATCTGTTCCTAGAAGGCGAACTGGGGGGATATCTCGGCTTTTTGGCCAGAACGCTTCCGCGTTGCGCTTTCGTTTTCAATGTGCGCAATATCGACGATGTTATGCAAAGCAAATGGTGGGCGGAGCTGGGGGAGAGCGAGGCTGCTGAGACGAAAGTCTTGCTAAGGGAATTCGAGGAATTTGCGATTAATTTCTGTAAAAAGTACCGAGACAGTGCTCGTCTAGTGAGCTACGAGGCCGTCGTAGCCAATGGCCGTGAACTGAGAAATATTTTTGCCTTTCTCGGTTTGAAATACGAACAAGGGAAAGTATCACAAATGATAGACGTGGTTTGCGAGCAGCCGATCGTTAATATGGACCCGCATTGGCGACCGCAGTTTTATCAGACACTACAGGATGGTTTCCAGTATGATTTTATTGGGAGATTCGAGAACCTTGATTCGGACTTCCTGCACGTACTAAGCAAAATAGCTCCAGGAGTAGATCAAGCTGTTGCCAGAGAGGATAGGCATGCCACTCGCGCTGATAGCGGGCTTGCAGACTATTTCACGAGCGAACTCAGCAAAAAAATCATGGAGAAATTTTCGGTTGATTTTGAGTTTTTTGAATATCCAGTTCATGTGTAACTAGTGTAGTTTTTTTCAGATAGCCCTAGCTTATTTTTACAATTGCACGTATTCAGGAGAGTTATTGATGCCTTCATCGCCCCATGTTTCTTTTAAGACTAATCCAATGTGTACCACTTGAATTGTGAACATCTAAAGTGGTTATGTAGCTGAATGGCGCCATTCTAACTGCTAACGTGCCCGCTGGATCTCTTTGATACAAGTAGATCGATGCATCGCCGGAAGCGTGGTAACCTACACTATGGCCCGGTAGAAGCTCCGAATAGGCCTGGATCGGCTCGCGTTCATCCGACCTTATTCGAAAGCGCGATATTGCCGAGTCTGAATAAAAAATATCGTCATCATTTTTCCTTCCAAAAGAAAAGCAAGATTCTGAGCCAAACTATTTATTATATTCACGCTTGGTATTCCGTCTTAAAGAATTTCTAGAGATGGTGTTATTGCTCTCGCACTGTTTGCATGCTTAGAGAGGATCAAGAGGCTGAGCCTTACCTATGTTTCATGTTCATATTTATTCGCGTTCTATCATGGCTGCCATTTCGATCAGGAGCTTGGGTATATATGTTTTAAATGCTAGCTCGTCGCTTACAAAGTCCAAGGGAGTTGAGTTCGGTACTCGCGGAGAAAATAGTTGGCTCCCCAAATTGTATCGGTTCGCTACAGATTTATTACCTTCTTCATAAGATTCCAATAAGTTAAAAGCTTGCGAGTTGTTGAGTAATCGCGTGGACCCTGTGTCCTCTGCAATAGCAAGGTTTTCCAGAGCTTCGAGTACCATATTCCGGCCGCGTGCTTGACCGAAAAGATAGCGTTAATCCCGCTTATACTTAAAAATCCGCCCTGTTCCTGGCATTTGTAACAACGACGTACCGCCGAAATATTGATGCGATCTTGAGAGGTAGTCAGCCGCAAATCGGCCTGGCAGATTTTAATCTTGTACTTTGCACTGAGGATGTCACCAAAACTAAACCAGACCCTGAAGTCTATGAGCTCGCCCTGAAGCGCCTTGGCCTCTCGGCAAATGAGTGTCTTGCTATCGAAGACAGTGAAACATCATTGGCAGCAGCTAAATCAGCTGGTATACCAACGCTAGCTACCCCAGGAGCGTTTACCGCAGAGCAAGATTTTTCGAATGCAGATTGGGTGTACCCTTCGGTAGCGGCATTCATTGACAGTGGCGAAGTGCAATTTTTATCGTAAAAATTTGGTTAATTGGCGGGCAGAGAGTCAGCAAGACGTGAATTTTTTGCCTGCCCCGATAATACCTTATTAACTAGTCGAGGGATTCTGTCGATTCTGCCAAGTTAACAGCCCGAATTGTTAGAATCGGCCTATGAATACATACAAACGCCACCGATCCCCTCCCGACATCATTTCTCAAGCAGTCTGGCTCTATTATCGATTTAATCTCAGCCACCGTGATATCGAAGATCTACTGGCTGAACGAGGCATCACTGTCACCCGCGAAGCTATCCGCCTCCGTCTCCTAGACTGGTTAGCACATTGATGGTGCCGTTTACTTATTCTTTGCGATTATCATCATGGCGTGCAACAACCTTGCGCAGCAACGCAACTAACACGCTTTTTGATAACGGCTTGACGAAATCAACATGGGTATTTAAAGGCACTGTCTCTTCTACGAATGGGCCTCTTGCTAACGGTCGCAGCGAGGTATAGCGCCATGGTCGCAACCGCTTTGTCACCAGGTGCCATGGCCGCGACTTCCTCACAGCACAGTGCATTGGTGCATGTCCCGGCATGGGGTGATAGTTAATCAGAAACCTGTCTACGGTCTTCTTTATCTCGTCGTTATTCTCTGGTACGTTCAGTTGCCAGGGGTTTCCAGAGTGTTTTTTTTGTCCATTTTTCTTCCTGGTATTTGCAAATTGCCAGAAGAATAGAAAACTGACCAAACTGTTCATAAACAGCTCAAGCCAGCGCTCTTTTCGAAATCTTCGCCCACCAACAATATGTACGGCTGGTTCCATCAACAGCAATTGCGGGACCGGAGCACCAAGGCGTTCCATTGCGTGGGCAGTTTCAAAAGCGAACCACCCGCCGAGCGAGTAGCCTACCAGCACAGGTCGACGATTCGGCAGGTGTTCTATCACCAATTGTGCAAACTTATCGGCAAAATGTCGAATAGCATCTGCATCGGAAACCTCCGATACAACTGTCCTGTAGTCTTCAACCCCAATCTCGATCGCATGTATCGAGGCAAAGGTGCCTGCTTCCGGCCACAAATGGCGCAAGGTTGCCGGCCCATGTATTCCCGGCATGAAGACCAGATCGACTGCCCCTGAAATAGTGGTCACAGACTGCCAGCAAGAGCTGCTCTGGGGTTCTTTTGTGTCAGCGTGGTATGCAACACCCTCGATGATATCCGTTAGTGTATTGGAACCATAAATCAACGAAAGCGGCAGCGGTTTTCCAACTGCAGATTCCAGTTCAAGTTGCAGTCCCACAGCGGCCATGGAATCTCCGCCTAGGTCGAAGAAGGATTCCGATGGATCAGCATTTGGTCGGGCGAGAGCGCCACGTATGGTCTGCAATACTGATTTTCTGTCTTTCGGATCGAGCAATTTCACGCTACCAGATTGCTCTGTCAACAAATCGAAGCGGCTGGCGAACGCAACACGATCGACTTTTCCTGTCGTGGTTCGCGGCCACGCATCAACCACCAGCCAGCGTCGCGGAACCGCGTGACGAGGAAGCTGGTCTTCGAGCAGGTTCTGAAGGCAAATTGTCCAGTCATGATCCAGCATGTCTGAATGGTCTTCATGTTCGTCAGCGATAGATGAAGGTGTTTCCGCAATGCGTATCACGGCCGCCCCCAGCTCTTTGGAAACGTCAGTTCCGAAAGCGATTACCTCAGCATCCTTGACTCCGGGAAGCTTCCGTATTGCCCTTGATACCTCCTCAGGCTCCACCCGATAGCCATGAATTTTTACCTGTTCATCAAGCCGGCCGTGGAACAGCAGTTCTCCATCGCTGGTCCAAGAGCCGAGATCGCCAGTGCGATACCAGTTACCACTGTCGTCAGCAAGCTGTATGAATCGCTTACCTGTTTCCTCCGGGTCATTTAGATAGCCATCTGCCACGCCTGCGCCACCGATAACTATTTCCCCGGTAATACTCGGAGCCACCCTGCGTAGTTGCTCGTCAAGAATACGGATCATTGCCCCGCGGTTCGGAAACCCTATCGGGATCGATGGAAAAGAAAGCGACTTGCTGCTTATATCGTAATGCGTGCACACGACGGTGGTCTCTGTCGGACCATAGCCGTTGCAAAGCAGTACTGCGTCATCTGCATGCGCGAGCCATTGTTCAACGAGTTCCGGGGAAAGTACCCCCCCACCAACACCAACAAAACGCAATGTGGGCGGTATCGGGTTTGCCATTTGCGGCGCATCACGCATCCACATAGACCAAAGCGCCGTCGATATACCTACGAAAGTAATGTCATAGGACGCAAGCGATTCAACAAAACCGCGAATGCTCCATACCGACTCTGGTTGCGGAATCACGACACTTCCCCCGACCGAAAGAGGAATCAGTACTTCTGACAGCGTCGAGTCGAAGGCCACTGAAGACGTCCAAATGGATCTCCGGAATGTCCCCCGACCAAAGTACCTGATCGAATCCTCAGTGTAAGCGTTAAGTCCACGATGGGTGATCCTGACACCTTTGGGTTTACCGGTACTGCCAGAGGTAAAGAATACACATGCAATTTCCTGGGCGAGAAATGCTTCGCATTTGCCCGGCAATCCAGTACCAGCCTGGTCATGGTTGCCAAGAGCAGGGAGCCAGGTGGTAGCACGATCGTCCTGCAGGGGCAGTCCAATAGCCACGTCGGCCGATGTTCGCTCCAGTATATCCCGAACCTGAACATCCGGACTCTCGTCAGAGATTGGGACAAAAGCGCAGCCCAGTCCCATCACCGCCAACTGCGCCATGATCAATTCGGGCGACCTCGCAAGCCGTATTGGCACCATATTCCCTTGTTTTACGCCTGCTTCCCGCAACCTCGCCATTATCGATGCGACTTCTCGCCCGAGTTTTCCGTAGGTCCAGAGCTGTCCATCCGCGGTTTCGATAGCCGTAGTGCTTGCGCTGCGCGTGAATTCATCAAAAATTAAAGCAAGAAATGATTCTGGCGTCGGCTCGAAGGCCCCGCCACTTTCCCATTCACGTATCGAGATCTCGCTGGCCGATCCCAATAGTGGGAGTTGGGAAATACTGGTCGTAGGTTGATTTTTCATCACTCCGCGTAAGGTCGCTGCAAGGTCCCCAATACATGAGAGATTTGAAGTGCCGCTAGCCAGCCAGCGTCCATTCTCTCGAATAATTTGCCACGAGGACATGCCGAAGTCTGTTGTCCCAGCACCTCCCGGAAGCCACTGGATCGGCAGTGTAGCTGGATCAGTTATTTGGGTCTCACCATTTCCCCCGCGCTCCAACAGATCGGCAAAGAACGGACCTTGCCTCTGGGCGCGTGCGACCAGCTCAAGCCATGTGTTTGCAAATGAGAGTATCGATGCATTTTGATCAATCTTGAGCACGACCGGGGCGACGGGGTTGAGCAGCGATGCCACAGCCAAATCATGGGCGGCGGTTACTGACTCATCTATCTCTGTTTGGGTCCACCACCGTCCCACTTCTAGTTGAGCTTTGCGGAAGGTCAGAGCCCAGGCCAGTAAACCGCAAGCCAGATCATACTCCGTCTTTCCAAGATCGACGGTAGGCGTCTTGTGCAATACTGAGGGCAAGGCGTTCCCGGTGCCCTCGAAACGCTTCTGCATCCGGCAACGCCAGCCGCACTCGAATTTGAAGACTCGCTTTTCCCATGTGGCAATTTGCGCGAATTCATCAGGCGACTTTATCTCGGCATGCCCCACTTGGCGGCAGAGCTCGTTGGTGAGCTTTGGCGTAACGCGTTTGGCAAGCAGACATCCCTCTGACGTTGCGATGTGCAACTCCAAGTTCGATGCTATGAAAAGGGTTCCCGGGTGGGCAATCTGATTCGGACAGCCATTATCAAGACACAACTCAGCACCGAGTAATCTGTGCCACGCCCCATCAACGCGAAAGCGCGCATAGCCTATATAGTTCGGAAAAGGACCAAAATCAAGAGCTCGCACAAGCCGCTGAATTCTGGCGGCTGACCATTGCCAATTAACCTCCATGCCCTCTCGTGGCCAATGAGAGTTGCCAAAGTAGGTTCGTTCATTCAAGTTTTGCTGGCGATGAACAAGGGATCCCTGGCCGAGTTTGAGGACAAGTTCATCAAACGCCTGAATACCTGCTTCAAGACAGCGAAGATTGAGAGTTTGGCTGGTATCGTCACCATATATGGGGACAGGCGTTTGCATGATGATGTCACCAGTGTCGATCCCCTCTTCAACCATATGCCACGTTACAGCATGCTCACTTTCTCCATCGAGCAGAGCGCGGGTAGGCGCATAGAGACCGGCATATCGTGGTAGAGGCCCATCGTGAAAATTAATGGTTCCCCGGGCTGGATGACCAAGAACCTCGATCGATATCAGGCGGGCATTATTTACACTGACTATCCAGTCGCACGGAATGTCAGTGAGTATGGCCAGCGGTGTGTCAGGATCGTAGGTTCTGATCCCTTCGCGGCGCGCTGAAGCGGCAAACGCCTCGCTATTGGCAAAACAAGCGACCACTTCATGTCCGGTTGCCTTTAATGCAAGGAGGCAGTGCATTGCGATGGTAGAGTCACCAATCACGGCGACCCGGCACCGTTGATCTTCAGGCAGGACAACACGTTCAATCATTGGCTATTAACACTATGCGCGGCATTAGCCAAAGTTACAGCCATGGTGACGTATTGCCAAGTTAACTTGAGGTGATAAGCCGGAGCGCTACCAATCGACTTCTAGTGCCCAGCTGGCAGGTAAAATCCGCCTCCGGCGGCACGTCATACATTAAAAATGATTGTCTCTATAGGTGCAACATGCGCTAGCTTATCAGGGTTCTGCCAAGTTAGGTCGCCAATGTTGCTAGAATTGGCAGATAAATACCTACAAGCGTCACCGATTCCCGTCAGATATCATCAGTTATGTCGTCTGGCTTTACTATCGCTTTAATCTGAGCCACCGGAGTTATGGGGATACGTTTTACATTGATGAAGTATTCGCCGGTGTGCCGGACCATTCGATCAGTGGTAGACAGCATTACCTTTGGTAAGCAGTTGATCGGGGTGGTGAAGTGGTTGACGTATATCTTCAGGCGAGGCGCGATGGGGCAGTGGTAAAGCGCTTCTTCAAGCGCCTGTTGCGGAGTCACGGCGATGAAACCAGAAAAATCATCACTGACAAACTGCGCAGCTATGGGGAAGCGCACCGGGAACTGCTTCCGGAGGCGATCCACAGCAGACGGCAGTATGAGAACAATCGGGCAGAGCAATCCCATGAGGCTGCCAGGGTGAGGGAACGGGGGATGCGGAAACCTTAGGGACAGTGCGTTTGTAGAATCAGGCAGGGCAGTAGCCTAGGATCAGGAACCGGTTTTCCTCGGTCTGGAGAGGTTAACTTGCCAGAACCATCACCACAAATGTATTGCCCGAAAAGATGGGTTTCAAAGCTAGGTTGACTACCGAGATGGATTTCACTCGCGCAGCTGGCAATGAGGCAACTAGTGCCCATTTTAGTATGCTCTTATCCAGTGATGGAAAGCGCAGTTTTTTTTAGTCAGCACCCAGCAAACATGATTCAGGCGTATAACCAAAAAATGATGTTACTGCAGAGTGCGGGCGTAAGGTTCTTACGATGACCCCTACTTCTGTTTCACTCAATAGCGACACCTGCTCTCGGTTTTTATTCTCTATGCTTGATCGTGGATGGTCTTTTATTTTCAGGAGCAGATTTTTTCCGAGGTTAATAGTTCCGCCAGTCGCTTTTTCCAATAAGTTCTTTAAGGACCCTGGTGACCTACAGAACTGTTTGTAGCTAAAGGTCGTGAGGATCTGAGCGGACGTTTACTCTTTGAGTATATTACTGCAATTCACCCACTCCATCGTGCGCCTTTGAAGATTTTGAAGCCTGTCAGCCTCCTCTAGCTGCTCGATATTCGGCGTATTTTGAAAGAAAGTGCTGGAACAAAAAGCTCCGGGATATCGGTTTTTCACTACACATTTCGTCTTACCAAATAATGAGCGAAGCGCTTCGATACGAACCATGTTCGGTGGCGATTTTTATACGATTATCTTTAACCGACCGTCGGTATTGTTCTCCCGATATCTATTCAGCCATGTGGACCTAACGGACGCTCTATAAAATCCTGCATTGGCTTTTCAGTTCCTCTGTCTCCCGGGAATCAATTGCTGACCTTCGCCATTTTTTACTAGTAGACTTATGTGAGGACTGATAGCCAGGTAACTGGCAGTGGCTGTGCACCCTGTATAGGGCGGAGTCAGAATAAACACGAAATGGGTTTCGTCCTGATTATTATAGCGAAAATTAGGCCATCGATTATTATCTGCCTCTACATTTGCAAGACCTGATCGTTGCATGCTGCCTTTAGTGTGTTTCATTTAGGCGCCTATGTTGGTGCTTCGTTAGCATTTGTCTTTTTAATTTTCTTAGAGTTTTGGCGTTGTGGTGAGGAATGAGTATTTATTAGATGTAGATCAAACTACAAAGGACTTCAGGCCCGGCTTATTGGCTTGGTATTGCGTTTATCAGTTGGGTCAATTCGGTTGAGATTATTTCCAGCTGCGCTGACATCGTCTACGATGTGGCCCAAAATGGATCGCCGCTTTCATTATTTGCTTGTATCTTCAGTAAGAGTGCCTAGCTTCTAAAACGTGTTTAACCTTTGCCAAGTTGAACTCTTCTCCGAGAAAATTTGGTAACGACTGCAATGACTCCGGATTAGTCGTATAGTCCTCGTACCTTATCCAGAAAGATTTTTGGAAATATTCTCTCATCGTATTTTTCATTAGCTCCTCCGTTTCTACTAATCTGCTATGCGCGTTAGGTTTATCCGCCCACCATTTGCTAGATGCAACGTTGGAGAGATTGCGAGAGTTAAATATAAAACAAGAATCGGGAAACTGCTTGTCGAGAAAGCTCATGAAGTCCGCAAACTCACCATCCGAAAATTGGCTCGCGATATAGCGAATTTCTTTGAAGCCAATTACAGAGGCTTTATCGTCAGGCCTTATTACGTACTTTATGAAGCTGGCAGTCAGTTCAGCGGCGAGCGATTCTGGGTCCGTGTTCTCTATTCCGTACCATGCCGATGTTACTGGAGTGGGTTTACCTACATGTTTGTTTTTGGCATCGCGAAGAATTTTGTAAGCGCGAAATATTGGGAGCAACACACACCCGTTCTCGCCTCTTATGCAATAGCCATCAAACGAATTAAGAACGCCCTGCAGCAATGTTGAGCCGGACCGACCATAGGAAATGATAAAGCAGAATGAATAGTTAGAAACAACAATGCCCTCGTTCTAGAAAAAAGGTTTGAGATAGAGAGGTAACGCCACCAGAAGCGCACAAAAGGATCTCACTAAATGTGTTGGAGTGCAAATAGCATCTGGTTCCCAAATAGGCTTCTTAAATGTCTGAAACCCCCTGATTGTCTACGACTGCCGTGAGGCGAAAGCAGACTTTTTGGGCCTGAATCACTTTGGAGGGCTAGATGTCCGCAAGTGGTTGCCAGTGGAACGTTGCTTATAATGGATTGACCGAAAAGATAGCGTTAATCCCGCTTATACTTCGTCCTCCAGCGTGTCTGTCACATCTGTAGCGGCCATCGTGGTCGTCAGTGGCCAGTTGATGATATAGCGGGAGTAATCATCCAACACCGTGGACAGGAAGTACCAGCCCCAGCCGACAACCCGGAAATAGGTGAAGTCGGTCTGCCACAGCTCATTGATCCTACCGGTGGGGTTCTGAAACTTGTCCGAGGCACTCATCACAACAAACTGGGGGCTGGTGATCAGGTCATGGCCCTTGAGAATCCGATAGACACTAGATTCCGAGACAAAGTAGTCATGGGTGTCGGTGATATGCAAGGCCAGTTCCCTCGGCGTCATGTCAGGACGCTCAAGCGCTACTGCCACAATCAGTTCCCTGACAGAGTCGGGAACCCGGTTCCAGTGCTGGCGGACCGCACGGCTTGTATTCTCGAGACCATCCAGGCCATCCTGCTCATAAGCCCGATACCAGCGGTAGAAACTGCTGCGGCTAATCTTGATCTCCCGTAGCGTTCGCCGAACCGATAGCTCGGACTCCTCGACTAGCCGGATAATAGCCAGCTTCTCGGATGCCGTGTACATCATTCGTCGTCTAAGGTCACACCCTGCCCAGCCAAACTTTTTTGAGCCAGTCATTGCGCAGGTAAAGCTCAGCCACAGCCTGCTTCAGATTCTTGTTCTCGCGCTTTAGGCCGGTGACTTCATCCGTATTAGCTTCCCGAGACGTATCACCGTCCAGCCGCTTCTTGCCGGCTTCCAGGAGGTCCTTACTCCAGCGGTAATATAAATTGGGGTTGATGCCTTCCTTGCGGCAAAGCTCGGCTATGGAGCTTTCGGCCCGCAGGCCATCCAGAACAATACGGATCTTCTCCTCTGTGGAGAACTTGCGGCGGGTCTTACGGCGAATATCTTTGACTGCTTTTTCTGTATTATTCATGCTCATTATGAGACTGCTCTGCTTCAGTTAAAAGTAGCAGAACTGTCTCCTAGTGAATCAGGCCTTTTTGGTAACTCATGCTTTGACGGCGCACAGGCGCACAGGCAGACTATGGTGTAAACTAGGGTTGGACTGATCGGATCTCGGTTGATCAATTTCTCTTTGTCCAGTTCTTAGGAAAAATCCAACTTATGAGAACATTCATTCTCGGGCTTGGTGCCCAGAAATCCGCCACGACGTGGTTATTCCGTCAGCTAATCAAATCTCCAGACTTTGCCAGGGGTTTTTCCAAGGAGTATCACCTTTTCAACGCGATCCATCTGTCGAGTGAGAAGAGGGCGATGAGCCATATTGTCCGTCGGATAAACAACTACCCATTTCATGACGGAGACAACTTTGTTGAAAAGCACGAGCGAATCATGCTCGACTTCTACAGTACTCCTGACAAGTACTATGACTACTTTGATAGCATACTCGATGAGGGGCAGTTTACGCTCGACATCACTCCTTCCTACTCCGGGTTATCGTCCGAAGTGCTAAAGGAGATTCGCAGGGAGTTTGAACTCAGGGGTATTCAACTCAAAGTTGTATTCTTCCTGCGCGAACCAATATGCCGAGTCGAAAGTGCGGTTAAGATGGGGTTGAGGCGTTCAAATGTACTGCGTGAGGTAAGTTTGGAGGTAATGACCCAGAAACTGCGTAACTGGATCAATAGCAAGGATGACCTTCTAAGGGCTAACTACAGAGAGATCGTCGCTAGAATTGATGGCGCTTTCAATCAGGAAGAGGTCTACTTTGGCTTCTATGAAACCCTTTTCTCTGCAAGTGAAGTTCATCGCTTGTCCACTTTTCTCGGACTCCCGGAATCCTTGATAGATCCCGGAAAGAAAGTAAACGCTACGCCCAGCCTGTTCAGGTATACCGAGGTCGATATGGATGACTTTCGGGACAAAGTCGCTGATAGGTATGAATTTGTATCCAGCCGGTTTGGTTTTGACCTATCAATATGGCACCGGGCTACAGAGGCGATAACGATAGGAGCCAAATAGGCTGTTGCCTCGATCCGGCACGAGTACCAACAACTCAAAGTCGAGGTGGTGTAGCTGAAGCCAAGTTCCCATTCGCTTCATTCTTGCTCAAATCGGTCTGTAAACAAATCGGCCAGACCTCTCTGAATCAGGCAGTAGTTCTCCATTTCTAATACTTTTCTAGGGCTTAGGTTGGCTCCTGGTGTCCAATGTGAAAACTCGTCTATGGCTGTATCCTTTATCTCTTCGATGCCTGCCACCGTGAAATGCCGAATTTTGATGTATTTGGGGTGATGCAGCACTTCCCAGTCTTTCTCCTTCCTGAAGTACACTGCTGGTCGATTTGGAAATAGCCTGTTTTCACGATGTATCTCTTTTTTGGATATGTAGCGGTTGCTATCGGGTGCTATATATACAGTTTGTACAGCAAGCTGCCCTATGGTTGGTAGGCGTGAATTCAGCAGTCCCTGGAAAAAATTTTGTAGTTTTCGGCTGGGGCTGTTGAGCGGGCTAAGCAACATATCGGCGTCCCACTTACAAACATAGGTGTATTGGCACTTGCTCAAGCACCAGTTGTAGTAATAAGCCAGACTGTGTACGGAGTTCTGCGATGTGGTTTCATTCTCTGTGCCACAACGAGATACTGTGAATGGGTACTTTTCTATACGAATCTTTTCAGATTGGTCGTGTTTGAGTATAAATTCTTGCGCAATCTCCAAAGTACGATCGGAGCTGCCGTTGTCGATCAGAACTATTTCATCAAACAACTCGTACATAGATTGGAGGCAAGCAGCGATACGTACCTCCTCGTTTTTGACGCGAAGCATTGCGCTTACGCCTACCTTTTTGTGGGAAGATTTTAGGTAGAAATTGAACGCGTCTTCCTTCTCCAGGTTGCTGAAGCGTCTAGTCCTTCTCAATCCAATTGCGGAAGTGGCGAGTACTAGGCGAATAAGCCTCGATATCTTTTCCTTTACCTGCTTGAAATCAGCGCTTAGCCTGGATGACAGCTTCTTCTTTGCGATTGGCAGTAGTTCCCTGAATCTAAGAGATGTGCTTTGACTCTTGCAAAACCTAACTTGTTGCTCCAGTTTGTCCTTTTCGGCCCAGGTGTCCAGTAACATTGTCATTGGAAGTGTAGGCAGAGAGAGCAAAGAGCCGTCTACTTCCTGATCGCAATTGCCTACATGTCCGGATGGTACGCGAGGGTATATCTCTACAGGCTTGTCTTTCGGTAGGTATTTACGTGAGAAAGCAAGGTTGGAGGCCTCAAAGTAGGCTCTGACTTGAGAGTGTAGTGAGTCGGAAAACCTGCTTGCGCTTGCAGTCTCTACGTAATTTCTTTTGCGAAACCAGTGGCGAAAGTAATGACTAATACGATCTCTCTGCGCGATGGACAAATAGTTGCTATCAAAGCGGTTAGCTTGTTGTAGGAAGTCGATGACATCGTCCGACCAGGTTTCATTCTTACTGGAACTGCTGAAAAAATACTCCGAATCATCCAGTTCTAGCACCTTCAGAAAGTCACGACAAATGTTGCCTTGGGGGAAATCTTCGAGATGATAACGATTGACGGTTATTGCTTCCTTGCCGAAGTGTTGCTCGTACTCTCCCAGAAGCCACCCGTAGTCGTGAGCCGATAGTGTTTTGTCGACAAACTCGGTGAAGGTATCAGAAACCGCTCGTACGCCCGAGTGAATAAGTTGAGCATAGCCTGATTCGATTCTTGAATCCTGTGCTCGCACATAGAAGACGAATCGAACCCTGTTGTTTCCCAGGAGGCGCTTCAGTTTGGCAAGGTTGGGTAGTTCATCCTTCAGGAACTCAGGGCTGAAGAACTCGGAGGATAGCAACAAATGCTCACACCCACTTTCCTGATATTCCTTTAGGATGCTATCCCATATTCTCTCTTCATCTAGCTCTGGCCAGCCCAGCAGATGCTGCTCTTGATCTACCAGTGATACAGGAAGTAGATGTGAGTTCGGTCCCCATGCATTTGCCACACTGCAGTAGAATATCCCATCGGATTTGAGCTGATCCTCGTTTTCAGCAAGGAACTCTTGAATAGCCGTTGAACCTGTTTTGTGTGTGCCGGAGTGCACTATTACTGTGCCGCGAATTTCCCTCGACGGTCTCTCAGGCCAATACTGGTTGAGTGTGGCGGTAGGCCATTTAGTAAGGTTCGTGCGGCAGAAGCGGCTGAATTTGGCGTTGATCTTCTCTCTGAAGTTGTTCTCAATTTCAAGAGGGTCACTCTTGGACAGCATGGCCGAGAATGAGTGTGCTTGTTTATTGAGGTCCTGCCATTCCAGTTCGCAGGCGAGTATATGCTTAGCATGGAATTCTATCGCAAGGGAAAAGAAGTTCAGACGATCTACCTTATCGAGATCTTCAAACGCCCTGGGGAAAATCGAACGCCACCAATAGTTCAGCTTTGTCGCCATGTAGTGCGAATGAATCAGTGGCATATGCTGCAAAGTTCTGCCAACTGCTTCTGAGTGAGATACCTCTTCGGCAAACTGGTGTGCCCCCCATTTCTTCCGCATCATGCTCTGTGAGTTTACTCTGTACGCGTAGAAAGGAAGATCAATTGTAGAGATTCTCTTTGCCGAGGACAGTATCTTGGCAACGTAGATCTGGTCTTCACCGATATTTATGTTTGAATCAAATTCAATCCTGTTCTTAAGGATCACTGATCTACGGCAGAAGTAGAGAAAAGTTGATCTGAAATTCCACAAGGATTTTTCATCCTCGAGAACAGTATTCTGCACTGGTACTACATGGCTTAGTGATGATCCAAGCTGCCCATCAGTATAATCATGCCCCGTAAATTTGATGACGTCACTTTGGCGAACTTCTGCTAGTTCATAGAGCTGCTCCAGCATGGTCTGGTCACGCCAGAAATCATCACTGTCCACATGTATGACAAACTCGCCTCTGGCTCGCTGCACACCACTGTTTCTGGTCTCGGGTAGTCCTTTATTGGTCGCGTGTTGAACGATGGACACCCTGCTATCCTGTGCCTCGTACATCTTCAACAGGTCGAGGCTGTTGTCGGTGGAGCAATCGTCCACCACTATGATCTCAATTTCCTTAAGGCTCTGGTGTAGCACACTGTCCAGGCACTCTGAGACAAAATCAGCAGTGTTGTAGACCGGGATGACTACTGAGACTTTTATGCGAGATTCTTCGATTCCCTCCAGCTTGCTGTTCATCTATCTGTTACCGGAATCCAAAAGTGCGTTGAGCTTGCCCGGAAAAGTCTCCTTCCCGGCCAGCTTGGGTTGCCGGTACTGTATGCCCAGAGCTTTAAGTTGATCGAAGTCTTTCTGATAGATTCGTTTGACCTGCTCAACTAGCGCATAGGTATAGAAGCAATGGCTTGGGGGTAGATTGCGACGTTTGGCTTTGAGTTCTGCAATGCTCCAGGTACTTACCTCATTGCCTTTGAAGGCCGTCTCTATATGTTTTGACTTGTTCGCGACAGAAACCAGGGTTCGTGGTGCACCAGTTATGCGCGAAACTTTGTCCAGTCCTTTTTGCAAGTCTTCCAGCTTGAAAACCTTGTCGAAAGTATAGTGATTGCCAAACTTCTCGTAATCTTCGCTGAACTGCGGGGTAAAGTGATGACGGTTGATTCGCTCTAGCTCACGGTCTTCTTCCAGGACCTGAATAAACTCTTTGAAGCTGTCCCATCCATCATTGTCATAGAATCTGCCTACATATTTGTTAACGAAACCGCTCACTAGCCTTGCGTAAGGGTTTCTGACCACCAGGAACTTGTGGTACTGCTTGTACCGGTCTGGATCCTCCCAATCTACCCGAGAGTACTCAGTGCCGCCGTAACCAATGAGTTTGTGGATGTTCCCGTCTTCGGGAGCGTCCAGTTGATGCGATTTGACATACCATTTCTTAATGCTAGAGCATCCACATTTGGCGGACCACCCGAGCAGGAACTTGTACCGATGACTCACTAGGAACTGCAACCTATCGATTCCCCTATTACCGTTGTAAGTTTGTGTCTCTTGGGGGTTTGAAGAGATCTATGAGCACTATCAGAATGCTTGAAAGATAGTTTGCTCTGGTGTGCGCCCCCGTTTGGTGCTTTTGAGGGTGCTTTCTAAAGTTAAGCATAGCCGAAGTAGTCGAGCAAGTGCTCATTAGATCTGAGGATGGAGGATATTGTATCCAAATCCTGATTTGACAGCAGTGCTATCTGCTTCGAATTTTGATTGCTAATGGTTTGCTCTGGATAATCCTTTACGGCTATGGGTTCGTTGAAGTTTATCGAATTCTTGATATGGTCCTCTGATGTCGGTGACCCAAGCCTGGTCAGGATAGTCAACGCTAAAGACTCTTTGCAGCTTATTCGGTGTAATGATGGAAGGTCTCCCATAAATGACACGAGGTGCTTTATAACCGCGCAAAGCCTTGATTTTGTGGTTCCGCATGTCGTTTGCACCGGATACTGAATCTGATGATCTCGAGTAAACCGGTACTTTACTCGGGCTGGCTTGCAAAGTACCGGGCGGCCTTTTTTAAAATGTCGCGTTCCTCTTCTGCGCGGCATAGCTCTGCTCGAAGCTTGAGGATTTCACGCTTGGCTTCAGTCAGCTGCTCCGCTTGTTCATCCGCTTTATCAGGCTTTACAGCTTTGACCCACTTATGCAGGCTGTGGATTGAGACGCCTAAACGCTGAGACACTTCCGCGACGGAATAGCCGCGCTATAGGATCTGTCTGACAGCTTCGTCCTTGAATTCTGGACTATATCGATGGTTGCTCATATGACTTCCTTCTATGGAGATAGAATAGACTAGGAGTGTCATCTAAACTGTGGGAAGTCCAATTTTGCCCGGAAAAGGTATCAAGGCGTCTGAGTATTTCACCGGCAGTGTTCTACATCGAAATTATTAACCTGTCCTCGTCCGTGGAAGCAGATTGCAGGTACTCGCAGTAACTTTTACCTTGAAACTTGTCCTTTGGCACTTGCATCCATTTTTCTGATCCTCGTAGATGATAATCTGTGCAACTGACTACTAGCGCTCTCAGGTCGCGTTTAGTACCAATGATTATTGCATCGGAGGGAAGTCGAGATAGCTGAGGATAGGTAAAGTTTCTTAATCGACTAATTGAATTACAACATTTGGGGATACGTGTCGCACTTAAGCCGGCCTTGCGAGTCTAAAAATTATTTTTAGGGTCATTCGCATGCCGACGTTAATCGGAATCAGAGAAGGCTGGAAGCAACTCAAGCCGGGATATACACATGAACCGGTTTTAAGGCGATCCAGTTTCAATGCTATTTATGAGATACTATTGCTATTATAGTTTATAAATATCAAACGGCGCTCACCCCTCACGAGTTGCCTCACGATTTAATGATTTGTGACCGCTTATGGAAAGCTCAAAGGCAGTATTTTTGCACGTAGGAAACTTCAAAACTGGCACATCCGCGGTGCAAAAATACTGCAGTGAAAACCGCCAATTATTAATTGATAAAGGGCTGGATTATCTTGAGGTTGCCAGGCCGACTACTAACAAGACAAACCACGGCCAACTTGCTCTCAGCTTGTACAGGGAGACAGGAAAAAGAACACCTGACTGGTATGTTGACGAAGTTTCATATAGGGCAATTTCTGCTGAGGTTCTAACCTCGATCAAGGCTTCACCTTGCCAGAAGATTCTCATTTCGTCAGAGGAGTTCTATAGAATCCCGGCGTTTGATGATGCCAGCAGAACGGTTATCCGAAAAAGCTTGCGGGCGTTATTCCGCGGTCATACGGTTAAAGTTATTGTGTATGTGCGGAACCCTATGGACTTCATTAAATCTTGGTATAACGAAGTTAATAAGTCCAGGTTTCCGATAAGACGATTTGTGGATTACGTTTTTCATTTAGATAAAAGAATGGTACTCCCGGACGCTAATGTCAATTTTTGGCGACATGTGTTTGGAAATGATGCTGTAATTATAGAACCTTACGCACTCACTGGCATAGAACACATTAAGAGATTCCTGACACTAGCATCGGTTAGCGGGCTTGAGTTCGGACAATCTACGGCTCTAAATATCAATCTACGCCTTGATAATTCAAGCCTGGAGAGAGACCGAATCAACAAGATAATGGCTGTATTAAAGGGAGATGAGAGAGAACGATATCTACGCTCAACGGTGTTATCATCGGTTGATAAGCTGAACTCACTAGAACGTAAGTTAGCTAAGATCAGCGCGGATTTTAAACGATTCTGCGATATCGAAAATTTGAAGGTTAGCGGCGCTGAGCTAAGTCTTTACAATGTATTGGTCCATGATGAGGCCGTAAATCGGAGAGATCTGATAAGCCCTAGCCTTTTTGGCATAGCCAGGGCAAAAATTTCGAATTCGAGCGTTGTGCTGTGGGCGAAAAAATGTATGCATAAAATTAAGTTCAATGTGAAATCTAAATGAGCAGTGAAAAGTCATCTGTCGTAGCAATCATCACGCGAACCAAGAATCGAAACGCATTGCTTACTCGGGCTGTGAACAGTGTGCTCGGCCAGACATACCTGAACTGGGAGCACGTTATAGTTAATGATGGCGGAGATCGTGAATCAGTCGAGTCTCTCTTGGCTCCGTACGCGAAACGTTACGCCGGGAGGCTTAAGCTTATTCATCATGATGTATCCACAGGTATGGAAGCAGCCTCCAACACAGGAGTTAATCATTCGGAAAGTGAATTCATTGCTATACATGACGACGATGATAGTTGGGACAAAGACTTTCTACAAATTTGCATCGAACAATTACTCACAGATCCTGATACTGACGTGAAAGGAGTGGTAACAGGAACTATTCAGGTCTTTGAAAGTATTAGGGGTGCAAATGTCGTCACAGTGAGAAGGCAGGAATATAATCCAGAGCTCACAGCTATATCGCTTCCTTCGGTGCTTGAGGTAAATCAGTTTTTACCTATTGCTTTTCTTTTTTACCGATCGGCTTATGAAGAGATTGGTCCTTACGATGAAACGCTACCGGTTATTGGCGACTGGGAGTTCAATATAAGATTTCTTTCCAAATTTGACATCAGAGTTATTCGTGACAGCCTGGCATTTTACCATGTTCGACTAGGTGCAGAGGGCGATTGGGCAAACTCGGTATCGAGGGAAAGTTTACATGCGCATTACAGGGCCAAGATAGTGAATAGATACGTTCGCAAAGACCTTGAGAGAGGTGCACACGTAATGGGGGCTTACATTGCTATGGGGGATTTTTTATTTCGCACCAATAGAAACCTTAGCCGATTCGGCCGCATATTGGACAAGCTAAAACAGCTTCCTTTTGTCTCTTTTCTAAGAAAAAAGACAGGAATTTAACAACTAATATCGTATTAATAAAGCGTGGGCTTTCTGGAGACTGAAGAAAGCGTCCGTCGCGCCATACCGCTCAAACATTAGTTGGATTGCACCCAGGAACCTAGTTCAATTGCGCGATAGAGCGGTGAAAAATCCTCACATTTTATCGTCACTCGATGCATTTTTGTGTTGGCGACAGATGCCATCTCTTCAAGCTTGTCTAACGCATCAAAGATCATAGCTTGATTCCTTTGGTACTGGTCATGGTTATACTCTTGATGAGCATTACTCGCCCTTAAATTATCAACATCAGCTGTCTTAGGGGTGAAACTGAGGCGTCGCTGTTCGCTACCTGGTGCATTACCACCTGTTGACGAGAGTTCGATAATGACAGCCTCCGGGTTGTAAAAGTGATCTTGTGCGACTCGCATAAAGGCCCTATCCTCGACAGGATTAACCATGAAACCGACTACCGGGACCTCAGTGGCAGCCATTAAAGAATTTAAAAACGTACCTCCTGAAACATCTCTTCTTACAACATCAGACGTTTTGTAGCCTGCATACTCCGATAACCCGCCGACGAACTCAAGCTCACCTCTCTTGTAAAGTCGCCCATGCCAAAGCGCATCCGTCCGTTGATTCATTTCGGCTGCCGCAGCGGTAAGCAGGCGGCTATCGTCGCTCACTATGATAAAGTATCTCAGCCCGTAAAAAGGGTTCCTTCTCGCAGATGCTACGCCTGAAAAATAAAATTTTGATCTAGTTGCTTCACCAGAAAGTAGCGTAGCAGGTAGATTCTGATCTTCTGACGAGATGTATGACAGAAACTCTTTTTCAGACATCGCTGCGATATCTTCTGAACAGCTTTTCAGTTTGTACGCTTGAGGTGAAATTTTACGCGCAAAGAATCGTTTGTCTGAAAGTAATTCGGCCGCGTTGTCATTATAGAATACCCGAGGTTTTCCATCATATATGAATGCATATTGGGTCAAACTATGGTTCGTAATGCAGTCTTTGTTTTCTTGTACATGATATACAAGAGTTTGAAAAAACATTTCATCAGGAATCCAGACACGCCGGAAGAACGCCTCTATTGCTGGGTCCTTCATTAATTGAACAACCTTAATCAGCGTCCCCCATCGCAAGGTCCACCACTGGGAGCCCATTCTGGGCTGGAGGCCCACTGGGAGCTTCCTTTTGATACCAATTAGCTGTTGGATCTTAACAGATATGTCAAAAGCTCTTGGTTGATCCCGCCAGTTTATGTAGTGATACACGCTCCAGCGCTCTGATTGATAGCCCTGATTGACCCACTGCTTTTTCACCGCATCAACACTTTCAATAAACTCGAGTCCATTGTTTTCCGTTAAAAAAGCATCGAGCATAGCTAGAGGTTTTGTTAATAGGCACGAGCCACTGAGTAATGTCACGTAGTCAATGTCAACATCTAGGTTTTGAAGTGCAGCTACACTATTCAGCGTAGCCTTTACGATTGACCACTCGCCCCACGCAACTTTTTCTTGGGTTGCAAATACCAGCCTCCCTTCGCTAGATGACTCCAGCTTACGCAACGCAGATGGGATTGATTTGCTCGACGAGAGATCATAATGGACTACAACACAACTACCATCTACTAACAGGCTACCAAGCAATGAAGTTAACTGCGCAGGATACTCATGCGCTAGTACTATGAACGCTTTTTTCACATCACAATTTCCAGTAGCCTAAATTCAGCAGACCTTGCCTGCTCAGCTTTCGCCAGCCTTTATATTCGGATGAAAAGCCCCGGCTGAAAATCTTTTCATTGTCATTAATTGCATCACTATATTTAACGTACTCAGAGGAATTATCGTAGTGCTGTTTGCGCAGCAGTTCCTCTGAAGCTTTCTCTTCCAACAAAGAAAAAAACTTGAAGTGCAACAAGCAACCTGTGATATTTTGCTCGCCGTAAACATCATTCGGGGCCCTTGGAATTAATGCATGCATCGATGAAATATAGTTGTAATGCCATCGCCACTTCACTAGCGGAATCTTATTGAGGGCTGGACTGCGGATCGGGTCGTCTCGATAGAAAACCCTGCCCCTGACTCCACCTTGGACAAACAATTCCATCTGCTTACTATTTATTTTTCCAGTATAGCCGAAGGGATCATAATAGGGGCATATTTTCCAAGGGACATCACCCGGCTTATACTCAGCTGAACTTATGTCATCGCTATACATGTCTAGCATCAAACAAAACAGCGCGGGCTGCTTTTCTTGATCGAGCATCATCAAAAGCTCTTCCAGTCCCCGCGTGTCCATCCTGGGAAATACGAGAAACTCATCTGGATCGCAAACGACGCACCATCGATTTTTCCCAAACTTTCTCAATAAAAAATTCATCCAGTGCATGCCGAAATTGGATCGCTTATATGATGCCTTCGTATGCCATACGCTAACGTCATCAAAATCTGCAATCAACTTTGCAAAACCGTCGGTGGAATCATTGTCGATAAAGAAGAAATGCTTCACTCCCAAATTCCGATAATATTGAAGGAAAAATGGAATTCTAACGGACTCATTTCTCAGTGTGCAGAATAAAACCAAATCTGAGGCTGATAGTTTTGCAGTATTATCTTGAATTAGCTCAAGGTCTCTTCCATGGACATATGACAGTGCTATGTATTTCACAAGCCGGCGTAAAATCGACAGGCGTAACCTAATCTGGCTAATGCACTCACGAATCGATTTCAAGATTTGCCCCGGCTATCCAAAAATGCTCTAAGCTGTGAATAATTCTCTACCTTTTCTTCAAACCCTTCTGGGTTTTGGCGAAGTACTTTCTCCTGAAGCTTATCGAACCGATATCCAAGATCGAGATATGAAATCATAGCATTAACTCGATCTAGCTTTTTTAGCTCTGTATAGTTAACGGGAAAGTATTCTTGCTTTGATCTTTTTATATCTGCCTCTACTCGGGAGTAGAATTCTTCCATTTCTTTTTCGTATTTAAGAAACGCTCTCTTGTCGAAGACGATTTTCTCTTCTCGCTTGTCGCTTTCATCCGATATAAACCACTGATCCGTCTTTCTTGCAATTTCAAGTGAGACATACGATTGTAGCGTATCCCTTTTTAGAATGATTTTTTTACAATTTTTATTATTTATAATCTTTTCCAAAGCTGTTTTGTCATGTTTATCGAAAATCCTGAAAGCTAATATGTTAGGCTTTGCGTTGACATAGAGGCGATTGTAAAACCTCACGCGATCTGCATCTCTCTCCGCGACGTCCGTCTTTCTAAATCCAGCAAATATCCACCTGTTAGCATCGGGCCGGTCTACTCCAACAAATTCTGGGTTGAAAATTTCCCCAAGGCAGGTAATTCCGGGAACCATATTTAAGTACGATTGCAGCAAATTTGAACCGGTTCGCATCGCGGCGATAATGCAGAAATAGGTGCCCTCTGCTAAAAAATCTTCGTCAATTTTTCGAGCCTCGGATATCAAATTTCACTCCAAACTATTAGTTTTCTCAACTAAACGGCTAAGCACTTTCATATGCATGCACTCATATTGATTGCCGTACCTGATTAGCGACGTCCATTATACTCTGTTTTTTTCTGAAGCTTAAGATGGTGATAGTCCATTCCTACTGTAATTTTCAAGATCAAAATTTTCTCAGTATGACTCAGGTGATAGGAAAGTTGGAGCAAGCTTAGATAGCCTTGCTTAGCAGTCAAGAGGGCTACATCCTTTATGCTTGCATATGAGTCGCGATTGCGGAGATGTGTGGAGCTCATTGAGGAGCCCTGCGCTTGTGGGTCGAATTTTCGCTGCATCCGAGATGTGCAGGGGCGCTTGGACGATATCTTCGTATACGCCGGGGGCACATCGGTCCATCCGCATGTGTTTCGTTCGGTGTTGGCGCGAAACTCGGAGGTTGTCGAGTACCAGGTCCAGCAGACCGAGAGCGGGGCGACGGTTGCCGTCACCGTTTCGTCGCCGATTGATGAGGCGAGCCTAAGATCGCAACTAGAGTCCGCACTCAAGAAGGTTGGCGTTGGGGGCCCTCAAGTTGACCTGAGCTGCGTAGCTTCCTTAGGCCGAGGCGGCGTCGGGAAGTTGAAGCGCTTTGTTTCGCTGTCGCCTGGCTAGCTTTTCTTGCTCGAATCTTCGCTAAGCGAACCAGCGAGAAGATCGGAAAATGATATCGGCTGGATTAATCTCCAGCCTTTGCGCAATGGCCTGGGTCAGATCTGAGCTGGAGTGCTCTATTGTTAGAGTGATATTGTTGAGTCGGAGCATAATGTCGGCTTATCTATTAGGGTCTGTCTAGGCTTACATGTAGATAGCGTAACCTGAAGAGCACCTTTACTGGAAATTTAATCCGTCCGGATGGCTGCCGAAATTGAATGCTTAGTTACGTTCTCACTCTGCGAGACCTGCACAGCAGGGTTTTACCAGGAGTTGGCCATACATACTAACTTGTCAGTACTTTTTTTATTCTTCTGTATTTGTTGAGCGAGGACTCAGAGAGAGTTTAACGGTAAACCCCTGTGCTTGATTTTGTGCGTTACTGACAAACCACAGTAGTGCGCTGTCGTCTTCTATTATTAATTTTGGTGGCAGTTTTTTTCCGGATAAGAGCTCGACTCCGCGGATCTCTGATGAGATAAATAATTTTGATGTCGCCTAGCAGTGATTTCACGTACTGTAATCCCTCCGGGGGAATGGAGCAGTATTCTGGTGTTATATCGCCCAGACATTTGTCTTTTCCAGTGTGATATGCAAACGCTCGCTTGTACCACTGCTCAGTGAAAACATCATTCAGTGAGATGCTGGTCAAATATTGCACATAAGCGAGGTTTACGTACACTGCAGCAGTCACGTGGGCTTTGATTAGCGTTCGAGCATTTGCTTTGAGGTGAAAGTGACTCCAGTTGTTTACTTCTGGCACGTAAAGATGGTCAAAATAATGCAGCTCCTTGATAGGTGGCATCCACACTTCCGGATGTTGTGAAAGTCGAGAGAATAGCCAGGAAGTTGCAGCTTTTTGTGCCCCAATACAAAGAAACGAAGGTAGTGGCATTTTTGGATTCCGATCTGGTCTCGCTGGGAATCGCGGTGCGAGACGTAGGATAATATACGAGGGTCAATAATAGCCTTGATGCGCTGTAATTAGTACCCAGCGAGATGTACGTAAGAGTTTAACCGACGAGGGAAATATGATCCGAAAAACGCATGAGCATATGGGGATAAAGATACCCATCGATAAAGCGATCTTTTCCGACACGATTATTGGGACGATTAAGAAAGGCAACTATGAGCGCAGGGAGGCTACTGAGGTTCAGCGCATTGTTGAGCCAGGGGAGCGAGTCCTCGAAATCGGAGGAGGTATCGGGTTTGTTTCGGCTGTTGCAGCGTTAGATCCAAGAGTCGAAAAGATTGTCGTTTTTGAAGCCAACCCGCTTTTGATGCCAATAATTGCTGAGCTCCATGAGATGAATGGTGTTGCAAACGTTGATGTGGTGAATGGGGTTCTAATGAATTCGACGCACGCTGAAGCCGCTAAATTTTACGTAAGAAAGAATTTTTGGTCTTCATCGTTGGCTGAGAAGCCATGGGGTTACGAAAAAGCCATCGACGTACCCACATATTCCTTCTCAGAGCAGGTAGAGCGCATTCGCCCCACTTTGATAGTGTGTGATATCGAAGGGGGGGAGCTCAATCTTTTTGAGAATGCCAATCTTTCCGGTGTTAAGAAGGTGCTTATGGAAGTGCATCAAAAAGTGATCGGTAGGGACGGCATGAAGAAACTTTTCGATAGTATGAGTAGCAGGGGGTTTCACTATGACCAATGGCATTCAAATGGATCAGTAGTGCTTTTTTCGCATATTAACAGGTAAGCGGTCACTCGTGAGCGATGTGACATCACTCGCCTTACCTTAGGGGCCGGTGTTAGTGGTGCGCGAAGGGGTTAGACTTGTGTTTACTTTTCCCCCGCAGGCATATCTCTGAACACTACAGTTGAGTTAATAAAGTCATTTAGCTCATTCCAGTTCTCGAACGCCTCCTCCAGCGAGCCCGTATACTGTTTTGCATACTCGCTGTGAACGTCCTCGATAGAGGCTGAAGAGCCCAGAAAGTTTAGCAGAGCATTCACGCGGCTTTCTTGCTCAATATGTGAATAAGATATCGCGAATGACTCAGAACTTTGACTAATCTTAAATGCGTTCTCCAAAAACGCGTTATAGCTGGTTGCAAACGCCATGATTGACTCGGGAGTGAACCGAACTTTTGGCGCCTCCTCGACCTCGTTTTTAGCGGAAATCGGCTTGGTCCACTTATTGGTTTTTCGTGCCCTGAGCAATGATGCGTAAACTTCTAGAGGGTCTCGATAAAGCACAACCTTTTTGATAGACGGTTTATTCAGATATGAACGGAGTGGTTTGACGCGGTTGACATGCTGATTGAAAAGTTTAAACCCAAACGCTTTGTGTGGATTAAGTGCTCTGAGTTCACTTAGAAACTCATCTGGCGAATTGTTTCTCTTGGCGGCCGTCCAGCGCTTCATTTTTCTGCGATGCCACGGGTAAAGCTCAAGCTCACCCTCTTTGAAAAGCTCTTCATGGCACGTGATGTCGTGGGCCGAATGAAGTCGGCTGATCAGACTATAGGAGCCCGTTCGTGGTTCGCAAAACACAACGAACTCGGATTTATTTTTCATTGACACTGCCACAAACCCTCGGTCATGTGTTGGGTCGCATAGTATAACAAACCAGTCGGTGCGAGGTTAGCGCTTCAGCAATATACTGCGCAAGCGGCTCCTTATGCAAGCATGCAATTTATACTGGTTACTAGAGATAACCTAAGCCTTGAATCAATTACTCCCCAAGCGTTTCCAGATAGCCATTGATGCCATTAGATCGAGCGATTTTTTTTAAAAAGTACGTTCAAATACGGATTGCATTATAGAGACTCTCCGTTCGCCTTAGACTGTTCGAAAAACATTACTTCCAATTTTGTCAAAGGGATAATCAAACACGACATTGAACAAGGAGATTTTGCATACTCTCCTCGGTTAGCAGTGACGCAAAAGTGCCTTCTCGGTATCATGAGTTAAACCATTGCCTGGCTATCTGCCGTGGCAGTTCCTCGCCTTTCACTGAGCTCCACCGGCAAGGTGGTCTAGACCCTGAAGACGCCCTACCGGGATGGCACCACGCAAGTGGCATTCGAGCCTATGGATTTCATCGCACGTTTGGCTGCCCTGGTGCCAAAGCCCCGCGTCAATCTCACCCGCTATCATGGCGTGCTGGCCCCCAACCACCGATGGCGTAGATTGGTCACGCCAGCAAAACGCGGCAAAGGAGTGAAACGAATCGCCAATACTGGAGTTCGCTCACCCGCTGAACGGCACGTCGCGATGTCCTGGGCCCAGCGACTCAAGCGCGTGTTCAATATCGACATTGAGGCTTGCAGTCGCTGCGGTGGGTCTGCCAAAGTCATCGTCGGAGCGCCGAACCGTTGCATTGAGGATCAGGACATCATCGAGCGGATTCTGGCTCATCTTGAGAGCAAGGGGCAGAACACCCCCGCTTTGCCGCACCTGGCACCACCGACCAGAGCACCGCCTGGCACATTGCCTCTCCGCTGAGAAGCGATTCCAGTTCAACAACACTCAATCAGCAATGGAGCCACTGAGTCATTGGTTAGTGCAGAGTTGCTCGTGCCAGGTCTTAAAGGTGAGCGAAAAAGATCTAATTATCGATCAAAATTGTATTTCGCCACTGTCAATGAATGCCGCTACCGAAGGATACACCCAATCTGCACTCGAAAAATCTTGTTCTGCGGTAAACGCTCCTGGAGTAGCTAGCGTTGGTATGCCAGCTGATTTAGCTGCTGCCAATGATGTTTCGCTGTCTTCGATAGCGAGACACTCATTTGCCGAGAGGCCAAGGCGCTTCAGGACGAGTTCATAGACTTCAGGGTCTGGTTTAGTTTTGGTGACATCCTCAGTGCAAAGTACAAGATTAAAATCAGCCAGTCCGATTTGCGGCTGACTACCTCTCAAGATCGCATCAATGTTTCTGCGGTACGTTGTTGTTACAAATGCAAGGAACAGGGCGGATTTTTTCGCACGCACCAGAAGATCGTCAACGCCCTCGCGCAGAGGAACACCTAACTTCTCTATTTCATCACAGGCGAGCTCGGTTTTGCGCGCATGAATAGCGACCACTGCGTCTTCGCTTAAACCTATGTTAGCCTTTTGGCCTAACCTTGACAGCCGGTCGCGACCGCCATTTTGCAGCAGCAAGTCTTTATAAACAGGAACTTCCCAGACCCAATCTAACCCGGCTTCCTTAAACGCTGTGTTGTAAGCGCGTCGTTGAATATCAGAGGTCTCTGCAACCACCCCGATTGAACCTAATAATATTGCCTTGGGTTTCATGCTGCTGCTTCCGTTTAATTTATTTTAGAGGTAGTTGATTTGTACACATCATTTTTTATGATAAAGATGAACGCCAGAGGACGCACGCCTCTCATCGTCACCTACAATTCTCTCAAAGATACGTCATGAGTTCTGAATCGGGTCACCGTTTTGAGACGGGAAGAAGATAAATCATCGATAGATTAGATATCGGAAAATTTACTTTTCTGGATCTGAAAAACGGAGCATTCAGAGTCAGACCACTACCCTGCCCCACTCGTCAAACGCAGTCATACTAAGATCACGACAGTGGTCAGCCAATATCAGGTGTCGTTTGAGGTTGAAAAGATTGGCGACGGTGATATGGGCACCAAGAAATCTCTAGGCATGAGAGCATTAGACTATAAGTAGTGGCTCATAGGTTAGTGTCGGTCGGTCGGTCGGTTTGTGGGTGGGTGTGTGGGTGATTGTCAGGCAGGTCGAGATATAATGCATAGCTGATGATGTCAGGCAAGTCGCTAATTTCCCGGTACAACTTCCAATGGGTAGTGCTTCTTCAGGTACTGTCCGAACTCATGTGCGCCAGCGGTTGTTAGATGCTTGCCGTCGAAGGTCAGCAAGTTCTGCCGGTCGTGCGTGTAGATACGGTACTGATCCGGCTGAAAAAATTGGCGGTTACTGATATATGTCGCGCCGGTTTGGTTAATTTTTTCCCGGTAAAGATCATCCAGACGAAAAGGAGGCTCCTCTACAAAACGCGCAATATAGGAATCATCCGTACTCCAGCGAATCTGATCGATGGCAATCTCCTGAGGTGATTTACCCACCAGGCCTTGGGACTGACCCAGGATAAACACCTGCTTACCGCTCTGCGCCAGGCGTCGCGCAGTCTCCAGCAATGCAGGGCCAACCCAGCCATTGAATTCCACAGCCAGAAAGATGATTTCCCCCTCTGGCGCGTCCAGGGCAGCCTGCATCCGTCGCCGGTTGAGTTGCGGACATTCCGTATAAAACCGGCTTCTGCTCAAAGCCGGGTCGATTACCGGCGGGCAACCAATCCCGAAGGACGTATACACATTGAATTGGGGATAGGCGGAGCGCAGTGCAACATACATATCGAACGCACGTGAGTCCGCGAGCAACATTATATTTTTACCTCCTTCCCTGCGCTCCCCACAGAAAGTGTCATCGTTCTGTGCACAGGTTTCTTGCAGAATCCTTTTCTGCTCAAGAGAAATATCCTCGACCGGCTGAGCGATGACTTGTGCATCATCGGGTAGTCGGCCAGGCCAGCCTTGGCCCATGATGCCCGCAACCGCAAAGCCTGATACAGCAAGCGTGGCCAGGCCCGTCAGACCCAGCGCCCGACGAGTCGCCATACCTGAGCGCGTGACCTGCTCTCGGGGGCCAAGTCGGAAGGCTCGCTCAACCCCGCGATTCAGCAATACGGCCAGAGCAACACTCGCTGCAGCCAGCACCAATTGATCTGCTATATCCAGCTTCGGCCCGTAAACGTTGCGGTAGAGCACGATTAAAGGCCAGTGCACCAGATAAAGGGCATAGGACAGGCGACCCACCCAGACCATTAATGCGTTCGACAGCAGCAATCGAGCCGCCGGTGAAGCACCAGACAGGATGACCAGCAAGGCGCCTATTGTGGGTTGCAAGGCGTTGGTCCCCGGAAAGGCGGTCAAAAAATTATAGGTGAGTGCGCTGTGCAGTATCATGCTCAGGCCGGCGACGCTGCCCAGGGACGACAGATTTTGCCATTTCCCTGTCAGCTGTCCAAGGCGAAGTATGACAAGGCTGCCCAGTCCCCCCAGGGCGAATTCGTAAAGCCGAAAGGGCGTCAGATAGAAGGCGGCGGTTCGGTCTATCCAAAAGTAGCGCTCGGCGGCAAACGTTCCTCCCACAACTAGGGTGAGCATCAGTAGCCACACGGCTCTAAGCCCGGCCAGGCGAAAGCAGGCAACCAGCAGTAGTGGGTAGAACAGATAGAATTGCTCCTCCACACCCAATGACCAGGTGTGTAGCAGCACGAAATTCTTTGCGCCCAGCGTCCAGTAATTTGCCTCCGCCCAGAAGAAAATATTGCTTACGGAGAACAGGGCTGCCAGTCCCTGCCGCATGGCATGTTCTAGCACCAGTGGCGAATACAACACTGTCGCTGCTAATAGTGAGATACCCACAGTCACAACCAGTGCCGGAACAATGCGGGCAATACGCCTGATATAGAATTCACGGAAGGAAAATGCTTCCTCAACCAGTTTGCGGAGAATAATACGGGTAATTAGAAAGCCAGAAATAACGAAGAACACGTCTACCCCGATGAACCCACCACTGAAAGTGATGACTTTGAGGTGAAATAGCAGTATGACCAGCACCGATACCGCCCGAAGTCCATCAATTTCGCTGCGGTAGGGTGCAGGGGTCATCAACTATGTGAGCCTTTATCGAATTGCTGTGTGGTGAATCTACAGGTGTGAGCTAAGCCTGTAAAATAGCGACTATGCGCTAATTGAATCCGCCCCCTGGTCTTCGTGAGACTGCCCTGCCCGTTTATTCTCATACTGCTTCGTACTGTGGATCGTGCCAGCGATCAGCTCGCGATAAGCAGCGCCATAGCTGCGGGGCTTGTCAGTCACAATCTTCCTGGGCTCACTGTAATGGCTTCGCAAAAGGCGACTGAGAAACCGTTTAGCGGCAGCGCCATCCCGTGTGGCTTGTAAATATACATCCATCACTTCAGGTTCCGCGACCACTTCCTGAACAACCAGTTATTCTCGACACCTCATTTATACTTCTTATACTTTGCCCAGGGTAAAGACGAAATTCTTGCGTTTCTGAGGTCGTTGTGATTTAACTTATTCACGACATAACATGAAAAATTAAAGGTGGTAGGATGCTTTCTCTCGATTTCACCGGTAAAATTCTCGTTACTCTGGCCGCTGCATTTTGTCATATCGCTGCAGCGCAGACCGTCACCGTACTTAATTATAACGTCTCAGGGCATCTCACACCCGACTATACCAACGAAAGGTCCGCCTACAATCGTTTTTTCGAGCAAGCTGTAGAAGAAGGGGCCTACGAAAGTATGGATTTCATTGGGACAGTTGAAATGCTTCCCGGCGTTGATCAAGACTTCGCAGACGCGCTTGAAAGTGCTAATTCTTACGAGATTTGTAATCGAAGTGACCTCCCCTGCGATACGGGGGAACTGATCACCCACGAATTTCATAGAATTGGCCGGGTAAGAGGTGGCTTGTCAGGACAAAGTGAAGACGAAATGGTCTCCATTTTTTACAACACCTCCAAGTGGGAATTGGTAAAGTACGACAGCCTTACGTTTGATGACGCAGCTTCCCAAGCGCGTCCCAATCCCGTTTTAAGCAACAACTGCCAAAACTATACATTGGACCTAACCAATAGGCACGAACCCTGTGCACTCGCGCTGCAGCACTTTATGCCCAGTGAAAATGAGCTCTATCACTATAGTTTTCCACTCAATTACGCTGATGACGATCATAGGGAAAACTACTTTCCCGGGGACACCAAAAATGAGTGGGGACCCTGGAATCGTCTTGCCACGTTTGGAGTCTTTGCTCCAAAAGAAAATTCAGGTCTACCTATAGACAAGGAGGTTATTGTTGTAGCGACGCACTTCCCCAAGGGAAAAGAAGATTATGTTATATACAAAAAAGATGCGTTTGAGGCTGTATATAACTACGTTATTAAACCCTTGATTGAATCTGCGAGAAACCCGAGCGTTATATTTCTCGGTGATTTGAACTTTAAGCCAAACCGCGATGCTTGGGCGTTTGATTTACTGGATTATATCGGCGCAAAAAGTGTTTTTTCTGGTTCTGTACCCTGTGGATTAGACGATGATGTGATGTGGACATTCGCCAGTCCCGACCTGGCACCGAAAGCCTGTCAGATATACCCCGAAGGGGAAACTGAGGGGACGACTGACCATATCGTCACTCAGGTTACTTATGAAATAACAAATTAATGGCGCACACCTAAATTTTATAAGACTTAAGCAAGGAGGCTTTTCTTCAATTGTGTTGCGTTTATTTCATATTATGAGGCGCCAGCACTTAGCAGCTTTAGAGAGACAACCCTTGAACAACTCTTTCCGGGATATAAATAACTGGCCTCCAGCGTTTATTGGTCCAGCAAGTGCTTTGTTAATGCTGACAACTGCGGGCGTGCCGGCTTGCGTTTTTGCCGGTTCATTATGTGACGTCAACGACTGCAAAACCACAGAGCTTTGGATGAACGGTGCATCGCAAGATTACCTAAACTACTTTACCCGGATCAATGGTTACCATGTCGGCACCCAGGAGCACCAAAAGTACGTCGATAAAAAAGTTAAGCCTGTTTTGGGCATTGGCGAGGCTTACATCGCTCTCAGTGCTGATGAGGTTGATGAATTTGAGTGTATTGGCAACGGTTACGTAAATCTTGATGACCGGTCGGAGGTATACCCAGGCAGGTGTCGCTATGAAGCAGGTGCCTTAAGCACTTTAAAAAATGGTGTTTTCGTCAATCGTACTCCTTTCGGTGGGGTAATTAATTCAGGCGGAATCGAAATTCGGCTTAAGATGGAAAAGAATGATGCGTCTATCTCTTTTGACGAACTTTTCAAACGCGGCGCATGGCCGGCTATTTGGTTAATGTCACCAGCGATTGATGACACCTTTCGCATCGATGGGGCGAGCTTTGAAGCGAAAGGCCTATGGCCTGAGGCAATGGAGTTAGACATCCTGGAGTTTATTAACGGTGGATGGACTGCAAATACGCCACTGATCGGCTCTATTCATTACGGCTACCTCGCTAATGAAACCCAAACGTCTTGGAACTACATAAATAACGTAGGGGACTATGATCGGCCGTTGCCTGCTGGCCTTTATCCCCAAGCCGAGCCAGAGAACTGGCACAATTATGGTTTTACGTGGAACCAAGTCAACACCACCGATGCACTACATAAAACTCGAACTTATACACTAAATTGGTATTACGACGGTAAGCAATACCAGTCACTGTCCATTGCTCGAACTGAGGATTACAGTTCTGAGGAGTCGACAACTTACTCAGCCGAACGGACCGTCGGAGGACAACCAACGGAAATATGGTGCACGAGCTCAAGTGCGCGGTGCTGTACCCTCGAATCAGCGCGATGCAATATTGACGTGGAGCGTGATTTACCGAAGTCAGAAGCCGAGGTTATGTTCCAAGCACTGGAGCTTGGAATGTCGCAGGGATATTATCTCAACATGAATTTTGCCGCGGGAGGGGCTGGTATTGGAGTGTATGACCCGGTAATTGGGGGGTTTCCTCCCCCGGCGTTTGGATCTGCGGAAATGCAAGTCAGTCACGTTTCGCGTTACACATTCGGATCAGCGCGAAAGGGAATGGGCAGACCCAAATCAGTACCGCTAATGTCAAAGTCGATTGTCGCATTATTAATAGTCTGGTTAGGATTTATAGGGCTGCGGCATCGAAGTCGCGCGCGGCTGAAATAGCATGCAAAACACTCCTATGAACTGGAAGACAAACCGAGGTAAAAAAGTTAAGTGACTGACCACATGTAAACAGCACCACCTCGCACCTATGATGCTACTAACATTATTTATCGGTCGTTACTTGAGAGCGGGGATGCAACCTATCTCGGACTTTTCCGTCATATTGTAGATCATGGGCCTTTTAATGTTTTGGATGGCAATGTCGAGTTCACGCCTGAAGGCACGTCTACTAAACCAGAGATATTCATGACTAAGATGAAGATGGGCTATGTAGTGGAAATAGTCGATTTGTGAACTCGCACAAGTATAGTTATATGTTCGCTCCAAGGACGCCCTGACCGTAAAAAATAGTTTGGATAGCATGTGTCGCGCTTGGCGAAGCATGAAGAAAATTTACCTGTATGCCTTCCATGCGTTCCCTGCTGCCAAGGCAGTGCTGGATCGCTACTTCCAGCTCTGTAACGGCTTCTGTCCATAGAGCAGCTTTGGCCGGCGGACACCAGGTCAGATTAACCTTGAATCGCCGCCGCTACTCATGGACAGCTTAAACCTAAGCCAGGCGCTCACTATTGAAACGGGAATTGCTGTTTAAATAACAGCCCCTCTTCTAGACAAACTTTGCAAAATCAGTTTAATCACTGCCGCTGTCCACAGTGAACAATTAACAGCTGCTGAGGTCACAGCGACATCAGAAACATCAGCATATCGCCCTTGTCATCCGCTGCTAATGCCTCGAAGTTTTCCCGCGTAGCATTTGCTTCTCCCCCGTGCCACCTAATTGCTTCGTCAATGGTTCGGGCGCGTCCATCGTGGAGATAGCTGTGCTCTGGCGTGCAACGCTGATAGCCATCTAAACCAAAGGCATCCCAACCCCTGGAACCTTCAGTACCACCCGTGACGCAAGCACTAAGTCCCAGACCCCACAGGGGTGCGGTACGCCATTCGCTGCCGCTGGCTTCAGCTTCAGCCAGCGTGTCCGTAAGCCCCGGACCCATGTCATGAAGCAATAAGTCCGTGTAAGGGTGTATGGTCTGGTTGCGCAACTCGGCAAAAGGGTGAAACCGACTGGTAGTTAATGTTTTAACATGACAACCAGTGCAGCCAATATCGATGAAGATGCGGCTTCCATTCTGGACGGCCGGGTCCTGAGAGTCACGTTGCGGACGAACCCCCAAAAGCGAAACATAGCGCACAAGGTCTTGTACATGCCGTTCGTCAAGTTCAGCACCCTCAGTACCACAGTCTGACTGCAATTGTCCGCAATCGGGACTGGGGAAGGCTTCTGTCATAACGCCCATATCCGTATTGAGGGCTTTTGTAATCTGGGTATGGATGCTTTCTGAGCCAGCTTTATAACCAAATCGACCCAGGCGAGCCTGCCCTGTCAGCGGGTCTGTAGTGCGTTGGGGGCGACCAGAAATGCCATCATTGTCGGCGTCATCGGGGTCAGCGAGTGCCAGAATATCTTCTTCCGGAATTGCTTCCAGAAGACCCAGTCCAACCAGCTGTGGCGCTATACGCGCCGAAAATGTAGCAGGGCGTTCACCAATGAACTCATAAAATGGCGTAAGCAAACCATTTTCTTCATTATAGTAGGCAATAGTCACAGACCCTTCAGAAGTTGCCTCAGCACTGGTTTGTGGTTGTAGCGTATGACCCAGCAACGGATGCTCTTCGCCGTTTGAGTCGCCAACTTTGACTACCCATTGAGTCAGGGGTTCGCCGATTTCCGGGACGGCGGCGCGGCCATTGCGTACGTGACAGCTGGAACAGCTCTGGTTTATGAAATGCGGTCCTGCAGTCGCTGCTAACGCGTCAAGACTGCCATTCTCATAAAACTCATCGTGTTGGCCGTCGATTGCCGATGAATGATGAAGTCGGCGCCCCCGCACAAAGGCTTGTCCATTTTCAGCAGCCAAATTAGTGGCCATTTGCTGAAAGTGGCCGTCGGGTTCGGCACTGCTTGCTATATGTAATGTTGTGTCCCCACCGAGGCGAGCATTTTTGGCAATTGGCACCGAGTCGCGTTGCAGGTAATCACCGGGCAGGAACACTTCGTTGTCGGTGACATCCCAGGGGACGAGCCCCTCGCCTACAATGTAAAGAAAAGTACTTCCATAGTAATTGGCCCGACCCTGCTTCAAATAGGAAGTATCCAGAAACTGGCTCACTTCAAATTCGAGTTTGTCGCTATTGCGAATTTCTCGGCCTTCACGGCAGTTATAATTGGACTCCTTGAAATAGGTATTAGGCGCTATCTCCGTCATCGCGCCGTTACCGCAATACTGTGCAAGAGTATCGGTGCCCAGATAAAACCAGCGGTTTTCTGCCTGGCCATCGGCCAATTTTGATTCAGTGAATACCGTCATGGCAATACCCGAACCTCCCTTTGCGACATAGTCTATGATCTCAATCTGTGCGGTCCGTTGTTCCCAATAAAATGGCAGGTAGTGATCATAGGCTTGGAAGTGATTTTCTTTGGCATGTCGGTCTCGCGCTCGATCGGCAATGCGAGTCACTAATGCATCGCCACGATCAAATGTGACAGGCTGTGACAAGGCTGCTGTCTCTGGGTAGAGTGGCTCAAACCAAAAGGTGGCTTCATTTCCGCTTAACGGTGACTGTCCAGTACCGGCTGCAGTGCCACCTGCTTCTGCAGTCGTATCGCCGCCGGTATTTGGATCAGTAGACGATGTGCCATCGCCTGTTAGGTCTGCCACTGCGATGTCTACGTTGTCGGCATCTTGAGGGCACCCCGAGAGCGAGTCAGAGGTAAGGCAGGATTCTGTATCAACACCAGAATCGACTAGTTTACGGCCCATTTCATATACGCGAATGTAGTCGATTTCAAAGTCCATGCGTGTAGTCGTTGAATCGGGCCGTGTTCCCCAAAATGGAGCGACAGCAAGATTGATGAGCAAATAAAAGTTAGAGTTACCGTGGTAGGGCCAGTTATCCTGAGTGGGATTTTCCGGACGATCGTAGCGACCGACCAACTCACCATCCTCGTACGCTTCAATATAGTCAGGCGTCCAGTCAACACGATGTACGCGCCACTCAGAAAGGTCTGTATTATCACCGTGCCAGGTCACCGAGTTGCCACCATGGCGCTCCTGAAAGTGCAAAGCTGAAGGCGTATAGTTCCAGAGGCTTTGGTATTCGACGATGTCGATTTCACCGCGCCTAGGCCAGCCCATGCCTCGATCAACGTCAGGATGACCCTGCATCCAGACGGCGGGGAACGCGCCATCATGAGCAGGCATTCTCACCCGGGTTTCGAAGCTGCCGTAGTTAAACTCTTTCTTGCCCTTGCTACGAAAGCGTGCGGAACGCCATTGGCCATCCTCTTTAATAGCCGAAAGCGTCAGAATGCCTTCGCGCACGCTGGCGTATTTTGGATCGTCGGTATAAGTTTGAATCTCCCCATTGACCTCTGAAGGATTGTGCTGCCAGACTGATCGATCCAGGGTGTCAAATTCATCACGCCATATCAGGGTCCTTGCATCTGGCGTATCTGACGCCTTGGTAAGTTTGATCCAGTTTATATTGAATTCACCAAAATCTACGACGACTCGAAGCTTATGGGCGCCTCCCGAAATCACCGCTGTACCAACCTCCTGGTCTATAAAGGTCTGCCAGCTGCCTGTGCCGTCGACCATCGAGAAGCCAACTAATTGATTGTCGAGGTAGATGGCGTATTGTGCATTGCCATTTTGCGATGCGACACGAGTGGACACGCTATAGCTGCCGGGTCCAAGATCAAGATCATATTCAAGCCATTCACCTTGTTGGGTCCAGCCCACATTAAAACCGCCGTCGGTATCTGAGGAGGGTTCAATGTCCACCTCGTCTTGACGATAGGCACCACCAAAGTTGCCGGCGCTCAAATCGTGAAATCGGTCGTAATCCTCTGCCTCTATGCGAATATTCTCTTCGACAATCGTACAACCTCGATGATCGACCTTGTCTCCAGCGGGAGTGTCGGCGCATTCATCGCGCATGTCGCGGATAGTGTCGTTGTCAGCATCTACATTCACTGCGGTTAAGCGGATCCAGTTCAGGTTCAACTCACCGCCTGCGAGGGTTACCGTGAGCCGTTCGGCGGCGTCGTATAAATCAAGCTGGCCCAGCTTATGGGTTTCAAAGGTCTGCCAGCCTCTTGTATTACCTACCTCGTCACTTAACGCTGCGGTTTGATCGAATTGCAGGGTGTATTTGGCACCCCCAATCGCCGACGCTACCCGTGTTTCTATGTCATATATTCCCGGCGCTAGTTTAAGATCGTAGATCAGTTGCTCGCCGTCGGCGGTCCAGCCCACGTTGTAGCCACCACCCTGATCCGAAGTTACTTCGATATCTACGTCACCGCCACGATAGGCACCACCGATATTACCGGAGGTCGTGTCGAGTGCTTGCTGGTAATCCTCGGCCTCCAGAGTTTGACTGACGCCCATAGCAGGTAACCGGCAGCCAGCCGCGTTAACCTGAGTTGCCAACTGGGTTGAGGGGCAAGAATCAATGGTATTATCGATACCGTCACGATCTGCATCGTTGGCATTTACCTCCTGACTAAGCACGGGTTGCGATGAAATTATGAGCCGTAATAGCAGCAGAAAAAAAACCACTTGAACGCCAATGCTTTGCATTATTTTGTGCTCTAATTAGGACGAGGCTCGTTATTAGAAGCGGAAAAACTGTGATTTATCTAGCAAAATTGCAAGAATTCTCAAGAAAAATCCCTATGTTAGACGGGAACTAACCAATGATACCGAGGCTGTCCCGGGCACATCGATATACCTTAGCCGGCTTTTTATACTCTGTGGCCGTCGTTATTGGCGCACCGGTAACTGTAGCTTCCGAGAACTGCAGTACCAGAGCACTGGTTGGCCTGCAGGAAAAAGCCGGTGCCGCTTTTTCTGTGAAAGCACCCGCCTTGTCCATTAGCATTAAAGAGCAGGCAAAGGCCCCGGTAAGCTGGAAAATAGTAGACACAGCGTTGATCGCTGATCCGGCAGCGACGCCGCTTTTTCATATAGGAAGCATCACCAAAACTTTCACAGCGGCGCTGGTACTACTGTTGGATCAAGAGCAGCAGCTGAGCATTAATGAGCCCGTAAGCCGTTGGATAAATTTGCCAAATGCAGCGAGTGTCACCGTGGCAATGCTGCTGGAGCACACCAGTGGTATTCCCGATATCCTAGACCTTCCGGGGCATGCGGCGCAGGATTCCCCCGAAAACTCCTTAGGACATATCGCCAAAGCGAATCTTTTGTTTTCTCCAGGCAGCCGATGGGATTACAGCAATTCCAACTACCTGCTTTTGGGTCTAATTATTGAGCGTGTGACCTCGCGCAGCTATGGTCAGGTTCTCTCTGAGCGATTGTTAGAGCCGTTAGGTCTCACCAATACCTATCTATGGGGTACTGAGGACCGCCCTAGCGTTTTACCGGGCTTCCGTTTGGCCTGTGGTGGTCCCGAAGAAGATAAATGTCAGGATGACAAAAACTATCCTGTGCATCGTGTGAATAATGGCAGGGATTGGCGTGTGGCATGGTCTGCCGGTGGTCTGGTCTCGAACTCGGCGGATCTCAGCGAGTGGATGCAGGCACTCACTCAAGGCCCCGTGCTCGACGAAGCACATCGTAATTTACTCATGACGCCTACAGCGCTATCTGTACAGGGATTGACGGATAAGGGTCGTTTTGAAGGTTTGCGGTGGCGATCGATGGGCATGGGCTTAATGCAGTTCGTCTTCGAAGACGAATCAGAAGCATGGGGTCATTCGGGCTACATAGATGGTTTCAGTGCTATAGCAGCATCAGCAGAGGGCCTCCCATCTGTCGCGATCACGGCAGCTCTGCAGCAGAGCAATGTTTATGAATTAGCGGCATCTAGTTTTAGCGAATTGGACTGCTGGACGGGTTCTGACAAGTTAGTTTTCTAAGGTCAAAGGAATTTGGTTTCTGGCCTCAAGCAACTGCCCTACTCCAATCAGCGAACTCACTTACCCTCAGATCCCGATAATGCTCAGCCTGGATCAAGTGCCTTCCCAGCTTGAACAAGTTTGAGACCGCCGCATAAGCACTCAAGAATCGCTGCGCCTGCCCTGCCGATTTAAACTTTCGCATCCTTCGTTCACTGGCCCTGGTCGGTGCATGAGATTGCCCTGCCCGATTGTTCGCGTACCGATCTGTGACATGCGTTGTTTCAGAGCTCAGCTCTCGATATGCAGCGCCATAGATAGTGCGGGTTGCCGTTGATTTTGATGAAGACTTCATCAATAAAGACAGTATTGCCATATCCACGGTGCTTACGGTTCAATCGACGGGTATAGAAGGCGCCGAACTTTGTACATCAGAGACGAGATGGCTTCTCAGGATTCAGTGGTGCCTCGCAGGGCGAGAAGATCTTCAAAATCGCGGTGACTGAGATTGAACCGGTAATAGAGTCAAACAGCGTAGGAAATGATATCCGGTGGAAATCTGTGTCGTTTATAAACATTCATCCGCCGCTTTTAGCAATTTTGGGTAAGTTAACTTGTCAGTACCCTCAATAGGCTCAACTTGGGTTCAGGCTACTCAGGGTAAGGAACAAAAAAAGCTCTGACATTGCCTTGCAACTCAACTTGTAAGCGTCGCTCTTCCCCGGGAGCCAGTAAATGATACATAACAACTTTTTTGGATCCGGATTGGGGGACTTGCAAGCTCATCATGGCTTTCATGATTGCCGATAGTTTGCCAGCGAAGCTGTTTGCTGGATATTCGGTGGTATTCAAGTCGGTGAAGATTCTTGCCACAACTGCTTGTGATGCTAAACCGGTTACTGGCACACCGCCAAGTCCAGCCATTTCCCGGCGGAAATCGCAAAACCAACCTGAGGGAGTGTTAGTAAGCCCGCCTTTGTCTATTCGGGTCGTAGGCCAGAGATATTTCTCCCGCTGTTTATCATCCTCATAACTGATCTCTTCATTTTCAATATCGCGGCGAAACTTAACATAACCCCTAAACCGGCAGGCACGATTTATGTAATTGTAAGCAGACTGCCAGGTGTCCGTGGGAAAGTGATCTGTGGGGAACTTCAACCACCAACCTTTGCTTTTGACTAACATGCCACCGTTGGTGCCAAATTCCAGTGTAAGCTTGCCCAGAGCTGGAACAATCAAATCGTTGTTGACCTGCATTTCCAGCAACCTCCAGCGCTGGTCCAAACTGCCTGCCACTAGTTCGCCACTAAGCTCCTCGTCCAGCGACTGGTTAGCCATGATCAAGATTACTTTGGAAACCTTATCCAGATTTTGTCCTTCGCAGGGGCCAATAGCTTGGTTGCAGACTCTACGCTGGGCTTTACCGCTCCAGTCTTCGTAGCGGTATTGATTGGTCTGGCTATCTTTTAAGTAGGCGTGGACGATAAAGCTGTCGTCATCGCCTAATTGATCAAAATGGACGTTGAACCACTCCACACCAGCGTCAACGTCTAACATGGCGTGTTGCCATGACAATGGGGGTAGATTGATTTCGGTGTTAACCAACCCCTGCTTCGGCACCAGGTATATTTTTCCCTCTGATACAAAAGAGGGCGAGACGAGATCGCCTGCCGGGACTACCATTGGGCTTCCATCAATCAAGATCGGGGTGATCGGGGCGCGGTTAAACATCGCCTTGGTAAATTCAAACCAGTGCTGGTCGATGGCCATTGATGAAGCAACGCTGATGCCGCTATGGCTGTCGCCAAACTGCCGCATTAACTCCTGAAAACTGGCCGGGTCTTGTTGCCACAGGTAATAAATAAACAAGGCCGCATGGTGCCCGGCATTGATCACGCTTTTTTGATGGTTGGCAGACCATTGCAGATACTCGATAAAGCGATTTTTTTTATGTTGATGGGGACTAGAAAAATAATACTCAGCAATTTCTGCCGTGCCTTCCAGTACCCATAGGTTTGAGTGGGTCGCATGGTCATCAGAGCGAACTACTCTGGCGCGATAAGAAAGATGATGGAATAACTCGTGCACCACCGTGGTACGCAAACGATCTAGGCCAACGACTGCGTCAGGGTCTATATTAATGGTGAAGTCGCCGTCTCGGTTGGTAGAGGCCATCGGATTTTGGCCGGGCCACATCTGTTGTAATTCGAGCAACATGCTGTCCATGTTGACGGGGACTTTCTGCGGGCTTGGTGCCATTGAACCTATCTGGCTGAAAAAAATAAACATAGGCCCATATTCCTGGTCTATGGTGTTCCCCACGATCAAGGCCAGAGTTGAGTGTTCGCCTGCGTGCTCAATGGTAGCGTGGCGGGTTTCCAGAGTATCTGCATGGGCTACACTAAAAAACCCGCCTAATAGGGCCGGGGCCAGCCAGGTTAAAACACTCGGAAGGTGTAGGCCCATGTCATGCTCCTAGCGAATAAAGGCTTGCAATAACCACTGCCCATTGGTTGTTTTTGCCAAAAACCGGATGGTGGTTGGGCCACCGTCTTTGTTGGCGCCTGGCACGAGGGCGGCCACGGGAGAGCCGCTCTCTATTGTAATGGTAAGTTCCGCGGTACTCCGTTGTTGATCAAGCTCGACCAAATGCCAGGACGTCGGTTGTAACATAGACATCATAGTCAGCCCCTGGCCCAGGGATCGACGGCTATCGCGTTCATCGACCCACATATTTTTTGTGGCAGCGGCAACCTTGTTCACATTGGACCCTGGTGAGCCTGATGCCGGCCCTAATTCTTGCAATACTATGTCCATAAAGCGGCTAACTAGAGTAGCCGGAGTGTCAGACGGGTCAACGGTAAGTGCGTCAGGCAGAGCTTCTGATGGTTTGACTTCAGGGCCTTTAAAATCAACGATAAACCAGTCGTCATTTTTAAGGACCAGGTTAAAAGTCGTGTCGATAGTATCGTGCTCTTTATTACGGACTACCCCCGCAGAGGCGCTGGGCTGAAACCGCACTTCGGCTCTTGCAAATTCACCGGCGCTACGCAGACTGGTAATCACCCAGCTGCTGGGGCGGTTAAATTTAAAAAACATCACCGAATTTAAATCGGCAACCTGGCCGGTTTGCTGTACTTGCTCACGGGTGGTTCGTATCCAATAACCGTCGACTAAATTGTAAGTCGCGTTTAACCCAAGTTCGGCGTTGGCTGGATTTTCTACAGCGGTGCTCAAGTCGGAGAAGAAAGCTTCCAGCACGGCTTGTGGTAACGCACCTGCGGCAAGTTCACGTTTGGCTTGAGCTGGAGAAACAAGCGTGAGGCCAATTAAGCATGCGAGAAAAAATATTCTACGGTCCATGTTCACCTCTCATTCAGGGGGGTAGTTCAACTTCAGCGTATACGATGAAAATACTGCGTTCAGGCTGGGGTTATTATCTTTTATCTGCAAGCTTACCGCTGTTGTAGCGCTGTTCAGTGGAATGATTGCATCGCTGGCCCCGGTTTGCTGGGTCAACCGAGTAATTCGCTTATTCGTGTTAGCGTCTCTTATATCCACTTGGTAGCGAAAATCTGCGATGGTAAATCTTATTTTTAGCTGTAACTCGGTCGCGCCCGCTCTGATGTTTGAACGATAACTATCATATCGGTCAGCCAATCCAAGATGTCCTACCACAAGTCGATCGAGCGGCAGGTTCGGGGCTTGTTCGACTCGTTTAGGCGCATCCTGTCCCACTTGCAGATCGCCTGCTTCGTCTATCTGCAGACCAAATAGGGCATCTTTATTCACGGTGTCGTAGCGATTGCCGACCGAAAAGTAAAAGCCTTCGCCAGATAAATCTATATACGTTGTATGTGCTTGTTCGCCACGTGCGCCATAAACCCTGGCCCAGTGACCTTTTACTTCGCTACCATCCGGACGGAACAGTCTAATTTCAAATCCCGCATGGGCCACGGAAGATTCACTGTTGGCGCCATTGTTGCCAATTATCGCCTTACGCGATTGGATAACACCTCGCAGCAATGCTCGCTGTGCTAGCTTTGTTGTTACCTTAAAAAAGCGTTGCTCGCCTTTGGGTAAGTGCCTATCAAGAGTGTAATTCCCCGGAGTTAACTCGGTGGCTTGCTCTAAATTGGGACCGCCGCTTACAGGGCGAATATGTCGCATATCCCAAGGATCTGCGGCCTCCTGCGCCAGATCGATTACTCGCATCAGGCTAGCGCCTAATTCATCGCCGTCGGCTGCGTCAAAATACTGGCCACCACCGGCGCTGGCAATAGCCTGCATTTGTTGTTGCGCAGTGGCATCAAGATCAAAACCTATTACGTGAGTCTGCAAGTCGATGCCTAGCGAACGCAGGTTGGCGGCTACCGCTGCGGGGAAACCCCCGCAGGTCTCCTCTCCATCGGATATCAGGATAATCATGTGCTTTTGAGCGTCTATGGCCAGTAAATCATGACCGGCTAATGTCAGCGAGTTAGCGATTGGAGTGTAGCCGTATGCACTTAGCGCATCCGCCGTGCGGTTAATGGCCGTTGCTTGCCTGTTAGCGGTAAACGGTAGCACTAGTTCGGTGTTAGGGCAGGAGGCATCAGGGGTCTTATTCAGACTTTGATCAAAACCGTAGGCGCGCATGCCAACCAAAATCGAAGGGTTTTCAAGCCCGGGCACTGCAGCTGCTAGCGCTCGCCGGGCCAGACTAAGCTTGGTTTGTCCTTGCAGGCGAGCTGCCATGGAGCCACTGGCATCAAAGATAATTTCTACCGCCAGAGCTGGAGCGTTAGTAGTGACTTGTGGTTCTGGCAACAACATTTTTGCCACCGGAGGCAGAGCAATAAGCGGCACCTTAATGCTTGTGGCGGAATCAGGCAGGGCAGCGGGCAGCTCTTTAGACCTGGCTGCCGGTTGAGGCTGTCGTGTTGCATCTGATACCCGCATCGGCAGAGCTGCGCCAGTGCTGCTTCCACCTGTTGCCGTTGCCATGGCTTCCTGCAAAGCAGCCAGATTTTCTGCCAGGTGAAACTCACCTGCGCCGGCCAATGCAATCATCCCCAGCTGGGCGAAATTGCCTGGGGGCCCTATACCTATCGTATCGACAGTAATTCCCGCCCCGGAAAATGCTTCTGCCAAACTTTCAGGATCTTGTTGACAAGTTTCCTGACCATCGGATATCAGAATAATTTTGCGTGGCCCTAGCCATCCCTCCATGTCTTGCTGAGCTCTTTCCAAGGCGTAGGTGATCGGAGTCTGTTGTCCCACAGCATTAATGTTATCTATCATACTGCTTATACCTGCGGCTGACCGGGCTGCGCCCACCCCCAGGCCAATTTTGCTGGATTGGCAATCAATCATTTTATTTGAACTGGTGCCGCCGGCAAAAAAACGCAGGGACATATTAGGATCCAGGGCAAACTGTTCGCTCATTCCCTGGAATAAGTTTTTGGCCAAATCAATTTTTCTGGCGCCTTGATGCGATTGCAGCATGCTGACAGAGCGATCAAACAGAATGACGGTGCGCTGGTCCAGGCCCGTTTGCCCCAGTGATGTCATGCTGAGCAGACATCCAAAGATGACAATAGAAATAGATTTGAAGACGGCTCGCATGTGTTCTCCTTACACTTGTCTGGACCTCTATACCAGAGGCTCAGTCCTCGTGTGGAACGTAAACTCGATAGGCCAGGCTTTGGATTTTGCGTGGAGTCTGGTCTTTCAGCCATTCAATTCAGTCGGTCGTTAACGGCCAACACTACAGAGTATAGGTGAAAAAAGCCGGATCTTGTGGGCAAAACTGCAAAAGGGCGCTATTTGCCTATACGGGTAATTGAGGAGGAGATAAACCAAAAAGGCGCCATCCGCCCACTCGACCAGCCTGATCCGCTACCGGAAGGCGTCGCCAAGGCAACAAGTATCGACAATTTAACGAATTGAATTCGCAGGAGTCTGCGGCCTAATATCAAACAACCGCCTTACCCAACAGACTTGAATTGTCGGAATACCGCACCACTCATCCCCCGCTCCATGACCCCCTCGTCGGCTCAGGTGATTGCTCCCCAATGATTAGAATTTTGGCTGTGGTAATGAATAATATCTGGCATTATTCATCAATGATCAACGCTGTAAATGTACTCATGATGCGCAACTTAGGCTGCCTTTGCGTAGCGTAATATCAGGCCTTCGGGAACGAATTAACAAATAGCTAGCGGACATATTAGATATGAGTTTTTCTATATTTCGGTGGACGATTGCCAGCGCAATAGCGCTTGCTGTAGTGGGTTGTAGTGATGGTAGCGACAGTAGAGATGCACCACCTGCAGAAACCCCAACGCCGGCCGATGCAAATGCCGTGTTTGCCGTTGCGAATGGTTGTTACTCAATTTCCCCCGATGCCGGGAACAAGTTTATTGGCGCAGCATTTGCCGATGACACCTATACCGCAGATATTACCGATGTGAACGTCGCCGGTCGCTTTCTGTTGCGTCCATCAGATCTCGGAAAATATCTGGTGTATGACCAGGACCGGGGTTACCTGGTATCCGATGGACAGGGTCTGTTGCGCCAGATGTCGCTTACCTCTGATACCAATGAGGTCGACGGCACAGTGGTTATCGAGGACCGCATGCAATCCGAGGGTGAGTGGCAATTATTTGCCGTAGAAGATGGGCGCTTTCGCCTGCAGCACATCAAGAGCGGAGCATTTATCGCGGCAGATGGCACGCTGGTGCCCGAGGCCCAAGCCGCCGACCTCGATTTTATGGCCCAGTCCGACTGCGCAGATTTTCCTGAATTGACGGTCAATGCGTCCGGTGAGATTGATGTGACTGAATTTGAAGATGGCGACCTGTTCGGTTTTGTCGACAGCCACTCGCACCTGTTTACCAATTTGGCCTTCGGCGGTGGCGGAGTATTCCACGGCGCGCCATTTCATCCGTTAGGGGTGGAACACGCCCTGCCAAATTGTGCTCTTTCTCACGGAGTCGATGGCCGCAAGGACCTGATGGGGTCTGGATTTAGTGATGGCGGAATACTCAGCCTGGCATCAGCTCTAATCACCGGGGAACTACCGGAAAAAAACCACGATACCGAGGGCTACCCCCAGTTTACTGACTGGCCCAATGCACCCTTCAGTTCGACGCATCAAATGCAGTATTACACGTGGCTTGAGCGGGCTTATCTATCGGGCTTACGGCTGGTAGTGCAGCATGCCACCACCCAGGAGACTCTCTGCCAGTTGACCACAGCAGTAGGTGCTCAGGCCAACCGCTACGACTGTAATGACATGGTGGCAGTAGACAGGATCATTGAGGCTACCTATGACATGGAACGCTATATTGACGCTCAGTCAGGTGGCCCCGGTGAGGGCTGGTTTCGTATTGTCTTGACACCAGAGGCGGCGAGAGCAGAGATCAGCGCCGGCAACCTGGCGGTAGTCCTTGGCATTGAGACGTCCGATTTGTTCGACTGCTTTCTCTCCCCCCGCGGCGCTTTTGAGCGCTGCTCCGAGCAAGATGTGCTGGATAAGCTCGATGAATACCATGGCAAGGGGGTGCGGGTGCTGTTTCCCGTCCACAAAATGGATAACGGCTTTTCCGCTGGCGACGGCGACCGGCGGGTCAGCGATATCGGCAATTACGCCCACACAGGTCATTATTCCAACTTCGTACTCTGCCCGGATGAGTTTCTGAATTACGATGGCGGTTTTGACCGGGGCGGTGTGAACTTTGCAGAACTCAACCAACCCAGGGACGAGTTTGATTCGATGCCGCCCGTAAACCCCGAGGATTTCGATGCTGATCCCGTGGGATTTTTCTTCCAGTCTGTAGGGCTACTGTCCGGCGGTTCACTCGAAGGGGAGTACTGCCAGAATCACGGTCTCACACCATTGGGTGAATTCCTGATGAGCGAGATGATGAAGCGAGGCATGGTGATGGAGGTAGATCACTTTTCCCGGCGCAGCTACAAGCGGGCCTACGAAATCCTCGTGGAGAACGAGTATCCCGCAGTAGGCACCCACGGTCGCGACTACAACGGCCTGCTGTATGAGCTAGGCGGTGTGTCTACCAGTGGCTTTGGCCGCTGTCGCGACCCAGAAGTAGCTGCGACCACCGATGATAGCTTTCAGCGGCGCCTGGCGCTGATGAAAGAGAAAAACGCCTATCCCGGCCTCGGGTTTGGATTCGATCTGAATGGATTTGCCGGTTACCCGAAACCGCGCTTTGGCGAATTGGCCAACTGTTCGCAGCCTCAGAGCGACCCAATTACCTACCCCTTTAAGTCCTTCGCCGGTGATATCACACTAGAGCAGCCATTGGTGGGTGAACGCGTACTCGATTTTAATACCGAGGGCATGGTGCACCTGGGTTTAGTAGCCGAGTACATTGAAGAGGTCCGTAGGGATGGAGTCAGTGACGAGGCGTTGGAGCCCCTGTTTCGTTCAGCCGAAGGTTATATCAGAGTCTGGGAAACATCGGAACGTCGCGCCCTTGAAATGCGTCAGTAGACTTGGTCGGCACCCTCTGCATGAAGTCGCAGATAAGTTTGGCCTTTTCTCTTTCTTTTACTTCTGCGTTACCTCCAATCATGTTCTATTGTAACGTCCATCGACGCAACAGGGGCCAAATTCAGGTCCACGTGAATAACGAAAAAACGATCGCACCATTATCAGGAATAATGATGAATACACTAAAATTAGCAAGACACTCTTTACTCACTATTGCGCTTGCAGCCGCAGCGGCGCAGGTAGCTGCATCGTCTGAGGGGCCGACCGAAGCGGCAAAAAAATACTCCCCTCCTGCCAATACCACCCACGCCACCAACGTCTACTGGGGCGACTCCCACCTGCACACGGGTTTATCGCTGGACGCGGGCTTGTTCGGCAATATCCTGGGCCCTGACGAGGCCTATCGTCTAGCCAGGGGTGAAAAGATAACTGCCTCTACCGGAATACCGGTGCAACTGGCCCGACCTCTGGACTGGATGGTAGTCGCCGATCATTCTGACATGATGGGCATCGCTACAGACATCAAAAAGGGGACTCCCAATATCTTGGCCAATGCCAAGGGCAAGGAGTGGCACGACGCTTTCAAGAAGGGCGGTCAGGCTGCAGGCGAAGCGGCATTTGACCTTATCCAGAACTTCTCGCAGATGACTGTGCCTAAGCAATTAGTTGCTGACTACAGCCCTGGGTCAAAGGTATTCACCAAGGTCTGGAAAGAGATTGTCGATAACGCAGAGCTACACAATGAGCCTGGATTGTTTACCGCCTTTATTGGCTATGAGTGGACTTCTGTACCCAAAGGTTTCAACCTGCACCGAAATGTTATCTTCCGCGACAATGCCGATAAGGCACTGCAGGTAGACCCTGCAACCACGCAGCCACCCACAGGTAGCACCGACCCCAAATACTTATATAAATGGCTCGAGAATTATGAAAGCAAAACAGGTGGTCGTGTATTTGCTTTTGCACATAACGGCAACCTGTCCAACGGCTGGATGTTTCCTACCGAAGAAACCTATCACGGCGGCGTAGTTGATAAAGAATATGTGACACAGCGCGCCAAGTGGGAGCCCCACTATGAAATCACCCAGATAAAAGGAGATGGCGAAGCCCACCCCACACTTTCTCCTGACGATGACTTCGCCGACTATGAGAACTGGGCGGTGGGCAACCTGGACCTGAGTGAACTCAAGACCGAGAAAATGTTGGCCGGCGAGTACGGTCGATCCGCTCTCAAGCTAGGTTTGCAGCTGGAGAAAAAGTTCGGCGTTAACCCCTACAAGTTTGGTGTTGGTGGCGCAACAGACAGCCATACCGCACTGGCCACTGCTGATGAGGATAACTTCTTTGGTAAATCTACCAGTGTCGAGCCCAGTGCTGACCGAATAAGCCATCCCTTCATAAAGTCTGATCTTGGTGAGATTCCCGGCTATATGCTGGTCGCTTCTGGCTACACGGGTATCTGGGCCCATGAAAACACCCGTACTGCCCTCTTTGACGCTATGGAGCGCAAGGAAACTTACGCCACCACCGGTCCGCGCATGACAGTTCGCTTCTTCGGCGGTTGGGACTTCATCGAGAAAGATGTCCATTCCAGTGACTCAGTGGCTATCGGTTACGCCAAGGGTGTACCCATGGGTGGCGACCTGAAACAAGCCAGCGCCAACGCCCCCAACTTTATGATCCAGGCAAGCATGGACCCTCTAAGTGGCAGCCTCGATCGCGTTCAGGTCATTAAAGGTTGGATGGATGCCAAGGGTGAAACCCATGAAAGGGTCTACGATGTCGCAGTCTCTGGCGGTCGCAAGATCGACAAGAATGGGCGCTGCAAGCAAGCAGTTGGCAATACAGTGGACCTCAAAACAGCGACCTGGAGTAATAGCATTGGTGACGGGCAATTAAGCACTGTCTGGACAGATCCTGATTTTGATGCGAAAGAATCGGCGTTCTACTACGTGCGCGTCATGGAAATTCCTACACCTCGCTGGGTCCTGTATGACAAAGTGAGACTGGGAGCTGAGATACCCAAAGAGGCGAAATTGGTCGCTCAGGAGCGCGCCTATACCTCTCCGATCTGGTACTCCCCAAAGTAGCGACCTCCCAGCCGGGCAACTAACAGTGCGTTATCGCCAGCTTAGTTGCCCCGCCACGTTCAGCCTGGAGAGTAAATCACCACTGCGACCTCCTGATTTACTGCCCTCCAGAAAAAATGTTGTTTGCCATTGATTTGAATGGTCTGGCACACCAGCGAAGACTTCATCAGTATAAAAAATATCGCCGCTGCCTCGTTGCTCTCGCTTCAATCGGCGGGTATAGAGCGGTCTAGTTTTTATACACCAGAAACGAATTGCTTTGCGGTTGACAGTGATACCCTGTTCCGCAAAAAGAGCCTCGACATCATGGTGACTTAATTTGACAGTACCTGCCTGAGCACTCGTCGGATGATCTTTGCGCGGGCACTATGCTATGCTTTTGGCCCTCGTCTCAGTGAAGCTTTGTAATGCGTCGTTGGTCAAAATACCTTGCGTGGACTGCCTTGCTTTTACTAATTATCGCAGCGGCGGCTTATGTCTTTGCGCGCGCCGGACTGAAGGAATTGGACGGTAATGCACGCGACGAATTGGGTGGCTTATATCTGCAGACTGAACAGGGTGTTTTGTCATACACGCGCGAGGGTAATAGTGGCGCGCCCGCGATAATCCTGGTTCACGGCTTCAGTACCCCAAAGTTTGTGTGGGAGCAGGTAACACCCTATTTGCTGGAAGCGGGTTATCAGGTAATCACTTACGACCATTTTGGCCGTGGTTTTTCTGATCGTCCTGAAGTGCCCTATGATTCCGCGCTGTACCAAGGTGAGTTGGCGTCATTAATCACCGGCCTAGAGCTTGTAACCCCTTTGACGTTAGTGGGCTACTCAATGGGCGGTGCCAATGTGGTCGATTACAGCGCCTCTAATCCAGAAGAAATCAAGCAGCTGGTGTTGATAGCCCCTGCGGGCTATATGCCTGACGCTGGTTCTAGATCGGTATTGACCGCACCGCTATTGGGCGAGTGGCTGTTCACACTTATCGGCAGGCAATATGCGTATGCAGGTATCGAGGCGGAGGTGAGCGCAGGCAGAGCCCCAGACGACATGCTCCCCAAGTTCGAGGAGCAGGCCAGTTATAAAGGGTATACAGATGCGATGCTGTCTACGCTGCGCAATTACCCTATGGATGATCTATCTCAGCGTTATCAAGTTTTGGGGACGACGGATATTCCCGTCACCGCTATCTGGGGAACTGCTGATGAAATTGTTCCCTATGACGGAGCTGCGCTGATGGCCGAGGATTTACCGCAACTGAAACTCATTACGATAGAAGATGCGAATCACAACATGACCTTTGGCCAGGCTTCGGTGGTCACTGAAGCGCTGCTGGCAGCGCTAGATGCCCCTTAGATTTTAACGCCACAAAGCGGGAGGCAGGTCGCTTCCCTGAATGCATTAATGCCTCGCTGGGCCAATGCATCTTCGACATCTCCATACCTGAGACTTAAGCTGATAGCACCCAAACGGGGTGTCAAATTTGAATCCAAACCTACACACAGGGACTACTTCGCCCGCAGCGGGCTCAGTCGGTGAATTCCGTGCACGCTGCCGTCCTGGTTGACTGAATAGAAGAGATCCTGCTCCCGGTACAGCGGTCCACAGCTCTCGATACCTTCTCGGTCGGGCAACCCGCCAGTGATCACGATGCAACGCCGATCATCCTCGGCCCACCAGCGTCCACGCACTTCTCCCGAGCGCTCCGCATTGCTCCAACGATTCACAAAACTGCCGTCGCTGAGCCATTCGTTGACGGCCCTGGTCCTAATGAGGTCCTGAACCTCGGCATCGTCGCGAACACCAGAGAACAATCGCTGGATCTCTTCGGTAGACAGTCGCGTGGCTCCCGGGGGCAGATTGCCATCCTCTTCTTGGGCCACGACGATACTGCAGGCAATCAGCATGAGCGGCAGTAATAAACCTCGTAAATTCAAATTCATACTAGTTGGCCTGCATCTATTGTTTCCAACGTGCCTCGCTTGCGACACCGCTAGACGGAAAAACCCTTGGCATGGTTCCGACGAATTCACTTTTGAGGTCAATGATAATTAGCGGTGGCCACTCAAGCAACCGCCCTCCCCTGTTCTGTAAACACACTCACCCGCAGATATCGATCATGTTCAGCGCCAACCCTGTGCGCACCCAGGTTGAATAAATTTGATACACCAGCATGGGCAGTCACGAATGCGAGTCGATTTCTTATCAATACTTCATTTATATTACTTATACTGGCGAACGCTCATGGTTTAATCGTTGCGCTTACTTATAGTGTGCTGAGTGGATAGGTTTTATTGGAGCCGCTTTATCGCTAACGCAACGAAAGGCACGTTAGCGATAAAACCCATCCGGGTGGGATTATTTTACTGGCAATGACTATCACGACCTTTGCCGATATTTGGACAAATTAAGGAAAAATTTCATGGCTTGCGTTATTGAAAAGACTATCCGTTCCGCATTTACCCCCGTGATCGGCGCTGTAGCAAACTTCAATCGCAAACGGATGACCGCTCCCGAAGGTGGCCATCCCTATTTGACCGGCATTCACAAACCGATGACGGAAGAGTTGACGCTTGAAAATCTGACAGTCGAAGGCTCTATTCCAACGCAGCTGGATGGACGTTATTTGCGCATTGGTCCCAACCCGGTGACCGCGCCGGATGAAGCCAGCTATCATTGGTTTATCGGCGATGGCATGACCCATGGGGTACGCATCGTTGATGGCAAGGCCGAGTGGTACCGCAACCGCTGGGTGCGTTCCAATCAAGTCAGCGATGCCTTGGGCGAAGATCGCAAGCCGGGAATCCGCAACCCGCGCAGCGATAACGCCAACACGAATGTCATTGGTCTCAACGGGCGGACTTTTGCGATTGTTGAAGCTGGTAGTTTTCCGGTGGAACTAAACGAAGAGCTCGACACTATTGCGCATAACCCATTTGATGGCACGCTCCATCATGGCTTTTCCGCTCACCCCCATGTTGATCCAAAAACCGGCGAAGCGCATGCAATTGTTTATGACGCGCCGGTGATGAACACGATCTGGCACGTTGTGCTTGGCACCGATGGATTAGTTAAACGCGAGGAGCCAATCAAAGTGCAACACGGCCCTTCAGTCCATGATTGTCAAATCACCGATAACTTTGTGTTGGTCTTCGATCTACCGGCGACTTTCTCAGTAAAGCGAATGCTTGCTGGTTTTGATTTCCCTTACGACTGGAACCCGGATCATAAAGCGCGAGTTGGCCTCTGCCCTAAAAATGGTTCCGGCGCAGACACCATCTGGTGCGATGTTGATCCATGCTATGTGTATCATCCGGCCAATGCTTTTGAGACCGCCGATGGCAAAGTGATTGTCGATGTTGTGGTGCATGAAAGCACCTATGCGCGGACAACTTTTGGTCCGGGCGGCACTTGGTCTCGATTGGAACGCTGGACGGTTGATCCGAAAAGCCAGAGGGTGGATCGCAAAATAACCAACAACAAGGCGCAAGAATTTCCGCGCTATGATGAACGACTGACGACACAGGATTATCAATATGTCTATACCGTTGCACTGGTCGGTGAGGCGGATCGACTCGATATGGCGGGTAGCGAATTGTTCAAGCATGATCTCAGATCGGGGGCAACATTGAGCCGTCATTTTGGAGATAATCGTCACCCTGGCGAATTTGTTTTTGTTCCACGCAGTGCTACTAGCGGTGAAGATGAAGGCTGGTTGATTGGCCTGGTGATCGATATGGGTCAGGAAACTACTGAACTACAAGTGCTCAACGCGGATGACTTTTTGGGCGAAGCGCAGGCCATTATACACTTGCCGCACCGCATTCCTTCCGGATTTCATGGCAATTGGGTGGCGTCTTCCTGAAACCAGCACCCGAATAAAAACCCTCTTCGGCTAAATCGGGCTAGATTTGCGTCTCGCCCATTATCGTCAAAAATACTTCATCGATGCAGAAAGTATCGCCAAAGCCTCGATTTTTTGGTTTGAGTATTATCGTATAGATCGCACTGAATTTGATACACCAGAGACGGTTGGCTTCTTTAAACCCAGTGGGGTGTCTAGGGAATCGATAGCAATTTTTAACCGTTCATTCGTTAAATCTACCGAGATCGACCAATTTATTTATCGATACCGCCGGTATCTTTCACACAAAAATTGTTACGATTACTTGTGAAACAATGACTCCCAACTGACGCCAGGGGCTAAACATGCAGACAACGGACTTTTCAGATATTAGCTACCAGCTCGACAGTGACGGTATTGTCACAGTCAGTTTGGCCACCCCCGAACGTAAAAATGCGTTAAGCGGTTTGACAGCACTGGAACTGTACTGGGCGGCCAAGCACTTCCGCGAAGACGACAACGCGCTGGCGATGATTCTAACGGGCGCTCCAGACTTACAGAGCGAGCCTACAAGGCAGGCTTTCAGCAGTGGTGGATATTTCGTTCCCGGAATTTATGATGAGCTCCCGGAAGAGATCCTGACCCAGATCGACATGACCGATATTGCCATGAAGCGCACCGTCCTGGAGTTCTTCGCTTGCGACAAACCGGTACTGGCGGCTGTAAATGGTTTAGCCATCGGGGGCGGCTTCACCCTGCCGCTGGCCGTTGCAGATCAAATTTACCTGTCAGAGTACGCCTGGGCACGGCTGCCTTTCGCGAGCCTGGGTATTTCCGCCGAATTGGCGTCGACCTATATGTTGCCGCTCTTCTTGGGTATGCAAAAAGCCAAAGAGTTGTTGTTTTACCCGGAGAAGATCGAACCGCAGGAGCTGCTCGACCTTGGTATTGCCAATGCCGTGGTACCCCACGATGAGTTACTGTCATTCACGAGAGAGAAAGCGCTGCAGCTGATTCCTCCGCGCGGCGCAGGTGCGTCGATTCGTGCGATGAAGCGCATCGTACATCAACAACGCTTGGCAGAGGTGACCATAGCCCTGGACCTAGAGAACGAGGTACTTAACGAACTGATGAAGAGCGAAGATTTTGCCGAGGGACTAATGGCGCGTATTGAAAAACGCGCGCCGCTCTTCAAGGGACGCTAATGTAGCTGCTACGGCGAATTCGTCAATCGCAAATAAAATCAATCGGTTCAAGTTTGGCAGCGGTCCCTCGCTCGGCTAGGATATCTTCGGTATCTCGGTGGCTCAAGTTAAAGCAACTGCACAGCCGGACCAAGAGGTAGGCGGATTCGACTCAGGCTGCCGAAGGGAGATCTTGCGCGATATAGTCAACCGCCTGGTAGTTTATCGGCGCCTGAAAGCCCAACTCATTGCGCACAGATTGCAGCGGCTCATGAAGCCTGTCTTCCCAGCGAATGGCGGGCATCCACGCTGCCTTTTTACCGATCGCTCGGCCTTCGGCGATGAATCCTTTGATATCCAGCTGGGGATAGTCACCCTTAAACTTGCGGCCACCAATGAAGATAATAAAATTGATGCCGCGGTTCTCAACCTGTGTAGTCATGAAAGAGAGCAGGCTCAGCTCGCCAAGAGGATCTCTGCCATAGCCTGTGAGTACATGTTGCAGATCGTGAATGTCACGCAGCCGGTTGGCGAACCACTGTTCCTCTTCTGACAAGCCGTCGTAATCTGGAGCTTCTTCACGCGCTGCGATCAGGCCGTCAGCTGATAAGCCTTGAGAGTGCACGAAGTCGTAATAAGCTCGCCCGATGCTGCCCTCAGGCATTGCCAGCAGAGCATCACGGTCGTTAAGACGGGTCACGATATTAATACGCTGTTCAAGCATGGCGGCGCCAACGGGGTCGGCTTTAAGACGCTTCAGTGGCGCTGTTATGCCATCGCCTTTCAGCGCCTCAATAATTTTGAACACCTGCCCGGTATCATCCGGATCCTGTAACAGCCTGCTAATGGCTTTTATCGCCACGATGGGCTTGATTCGGTTTCGTGTCATCCAATGGCGTAATGCGTTCATGGCAGTCAGATTTGTGAAGTCAACCTCTACGCTAGCGCAAGCAGACAAACATCACAAGTCAGCTAAACAGGCCGTGCAGATCTTATGCATCTACACCACAGCGTTAGCGTCCTATCCGCTTGCTTCTAAAATGATATGTTACATCATAATGAAGCTTTTCGCATTTATACCATCGAACCTATAGTCTGCAGACACATGAATAATTTACCCGTGACGGTTTTATCCGGTTTTCTTGGCGCAAGAAAAACAACGGTGCTGAGTCATATTCTCAACAACCGTGAGGGCAAAAAAGTCGCTGTCATTGTCAACGACATGAGTGAAATCAATATTGATGCAGCCATGGTGCAAAACGAAGTCACGCTAAACCATCAACAAGAGAAGCTTGTAGAAATGAGCAATGGCTGCATCTGCTGCACCTTGCGAGAAGATCTATTAATCGAGATAAACAAGTTAGCTGAAGACAGGCGGTTCGGCTATTTAATGATGGAGTCCACCGGTATTTCCGAACCTTTACCCGTCGCAGAAACATTTACCTTTGCAGATGAAGAAGGTGTATCGCTGTCCGACGTAGCGACGCTGGACACGATGGTAACCGTCGTTGATGCCGTCAATTTTCTAAAGGACTATGAAGAGGCCAAGTACCTTCACGAAACCGGAGAGTCCCTCGGGGATGAGGATGAGCGTAGCGTTGCCGACTTACTGGTTGACCAGGTGGAGTTTGCTGACGTACTGCTGATTAGCAAGACCGACTTGGTAGAGCAGTCCGAACTGGATCGACTGGTTGCGATACTCAAGACACTCAGCACACAAGCTCGGATCATTCCCATTGCCAACGGCAAGGTCAACGCTGACGACGTCCTCAACACGCGTCTGTTTGATTTCGAGCGAGCCCAAGAATCGCCTGGATGGCTGAAAGAGATACGCGGATAACACGTGCCTGAACTAAAAGAGCATGGCATTGGCAGTTTCAGCTACGTCGCGCGTCGGCCCTTTCATCCCCAAAAATTCAATACGTTTCTGCATAGTGAAAAAGACTACGGCAAAAAAACCATTACTCCGTGAACAGCAAATTCTTAAGGCGCCGGCGTCGGAATATATGAATGCTGCCCAACTGGCGTTTTTTAAAAATCGTCTACTGCAACTCCATCGCGTTTGACCTGTTGAAATAAATCAACCACCTCATCATCTTGATCGACGCCTCAGATTGAATCGAAGTACAGCAAGACCGCGAGTTAATAATGTCAGGAGAGAAACGGTGCCGCTTGCATGTTTTGAGCCATTTTTGGCAATGTTGACACGTTAACCCCACAGTACCACTTTTGACATAAGGTTTATCGGCGCTATTTTGTACACTTAATCTCACAAAATCCTTTGAAATCTTCTTACACTTTTGTCATCGTCATTGTCATTGTCATTAAAAGAGGTGCGCAGCTATTACCATTAATCGACTGCTATTTTTCATCGCGATCATCATTCTTGCTTCGTGCAAGATAGACATTGAATCCCCCGCCGAAGGGCGTGTATCTAGCGTCTCCACAGCCGTCGAATGTGCTGCCGGCCGTGAGTGTACGGTCGATGTCATGGACCTTTATTTCGATGAAACGTTTATTGCTGAGCCTGCCGATGGCTGGCATTTTGCCGGATGGAAGTATGGAAATAGTTATATTTGTGCAGGCAGTACTGCACCCTGCCGCTTCAACACCACTAACTGGGCAGGTACAGAAGCCCAATTAGAAGTTCTAGCCGACCCGGATGCCTATGTATATCTTGAACCAGAGTTCGTCGTTAAACGCACTACCAAAGGTATTAACCTCGCCGACGAAAAATCCCAGGCTTTCACTGGCATCAACTTTAACTTCGACTTCTATCGCAATAATGCCTACAGCTGCGGACTCAGCGGCAACTACACGTTCATGGTCGTAAACCCAGCGAACGGCGACGAAACCACCGAAGCGCCACTGTGGGTCTTTCTGCATGGCGGTGGCGCCGGTTTTTACGATGAGAACGGGGATTACCAAGCCGTCGGCGATCAAACCGAAGACACCTGGAACCGCGAGGAAACTTTCGATGACCTTTTGGTCAAACAACTTCAAGAACGCACCGTTGAGAACGGACAGCCCAAAGACATCACCCTCACAAGGCGGATTCAGGAGGGTTATCGCGTGGTCATGGTATCGATGTGCGACCACGACCAGTACTCCGGTCTTGGCACGCCTTACCCCAACAATCCCAACCCCGGTGCCGAGGTGAACGGTATGCAGGCGACTATGTCGGCGGTTGAATATACCGTAGCGAATTACCCGACCACCGAGGTATTTGCCCACGGTACCAGTGCCGGATCGGTTGGTGCTTACAATCTGGCTATGAGCTTCGCAGCGCAAGACATACATCTCACCGGTGTGGTGGCGGATTCTATTTTGAGCCCAAGGGCTTTCGACTTATTCGACGTTTACCCGGGACAGGCTCCGCGCCAACCGGGCTGGACCTACGAGGGCGTTGGAGAAAAACAAGGGTTTTACGGTGATACCAACCGCAGTGATATTATCGCCCCCGAGGGCCGAATCAATGCGGGCTTCGATGAGGTGCCCCTGCTATTCGTCGGCGGCACACAAGACCCCTTCTGTTTTTGGGACCTCCCACCCATATCCGAAGCTGCCACCGCGGGTCAGAACAATTGCGAATGGGCCGCACAGGGACTCATTGATACCATCGCCGCTCAACCTGCCAGTCCACATCAGGTCGCCAACATGGTGGGAGAAGGCCACATTCCAACAAATACGGTTTCGTCAGCAAACAATATCGTAGATACATTTATCAGTGACATCCTGGCAGACAACCCGGGAGCGCCGTTCAGAGTGATTCCCGGCGACAAGATGATGTTGATGGGGCACAGCTTCTTCCGTCCGCTGGCCGACCAGATCCCCTATCACACAGTACGCGCCGGCGTTGACGGCCACAGCCAGAACGTGGAAATGTCTGGTGGTGCGAGTGGTGCGCCGCTTGCGCTATGGAACGATGCGGGGCATCGCGTCAATATACAGGCGGTGCTTAACTCAGGGGGTGTCGACGTTTTCGGCATGACCTGTTGCGACTTTGAGCTAACCTCCGAGGGTGCCCCTGTTCTGAACCCCGAAGGAGAACCCATCCTGATCCTCGAGGGCTATGAACTGTGGTTCGACTACGCGCTGGCCCAAAACCCGGACACCGAGTTCTTCATCGGTATGCCCTGGGTCGACTACCCCACTGACTATGCTGACGCTGCTAGTTACGCAAATACTTGGAACCTCTTCTACAACACTATTATTCTTCCTACAGTGGACACACTGCGTGCACAGTATCCGGGGGTCACAATTTATTCCATCCCTTACGGTGCGGCGGCGCTGAAGCTACGCACCCTGTTTGAAGCGGGCAACTTGCCAGATGTAACTAACCTGCAGGGCCCGAGCGAGAGCTCCCTGTTCACAGACAACAAGGGTCATGGTGGCCAGATCCTTAAAGATCTGGGAGAGCTTATCTGGATTGACGCCATCTATGGTGTGGATCTGGACAAGTACGCCTATGATTCTGGCTACGAGACCGACCTGAAGGCTATCGCCAAGTCGATCATGGATGCGCACGATCCCAACTATAATGGCCCCAATAGATAATTCGCTCAGGTTGTTCAGTTAAAGGGGTACTTCTCCCATTCAACGTCAGCGCCAATTCAGTTGATGTGCCTTAATTCGGAAATTCCGTTCCAGAAACCGGTCAGGATTATTCCATTGACCGAATACGTTCATTCCTCTCCTACAGCTTACTTATCGGCAACTGTCCTACTGGGGCCAGGGAAAAAAATGTTTGTTGTTTCCTGATAGGCCCTGTACCCCGGCCGTTTTTGAACCGAATAGTACTCTGCTGGCACTGCCCCGGTAAAATATACCAGCGTGGTGTACATCATTCTTGAAGCCATTAACAAGCTGGCGCCTAGCAACACCCAAACAACCAGTGATTCCTGATCATACAGTGCAAGCCAGGAAGGAATGGCAGCGATAATCAGACCATTCCATACCATCCACTCAGCAAAGTAATTGGGGTGGCGGCTAAATTTCCACAGGCCCACGTTACAAACCATATTCTTCTGACCTGCCTTCTTCATCGTCTTCAGAAAGCCCAGTTTTTGCATATCAGCAACAGACTCCACAGCATAAGCGCCCGCCCAGATCAGCATACCAATAACTTCAAGCGCTGAAATACTCCCACTCGGGTTGGTCGCAATCAGGAGAGCAGGTACCGCCAGAAATGATGCATTCGCCAAGCCCTGATAGATCGCATCTATCTGCATGGCTAATGCAGTGTTGGTTTTACCTGCCGTTTTCCAGCGAATTTTCTGATATTCATAGCGCGGGAACTCTTTTTTCAGTAATCCCATTCTCCACATATTCAGAGCGCCTAGCGCCATGCGACTGCCTACGAGAATATAGACCATACTAACCAGAGCGACACGAACAGGGTCTCCACTACTATATAGCCAGGTTAAAACGCCGATAATTACCAAGCCAGATGGCCAGCCTATATCCACATAAGACATTCGTCCTGTGCGCCAAATGGGAAGGCATACCACCAGGACGAACAGCAGCAATTGTAGTGAACCATTAATCAAACTGATGGAAGTGAAGCTGTTGCTTAACAGCAATAACAGCCATCCAGCAGTGAAAAGAATGAGGGGCGCGAAGTATTTCATGGTTTTCCAGATAGTTTTAACAGTTACTGATAACTTAACTTAATTCTACTCACTCAGTGGGCATCATGAATGCGAAATTTTGACAAATAGAGGCCAATGCAGGTTGTGATGTCATACGACCTGCTAGCCAGCACCTAATTCTCTAACGCCAGCCTTAGGCATCGTCTTTCATTACAAGTGTCGCTTGGCCGATTTAACCTGGCACAAGCACCGATCTATTATTCTGGCAACATCGCCTGAGTCATTCTTCTACTGTCTCGAAGAGCGATACAATTTAAAAACTTAATTGCAATTTGCAAAATATTCCTATTTTGATCCGCATTATGCAATTTTTGCCTATAATTCGTATGGCTTTACGTGGTGCAGCACATCTCCGCGCCAATCCCTGCCCCAAACGTGAAGGATTCGAGACGATAACAGCATAATTTTGTGACGCCGCTCACAGATCGTATGATTTTTACCGTAGCCGGCTCAACTTGCTCCAATTATGGTACGCGCATTGCAATTCACCCTGCGACGCCGCAGCAGAGAGCTAAACCCCCGCTGCACGATTCAACATGGAACACAGAATTCGAAAATCATTTAACGGAGCAAGTAAGCTATGAATATTTTTCAACAATCAGGTCTCGCAATCGTATTAGGTATGCTGTCCATCAGCGCTTTTGGACAAACCGCGCAAGGGTCCCTGGGCGCGACAAGCAGTGGTGCCATGAAAGTTGAGGTGGAAGTTAAGGACCAGATCCAGGTTACAGCGATCGATTCCATTGACCTCACCTATAATGCGGCCGACACAGGCGGCCTGACCGGCTCTACTGAGTTTTGTGTCTACGTGAACGGCTCAGGCGAGTACACAATGAAGGTGGGCACCGCTGGTGGCGGAGCTTACAAGCTGGCTGGCGCCGCTTCAGGTAATACTGACGAGATTATCTACACAGTGAAGGTTGCAGGAGCAGCTTCAGGCAATGGAGCTGCCGGTTCTTTAGCAGCTGTAACCTGGGACACATCATCAACTACCTACAAAGGCTATAATACGCGTGATTGCAGCAGCAATGATAACGCAAAAATTGAAATTAGTATTACCGACCAAGAGTTACGCGAGGCAACGACTGACGACTACGCGCAGACAGTCGCTGTCGTTGTTACTCCCTCGTAGCAATCTGACTCGTTCATCTTTACTATCGAAGGGCAGCGCGGCCAACACCTGGTCTCGTTGCCCTTTTTTTATGTGAAAAACAGGAAAAGCGTGTGCCCGGACCCGGTGTAAATTACAAAGTATGTCACCGAATTTTGGCAGAAGATTGCCTGCGATCTGCCGGCGCTATGGCCGCAGCAGCGCTTGCTTATATGGTCATTCTTTTCGTCTTGACAGACTCCACCTACGTATCTGCAGGGGGCGGTGGCGGTGGCGGAGGTGGCGCTAAAATTGTGACCATCGAGATGCTTGCCGATGTCGATTTTGGCGACTGGGAAGACGCCGGCTCAATCACAAGCGACAGCAGTAGCTACTGCATTACCGCAAGAGATGGTAACAACACAAAGGACTTCAAAATTTCCATGTCTAATGCTGGATCATCAAGCAGCACTTTCGACCTATATGATCTGGGCGGGTCTGGCGAGTCGATAGCCATAGGGTTTGAGGCTTTTTTAGTTAAAAACGGAGTCACGTCCCAGGTGACCCTCTCCCCTGGTGCCTTAAACAGCCAAAAAGGTAAGGAACCTTGTGACAATATAACACTGCGCACAAATATTGCCGAGAGCGCACTGACGGCGGCAACTCCAGGTGACTACAGGGGAACGTTTACTCTATTCGCTCAAATTCATAACTCTTCAAGCCACAACGACGAGGAGAGTTTTGATGTTGAAGTCAGTGTGGTGGCAGCAACACAAGTGCAAATAAGCGGGTTGAATACTATTGTTTTCGAAACCGATCCTACCAGCTCTGGCGAGCTTACCGCGGATGAGACCTTCTGCATACACTCTACAGTTGGAGATTACAGTATTTCTACACAATCTAGTGTAACGAGTAATGGCGGCTTCGCCTTGCAGTCGGTAGTTGGGTCAGAAAAACTGCCGATAGACGTTTTCTTCGCCGATAACGTAACGGGCGCAAGTCTCCAGAACGCAGAGACCGGCAGTGTAACTGGCTCAGGTGATAGCGTCTCACCCAACTGCTCCGGAGTAGACAATTCGATGGTACGCATTGTGATAGCAGACACCGATATCCGTGCGTCTACAAGTGGTGACTATGCAGCGACTTTAACTTTAACGGTGACTCCACAATGATCAATATTTCATTATTCTCACCATCGGCAGGTAGACGATCCGCGCGCTACACCTTGCTATTGAGCTTGGCACTAGCAGGCTCCACTCTCTCCGCTACCTCCACTATCACCTTTGGGGCTGACGGCGCCCTTGGCAGTAGCAGCAGCGGCACTGCTACTATAAATCTACGCATAATCAGAACTGTCGAAGTGAGATTAGTGGAGGAACAAGCCGTGGAGATTACAGCCGTCGAAACCACCGCCACCCCTCCCGCCGGCTTTTTTAGTGGCAGTGCGGAATTAGGTGCGAGTGACGGCAGCAGCGGCAGCCAAGCAACAGGCACTGACAGCAACCTTATCGCGGAGAAACAATTTTTCGTTGATGACACTGAGACCCAAGAATGGTTTGCCGAGCAAATGGCTGACGACGGTGAAGCGAACTTTTCGGTTTGTGTTCCCGAAGGAAGTGGCGGATTGAGCTTTCTCGACTCCGCTGGCGGCACAACGGACTTTATCTCGATGGGCGATTCCGGTGGTGGATATGCGATGAGCATCAGCTCTGGAGCCTCTTCACCAGGTGGCGACAGCTGCAGCGGTGGTGGTACGCCTACCAGCTTACAAGTTACGATGATCACAGCAACTGCCGCTGGCGGTACCGACTTGGATGAGCCGCATGTCACCTCCAAAAAGCCCAGCGGGCAATATGCTAAGGTTAACCTTGTTATCATTCCGAATTAACGGAGCTTTGGAAGCTCATGCATTAATTAAAAGGATATCAACGTATGAATATCACTATTTTCCAAGGCAAACGCTTATGGCTCGGAACCCTGGTGCTCGCGCTTTCACCGATTACTCAAGCCGGACTGTTACTGGATCAATCCATTGTTATATTCGATGAGGCACAAGTCCGGGCGGATGTGCGGGTCATCAACGATAGCAATGAGAATAAACTATTTGCCTCAGTAGAACCGTTCCTGGTCACCAGCCCTGGAGAAGAGGACGAAGAGCTTGTGCCATTATCGTCTTTGGATGACCCTGAGTTCATCGTCACCCCCAACAAACTCATTATTGAGCCTGGCTCCAATGGGATTGTCCGAATGCTGAATATGGCTGAACCCGCTCAAACTGACGTCATTTACAGGGTAAATTTCACACCGATCGAAAAACCCCTAGAGTTGCAGAGAGCTGACGATGACGATGCTACCAGGACCGGGGTTCAGATCGTGCTGGCTTATCAGGCTTTGGTTATTATTCCGCCTCCGGAACCCAATGCAATACCTGAAGTCACTCGGTCTGGGAAATCGGTTATTTTCGCTAACTCAGGGAACAGCAACTACAAACTTACTAATGGTCTTCAATGCAACCCTCAGGATCCATCAGATTGCCGCGAGCTGATAGGGGCCAGAGTCTATGCAGGCAATAAACGCGAGGTACAGCTGCCATTCGACGGCCCACTGCAGTTCAATATGCAGAGTGTTGCCGGCAGACAGGTGCTCGCGGTGCCTTAGGCACTCGCCGAGCTATGCGCACCGGCAACGAAACTCTGCCTGTAATTAGGCAGAGGCTTAAAACCACACCAGCTGGTAACCCCATTGAACATTCGATCAATTACCAAGCATTGCTTGATGGCTGTTCTAGCTCTCGCATTTGGGTTGTCCGGCACCAGTAAGGCCCAAGAATGGATACCTGAAGGCTTTGAAGATCTTAGCGCACCTCAACAAACCGTGGTGGACGTATTTTATGGGGGCGTATACCTGGCATCGCCACAGGCTAAATTTAACGCCGACACGATCACAATACTTGACCCAGATTTGATTGTGGCGCGGATGAACGATCTGCTGGACCCTAAGGAATTCAAAACGCTACTTGAATTTCCACTAAACACTAATGCCTCACTGATCTGCCGCTCCAAATTTTCTACTGACTGTGGTCAACTTTCAACCAAGTCGGTGGGCGTAATTTTTACTGTTGCACAACTGCGCGTTGATCTTTTCGTCGGTCCTGACTTGCTCTCGCTGGTAACACTCGAGCAGTTAAAGTTCGTACCGCCCTCGGACGCCGGCTTTTCTATGTTCGACGACCTCTCGGTATATGCCAGCGGCAGCAGCGAAACAGACCTCACCTATAACATGTCCAACAACACTATGTTCGCGTATGCAGAGAACCGACTGCAAATAAACAGTAATGTAACCTCTGGCGGAGATGTTGCTATCGACACGCTGGCATTCAAACGAGAGCGCAATGGCTTTGATTATCAGGCGGGAATCTTTCGGGAGAACGCTGGCAGCTTTCAGTTTATGCAAAATCAACAGTTCCTGGGAGCAACCTTCGGTAGCTCCCTGGTTACGCGTAAAGATCTGGATTTGGCGCTAGGCACGACCTTTACCATTTTTTTAGAGTCCAGAAGTCTTGTGCAGATATATAAAGACAATCGACTGCTGGGCTCCAACTACTACGAAACGGGCAATCAGCAGATCGACACATCTACTTTGCCCCCGGGCGCCTATGATGTTGAGCTACGCATCATCGATTCATCGGGCAGAACCCGCACGGAGCGACGCTTTTACTCAAAAAATGGAAAAATTCCGCCAGAGGGCGAATCGCTGTTCTTTGTCCAGGCGGGACAATATGTGGAGACCCTGGAGGACAAGATTTTACCCGAAACTATCAATGATGGTTTTTTACGAGCAGGCATCGAAAAGCGACTAACGGCTTCTAGCGCAGCCAAAATCGGGTTCTCAACCAATAACCGATCTACGATGTTGGAAGCGGGTTTATTTCATCAAGGGTTAAAGTACGAGATATCCGCCGGCTTGGGTTATGACGACTATAATCGCTCAGCCTTTAATATTCAGTATCAATATCGATATTCGCGCGGTGCATTAGGACTTAGCGCACGAGAAATTTCCGGCGGCGACATTCCTGTCGATGAAATTTCGCAACTGGGAGAGGACACCACTCAATTGGGCCTCAACGGTAGTATAGGTACTGATTTTGGTGACATTGATCTGTTCGTAGACTACACCGAAGGCGAGGGAACGAATGGCAGCGAGAGCTTTGGTATCAAATGGAGGCCCAGAAGTTTTTTCGGGCTCCCGGATATGACCAGCAGTGTTGAGCTTTCTGAGAATGATGGCAGTAGGCTTTTTCTAGTACGACTCAACTACAATAGCTCACGGGGCGCATGGAGCAATAGAGGGTCAGTTCAATACAGCGGTCTTAAAAAGCAAGACGAGTCCTACTCAAATAGTATAACGGGCAGCGCGTCGTCTACCTGGGAAAAGGAAGATCCAGCAGGCAATAACTATTCCGTTGATGTCAGAGCAGATCATCAAGAAAACGACTCTGTTGAAGCAGGTTTGCAAGCGGAAACAGCTAGAGGCATGGCCAGCTTTACAACCAAGCACAACATCGATAATAACACTTGGGAATACAGTGGGTCTCTGCGCACCTCCTTCGCCGCAACCACAGACAGCATTGGATTCGGCGGCAAAAGCGGCGGTGCTTCAGGCTTTCTGGTTAATGTGCAGGGCCCTGCAGACAGTGACAGTCAGGTAGAGGTAAAAGTTGGTCGCCAAACTATAGGCAGCATTCCCGCTAACACATCGGTGTTCATACCTGCCGGCCCATATCGAACTCACACGCTGGAATTCTTGAGCGCTGGAAATTCGATCGAAAATATTGAGTATCGAGCGCGACCCTATACGCTTTACCCGGGCAATGTCATAGCCGTAAGGCCTAAAATCAAGGAAATTGTAATCGCCGTAGGAAAAATATACCTGAGCTCGGGCGAGCCATTGCAAGACGCACTTATTCAAGGCGTTGAAGGGTTGGCCATCACCAATGCATACGGATTTTTTCAAGCAGAAATGACGCCTGATGTGCGAGAACTCACCTTTATTAAAAGCGATACATCCTGTCTTGTGCGGCTACCAGCCTATGAGCTAAATAGAGGCGTGGCCAGACTAGGCAAGCTGATTTGCAATTCATCAAAGACACAATGACCGCCAAATTATTGCGACAATTATATTCAGCGTTAGATGGTTTTTTACGCTTGGCACATGATGGCGCCCTAACCAATCCGCAAAACGAGTAGCAACGGGGATCAGACTATGATGACACGTCTACTGATTTATACCATTGCCTTTTGGACTGGCTTTTCTGTCATGGTGGTAGAAATGCTGAGTGGTAAGTTATTAGCACCCTATTTCGGCAACGGTATTTATGTGTGGGGGGCCATCATCACAGTATTTATGATGGCGCTTTCACTAGGCTACCTGCTTGGCGGTCGCTGGTCATTGCATCATCCGAATATCCGCAAACTTGCAGCAATACTCTGCGTAGCAGCCGTATTGAATCTACCAATTGTGTTTTTTAGTGAGTCTGTCATGAATTGGCTATTCGATAACGTAACAGACCCTCGCTACGGTTCGCTGCTAGCATCGACACTACTCTTCTTTATGCCCACTGCTGTAGCAGGCATGGCGTCACCATACGCTTTACGATTGCTAACACATCAACATCAGATGAGCGGAAATACCGCAGGCGTACTGTATTTTGTGTCTACACTGGGAAGCGCCCTGGGAACCATACTAGCCTCTTTTCATCTGGTGCTTTGGTTCGAGCTGGATCAGCTTTTTCTTGGCCTGACCGCGATATCGCTGACGCTTGGTTTGCCAGTTGCGCTCAAAGGAGACCCCAATGACGCCAAATGACATCATCAAAACTCTTGCACTCGCACTGCTTTTTTTGTGCACGACTGCACAGGGTAATGCGCAAGAGTCTGACCAGGACGATGACCTAGCGACACTCTTGCATCACGAGAGGTCTCTCTATAGCAATATTTATGTCTTTGAAATCGGTATCGTACGCTGTATGCATTTCAATAAGCATTATCGAACGGACAACAGTCAGTCTTGTTTCTTTATGGACAGACCCGAACTCCTGTTTTACAACTATTCTCGCGTAGTGTTGTCGACGCTTTTACTCAAGCCTGACATCCAGAATATTCTTATCGTAGGACTAGGAGGCGGCACGCTTCCAACGGCCTTCTCGCAAGCGCAGACCGGTGCACAAATTGATGTGGTGGAAATTGATCCAGCAGTCACACGTGTAGCGCGCACCTATTTTCCCTTCGATACTAATGAGCAACTACGCACGCATGAGGCGGACGGCAGAGTGTTCGTAAAACGGGCAATAAAACGTGGTGAGACTTATGACCTGGTAGTGCTGGATGCTTTCAATAGTGAATATATACCCGAGCATATGCTCACTCGGGAATATCTTGAGGAGGTAAAGTCGGTTATCAGTCCTGGCGGCGTTTTAGTTGCCAATACTTTTTCTCACAGCGCTCTTTATGACAGTGAGTCGGTCACCTATAAAACCGTATTCGGTGATTTTATTAATGTGAGAGTGGGTAATCGGCTTATACTCTGGCGGGATGGGGGATTGCCCACTCGGAATGAGGTTCTTGAAAATGCCCCCCTCTTCAAAGCAGCTTTCAAGCGTTTCGGCTTCCGCGCTTCCTGGCTGGTAGATCGCCTGTCTTGGGAGGAAGACTGGAAAACCGACGCACCCCTACTGACAGATCAATATTCTCCTTCTAATCTACTACACTAAAACTATGCGCGTAGTACACGCCTACTAAAAACGACCGCCGGGCCGGTCAGAACATCAATTGAAGAATGATAAATGATGCGCAGGGCAGCATTATCATCAACCTCCGTTGCGCCAGGGCCCGCTTTTAAAAATTGTAACCGAGGCTAACACCGTAGGTACGCGGCTCTAATAGAAACTGGTTAGTAGCCAGGCCAACGTTCTGATCACCCAGGTATTGGCCAGTAATATGGTCGTCATCGAGAAGATTGCGTCCCCACAGTTCAGCAAACCAATTCCGTTGCGCACTATAGAGCGTCAGAGTGGCGTTCCAGACATCCCACTTCTCGACCGTATCGTTTCCTGTGTTAAAAATACGCGTATAGAACTCGTCCTGCCAATAATAGTTGGTTGCAGCAACCAGCTCCATGCCACTCTCAAGGTAGAAGCCATAAGACACGCCCAGATTGACTGAGAAGTTGGGTGCATTAGGCATCTCATTGCCATCGAGACTCTTCACCAGGCCGGAGCAGGGAAATACTCCCTCGGGGCAACCTGCGCCAACATACACATTCGAGTTTGGGCTAGAAATAATGTTCTCAGTAGTTCCCAGCGTGTTTATATCTGCTGTATCTAAACTGGATCCGCCGTCCATTGCGCTGTCTAACCAAGCCAGGTTCGAACTAAAGCGCCAATTGTCGGTAGGCACCCAGACAAACTCTGCCTCAATACCTTGTATCGTCGCATCGTAATTAAGATTCAGTGCGGTTTGGTTATTAATCGTCGATATCTGTAATCCCTCATAGTCATAATAGAAAAAAGAAATATTAGACTGCAACGTTTGGTCAAAGAAGCGAGACTTTAAGCCAATCTCAAAGGCGTTAATGTACTCAGGATCAAATTCGGCGAGCGAAGCGTCCTCCGCCAGTACAGGCGAAGACGCTGAAATGGGGTTAAAGCCACCCGATTTATAGCTGCGCGAGAGTGTCAGATACGTCATAACGTCATCGGCCACGTCCCAGGTTATATTGAACTTTCCTGTGGGCTCTTCCCACTCTCCACCGAAATCTTCATATCCACCGTTCGGCGCAGCAGGGTCGTCAAGAAACCCCAGGTAAATACTGCGCTGCTTTGAACTTTTTTCCTCCTCCGAATATCTCAACCCCAAGGTCAAAAGCAGGCTATCGCTCGCCTGCCAGTACACCTCGCCAAACATCGCCCATGTTTCAAGCGTGTAATCACTTGTGTCATTATCAAATAAACGCTGCTCCGCAGGGATACCTGTTGCTTGTCCGTAAACCTCTAGCGCAGCGCTGTAGACGTAATAGTGAACATCCGACTGATAATCTAGGTAAAACCCTCCCACTAAAAAATTCCAGTCGCCGCTAAAGTCAGTAGCCAAACGTAGTTCAGCGCTGTACTGCTCTGGCTCAGTGGTGGAGCGGTCAGTTGAGTATGCGCGGTCAACAGTAACGATACCGTCCGGACCAAGATTCACATCGACTTCAAGCGGCCATTGCTCGGAGGCAACCGTAAAGTCATAGTCGTTGCGCGCACTAAGGTCTGATGCGTGATAACCCAGCACCGTAGTCAAGGTATAGTCAGCAAAATCGAGGTTTGACTCAAAAGATATCATCAGATCCTCGACTTCATACTGAGGCGTAAAATCAAGAAACTGCTCGCGGGGATCTCTACTTTTGGGCGAGTTGGCAAAGTCATCTGCAGGGAAGCTAACGCCCAATACTCTGCCGCTTATCTGGGTTAAAAAGCCGGTCACGGTGGCGCCGCTATTAGTGACCTCGTCGGCTAGACCCGTGGGTAAGCAGCCCAAAATCGCTTCCGAGTCTCTGAGACACCGCTGATTACTACCGCGCATGCGGTCTGAGTCTTCCTTGAAATAGTTAACAACCAATGTGGCATCGGCGTTGTCGCCAGCCCAGCGCGTTGAAGAACGCAGCGACCACATATCCCTCCCATCAATCTTATTGCCGTCAAACTCATTATCAACGTATCCATCTCTCTCGTTATAGAACATCGAAAATCGTTGTGCCCACTGGTCACCCAGCGGAATATTGATCGCGCCCTTAGCCTTGATATGGTCGTAATTGCCGAGCTCGAGGGTAATGTCTCCACCAAACTCGTCGGTGGGTTTATTAGTGATCATGTTAACCACACCAGCCGTCGTATTTCGGCCATAAAGTGTGCCCTGCGGCCCCCTGAGAACCTCTACCCGCTCAGCATCGTAAAACTCAGTCTCGAAGATTCGCCCACCGTTGAGGTAGACGCCGTTAAAGTGAACTCCGGTCCCACTGTCTGTTGCTGAGCCTACGCCCAGATTGCCTATGCCCCTGATAGAAATTGCTGCAGTGGTGAAGTTGCCTTTGCTCATCAGCATGTTCGGAACATTAAACTGAAGGTCCATTGGTTTACTTATCAGCGCCCTATCGAGCTCGTCGCCACTAAATGCACTCACTGCAATGGGTGTATCTTGAACGGTGGTCGCTCGTTTTCCGGCGGTAACAATAACCTCTTCCAGCGCACCTACAGACTGGGCGAAGGCCTCAGCAGTCAGTGCCCCGCTCAAAAGGCCAAAGGAAAGGAGTACGTTTCTATGCGTGTTATTTTTCATCCGGCACACTCTTTATTATTTAGTCACTCAAACACCTCATTTAAACATAGCAGAGAATCTATCAGGCGTGCGAAATTAACCGGCTTTTAGGCGACGCCTCCGGGAGGCGTCATGAAAGCTAAGCGGTGATGCTCGTCGTCATAAGTAATAATGAATAAACTCATGATGGCAGTGGCGACAATCGTTTTTTTGCATGCAATTAAATCGTGCGAGAACAAATAGACGTGTCAACCGTTTGATAATCACCCTACAGTTAATTGAGTCAGCAAACACCAGTTGTGCATGCGTCGCTGCGCGCGCTGCTCTACTGACTCTGCGCCAAAAAATGCGGGCACAGGATCGCCAAAGCCACGTGGATTCGCAACACAACTGGCATTGATCACTGCATAGTCCTGCTCATCGACTGTAGCACTGGCAAAAACCGGCAATTGGCAGCGCATGCACTCATGAAATTCTGCAGTTTCTGACCCCTGGCGAACCACACTGTAATACAGCGGATTATGTATAACGGCCCTTACCCTCGTGCCAGATTTGCTCACCCAGTTGGCGCCGTAGCCACTGCAGTAATCACATGCGCATGCTCTGGGCACCAGGGATAAATCAACTAACTGCCAATGCAGCTCGATGTTGCCACAACCGCACGCTCCCTTCACAGCGCAACCCGCAGTTCAACAGTATTGCCATCAGGATCTTGAATATAAATCGAATTGCCCTGGCCCTGCGCACCATAGCGGGACGCAAACTCACCGAACTTAATACCATGTTCATTCAGGTGCCCCAGGATAGCCTTTTCGGAGAGAGGTTTGAGCTGCAGACAAAAGTGATCGAGATTATTCCCCGAAGCGGTAGGCGGCTCGCCACCGACACGGCCTAACTTGCTATCAACAGCTACAAGATCGATCAGTGCCGCACCAGCGCGCAACTGGGTCAAACCCAAGTCGAGCGAAGTCTCGCGTTCAATGACGCAGCCCAGGACGCCACAATAAAAATCCAGCATAGGTGCGAGGCGAGCAGTTCTCAGCACAATATGGTCAAGTCCGACAAGTTCGAGCATGCTGTATCACCTCGGTAAAACATGTTTTTCCATCGTGACAGGAATTCTGCGACAACTTAGCCAGAGCCATTGCAATTATCAGCGTTAATGAATGAATTAAGATTTAATAGTGCCAGTTGGGCGCGTCGAGTCCATTTTTAGTGCCCTCGTACTCGATGCGCGGGAGTGATTCCCGCACTGATAAACCGTTGCTATGTTTGAATGACAAGCTCGACCCGCCGATTTAGCGCACGACCGTCGACATTGTCACTCCCGTCGATATTTGAATTAGGCGCGACCGGTTCGCTTTCGCCTTTCCCCATAGTTTCAATGGTTACATCTGACCCTATATGGCCCGGTCCTAACAACCAGCGCTTGATGGATTCTGCGCGTTGCTCAGATAGCCGTTGATTGTAAGTTTCACTGCCTAGAGCATCTGTGTGCCCGACAATGCGCACCTGGGCACTGCCAGTCTCGAGTAACACTGTCGTCAGCGTTCGCAGTTCGGCATCAGCCTCGGGTTTAACCTGATACTGATCAAAATCAAACAGGAGGTCGGCCGACAGCGAAATTTGAATCTCTTGGTCCAAGACTTTAGCATTCAGCGTCGCAAGCGCTTGCTGAAGATCTTCAATGTTCTCCTGCAAAACCAATCCTGAATCTTTTAATCCCGGAAGCTCACGAACATCTCCATGAAAGCGACGAATATCTGTGAGTGCTTTCTGTGCTGCCAAATGAGCCTCGGGATCGTCCGGTCTTGCAGGATCCCAACCCAATGCAACTTGGGACAATCCCAATATAAGCGAGATGATTAATATGGCTCTCGGCAGAAAACCTTTCATCGGCTCAAGGCTATATTCTCGAAGGGCAAAGCGTCCGGTAGCACTAGATCAATGGTCTCACTACCCTCAGGGGGCGCGGGAAACTTAAACCACACCAGTTTTCTGGCCCCGGGCTTAAATTGTGACGAAGGTATACCAATGAACCTGTTGTTCAATGGCGTCGCTAATGGCTCGCCGGTTGAATCTACAAGTACATGATATTTTTTGCCCTCAGATTTCTCTAAAAAGTACACCTCCGATACGGTATACCTGATCGAGATTTTATCGCTGCCAGTGTTGCGATAGGCAAAAACGGCAGTGAGAATACCTCCGCTTTCACTAACGCTGAGCAAGTCGACTTCCATTTCACCGTTAATGCCGTATTGCGTTTGAATGGGATCAGCCGCTTGAGCAGGAATCAGCCAAAGACTTAAATAAAAAAATAACAGTGCAGGAATACGATTTGACTTGGTTTTCATTTTAGCGCTCTCCTTGTGAAGTGACATGCCTTCTCAATACCGTTAAAAGTGCTATCAATTGTAATTAGTGACCCAAACTCCGTAATTTAGCAGCTCCCGATTTCTAAACTGGTGTAACTGTACGGGAACCGCATAAAAAGTCTAATCAAGAGAAAATTGAGGATATCAAGCCTACGGCCAATCAAAAGCAACAGTGCGACAAGCAGTATCGGCTAACAAATCTTTGACATTCACGCCTAAAATTTTCTGTAGTGCCAGCAATGACAAGATGCCATAAGCAGCAAGTACTGTCACGCTATGGATGTTTGTGATAGTCAAAGCTTTGGCAAGCGCATTTACCCCAGTATTCAGCTAGTGCTCCGCTTACGGAGACAGCTTTCAAATTCAGGAGCACAGAAATAGGTTTAGCGATTAACGCGTTTGGCGCTGCGCCAGATAATCACTGCTTTTATCAGACAGAAAGATAGAAGCGAAACAATCACTAATTGCGCCATGGCTGCCGCTGGCCCTGTGAATACTTAAGGTACGGACTTATTATTTCGTCGACGCTTGCACATTCAGTCTTGGTAAAAGTCGAAAATTCTACTACGCTCTATGACTATCGATCGCCCACGCATGATGCGCTTAATGGATTATATGCCTGTGTATACCTCCCGAATGTTGAAAACTATTGCAGTTATGCTCTTGACCCTGGTCACTAGTTCTATGGCCCTGGCAGGGTGGGTAGCGGTGGGAGCCAAGGGTACTATTCTCAATAGTTCGGATGGCATCACTTGGTTGGAGGCGGATAGCGACACCACCGAGACTCTTCGTGGCGTAGACTTTGATGGCGTTGATACCTGGGCAGCATCTGGACAGTCCGGCACCGTTGTCAGAAGCAACGACGCTCAAAACTGGATGCAACAGATTAGCGGCAACGATGACGCGCTCTGGAGCACCGTTTTCGAGGGCGGACAGTGGATTGTATCCGGAGGACGAGGGCGTATTCTTACCAGCCCGGACGGGATCGCATGGACTTCGGTCAATAGCAACTTCTCATTCACGCTCTTCGATATCGCCTACAACCAAAACAACCTTTATGCGATTGCCGGTGACCTGGGAATCGCCACGACTGTTTTAACCAGCCCTGACGCCACTACCTGGACTCAGAAACCACCACAACCCAATAATGCAGAGGGCCTTTACGGCATAACCTACGACAACACGATCTGGATTGCAGTAGGCGACAAGGGAAAAATTCTCACCACCAGTGATCCCGATTCGAGGTCGTGGACAGAACAACCCAGTGGCACCGATACAGATCTGCGGGACATCGTCTACAACGGCACAGATCTTTACATTGTTGTTGGTCGTGAAGGCGCTATCCTGACTAGCCCCGACGCAGTGGCCTGGACGCCAACAAGTAGTGGAACCACATTCGATCTTTTTGGCGTCGCTTATGATGGTTCCGGTCAATACATCGCAGTAGGCGACGAGGGCACAATACTCACAAGCCCAGACGGATTTAGTTGGTCGATAAAAGAAAGCCCTACCTTCCGATTTCTTTACGATGTCGCATCGGGCAAGCTCCCGCAAACGATTAATTTTCCGGCGCAAAGCGCTCTTTTTCAGAACTTTTCCGCCTCAGGCTCTTACTCCCTGAGCCCTGAGGCAACTGCTTCTTCCGGCTTGCCAGTGACCTACACAACGCTAACGCCAGGCGTTTGCTCAATCATCGACACAACCGTCACAATGATTTCGTTGGGGGAATGCCAGATCGAAGCATCTCAGCCAGGAGACAGCACATATTTACCTGCTGAGCCCGTCACGCAGTCTATCTTGCATATTTCGACACCAAGCCCCGGCGTACCGACTAAGCCGGGATTACTATTCGATCCCCAGGATTCAGAGCTCTTTTCGGCGGGCACGGCCTTCGTGCTGTCACCCGCAGCAACCACCACTCAAACGCCGGTTGATCCTCAACCGGTGATCGTTTACGTATCGAGCACTCCATCGGTGTGTACGATTCCATTTCAGGGAAGTCTCGAGGTAACCATGCTCACCCTTGGAGACTGCACTATCATAGCGGCGTCCGCCCCGAACAGCCTTTACTCTATTGGTGGACCCGTGGCTGGCACGGTCAATATATACAAGCTTGCAATCCCTGCTGTACCGGTTCCGACGCTGCCGCAGCCGCTGCTGTGGTTGCTTGGCGCGCTCGCCGCCGCAGTCGCGGCATCGAAGCTTCGTAGAGGTACACAAAAATTAAGTGCTTGAGGAGTCAGGGTGAATCGCTGGTAAGACCAGACTGAGCAGGAGGTAATATCGGATCGAATTCTGTGTCGTTTTTAGGTATTCATTCGCCGATATTGCCACTATCAACGCGTTTGGTTGGCAGCTTCAATTTTTCAGTCCACTACAACAGGCTGCTAAACATCGCGTCTTCGCAAGGGCTGCCACCGAGCGCTTCAAATTCCTCAAGGTTCCAGTACCGGGTGTCTTTGAGCAGACAGTCATACATCTGACTGTGTAGCTCTTGACTGGGAAACCGGGTGTCGTTAAGCAAACGTTGATGAAGAACCGCAAGGGTAATTACCTTACTCGTCATGCGAATACCGCCGTCGTTCTCATCATCAAGAATAATGTATTTTTCACCAGCGGCTGATTCATTCGACCAGGCTCGCCATTCATGCAAGGTGCCGCTGCGACCGCGACCCGGTGAACTGGAGTAGGCAAATTCTGCCCAGTAAGAAGACATACTTTCAGACAGTAAATCGCGACCCGGAATATTGTTCTCATCGAACATCAGGTTGTTCATAAAGCTGTCGTCAAACATACCGAACACAAAGGGGATTTCAGAGGCATGAGCTGCACCCATTAACTCCTGCATATCGGAGCCCGCAATGGTGGGCAGTTCGTCCCAGTCGAAACGATAAGCGTAGACGGATTCGTTCTGTCTATTGCTCATAGCAATCGCTACTTCATCGACGCCCAGCGCTTTTATAGTGTCATTGATATAACTGGTGTAGGCCTGGTGGTGGTCCTTGTCTTTTATCCGGGGGAATAAACCAAACCTGGTTTCCACAAAGGTGTCATCCATCGCCGCCAGCATTTTAAATTCATCGCGAGTACTGCCCAATATGATGGGCACAGCATTATAGTCAGCGCTGTCGGAAAACAACTGAATCAGTTCTCGCGAAGGAATCACCGCACCATCGGCCAATAACTGCGGCACATTAGACAGCCCTAACTCGCCACTGAAATCATAAATGTTCAACAAATCATCGGCACTTTTGCCACGCAAGTAGTCACTTATTGCCGCGCTACTCATGGCTCCTTGATAGTCAGTTGCCTCCACCCGGTTAGCGACCAGACCATCGGCGACCAGAAAGCTGTTCACAACTTCTCGACTACTGTTTTTGTCGCCCGGTTGGGCACTTGCTGCATAATTCTGTGCGGCGCTCAGCGGCGTGGTCTTTGTGGTGATACCACTTTGCACAATGGCCTTGTGGAAAAGCCCCTCTGCCAGTGGTGAGGCCAGTAGCACAAAAGTATTCATGCCACCGGCGGACTCTCCAAACAAGGTCACATTATCCGGGTTACCGCCGAAAGCCTCGATGTTGCCCTGCACCCACTGTAGCGCTCGTATGCTGTCGAGGTTGCCGTAATTGCCAGATTGATCCTCAACAGAGCCACCTCTGTTTAGCGCAGGATGGGAAAACCAGCCAAAAGGGCCAAGACGATAATTAAAATTGACAACAATGACACGGTGGGTGTTCGCCAACTGTGTACCGGAATATTTAAACTGGTTGGCATAACCCACCATGTTACCGCCGCCATGCACATACACCATCACTGGTAGACGCTGATCGCCCTTGGGCACCGCTTCGGGTGCATAGGCCGGGGCGAAGATATTCAGTTTGAGGCAATCCTCTGAACCGATCGGCTTACCCCACTCGCTGGGAGGACGGCTCTCCATTTGCGAGCCAAACTGCTTGCAGAAGTCCCCTGCCTGGAGCGCCTGGTAAGTACCCTCCCAGGACTGCGGCGGCAGCGGCGCGCGCCAGCGCAACTCGTTAACAGGTGGCTGTGCATAGGGAATACCCATCCAGGTGTGAGCGCTATTTTGATCAACAAACCCGACCACTTCGCCATACGCCGTAATACGTTTGGTGGCGTTGTCGGCCACCTGCCGGCTTTGACCGTAGTCTTCTCCGGTGTGGTAGAGCTGATAGCCGAAGTACCCAATGGGCAGCGCGAGCAAGACGATGCCCACCAGTAATACTTTGATGATCTTGCCTAACATTGCAGGGCCCTGTAGGTGGAAAGCTTAATGTTAGCGCTGCGCGCTACCAGCTATAACCGGCGCGCACGCCGTAGGTTAGTGGGGCTGCAAACCCGGCAGTGGCGATGCCAATGTTAGAGAGGGACACCATCACCTCTTCGTCGGTGAGATTTTTGCCATAGGCAGAGACAAACCAGTTCCCCTGCGGTGAAGTGTACATCAGGTTGAGATCTACTTTTGTATAGGCTTCTTGTTCGCTGACATCTTCATTCCTGAACGTGAGGTAGTGGTCATCCACAAAATATACCAGGCCACCCGCTGCCACACTGCCCTTGTCTCCCAGATTCCACTCATGCCGATAGCCCACAGTTGCTGTCCAGCCGGGCGCTTTATTCAATTCGTTACCCGACCAATCGTTAGTTACGTCATTGATTGGGTCATACAATTCGAAGTCAGTGAATTCGGAATGAAGGTAGGAAAGTTGCAAGCTAAAGTGATCATAGGCGGTAGCTAGATACTGCGTTGAAAGCTCGGCGCCATAGATATCGGCAGCACCGGCATTACGGGTAACCGAGCCCTGAGCGCCTCCGGGAAGACCCGCCAGCGGCTCGGTCTGTGTAACCTGAAAATCTTCGTAATCATAGTAGAATGCTGCCACGTTCAGTTGTAGTCGGTTGTCCATAAACTCGTTTTTGGAACCCACCTCCCAGGACAGTACCGTTTCTTCGTCATAATCGTTGGGGGCTATGCCATCAAAATAACCGCCAGCTTTATAGCCGGTTCCAACGGAAACGTAGAGCATGGAATCTTGGGTCACAAACCAGTCCAGGCCCAGCTTCCAGTCAGTGGAATCCCAATCCTCATCGGCAATATTGGGAACCTCCTGGAGTATTAAATCGAACTCCGTGATACCAACTATACTGCGACCGGTACGTGCCTTCTCATCCTGGTTGTAGCGCAGGCCTGCAGAAAAGCGCAAGTTTTCGGCAAAGCTGTAATCTATCTGACCAAAAACAGCCGTCGATGTTGCTTCCACTTCCGGTTGATCAAAGGTCAAATCGCCTTTGGGTAAAGGGGCCGGGAAGATCTCCAATAGATCGGCCAATATGAAAAATATATCCTGCTCTTCTTTGAAGTAGTAAGCACCCCCTATCCACTGCAGCGCACCCCCACCGTTGGAAGCGAATCGTAATTCATGGGTAAGCTGCTCCATGGAATTGTCGACCGCAAGCGAAGCTCCCAACAGTGCGCTCTGTCCCGCCGCCGCGCCGCCTGCCGAATACTCGGTTTCGCGCGACGCCGCCATATAGGTCAGGGTCGCGAAATCCAGATCCCAGTTCAACTCGAATTTGATGCCTTTGTCTTCTATGTCACTGTAGCCAGAGGCAGTGGTCTCAACAGTGAATACGGCATCCGTCGGTACGTCACGCTGATAAGGCGGTGCGCCTTCTTTGCTGAGGGAATCAACGCTGAGCAGCATAGAGAGATTCTCTGTAGGCTGATAAAGCCCGTGCAGGCGGAAGCCCTGATCATCTGCCGAGTCTCCTTCGCTAAGAGACTCACCAGTTTCAAAGTGGACTGCGTCGTAGTAACCCTCTCTGTCATCGGTGAAAAAAGCCGCTCGCATCTGAAATTGTTCGGATATCGGCACATTGAGCATGCCCTGGGTATAGACGCGGTCATAATTACCTACGTTGAGTTCAAGGCTCGCAGAAAACTCTTCCTCTGGTTTGTTGGTAATGACGTTGATACTGCCGGCGGTGGCATTACGACCATAAAGCGTGCCTTGAGGTCCGTTCAGTACCTCCACACGCTCCAAGTCATAAAAAATGGCCCCGGCAGCTATCGGGCGCCCCAAATAAATGCCATCGACATGAAAGGCCACGGCCGGATCACCCGCTTCTACGTTATTGGTGCTGTTAATGCCGCGTATGGCAATTTCGACATTGGAGCCAGCTTTAGCAATATGCAGATTGGGCACTCTGCCATTGAGATCCGCGGCATCGGTTACTACGCCATTGGCGAGAATTTCTCCGGTAAACGCTGTAATGGCGATAGGTGTTTCCTGGACCGAGGTGCTGCGCTTTTGCGCCGTGACAATAATTTCTTCCAGTGCCAGTTCTGTGTCTGGCGGCAGTCTTACCTCTTGCGCTAATGATAAAGCCGGGGAGATTAAAACAAAGACGGTTGTGGCTATAGCGGCAGTCAGCAGGCGTGGTTGGGATACAGTCATTTAAGACACCTTAGTCATTATCAAACTTCTGGGCTAACTGTATACCGACAAACTGTTAAAGCATATGGATCAAAAACCCAATATATGGACTATCCTCTTATTTTATTTTATCTGCTGGGCGCTATTAATAAATCATTAAACGCCAGGCCAATATTGCGTGAAAAAACTGGAAAAATAGACTATTAAACAACTATAGTGCGGTTATACCAGCCGATAATTGTAGCAAAATAGTAATATCAAAATTAGAAAACATGGATATTTAATGACTAGCACTCCCATAATTCGGCACGCTAATATCGCCTGGAAGGTGTTTCGAGGGCAGCCCATCACACTCGCTGCACTTAAGGAATCGATGCTGAGGATGTCCGGCGATCATCACGGAAACCTTACTGAGCGCACTGGGCAGCTGTATTTTGAGCAGGTGGCCGCAGGTGGTTTTTCTTCACAGCCCGCGGTCCCAGCTTTAATCAAAAAATGGAAAAACCTGTTCGAGCCCGTCTTGCGCCTGTCAGAAAATGAAGCACTGCGCTTTTTGATCGATGCAGGCAAGTGCCTCGAACTAATGGACGACTTATTTACAGATCATTCACTGTCCGCTGTAACGAAAATGGTCCGGGGTGCCAGCAATGACATCGCTACCTAAAGACCTGCCGGAAAACTCCGCGGCTGGAGCCTGAACTTGTCAGTGAGTGGCACAGGCCATTACAACTGTATCCGTCGCGAACTGTTTGCAGAGCCCGGAGACATGGTATTGCTATCACCAGATGCCATGTACGACTACCGACGGGCGCAACACGCTTCCCACTGGACCCACGACTGGGTTTATTTTCAACCCGACTCGAGAATACTGGACTGGCTGAACTGGCCCGAGGTTGGCCCACATATCTATCACCTGAAAGCGCCAGACGCCGACTACCCCGCTATCAAGGCTCTGTTTGAAAGTACCCTGGACTTCGATCCCCTGGCAGACAGCCGTTCAGAGGCGCTGTTACTTAATATTATCGAACAAATTTTTATCCGTTGCGCACGCTTTTCTGCGCCCGCGGGCAACGACCCTACCGATAGCCGAATAACAAACGCTATGAACTACATAAATAGCAATTTGGAAAAGTCGCTCACCGTAGAAGACATTGCCCAGCATGTTCAACTTTCCAAAACCCGGCTCTCTTCCATGTTCAAGGCGAGAACGGGGAGCACGCTCATCAGTTGGCGCGAAGAGCGACGTATTGCCAAGGCATCGCGCCTGCTGACACGAACCACTCTACAGATACAGGAAATTTCAAAGCAAATCGGCTACGAAGACCCCCTTTACTTTTCTCGCACTTTTTCCCGATTGGTGGGCTGCAGCCCACGGATATACCGCCAGAGTCGACAGGCGACAGTTAATCAATTCGACAATGCAATACTAAAAAGTTAACTCGTCAGTACCGCCAGACACAAGATTCCGTCAATGAATCCTATTGGCGCACTGGCGATTATGCCACTGCGCCTTGTGGTGTTTATGCAAACTCTATTGCGTCTTCTGAAGCCCACTCCGTTAGTAAATGTCGTGTGTCTTGCTGCCAAGGGTGAAAGCCCTCTGTATAGAATTCTTTATAGGGCTGGAGGCCTCCACTGAAGGCGCCTTGTTTTCCGAAGAGCCCCGCCAGACCTTTAAACCAGAGCTTAAGATTGAATAGCTTGCCGTCTTTGCGCAATATATAAATCAGGGCGCGCGTCAATTCCAGGGCAATTAAAAATGTCGCGCGGCGCATTACGAATATGCGCAATTTCTCAGTGCCACCCACAGCAAGGAAAACATCAAACGCGACAGACTTGTGTTCCATCTCTTCCGCCGCATGCCAGCGCCACAATTCGCGCATTGATGAGTGCGCTTTGTCCATAACCGAGTCCGAGCTCAATAAAAGCTCAGAGAGAACAGCAGTGAAGTGCTCAATCGCCACGGTAATCGCCAGGTTCTGTATGGGGGAGAGATTTTTCTGGGCCCACGCTAGCCGACGTGTCAGCTTCCCTTCAAGTTTTTGAAGGTCATAACCGCGTGCCGCGCAAAGTGTCTCATTATAAATCTGGTGCTCACGACGGTGAAAACCCTCCTGACCGCAGAAACCTCGAACGTGTTCCTGCAGTACCGGGTCAGTAATGTCTTGTCGATAGTGACGCACGCTGTCGATGAAAAATTTCTCGCCTGCCGGAAAAGTAATCGACATACCGTTAAATACGGCAGTGAGAAATGCATTGTCATCCAACCAATCTTGTTGCAGCGCCGCAGCAATATCGTGAGACCGATTGCGCGGCTTGATCTCTACCCCGGACGGCGTGCTTGCCTGTTTTGTTGTCGACGTGGCACCGACAGTTTCAGGTATGGAGGCGTCCACCGCCGAATCGGTTTGGGTATTTAACGTTTGTAACGTAGCAGGCATTGCTCAACTCCTGTGGCATTTTCAAAAATGTGATGATGTAGCCGTGAATAAAGAGTGGCTATCCTAGTTGACAGATCGAGCTTAAAGGGAGTTATATACCGTCATTGTTTGGGTTAATTACCGTCAAATATAGGGTTATATACGGTCATTTGTCAGGTTAAATACCGTCATGGGGACAGCAAATGCATGCTTATTACATTTCGACCTTGCTACAGGTTCTGGATTCCCTGGGCGTATCACGCGAGCAGTTGATGCGCGGTACCGGCGTTGCAGATCAGGAACCGCTGACAGCGATGAGCCTGACCGCGCAGCAGCTGGATACGGCGTGTACTAAAGCGCTGACCTTGTCACAGGATCCAGAGTTAGGATTGAAGTTCGGCAGCCGAATCAGTATTGCCTCACAGGGAATATTTGGCTACGCCTTGATGACTAGTGAGACTATCGGTGATGCGCTCAAGCTGCTGGTGCGATACAACCGAGTCATACTGCCAAGCATTGGAATTGAAATACACCGAGGGGAGAGTGAACTGGAGCTTTGGGTCAAAGCGGCCCATTTGCCGCAGGCTCTGCAGCGCTTCTATACCGAGGTGCTATATGCTGCGATTATCAACAGCGGCAGTATTTTGCTGGGTCGTCAAACCGCGATAATTAATCTGCAGCTTAACTATGCTCCCCCATCAGATCTGCAGCTCTATCATACGATCTTTGGTCCTGATGTCCGTTTTAATGCAGTGCGTAGCGCAATGTTCTTCGATTACGCGAGCCTTGATTCTGCAATCTCCACCTCCAACCCTATAGCGCGGGATATTTTTCGGCGGGAGTGCGATCGACTCATATCGCGTGGGTCTGAGGGCGGCATGGTTAGCGAGCGTGTTCAGCAAATACTATTGCAGGCGGGTTCTGAGTTTCCAACCAGTGCGAAGGTCGCCGCATTACTTCATATGAGTGAAAGCACATTGCAGCGTCATCTGACGAGGGAAGGTCACCGCTATCAGCAGTTGCTAGATCAGGTTCGATATCGACTGGCACTGGAATATCTAAACGGCACTACCCTGCCCGTCGCAGAAATCGCTAGCCTCCTTGGCTTCAGCGATGCGACAAACTTTCGCCGTTCTTTTAAGCGCTGGTCAAATTCTACGCCTTCTGCCGTTCGCACCGCGGGCGCTTAAGCGCTGGCAGTCTCAAGGGTTACAGTGATGCCGCGCTGGACCAACATTTCACAAACTCCACTTGCACCATCAGCAGGATCAGGAGAGAGATTCACTCTTAACAGGCTGTTTGTGTATCCTATAATTAGAAATCCTACTAGCTTAAAAGTCGGTATGAGCAAAGGAGCAATGCAGTGCTTCCCGCCTAACAATTCATGGCTACGGACACCACTCTTTACCTGGAGTTAAAATTTGAGCCGTGAATCAAAAATTTATATTTAAAATAATAATCCTACAGCTATATTTGCGATATCCGATGGGTGATTCCAGCGGGTTTATTGCCGGCTATCTGGCTTAATATCTCCCTGGAAAGGGAACCATGCTAAAGTTGGTGATATCCCCAGATAAAATACATTTGGCCAGCAGTGGCATTTGCTTTGATAAACTTAGTAATTCGCGTCCGGTACTGCTCTTCTCCGGATACGCCTCATTTTACCCCAGAGGGCAACTTCTCGTCGTAAGGGGCAACGATCTCGTTTTGCAGCATGATCGCAGCTATCGACGGGGTATTGCCAAGTTAAGATCGCGCGGGCAGACAGCTACTGCTTGTTTTAAGCAGGCGCGCTGCCACTTTCAGCGAAAGTGTCGATCCTGCGATCACCCTATAAAACTCTAGAACGCTGCCCATCTGCCTTATGATCAGGCTTGAAGTCCAGTTTTTGACACAGTTTCTTGCCATGAGTGCGAGCCGTATCCCGGCAAAGGATAATTCAGCGACTGGAGTGTCCGTTCGCTGTACGCTACAGTCACCCTAATACAATAAAATAAAGCCTCAGAGGGAAAAGCCAGTGCCATCCATTCTTCGAGTCAACCAACATCTGCTCACGGCTGCCATGGTCCTGGTCGTTTCCTGCACTGTATTTGCCGGCGACAAGGGTCCTGCGGACGTCGATGCCCAGCGCCTGCTCAACGCTGACAACGAGCCCGGAGCCTGGATGTCCTATGGACGCGACTATAGCGAACAGCGCTTCAGCCAACTGGACGAAGTCAGTACCAAGACTGTGGACAAACTGGGGCTGGCCTGGAGCTTTGATCTCAATACTAAACGCGGGGTAGAGGCAACTTCCATCGTGGTCGATGGAGTGATGTATACCACTTCTGCCTGGAGCATTGTGCACGCTTTAGATGCTCGCAATGGCAAACTGCTTTGGACTTTTGATCCCGAGGTGGCCAAGGACAAGACCCGGCATGCCTGCTGTGACGCGGTAAACCGCGGCGTTGCCATCTGGAAAGGCCAGGTATTTCTAGGCGCACTGGATGGTCGCCTGATAGCCCTTGACGCTGCCACTGGAAAAACCAACTGGTCTGTCGCTACGGTAGACCCTGAACTCCCCTATACCATTACCGGTGCACCCAGAGTTATCGATGGCAAGGTCCTAATCGGTAACGGTGGTGCGGAATTCGGTGTCCGCGGTTTTCTTGGAGCCTACGATGTAGATAACGGGGAACAGCTCTGGCGCTTTTACACCGTACCGGGCAACCCCGAACTGGGCTTCGAAAACAAGGCGATGGAACTAGCCGCAAAGACCTGGAACGGCAAGTGGTGGGAACTGGGCGGTGGTGGTGGCACCGTCTGGGATGCCATGGCATACGATCCTGAGTTGAATCTACTGTACATCGGCGTAGGCAATGGCACCCCCTGGAACCGCGAAATCCGCTCGCCTGGTGGCGGTGATAATCTGTTTCTGTCATCGATTGTCGCGCTTAAGCCCGATACTGGTGAGTATGTTTGGCACTACCAGACAACACCTGGCGAGTCCTGGGACTACACCGCCACTCAACATATTATTCTCGCCGATATCCCGATCGAGGGGAAAGAGCGCAAAGTGCTGATGCAGGCGCCCAAGAATGGCTTCTTCTACGTGCTCGACCGCACCGATGGCAGCCTTATCAGCGCCAACAATTATATCGACGTGACCTGGGCTACTCACGTTGATATGAAAACCGGCCGACCCGTTGAAGTACCGGGCGCACGTTACGAAGAAAAACCATTCGTTATTACCCCTTCCTATCTCGGTGGGCACAACTGGCATCCCATGTCCTACAACCCCGACACGGGGCTGGTGTACATTCCAGTGTTAGACTTCCCCGCGGCTTATGGTCAACCCGAAGAATTTAAGTATCGCAGTGACAGTGCCAACCTGGGAATCGATGGCATTGTTGGCAGTCTTCCCGATGATGCCGCTGAGCGCGCAGCTTATGGAGCCGCGGTCAAAGGCCGCCTGCTGGCATGGGACCCGCGCACGAATAGCGAAGCCTGGCGAGTAGAACACAAGGGCACCTGGAACGGCGGCACGCTTAGCACCGCGGGGGGGCTCGTCTTCCAGGGAACCGCAGACGGTAACTTCGTCGCTTTTCGCGCCGACAATGGCGAACGCCTGTGGGAGTTTCCGGCACAAACTGGCATCGTTGCGCCAGCAATGACCTATGAAGTCGATGGCGAGCAATACGTCTCAGTGGCAGTCGGCTGGGGTGGCGCTTTTGCCCTGGTATTTGGCGAATTTGTGCAGGCTGAGAGCCTGCCGAATGTCAGCCGTGTACTCACGTTTAAACTGGGCGCAGACGGCAGTTTGCCCGCAGTTCCCTGGAAGCCCAGTGTGGACTTCAACCCACCAGAGCAAACAGCAGACGATGGCGAGATACGCCAAGGGTTTGCTCTGTACCAGGACATTTGCATGGGTTGTCATGGGCTAAATGCAGTATCGGGCCTACTAATTCCGGATCTGCGAGGGTCAGGCTATCTGCATCAAGCCTCGGCCTGGAACAAAGTTGTACGAGAGGGAATGTTGAGTGAGCAGGGCATGCCTGGACTAGGTGAAATCGTCAATCAAGAAGAAGCTGAAGCTATTCGCGCGTACGTAATCCAGCAAGCCTGGCGCGGAAAACAGCTGCAGGCAAGTAGCCCGTAATCGCGACGGTGCCTCTAGCGGCCTGCCTCTGACTGGTGAGTTCGACTGCCACTCTTGCCCGGCTGGACATCAGCTGCAATAGATTTCTGCAGCGAATCGATGCCGTTGGCAGGTATTTAGCCACGGGTTTAGCTTTTCAGATGGTTCATTATCACTACCCGGTTTCGCCCGTTGAGCTGACAGTATCCTGAGCGGGCTTAGAATTCGCGTGTTTCCCCTACGCTCAATACCCAAGCCCCCGTGACACCAAGCTCAGTGTCTGCGGCTGCATTCCTGAAGCGCCGCGGGGGCTCCGCCAGGGGTTCGTCGGAAAGGTCAAAGGTACCAAAATGTATGGCTAACGCGGTCTCGGCACGCAAGTCCTGTGCAGCAAGAACCGCCTCCTCCGGATTCATGTGCGACTCGCGCATCATCGCCCGCGGCTCGTAAGCGCCTATGGGAACCGCCGCCAGATCAAATGGCCCAAGCTTGCGTCCGATTTCCTCAAAACCGGAAAAATAGCCGGTATCGCCGGCGAAGTAGAAACGCCGTCGCTCTCCGGTCACCGCCCAAGAAGACCATAGTGCCTTGTGGTCATCGGTCAAACTGCGTTTACTCCAGTGCTGCGCAGGCAGGCAATGCACGGTAGCGCCCTTGTAGCGGGCAGTCTGTCCCCAGTCGAGTTCTTGTACGTTAGTGATCCCTTGGTTACGTAAAAGATCACCGTTGCCAAGAGGCACAAAAAATACGGTATCGGGACCGCGCCTGGCCAAAGAACGCAGTGTTGGTAGATCCAGATGGTCGTAGTGGTTGTGAGAAATCAACACAAAATCAATGGGCGGCAGATCCTCCAACGCAAGACCAGGCTTTACAAAACGCCCAGGACCTATTAGCGGTATAGGACTGGGGCGGTTTGACCAGATAGGGTCGGTTAAGAAGGTGACATGCTCGACCTGAACCAGCAATGTGGCATGCCCGACCCAGGTCACGGTGGGTTTGCTGTGACGAGCATTCTCCCTCAGGAAAGCCCCGTCATTAGGTATCCGCTGCGGCGCGTCCTTACCACTGCGAAAATAAGTTCCAAAACGGCGCAGCATGAAAGGAAAGCGCGTGCCGAGTGTTCCGTGACTCAGATCACCCGCCAGATTGGTAAAGCGTCCATCATCATCACGCGGCGCCCCACTGAACAGCTCGCCTGGCGCACCACCCAACAAACTGATCGGCAACAGCGTCAATGACAACAAAAAAACAATAATATAACGGCGCATATGGCAGTCTCGGTCAGTACGTTCGGCTATGGCTTAATGGGGTATAAAGCAGCACACACTGCACCACCAAGGTTTTTTGGGTGCGCGGGTATCGAAGCATCGGCCTGGCGCAAGGGTTACGCCTTAGCGCGTGCCCTCGAACACAAAGGCCGATAACGCCTCTACTTCCGACCCGCTAAGCTGGCCACCATAGGCTGGCATTGCCCCTACGCCTTGCACGACCGCCGCCTCTATCTGCGCTAAACCAGGCTTTAACTTGTCCAGGTTCGGTCCCACCAGACCTTTCGCCTGGGCAGCGTCAAGCGTATGACACACTGAACAGTTGGGCTGTGACTGGGCAGTAAAAATGGCTCTACCTCTCTGTGCCGTTTTAGACAGCGTGTAGGTCTTTTCTTTGCTCGCCTGCTCAATAATCACATTCATTGGAACATCACCAGAGTCTGCTGACGCTGTTTCCGGAAGCTCGTCGACTGCCAAAATATTCAGACCGTGGTCGGCCCAGCCATTATTGCCATAACCGCGCTCATTGGGTATCGCCAATTCAGGCTGTATATCGCCTGCGCTGTCGATCGCGCGAGTGACGTATCGATTTTCTCCCACACCCAGAGTCACGCCAATGCTGAATGTGCGCCAGGCATTAACACCCAGGTCGGGGCCTATCCATTGCGCATCCTGCCAGCTTTTGCCGTTGTCACCAGAGACCTCTACCTTATCGACACCACGCTCGCCAGAAAAAGCGACCCCGTAGAGCATTGCTGCCCCTGCTTTGACTGGTCGGCCATTGGCACCGGGGCCATTAAGCCAGGACTTTACAGGCATACGCCACATGGAGGGGTGCTGCAACCCACCGCTCTCACCTATTGCACGGAGTCGATAGCCGGACTGTTGAATTTTTGCAGTAGACTCTTGCGCTGTCGCGGCCAGTCTGGTCAACCACTTCACATTGTTGACGCCGAAATAGCCGGGAACCAACAGCCGCAGTGGCCCACCGTGCGCCAATGGCAAAGGCGCGCCATTCATTTCCCAAACAAGCATGCAGTCCTCGAGACCTTTTTGAATCGGTACCGAGCGCTCAACAGCGACCATTGATGCATCGATACCCTCTGGCAAGGATTCGCCACCTGTGCCTGTTAGAAATGCCGCCTCATTACTAACACCGCCAAATTTTTCAAAAATATCGGCAACGGCGACACCCGTCCACAGTGCGCATCCAGCGGCACCCACACTCCATTGAGAGCCTGAAGGGTTGTGCGAAGAATAGGCTCGCCCATTGCCTGAACACTGCAGTACTGAAGCTACCGTCTGAACGCGCATGCTTTTAAGATCCCTCAAACTAAGGCTACCCGATCCAACACATCCTTCGACCTTGAAAGACCACTCATCGGCTCTGTCCAGAATGGACGCCGGGGGCATCGGGAGATTATTACGTACAAAGAAGCGCGACAGGGGGGTGATAGGACCAAAGCCGAAACTACCTCGCATAGTTTCTAGTGCCCATGGCAAATCGTTGTGGATCACGAAATCTGCTGCTTGCTTGTTAACAGGCAAGGTTCGGGCTGAACTGGCAAAACTGATGGGAGTCAACGCCAGTCCCACCGACGCTGCCAAAGACTTGAGAATAAAACGACGATTTACCGCATACATACCAATCACTATCTCCTAATGCGTTATCACTGTTGCCATGCGAAGTCCTTAATTGTCTTACCGCCCAGGGCCCAGATAGTCACTGCAACAGTGCATTGCCTATACAGTGCAATGGTGACTCGCTGGCTCCACTTCTAAATTATAGATCATGCGTTCAGCGAGCAAGCATTGGATATCCACTGACCGATCATAACGCTCGGGGGTACTCGTCGGCTTATTTCTACTGATGTGCAACGATAAGATTACAGGTAAAGTAATTACGACCCCGACTATCGAGAAATCTACCGTGCATGTTCCGCTTATCATTGAGGCATCCTTAAACGGTGCGACCAGCAAAGCGACTAACCCTAACGTACCCTACACGGACCAGGAAATCGTCGCCGATGCATTGTCCTGCATGAACGCTGGTGCGGCGCTCATCCACAATCACACCGATGAACCTGTCTTCGGAGGCTGCGGTGCAATGGATTACGAACGATACGCCAGACCATGGCGAGAGTTACTAAAAGAGCGCCCCGATGCGATTCTTACACCTACAATGCCGGTTGGCCAGGAGGGTGTTCCAGTAGCAACACGCTATAGTCACGTGGAACGCATGGCCGAGGAAGGTTTGTTAGCACAAGGCTTGTGTGACCCGGGCACTTTCAATCTGTCGATGCTGGATCAAGAAGGTCTGTTCGCGCCAACCGACATGCTGTACCGAAACGACATGCACGATTCTCGTTATTACGTTGAGGCCTGTGGTCGATTGAATATAGGCCTTAGCATTTCAATTTTTGAACCGAGCTTCCTCAAATTTGTGCTGGCCTACCACAGGGCTGGAAAGCTTCCCCCGGGCGGCCTTATCAAGTTTTATTTTGCATCTGATGAACTGCCTTTTGGAATGCCGCCCAGTATCGCCAGCTTGGAGGCTTACCTTGGCATGTTAGGAGACTGTGATCTGCCCTGGCTCGTATCGAGCTTTGGTGATGATTGTGTCCGCTGTGGAATCGCTGAAGAAGCCATAATCAGGGGCGGCCATGTACAGGTTGGTTTAGAGCCTTACGCAGGCCCCCGCCAGCCATCCAATGTAGAACTGGTCGAGGAAGTAGTGGCACTGGCAAAGCAATTTGGCCGACCCATCGCTACACCTGCCCAAGCCGCAGCTATACTTGAGTTACCCACTTATCCGGTACCTTTCGCCGCTTAGTGGCTACACCGCCGTCCATAACGCCATCTCAACCGTTACTTTCGTTAACGAGGTGGTGCTTGGAGCGCCAAGACCACCCCGAACTGCCCCATATTGCGTCTTATATTGACTCGCATAATGAAAAATTATTCAAAAGCTGAGCCTGAACAACCATCAAATTACAAGGCCTCATACGGCATATTTTTTGCATGATTTATGGGTGAGCATTAAGAAAGAACAACAGCTATACTGTTGCCAAGGGAGCGACTCTCAAATAAAAAAAACGCGCCCTGACTGATACGAGAGCTCGCTCACTTCACTATAACTATAAATAGAAGTCAAAGAGGAAGTTCTATGAAACATATGTCAAAGGTTGCGCCCCTGACGGCGGCTGTCGCACTGGCCTGGATACCCACGATAGCGTCTGCGCAAATACTCGAAGAAATCATTGTTACTGCACAGAAACGTGCCCAAAGCCTGCAGGATGTGCCCATCTCAGTGTCCGCTATGCAGGGTGAGAAGATACAGGAAGCCGGCATCGCCAACATGGCTGCCCTTGCAGATTACGTGCCTAATCTCCATATCGCTAATGCAGCGGTAAACACCAACATCTACATGAGAGGCGTGGGGTCAGGCAACAACCAGGGCTTCGAGCAATCTGTGGGTATGTATATAGACGGCATCTACATGGGCCGCGGCAGACAGTATCGCAATGCATTTCTGGATCTCGAGCGAGTCGAGGTTTTGCGCGGCCCCCAGGGCACACTGTTCGGTCGCAACACGATTGCTGGCGCAATTAATATTACGTCTGCCTCACCAACACCCGGCGACCCTGCCAATGGTGATATTGCCCTAGCCGCGGAAACCAATGGCGGCCTGGTCGTGGAGGGCGGTATTTCTGGCTCTTTGAGCGATAATTTAGCCGGGCGATTCGCCTTTAAATATCGCGAAACAGACGGCTTCATCGACAATACTTATTTGGATCAAGATGAGCCAGAGATTGAAGAGACGGCCATGCGCGTAACATTGGTATGGCAGCCTACTGACGATCTCGACATCAATCTCAAGTACAGTAACTCAAACGAAGAACGCGTCGGCGCGCCTTCAGGCGTCTGGCTCTGGCCGACACCCGCAGAGCGAGACGAATTTGTTCCTAATCGATCCGCAACTGCAGATCTGGTTTACGGCCTGATTGACACCAACTTCCCTGATTATGCCGCCGCGGCTGGTGAGGATTTTGAAACCTACAAAGATGGCGGCTACGGGTCTGGTACAGAGGTTGGCGTCGGTCGCTACCCTGACGGCGACGATGCCGAAGTTAACAACTTTGCAATGAATATCAATTGGCAAGTTGGCGACTACACCTTAACGTCGGTCACAGGCTGGTCTGATTATGAAGTGCAATCCGGCTCAGATGTCGACTGGACGCCACTACGCTTGATCGGGCGAGACGATGACCAAGACTTTGAGCAGGTCAGCCAAGAGTTCCGTTTTGCCTCACCAGGGGGTGATTTTATTGACTGGATGGCTGGAGTCTACTACGACTCGAGTGAGTTGGTGACCGATCGCCTTGTTGCCATCGACCTATCGGCGGATGATACCGTTGGAGATCTCATCGGAAGTAGCCTTAGCCCGGCGCTGCCTTCAATACCGCTACGAGACCTTGGAGACCTTGGCGCTCCATTCACCCCAGTCACCTCCTTAATCCCTCTGATTACAGACCCGCTATTGTTTTCTGGGTATTCATCGGATCAAATAGGGCGGAATCACCTGTATGAACTGGACTCTGAGTCCTGGGCGATATTTGCCCAAGGCACAGTTAATGTTACCGATAACTTCCGTGTCACCTTAGGTTTGCGTTATACCAGGGAAGAAAAAGACGTCTATAGTCGCCAATACCTGGTAGACGACACGTCAATCGCTGACGGTTCCAATTACAATACTCGGAGCGACGCATTTTATCTGGGCCAAGTACAAGCACAGAACTACAACACCTACGCCTACGAATACAAGGATGATCGCAGCACTGATGAATTGATTCCATCTGTTGTTCTGCAATACGACGTTGGTGATTACGGCATGGTTTATGCGAGCTTCTCTCAAGGTTTCAAGAGCGGCGGTTTTACCGCAGCAGATGACGGCGAGCCGGGCGAAGTTTCTTTTCGGGAATGGCCATGCACGCCAGAGGCTGACGGCTCTGTAGATGTTAGTGCGTGCTACGACCCCACCATACCCAACGACGACTTCGAATTTGAAGATGAAACGGTGGACGCGTTCGAGATTGGCGGTAAGCATACGCTGCTTGAGGGCTCAATGACCGTTAACTGGGCACTGTTTTATACCGAGTACGAGAACCTGCAGACCGCTATCTTTAAGGGCGTGGGATTCACCGTCAAAAACGCTGGCTCTTCAGAGATCAAGGGTTTGGAAGTTGATACTCGCTGGGCGGCTACCGATAACCTGCAACTCGGTTTGAGTTTCGCCTGGCTTGATGCAACTTATGCAGAGTTTGGCGATGCGCCTTGTACTGCTATTCAGCTTGACGCCAATCGCGAGTGCGGGATAGCGGGCAATGCGGGAAACAGTTACAACGACCTCAGCGGTGAACCCACTCTCTATGCTTCCGACACAGAGTGGTCGCTGTTCGCAGACTATAGCTACCCGCTTGGAGAGCTAGACTTGTTTGTCAGTGGTGAAGTTAACTATCGGGACGAGTACAGTCCTGCCGGTGACAACGATCCGATTGATATGGTTGACGACTATACTCGTTTAAATCTTCGAATCGGGCTGCGAGCGGAAGCTTGGGAAATCATGGCCTATGGTCGTAACCTTACCGACGAGGCAGTGATTATCCAGAGCTTCGACACGCCAACGGTTGCCGGTTCGCATTCACGCTTTATGGGTGAGGGTCAGGTAATAGGATTACGCGCTAAGTACATGTTCTAACTCAAGCGTAAGCTGAAAATAAGACCCGCACCGCAAGGCGCGGGTTTTTTTTGGCCCGAAAAGCAGGGCTACATAAATGCACCCGAAGTGAAAAACTAAGAAAAGCACGAATATCGCCAGAATCATTTAGCGAATAAGTCTCACCGATATCAATTCCCTCCCGACGACAGTCAATAAGCGCAAACTTTACTTAGCCAGTTCTCGCAATGACGATTCGTCTCTAAATTGCACCTACTGGACTTCACTAACAACCTACAGTAGGATTGGCCTTACCACTTGACCGAACTCACGCACCTCCAGCATAAAAAAATAAAAAGCTTCATAAAAACAGACACTTAAACAGGACAATGACATGAAAGGTTTGTTGAGATCAGCGCTATTACACACGACTATAACCGGGTTCGCTCTATTCTCGCTACTGGCGACGGGTATTGCATCAGCTCAAACCAGGACACTTGAGGAAGTTGTTGTCACTGCACAGAAGCGAGCCCAGAGCGTGCAGGATATTCCATTAGCGGTATCTGCCATCAGTGCAGAAACCATCGCCAAGCTTGGCATCGTGGATACAACCGAGTTAGTGAGACTAACCCCCTCGCTCACTGTTGCCCAAGGTGACAACAAACAAAACAGCAGCTTTCGGTTACGTGGTATCGGTACCGATGTGTTCAGCATCGGTGTCGAGCAAAGCGTCGCCTTTATTGTCGATGATGTTGCGGCGGTGCAGGCTGGACAGGCTATTTCGAACCTGGTGGACATAGAACGAATTGAAATATTGCGTGGTCCCCAAAGCACCTTATTCGGCAAAAGTGCTTCAGCGGGTGTCGTCAACATCGTAACCAAGGCACCCACCGAAACATTCGAAGGCTCGGTAGAACTCACCGCAACAGATGATGATGAATATAAAGTCCTGGCTGCAATATCGGGACCGATCAGTGACAACCTGGGTTACCGATTAACAGGCCATTGGAGCGATCGTGAGGGATATATCAACAACCTCAGCATTGGCGAAGATGTCAATGATAGTGAAAGCAAGGGTCTACGCGGTAAATTACAGTGGTCGGCCAGCGAAACCGTCGAAGCTGACTTTTCGGCCTATTGGTCTAAAGAGGAGACTACCTGCTGCGCGCTTACTTGGCTTGACCTAGACCCAGATGCAAAAGTGTTTGGCATAGTGCCAGGTGAAATTGCAGAGGGCATTACCCCATCAGATGAGAATTACGACTTCCGCTCGGAAGATGGGCCGGTTGATAGCAGCGAAAATTCGGGCGCTAACGTGAGAGTAAATATTGATTTGAATGACTTTATTCTTACCTCAATCACGGCCTACGATAATTGGGAGTACGCCAACGACGGCGACGTTGATTTTTCAAATGTGGATGTCTTTGGCTTTTTTACTGGCGGAGCGGTCCAGGGCGGCTTTTTCTCTGAATCCAACACAGAGACCGATTTCATATCGCAGGAATTTCGATTGCAGTCGCCTTCCTTTGATAACTACGACTATCTGATCGGCGCCTACTACGCGAAGGCCGAGACAGACCGTTCGTTCTTGCGTAACCCGGGCTTGCCCATTATTCCTTCAGATTGGTCAGGCGTCTCTGAAACTGAAAGTTATGCCTTGTTTGGACAGTTTACCTGGCGTTTTACAGAGGCCACCAGCGTCACTGGCGGACTGCGCTTTAATAATGAAGACATCTCGGTCGACTATCTCGATCAAATCAACTCTCTCGACCAAACAGTATCTGGCGATGATAGCGATTCCGAGGTTTTGGGCAGCCTTTCCTTACAGCATTTTTCGTCTGATGAAGTGATGTTTTACGCCAGATACGCACAAGGTTATAAGGGACAGGCCTACGACATCACTTCCGGATTTACGCAAGTTAAAGCTGACAATCCGGTGGCACCAGAAACATCGGACTCTTATGAAATTGGGGTCAAAAGCACGTTGTGGGATCAACGACTCTTGCTTAATGCGACCGCGTTTTACACCAAGTACGAGGACTATCAGGCTCAGAGTACTGCTGTAACCTCTGATGGCGAGCTTGTAATAAACATCAATAATGTGGGTGAGCTTGAGACTCAGGGAATAGAGCTGGAAAGTAAGGTATTACTTGGAGACAGTCTTACGCTGGCATTCAATACGTCTTACATCGATGCCGTCGTAAAATCTTTTGAGGGTGCTAACTGTTTCCCTGGCCAGACAGAGGCAGAAGGCTGCTCTGGCGGTACGCAAGATATTGTCGATGGAGAACTACCTAATGCGCCGGAGTGGAAGTACAGCATTATTGCCGATTACAGTAATGACTTGGGCGATATGTCTTTTTACGGCTTCATCAATTTTTCCTACACCTGGCAGGATGATCTCAACTTTTCACTTAACCAAAACCCGTTAACAAAGCACGACAGCTACGGAGTAGCAAACCTGAACCTGGGTATTAACGAGAAAGCCAGTGACCGCTATCGCGTGACACTCTTCGTCAACAACCTGACCGATGAAAATTATCGCTCTGGTATCGGCGACCTGCGGCAGCTTTATGGCGGAGCCACTTCACTGACGAACATCTTCGGAAGAGGCTCGCAACGGTATGCTGGCGTGCGTTTAAAATTCAACTTTTAACAACGCTCCATCAGTCTGCGGTCGGCTATTGAGTTTAGCGCGTTAAATCAGCCGAACCGCAGACCTGGCCCAGATAAGGGGCAGCTGCAAGCAATAATTCATCGGGCCAACGATGGCATTCCACAAGCGGATGCTGGCTATCGCAACTACCCCTGAGTGGGGTTTCCCCTGTTATTCCTCCCGAGACGAGTGCCAGTCAAACACTGCGCACTCGGGTGGCCATATCAATGATTTGCTCACTACCGATGTTTCATTTGTCCTATACTGGCGGTAAAAATTCGATCGAGGTGCCCTAATGAGTAGACTTGCCAACCGAATCAGTGCCGGACACTTTGTTGTCACCGGCGAACTGACACCACCAAAAGGTACAGATATATCCGGCCTTAAAGCACGCTCCGAACTACTAGCCGACCATATCGACGCTTTTAACGTCACCGACTCTCACGCCTCGAAGATGAGCCTTTCACCCATGGCTGCTGCCCACGAGCTGACGGTGCTGGGAGTTGAACCGATCCTGCAGATGACCATCCGAGACCGCAACCGCATTGCCCTGCAGAGCGATATGCTCGGCGCCTGGCTGCTAGGTGTGAAAAATCTGGTGTGCATGGGGGGCGACCCCCCACACCTGGGAGATCACCCAGAGGCCAAGCCGGTGTTTGATATATCGACAGAGGACCTCATCCAGGCCGCGGGCAATCTGAACAACGGCAAGGACATGATGGATAACTTGCTCAGCGGCAGCACCGGGTTTCATATCGGCGCAGTGGTAAACCCCGGAGCGGATGACATCGACAAAGAGATTGCTCGACTGGAGTCCAAGGTGGCCGCGGGCGCAAAGTTCTTTCAAACTCAGGCAATTTTTGATGCTGATCGGTTCGCCGGCTTCATGGAGCGAGTCAGTCACCTGGATATCGCAATTTTAGCGGGTATCATGCCGATCAAGTCGGTCAAGATGGCCGCCTTCATGAATGAAAAAATCCCTGGCATCGATGTTCCTGATCATGTGATCGATCGTATCGATGGCGCCGCAGATACTGTCAAGGAAAGCACTGCCGTTGCCGCTGAAATCATCAAAGCGATAAAGCCAATCTGCCAGGGGATTCATGTGATGGCACTGGGTTGGGAGGAACACATTCCCGGAGTACTTCAACTTGCCGGTGTCACACACGAAGAATAAACGGCCAATACGCAGCAGATATCTTGCAATTTTTCTGCCCAATGCTGCGACCGTACCCTCGCCGTTTCATGGGACTCCCTGCCGCCAGTCGCCGCATAGCCCATCCCACCCCCGTCATAAAAAGTAAGCATAACGCCCGTATCAACCGTGGTTGATGGCGGTTCTAGAGCCACTAACCGGGTTCTCAGGCAATCGCTCTATTGCGCATGGGCTTTATTAGGGGGCGGCAGTCGGGGCTGAATACACTAACTTGCCCTTCTTATACGTTGCCATTATTTGAATGTTCTTGATCGCCACAGGATCGATGGTCAGGGGGTTTCCATCAAGGATCACCAGGTCTGCCAGTTTACCGGGGGATATTGAGCCTTTACTGTTTTCTTCGCCGTATTGCCATGCGGCATCAAGCGTAATGGCCTTGAGAGCCTGACGTGGACTTATGCGCTCGTCCGGCCCAATCACCCGGCCTGTACGAGATAGCCTGTTAACTGCTGTCCAGACCGTGAACAGCGGGTCAAGAGGCGTCACCATGTAGTCGCTGTGATTAGTGAAATGAATACCGAGCTTAGCAGCGCTTTTCATCGGGCTCAGAAAAAAAGCTCTTTCTTCGCCAAGATTTTCTACATGAACATCGCCCCAATAATACGCATGGTTGCTAAAAAACGCCGGCACCATTCCATAGCGAGCGAAGTCCTCCAGCTGATCCTGGCGTATGAATTGAGAGTGGATGATTACCGTACGCGAGTCTTCCCCCGCCAGGGCTGCATACTTTTTATGTGAGTTCAGCAGTATATCTACTTCTGCATCAGCATTGGCGTGCACAAATGCGCGCAGGCCAGCGCCATAAACTGACGCTATTAAGGCATCCATTTCAGCGGGTCCAACGATCGGCTCGCCGCGCCAATCTGACTCACCTGAAGGGCTTTGAGTTAAGTACGGCTTTGTAAAAAAGGCAGTTTTGCCCTGTGGCGATCCGTCGCCGACAATTTTAATGCCTGCGAGCTTCAGGCCACCGTTGTAGTGCGCATAGCTTGCTTTTTCTTGGGCAAATTGCGGAATTTCTGCGTAAGAACCCAGCACTGCCAGGTCCAGATAAAAATCACCGCGTTTGGCTGCCGCCTTGTAGTCTAAAAATTCACGGTAGTGAGTAATCCCATCCTGCGCTGTGGTTATGCCATTGGACGCATAAAAGGCTTGTGCAAGCTTTATGTTGTCGGCCCGCTGTTTCGGGCTGACACTCGGAATCGCAGCGACTGCCGGAAACCATGCAGTTTCCATTATCAATCCCAGAGGCTCACTGCCCCCCTCGCGGCGCACAATAAGTCCGCCATCTGGCGTGGGCGTGTCCGCATCATAGTCAATAGCTTCAAAGGCTTTGCTATTGAGTACCGCGCCATGAAAAGACACGTGAATAATGATCACAGGGTTATTGGGAAATATTGTGTCAATGTCGTCGCGGGTGACATGACGACCTTCGTCCAGAGTGTCCTGATCATACCCATAACCAATCAGCCAATCTCCGGGTGCCAGTTTATTTGTCTGAGCCTGGGCTTGAAGCTCACCAATAATATCGGCAATGTCCTTCACATTGCCCACGGGTACGGCAGACAGGTTAGCCCAGCCCATGGCATTGACCGCCATTGAAAAGTGGCTGTGAGCATCGATAAATCCGGGCAGAATTGTGCGGCCTTGTAGCTCAAGACTCTCGGTGTGATCTCCGCGCAGCGCTTCAATTTCTTCAGTAGAGCCGACTGCCAAAATCTCTCCATCACGCACGGCGATAGCGTCTGGGCTTTCTAGCATGGTATCCATTGTAATGATTGCGCCACCGGTGATAATCAAATCTGCCGCAGCGGTACTTGAGTTGCTGTCACCTTGGATCAGCTGCGCGCTATCCGTCACCTGGGCACAACCAAGCACAATAACCGCACAAGTGATGAAAATAGAGAGATGTACTCGCCGTCGATTTTTTTTCACTTTCGCTAGTTCCTTATCCGTTGAGTCTGCACCGTGCTAATGCTTTCGCTTTAAGCCACTCTTTGCTTCGGGCAAGCTCAGAGAAAGCCTTAATATCTACTGGTTCGAGTAAAGATAAAGTAGCTCATCATCAGTTTTGATGAGTTTCCTGATCTGAGCGCCTCTGCTGTTCTAAATTCAACGTCAACTCCTCGAGTTCGGCTGTAAGTTGCTGATGAGCCGTAGTTTTTTTCAACACCTGCAACTGCTCGTGAGCAAGAGTGATATACATCAACGCATCGTCAAAACGCCCCGCCAATAGCTGCAATTCGGCCATTTCCGCCTGCCAGCCTGGCGTGGCTCTGAGTTTTGGGTCAAGGGTGGATAAGCGCTCGATAGCCGCCGAATAGTCACCTTGCTCCACCTCGAGACTTATGGCGTAACGTTGCAAACTCGATACCGGGCCTATTTCAACAATCCGCTCATCAATTGCTAATAGCGCTGCCTCTGGGCCGTACGCTGGCATAGCAGCCAGAATACGCGCCATCGAAAGGTAATATCCAGGTGCGAGTTGGTTGTCTATCGACATGAGTCGACGATAATCCTGCAACGCAGCGTCGTATTCCCCGGCGTCCCTCAGCAAACGAGCGCGGTAATCTAGCGAAGAACGGTGCTCAGGATGCAATTTCAGGTAACAATTGAACTGGCTTCTGGCGGCAGAATAGTCTCCCTGACGGTACAGCAGTAAGCCATAGACATAGCAGACTGCTGAAGGGTCGCCTAATGTCTCCGCCGTTGAAATATCTCTCCGGGCCATTGTTGGCTGATTGTTGTCAATGTACACACGTGCGCGGCGCAACAGCAGTTGCTGCTCTGGCTGGCGTTCAATTTGCGCAGTCAGAACTTCAAGTTTGTGCGCCGCAGAGGCATCTGCCTGGCAAAAGGCAGCCACAACTGAAAGGCTGCAACAAAAGATGAAAAAAGCAACTCTTGGGCCCCGGTTGATTGCCCCAAACTCTGGCAATAAACCGGTCAGTATCGGTCTGATAATTTCAGCGGGTCATGGTGAAGTAATCCAACACCGCTCCTTCAGCATTGATGAAGCTGGCCGTAAGTTGAGCGTCATTTACATCGATAACGACAGACCCTACTGTCAGATCACTGAAGAAATGTGCCGGATGAGGATAACCCTCGGATAGGGTCGTTACCTTGCCCCCATTACCAGCAACGGTGTAAACCACTTTGTCATCTGCACCACTGCGAGTCACCTGAGTGTATTGCTGATCGTCCTGACCACTGGCTGGCTCGCCATCATCATTGAGTTCAGCGTTTGTGGCTGGATCGTAAGTTGATGAAAGCCCGGTGTGGTCGCTCAGGTAAACGGAGCGTTCATAAATATGACTGTGTCCTGAATACGCCAAATCGACGCCATAGTCTTCAAATACAGGCGTAAACTCTTCGCGAATGGCAAAAATAGGTTGGTCTATATCAAACAGCTCATCGTCAGAATCGTGGCTCCCTTTGGTATATGGCGGATGGTGGAAAATAACAATTGTCCAATCAAGGCTGTTGGCAGATAGATCATCAATAAGCCACTGCAGCATTGCTGCGCGTTGGTCGTCATCGCGAATGGATAACTGGGAGTCCAGGCTGACTACATGCACATTAGCGTAATCAAAGGAATAATACTGTTCTGTTCCACTGGCCAGGCCACCGGCCTCTCCGTTAGCTGGCAGCGTGAATATATTCAGGTAGGGCATGGTGCTTGGCTCTGGATCTGGTCCGCCATTGTCCTCCTCCCCTAGCAGCTCATAACTTGAAATATCTGCTGACCGGGATATACCAAGAGAGCCCATTTCATGATTGCCGATGGTTGGCCATAGTGATGTGGTTTGAAGTAGCTCTGGATATACCTCAAAAATAGCGCGCTGGTGCTCCAGATCTGTTCCCTGATTGTAGGCATTGTCGCCAAGCATTAGAAACAAGTCTGCTGGCTCGCCATTATCGGCCTCTACCCAAGACAGAAACCCCTCTTTGACCATGGCTGCTTCCGGCTTTCCATAACCCGCTACGCCTGAGTCTCCCACAATCCAGATCCTGGTATTGCCATCGGCAGGTAAGGCGCCCCCCGCAGGTGACGTCCGAAATTGGCGTGACGCTGCAGCACTGGCGGCACCGCCCACTGAATAATAATAGGTGGTATCCGGTGAAAGTCCGGTCAACTCGGCCTCTAAATGTCCTGTTTCCGTTTCCGTGGCTGCGGTCAGGGACTCTTCTGGCATAAAGTCTATATCAGTGCCAAAACAGACATTATCGGCACCACCATCGCCCTCCAGGTCGCCTCGCCATTTAATAATGACTCGGTCTGTACCCAACTGCTGCAAAAAAAGCCGTTCGGGATTAATTTCTGCGCCACTGCACGCGACGGGGGCCGGTTCTGGTTCTGGCGCCGGCTCTGGAATAGTGTCGTTACGATCGTTATCGTCGCTGCAGCTTGCCAAAAGAATGGCTGCAAAAATGACTATCATTTTTATTGCTTTCATTATGAAGACTCCGCGGTAGCGTTAGCGTTAGCGTTAGCGTTAGCACACCCTGGTCGTTATTAAACTTTTTAGTTAACTGTATACCAACAAACTATAAAAGCATATGGATCAAAAACTTAAAACATGGAATATCCTCAGAGGGCAAACAAAATTAAAATCATCTTTCGCTGTGAGCCACGCTGTTATGACCTGGCCTTAGGCCTGTTGCTTGATCGAAGTATGCCCACCAATAAACCGACGCCCTGAGCAGGTATCTGCTGAAAACCCGGTAATTCCCTATCAGCCATTAATGATCGCTGAATCCCCAGCGCTGTGACACATCAAGATGTCGATATTGCGTTTTTTTGGTCTTCGGTTTCATAGGCCTGAATCAGTTCGTACCAACCAGACCCGTTAATATTCATTGGAATGTCACCAAGTCTCTCCATAGTTTCGACGTGATGCTGCCGGCCTTCCCAGGCATCTGGATCGGCCTGCCAAGCATTCAACACACGTTCCGCCTCTTCATAACTCTCGGCTTGGACCTCATACAAGGAGAGGTAAGCCGCCTTGGTGTCAAAATTTAAATGCGGGCCGCTCAGTTTGTAAACACTGCCCTTTTTAACCTGCGGGCATTTTGCCGTGTCTTCAATGTGTTGCTCTACAAACCATTCATCGAAAGCTACCTGATGTTTATCAGACACGGGTTCACACAAACCAATAAGTATGAAACTGGGCATAATATTTTCCTCACTTTTCTTTTTGTAAAAACGCTTAACACTTTTATCAATTTATTTGCATGTTTGGATCAATAATATATTACGCCGCTAATCAGTGTCGGCAAACTAACTTTCTGAGGCTGCTATCGACATCAAGATTGCTGAAATGGACACAGCAATAGGGCCAGACTGCGGAAGGTATGTTAGCAAGTGTCAATGGGCACGCTTATCAGTATTCATCGTTGAGCTTTAGTAAGCCCAGCGATTTAACTTGGCATTGCGCTGTAATATCATCGCCATTTCACGTCATCGATTTATATTCATGAGAGCATTAATTCCCCGAGAGCCCTTTTCATACCGACAAGACACGAAAGTGCCTGATTTCAACGATAGCGGTCCGATCACTGTGGTGGACGGAGATTGCGCACTGTGTACGGTTGCCGCTCGATTGATCGCCCGTTTTGACCGCGCTTTAGAGTTTCGTATCTGCCCATTGCAAACTGAACTAGGATCTGCCTTGTTAGGTCACTACGGTCTGGAGATTTCAGACCCGGAAAGCTGGCTGTATATTGTTGATGGCAGCGCATATACATCGCTTGATGGAATGATTCGTGCCGGGGCTCGCGTCGGCGGCGCAGGGTGGCTTCTGCAGCCACTCAGGTTAATGCCAGCATCAATGCAGGATTGGATCTACCAAAAAATCGCACGCAACCGTTACAGACTATTCGGGCGTAAAGACATGTGTGCAGTGCCAGATCCGGCTCTTTGTGCACGACTTATAGAATGAAGATTGTTCTTGTTGGAGGTTACGGCGTTTTCGGTTCACGTCTTGCCGAGCTTCTACTGCGTGACGGGCACAGTGTATGGGTGGCCGGCAGAAGCCTGGAAAAGGCGCAAGAACTTACCAATGTGATCGGGGGACATCCGCTTGAGGTTGATGTTCGCGCTACACCGGATAAGGTCCTGCAGCCTGGCCCAGACGTGGTCATTGATGCAACAGGGCCCTTTAAAGGCAATCAAGACAGCGCGTATCACCTACCGCGCTTGTGTCTTGCAGCCGCGGTAGATTACTTAGACCTGTCAGATAATGCAGACTTCACCTCCGGAATCTCCACCCTTGACGAGGCTGCACGCAAACAGGGTCGCCGACTACTTTCGGGGGCATCAAGCGTTCCTGGTTTGTCGTCGATTGTCGCCGCCGAACTTTGTCGCGGATATGACGAAATTCTGCTGATCGATATCGCCATCCTGCCAGGCAATCGAGCACCGCGGGGTGCAGCAGTGATAGCGAGTATCGTAGGTCAAATGGGAACACTATCGCCCGTGTGGAGAGGCGGTGTCTGGCGCAAGCAGCGCATCTGGACTGACGCAAAGCGGGTCAGTCTCGACCAAGGCCTGACTAGAACCGGTTACCTCATTGAGGTGCCAGATATTCGTCTGTTTCCAAGGTTTTTCCAAGCCCGGTCTGTTGTTTTTCGTGCCGGTATGGAACTTGGCTTGCTGAATATGGCGCTGCGCAGCCTGGGCTGGGTAAGACGCACCTGGCCGTTCGATGTCAGTCCGCAGCGCGTTCGTTTAATGCAATGGTGCGCCAATTGCCTCCTGCGCTTTGGCACCGACCGGGGCGGCATGAGCGTTACCGTGGTCGGGCGCAAGGGAGCTGCTTTCAGTCAGCGTGATTGGCGATTGATTGCTGCGGCCGGGGACGGCCCCTACATACCCGGCATTACTGCGCGCGCTTTACTGCGCAGCCTGAAGCAGGTGACCCCGGGTGCACGACCATGCCTGGCAGAACTAACACTGGATGAAGTAAATCAAGCGATGTCCGATCTTTGTGTAACGACTGAACTGAGCGAAACGGCTCAAAAAAGCTTGTTCCAAACTTGCCTTGGCGATCGCTGGGCTGAACTGCCCCCGCAAGTGCAAGACTTGCATAGCGTTCAAGACATTGAAAGCTTCTCAGGCACTGCACAGGTGCTTCGCGGTAAGTCTCTCTTCACACGTTTGCTGGCAAATATTTTCCGCTTTCCCGCAGCCGGTGAAAACGTGTCGGTGTCAGTGACGATGACACGAACAAAGCGCGGCGAAATTTGGGAAAGAAATTTTGGCGGTCGTATTTTTCGATCTCACTGTACTTCGGCGAAGGCTCCATATCTCTACAAGGAGCATTTCGGACTGTTTACCTGCGAGCTGGCGCTGCTCGTTGAAAACGAATGCATTAGCTTGCCGGTGACGCGCGGGTGGTTTGCAGGCATACCCCTACCGCGGTTTTTTTTACCCCGAAGCGACAGCCGCGAATATGTCCAATGCGGTTCATTTTGTTTTGACATCGCTCTCAGAGCGCCCTTTGGTGGTGGCTTGATTGTCCAATATCGCGGTTATCTCCAACCGGATAGGAGCGAGCTACTGCAAAATAAAAACTGACGTCGGCTTTCAGTAGACTACGACTGCTTGCAAACGGGAGGCCCTCAACATCGCGCTACTGCCCAGTTTTGCCCATTGCACGCACTTAAGCTGAGACTCCGATAAAGTAAGCACCCACAAAGCGCCTTCACGAGCGGAATGATTCTCGGACAGCAGCAGGGAAAGCCCCGGGACCAAGTTTTCTCATTATAAATTGCATATTGCAACGCGTATTGCAGCTCAAAAAACACTAGAAAGTTATCTATAAACCAAAGCGAAATTAACGCATCGTCCTTGGCTGATGACTTTGTGAACTCGGTCACAGAACTGAATTTAAAATGTAAAAAGTAGACACGATATAGCGCTATTTTGGTGGCTGGCCTCGTTATTGCGTAGCTCTGGACACATACGTTGGGAGCCGTGAACATGGCTGCGGAACTACTAAATACTCAGACAACAGTCACCGCTTACGACTTTAGTCCGTCTTCGCATGGGGGCCAATCTGAATTTGAACACGTGTTCGCCAACTTCCCTGACCTGGTGCACTCGGTCGACGAGGATGGCTTCATCGTGTACGCAAACCCGGTAGTCACAAAATTGCTCGGCTATGAGTTGGAAGAGTATATCGGGATGCGAATTGTCGACATTTATGCACCGCCTTATCATGCAGAATTGGCAGCTGGCTTCAAAGCACTAATTGCGAGGGGGGAGCTGGACACCGTTGAAAGCTGCCTAATATCGAAAAGCGGCGAAAAGATCCCTGTAGAGATAAGGTCACTCGCCAAATATTCTGATACCGGGGCGTTCTCCAAGTCTTTTTCTATCACCAGAGATATGCGGCCGATAATAGCGATGAAAGAGCAGCTCAGATCTGCCAGCAGAAAGGCTGCACAAGGTCAGCTGGCGCAATACGTGGTACACGATCTACGGTCTCCATTAACCACACTCAAGCTTCAAGCTGAATCGCTGCAAACTCTGGAAGTAGACCAGGGAGTTAGCAGAGGAAAATTAGACAAGATTTCCAGAATCACATCGTCTGCTGTAGAACAAATCGAGGAGCTGTTAAAGGTTCTCAACCGAAGCGGTAACGCTCCGATAGAAAAAAAACCATGCGATGTTGCCGAAGCGCTTCACCAGGCAGTGAACAGAGTTTATGGCGCCTCGCTTGCGGCCAACATTGCGCTGGAGACAAATATACAGATAAATAAACACACGATATTACGAGGCGACGATCTAGGGCTTCGACAGCTCTTCGGTAACCTGCTCAACAATGCTATTGCAGCTGTCAAAAAACAATATGTAGGCGAAACAGGCGGAGTGGTCAAAGCCTCACTCGTTGCAAATAAGAATTATATTGCCGTCAGAATTGAAGACAACGGAGTTGGTATTGATGACGCTGTGGCTACCAAAATTTTCGACCGCGGGTATTCAACTCTACTCGATCCAGAGGGAACTGGCTTGGGCTTGAGTATTTGCAAGAAAATAGTTGGAGAACACGATGGCCAGATCTCGCTTTTAACGTCCAAAAGTACGGTGTTCGAAGTCAATCTGCCCAAGGTTCCTAAAAGATAACTACCAAAAGCAATTCCAAATTACTGCCTCAACCAACAGTCCTGTACCAATCATTGAACGCACTCATTCAGGGCCCGCCATGGATAACGCGGGTTGCCATTAATATGAATGGTTTAGCGACTTAGTCCGACAGTGCCGTTTTCTTGGCTTTGACGGGCAAACCTCACAGGGCATCAGTGACGGGAAAGTTGTAGGCAAAAAAAAAGCCCTCAGTCGAGGGCTTCATTCTTTGGTGGGCCAGAGTGTCACGCCTTTGCAGAGGTGTCCTCATTGGCGGCATACCAGATGAATAAGCCAAAGGCGATCTTGTTCAGCACATCAGCCAGGTTGTAAACGATGTTTAACACGCCAACATCGGTTCCACCCGCCATGTAGCCGAAGAAGTAGCCGAGGGGATAAATCGACCAACCAATTGTGACCGTCCACTTCATTAGCGTATAGGACTTTTGCACTGCTGCAGGCGCTTCGTTGGCGGCCACTTTGCTGGCCTCTCCGAAGAAGATTTCGTAGAGAATGAAAGCCCAACCCAGCATACCGATGCCAAATCCTACTGTGACATTGAGATATCCTGCTTCGCCCATGTAACCCGGCACCAGCATTACCAATGTTCCGATAAGCAGTCGCCAGAAAACTCCGCCAGCCACCTTGGTGATAGCTGCTAAGATTAGATAAAACTCAATCATTAGGAGCGGTACCGTCAACAGCCAATCAATATACCGAAAGTCGGTTGGAGTATCCCCGGACATAACCCATACCTCTCTCATGTAGAAGTAGTGAAATGCCGCTATGAAGGTGACCAGCGCAGATACTGTTAGCGAGGTCGCCCATTTTCCGCCTATTCTGAGCGATTCCATCAGGAAAAACACGGTTGCGGCCGCGAGCGCCATCGAAATCAGCCAGAACGAGTATCCTACAAAGTCCCCTGACTGCAACATTAGCCCGCCCTCTGCAGCAAGCGCAGTCCCGCTGGTAGCGAGAAGACATATAGGTAAAGCGATGTACTTTATGAATTTGAACGCATCTATACGCATCATTATCTCCGAGTATGTTATTTGAAAATATCTCGGCGATCCATTAGCCCGACACTCTGCGCTTGAAACGCACAAAGATTTGCAGCTCCGTCTGTAAGCGAGTCGAAAGCTATATTCAATCGCATCGCTCAATCTAATCATGTTTTTCACGTCACGACAATGGCGAAAGAGCGAATTTATTGAAGCCAGTTCAAAAGACCGTGCCGACGTCAGAGGCCCCTGATACGCTGGTTTCGTGTCGCTTTGGCGACCCCCTGGAGCTCAAAACTGAAGTCAATCTCACTGGCAATCGGGGCGCCCTAGCTCCCGATCATTTTTGACGAAAGACGTTTACATGAGCCACAGCATCCCTCATATCCTTTAAAGCTTGCTCAGTAATCGATTTATAACCTCGCTAATCTGCTATTGATTTGCGTAATTTGGTTTAATAATTTTAAAAAATTCAATGAATCTCTATAGATACAGCACCTGTACCTTGTCTGCATTGTGAGTCGTTACAGAGTTTATTGAAATGAAACCGAACAACCTTATGACCAGTAATAGCCGTCGTCTTTTAATAGGGCTTTTTTTTGCTTCTGCATGTATCCTATCGGGGTGCTCTTCTATCAGTTATCCAGTATGGCTTGGCGACAACGGAGTAGAGCAAATGTGCGAATCGGATGGGCTGTATGCCTATTCTCACCTCGGGGTCACTAAGCAATTCGAGGTTCATCTGGTTGACGCACAAGGTATCAGCGAACACTGTGGGCAGGGCATGCATCAGGGAAAGCAAATAGAAGCATGCATTCTGGGTAACAAGAAGATTTTTGTGAAACCAGGTAACAAGTGCGCGTCGCACATGGCGCATGAGCTTAGCCACGGTTTTGGCTTGCACTTTGTTGACCGACCTACCGTTCATCGTGGTTAAGGACTGAAGCGCAGTGAGCGCTGAATTTGATCTTAAAAGATCTTGTTTTGGTGATTTTATGAAAATATTAGTGGTCGACGATGAGCCTATAATAGGATCAGAAACCAGCGAATATCTCTCTCTCCATGGATATGTTAGCGACCACTGTCATAGCTGCGATGCGGCAATGGAGATCTTGAGTTCAGACCCAGATATACGCTTAGTCATTACTGACTTACGCATGCCTGAAAAAGATGGATTTACATTAATTGAAGCAACTCAGCCGTTGCAGCGCCATATTGAGTTTATCGTGGTAACAGGCCACGGTGGGAAAGACGAGGCGATAAATGCTGTACGCACCGGTGTTTCTGAATTCCTAGCCAAGCCAGTAAATCATTTTGAATTATTGAAGGCAGTTAAAAATGCGGCTCAAAAGATTGCTGACCACGACCATGAGTTGAGTGTCAAATCTTCATTACAGGGTAAGGTTTTTGCTGGGGAAAAGAAGATTGATCGCTTACTTGGTAATCTCGATACTTCCTACGCAGAGCTAACCTACTGTCTTGCAACAGCATCTGAGTACAAAGACCCTGAGACAGGACAACATATATCGCGAATTGGAAGCTATGCCGCTCTAATCGCTGGCTTAATGGGATGGACAGAACGCAAGGTAGAAATGATTCGTTTAGCAGCCCCCCTGCACGATATTGGAAAAATTGGCACTCCAGACTCAATATTGTTAAAGCCGGGAAAATTAGGTGACGTCGAGCTCAGAGTTATGCGAACTCACTCCTCTATCGGCCATTCAATTTTGTCACAGAGCACCAGTCCTGTGTTAAAGATGGCTGCTAACATCGCTCTTGCTCATCACGAACGTTGGGACGGCAGTGGCTATCCAAATGGTCTAAGTGCCGAGGAGATTCCAGTGGAAGCTGCTATTACCGCTCTTGCGGACGTCTATGATGCGCTGCGTTCGAAACGGCCTTACAAGCCCGCTTTGGACCACAGAACAACATGCGATATTTTACTCTATGGCGATGGCAGAACTGAAGCTAAGCATTTTTCGCCCGAGCTACTGCAAATATTCAAAGAGAATCACGATAAGTTTGACGAGATCTACGAGTCTATGCGCGACCAGGCAGTAAGTTGTTAGTCGCCATGGAAAGGCGCGATTACTAATCTGAAAATACCGTGCTCGAGGCAACAATAAAATGCAAAATCAAGGTGAAGTAACGTCTTTACAAAGAGCACTGATTCTTGTCTTGTCTTTCTTTAATTCGAAATGCCCGGTGTGTGCTTCGCGTTTGAAAATCTTTTTCAAAACACCCAGAGTGTCATCAGGAACAAGCAATTGTGCTGTTTGCGGTCACCAGCAAAGCTTTGGCATCCGCAAGTGTCGAGGGGACCATTACTTTTCACCTTTAGGCTCTGAAAAACAATAAGTCGGCAAGGCCATGCAGAGGAAAGGTGGGTTGAGATTTTCAGCCACTCCGCTAATTTTGGTGCGACTGAGTGAACAATAATACGTTATTCTAAATTTACGGTTCCTGTGAAAACGTAACCTACACCACGAACGGTTTTTACAAGATTAGTGTCCGTGTAAGCTGACAGCTTTGCTCGTATACGACTGATCAAGTTATCTATAGTTCGCTCGGAACCATAGGAATTTTCGGCATAGACAAAGTCAACCAGAGAAGCACGTGACAGAACGATACTTGGACGCTCTACTAGCGACCTGAGCACAAGAAACTCGTAAGTTGTAAGTGCAATATCTTTACCGGTTGGAGAGGTCAACGACATAGCCTGAGTGTCTAGGGCGAAACCAGAAAACAGGTACTCTGCACTGCCTGCCAGTCGGCTAATACGCCCCGAAAACTGCGACCCTCGAGAGCGAGATAGTAAGCGCGTGATTTTAGCTATTATTTCGCGACTGTTATAGGGCTTACCTAAAAAGTCATCGGCACCTAACTCAATCCCTGCTACTCGCTCTTCTACCGCCGAATTTCCCGATGTAATAATTATCGGGACTTCACTGCTAGCACGCACCTCGCGAATAACATCGAGGCCATACCCATCTGGCAAGCCGAGATCAACGATCATGACATCTACCTCCCGATGACTGACATATTGCCAAAAGCTCTTAATTGAGTGACATATCGCGACTTCAAAGCCAGCATTGCTCACAGCAAAATTAATTTCATCCGCCAGATCTTTATCATCCTCAAGAATCAGCACAGCTGGTTTTTCTTTCATTGACTTATTTCTGCTCCTTGGCCGCTATGAGCGATAACAAAACGTTCACATCAATAGGTTTGGGTACCAGGGTGTAATCAATATTGTGAAGATGCGAGAGATCATCCGAGGCGCCTAAATGACCCGACACAACAATAAACCCAGGTTTCTCCCTGTCATCGCAACTATCATGGATTCGTCGAATCAGCTCAGCTCCATCTATGTCTGGCATCCGCATATCAGTAATGACCAGATCTAAACTCTGATTTTTGGCTACCTTCAACGCAGATAACGCACTGGTCTCATAAATCACATCCCTACCTGTCGATTCTATTAGGTCAGCGAGTTCCTCGGCTATATCTGGCTCATCATCTACTATCAATATCACATTAAATATCCGTTTTAATTAACCGGATTAGTTTATCTATAAGTGCACTCAGTAGTGTGTTTAAATTTATTTAAATATAGACGAGACTTCATTTTTTTGCCAATACTTTCGTTAAAATTAGACTCCAATAAGGTGTATAGAGCGCAGTGGAAAATATCATACAGCCGGACTTAGCTTCGTCATCGACCACGGACGGCGCGATCATTAGATTTTTACTGACATGCGGAGTGCTGCTTTTATGCAGCGCGAGCATTACCGTGTTTGTTGAAAACAATCACCCGGCTTTCGCCCTATCAAATCAATTTCTTGTGTTTTTGGGCGGGCTATTTTTTCTCGTCTTTTACAGTTTTCGATTTGCACTGAGTTTTATTTGCATTCAATTCGCACTCATTGCTTTTCTGGTTAGTCAACTGCACGCATCAGCTACCTTTGGGGAGAATGTCCTCGATTATTGTGTAATAGCTATGATGCTTGCATTCATTGAATGGGCGATGAGAACAGAATTTCGTATTTCATGGCCCGAGGCAGCCACTATTGCTGTCACAGCAGCGGCGCTAGCAAGGCTACTGTTTTTGCCTTTGATAGCGCCAACCGAGGGGAGTCAAGAGCGATTAATCATCTTGTTCTATTTTCCATTAAAGGCACTCGCAGTATTCATTGTTTATTTACTTTACAGTTCATTTCCGCATAGCAAAATACTGGGGAATCATCGCGAACGAATTGATATCACTATATTTTCTTTGGTGACGACGACCATGTATACAGTCGCGGCGTTCATTTTTTTCATAATGGCTTGTCTAACCGTGAATGAGCAGGTAACCAACTTATTTGACTCGACTAGAAAGCACTTGAAACAAGAAGGTATTACCCTTGCTGAAATAACGGCACGAAGTTTGCGTACTACGGAACGGCTCGCTATTCAGCTTGCAAGCACTTATAAATCGCAAGGAAATGATGATTATTTTAACGAGCAAAGTGAGTTGATTAGGCAGGTCGCTCCCTTCATCTCTGAGGTAAAAATTAGTGCAAGCGGTGAAACGGCTAAGTCGCTATACACGCACCACACAGTCAAATATCCGTTTGACACAGCAACGCGGGGATTTCTTCCCTGCCTCACTACGACGTCGATACCATGTGAAAAAGCTATAGGAAGGCACGGCAATGGCATTTACAGACTCTCTCTCGGAGCATCAAAATATCTGCTTTTTTACGTCAACTATAATTACATGCACGCCTATAACAGACCAATTATTGCAAGACATGAGAGCGGTGAGATTGTTTTTCAGTCGAAACAGGCTCAATCAACAGATTTAACTCACTATTACACGGCGAAACAACTCAAGAACAAAAACATCATGGATGAAGGTTTTCACCGTCGTGCCTGGATAGTCTTCTCGGCAGATTTTCCAGAGTTTGGAATGAAATGGAGCGCGCAAACGAAGAATAGCGCAGAGTACAACCTCGAATTATACCAATCCTTAAAACGCGAATTCGGTATTATAGCGGCGCAGTCAATGACCATAGGTGAAATATTTTTGGCCGTAGTGCTAGTTATTCAAATTGCGAGTGTTTACTACGTAGCGATCGCGTCTCGACAAATGGCAGAGCAGTTGCTGGAAATTGAGCAATGGTTCCTGCAGTCTGACTACGATTTGGATGTGAAGCTTTCCAGGCTGCCCGAAATGAATCAGATTGTCAGAAGAATACAAAACGCGGCCTATGCTCAAAGAAGAGACATTACCGAAAAGATGGAATTGGGACGGCTAATGCTTCTTGAGCATAACGAACTAACAGAAATGGTTAATGCTGCCGGAGCGTTTAAGATTTTGCTCCTTTCTGACGACGGTGAAATTATTATTGCGAATGCTTCTGCCCGCGAGCTCTTGAGTGTAGACATAGGTACAAAATTGTTTTCTTCTGACTCAAACAATATTCCTCACTATGCAAACCCCTTGCTAAAAAAAGTAGCCGAGCAATGTGAGGAATTGAAAAGCAACAGCTCGTTACGCTCTATCGAAGATGAGATTGTCATACGCGACGCCAGTAAAAATAACGAATATTGGCTGATTGCTGTATCGCGCTATAGAAGTCATGAAGCAACAACGGGCTCGTACAGAGACAGAAGTCTGATTTTTATCAGTAATATTGATGAACTCGTGGCGGCGCGGTCACAGTCAGAACACGCAGATCGCCTGAGCTTACTGGGCGAGACAGTAGCGGGGATGGCGCACGAAATGAACCAACCACTCAATGTTATAACGCTGGCAGCGGAAAACTGCGAATTACTGATACAACAAGAAACGCCTGACAAGGAAAAAATAATTGGAAAGATTCACAGAATTAAAAAACAGGTTGAGCGAGCAGCAACACTGATTACAAGAATAAAAGGACACGGAAAGGCTCAGGAAGAGGATCGCCTCGTCTTTGACGTGTCTGAGGCAGTGCATTCTGTTCATCAGATGCTTGCCCCACAGCTTGACTTAGATAATATTTCGCTTAATGTAATAACAAGCAAAGATTATTTTAAAGTAAAAGGGGCACAGACAAAGCTGGAGCAGGTGATCTCTAATATTGTTATTAATGCCAGAGATGCAATTGTTGCCAACAAACAGCGATCGAATGACGAATCTATCATCGTCAAGGTGGACGGTGTACATAAAACCGTGATTTCTATTAGTAACTATGGCCCAGAAATATCTGCAAATGAAATAGACAAAATATTTAATCCATTTTTCACAACGAAGATGCGCTCTGATGATTCGGGTTTGGGTCTGGGCTTAGCGATTTGTGCACGACTCGTTAGTGAATTAAGCGGAACAATTAGTGTTGAATCGCGTGAGGAACGAACAACATTCATTATCGATCTCCCTAATTATGAAGGCGATACGTCAAGTGAAAGCGCATAGCACGACATACGGAATGAGGCTTTCTGCATTAATAGATAAATTCGATGTTGTCGAATTCATTCTAATATTGATTATTACGGGCCTTGCTGTTGGAGCCTTGCTCGAACCGATAGTTATTAGCGGCGTACCAATATTTGCTACAGAAGCATTCCTGTTTCTACTTTTCGCCCATACGTCTTTTAAGAAAATGTGTTTCGTCTTATTGCTTTTTGCTATCGGATGCAGCCTTGCTGTGCCCTTTCATTTTTCGCCGATCGTGTTAATACTGATAGCTACTATACAAGCGTTTTCGATCCGCTTTGTAACGCAAAAATTGGCATTCGGCACAGTAACGGAAGGCATTATCTTCGCGTACTTTGCTGTTATACCCCTCATGTTCGGCACATTTTATCTCTCTCATAACGATGTTCAACTCGCTTCACTACAAATCGCGCGAAAGGTAATGGAGGGTTTATTTTGCATCTTCGTGTTCCATATAATCGACAAGGCCGCAATATATATCAATGCTTACTACCATAGGTCACTTCCTTTATTTCCGTCGACCATATCAACAAAAGAATTTGTCCAGTCGATGATGGCAATTGGCCTTACCGGTGTGACGCTGCTTATGACTTCCGTTGATTTAGAGGAACTTGACACCTCATGGGAGTACGCAATGTACAACTCTATCGAGGCGATACAAGCTGAGCATAGCGTAGCCATGCGACAACGAATTGCGCCGCTAATTGCCACCCAGGGTCCGATTAGCACTGCCCCGGGCACTTTATCTAATAACGAAAAACAGAAGAGGTATGCAGAAGCAGGAATTATCAGTGCCAGATTTATTCCAATTTCCGCAGATCAAAAAATCGAAGATTTAGGCGAGGATTACATAGAAACTCTGTATACCGTTGCCAAGCTTCGCCGAAGTCCTTCAGCATTTGCTGTTATCAGGGCTGATGATACTAACGGCGAGCGGTGGGATTTCTTAACTGCCTATGGCACATCCGGAGTTCTTGTATTATCTTTTAAAAGTCAAGAAGCATTCTCTAGCTTTTTTTCAACTGAAAACACACACATCAGTCTTTCTGAAGAAGGCTACAAGAGGCATGGGCGGTCAGGGAGCTTGGAAAACGCGCTTTCGGAAAACCCAAAACTTAAAGAAATCACCCTATTCGAAAATGATTCCATGAGCTTATGGGTTCGCTCGGAGCTATTTATACATAACCATATGTTGCTCTCGGCTCTTGCTGACGGTCAGTCCCATCTGACTTTTTCGTCAGTATCGGCTCTCAGCCCTGGGGGTATAGAGTGGACATTCATTACTATTACGGACGCTTGGCCATATGTATTTCAGCACTATTCTCCTTTTCTGCTAACAACCGGCTGGGGCTTTCTTGCTCTATCTCTTTTTATAATAAGCCTTGGATATTCTGTCCACAGAGCGTTAGATCCCGGGCGGGTACTTTCTAGAGACTACTCAAATTATATTATTTCTGTGATGGGGTTAGAGACAAACGCCGAGCCGCCGAAAACCCGGACGACTTTTATCGAAGAGACAGCCAACATACAAGATACATTGCTGGCGTTAACGCAAGAAATTCAAACGATGAATATTGCGATGCAAGACACTTTAGGTAGTTATCAACATTTTTTCGACGAGATGCCAGTCGGCGTAATGGGCATAGACGAGACAGGTAAAAGAAGTTACATAAACGAAAGTTTGGCAAAGATCTGCAGACTGAGTTCTGTAGCGTTGAACGATATTCAAAACCAAGCCATAGTGCTCTTTAACAACAACCATACTACAGCGATAGATATTGAGATTGTCTGTGGTGACGGCAACCCACATCAGCTTGATCTCTATACTGTGGATCGGCTCGGTGAAAAAGGATTGAAGAAAGGTATTTGGGTTATTATCGCGGATCGTACAGAGGAGAAGTTGAAAGATAAGCAACTCGCGCAAGCTTCCAAGCTCGCAACTCTCGGACAGATGTCGACCGAAATTGCCCATGAACTCAATCAGCCGCTAAACGTTGTTTCATTATGCCAAGCTACCATAGTTGCTGAAATTCAAAAGTCAGACACTGACAAAGAAAAGGTACTGAAAAAGACAACACGTATAAAGTCAGCTGTTGATCGCGCATCTCGAATTATTAATCATATGAGAGTCTATGGCCGCGTGGATGCCGGAAAGCTTGAGCTCATCGACGCTCGACTAGCAATTCAGGGCGCTTTAACGATGACAGAAGATCAGTTAAAAATACTCGGTCTTATGGTGCGGACAGAGATTCCTGATGATAATTTGCTGGTAATGTCTGATGTTACAAAATTGGAACAAGTCATCATAAACCTGATTTCCAACGCCAGGGATGCGGCAGTTGAAAATGCAGAAAGGCCTGAGATACAGTTAAGGGCTGAAGCTGAATCTGGACAGGTAAAGATCGTTGTGCAAGATAACGGTGGCGGCGTGAAAGAAGAAGATCTTTTTAAGATTTTCGAACCGTTTTGGACGACGAAGCTTAGTGGTGAAGGAACTGGCTTGGGTGGCTCAATAAGCTACGGAGTCATTAAGGAAATGGGGGGAACAATTGTGGCTGATAACGTCCAGGACGGACTGAGAGTGACGATAACCCTCAAACAGTTTCGAGGCGAGAAAGCACTCAGCAGATCGGCCACTGCCTAGGTCGTTACAGGTAATTTTTCAACTTTTTTGAGGTCTTAGTTACGTGTACGGTATCATTAATAGTTCATTTAAAAAATACATAGTCGAAGTCTATGGCGACGAGCAGGGGACGGAGATCAGCGACTCCTCAGGGGTCAAATCAGAGGTATTCAACGAATATCGCAGCCATGACGATGAAAATACGCTGGCGCTTTTAAAGGCTGCAGTTGAAGTCACCGGCGAAACTCCAGACCACCATCTCCGACAATTCGGCCGCTTTTGGGTTCGTAGAGTTGCAACGAATGACTTTCGCGGACTCATTGACAGCTACGGTGGTGATTTTGTATCTCTGATTCAAAACCTCGATTCGATGCACAAAGAGATATCCGGCACCTTTCTAGACTACTCACCGCCGAGCTTCGCAATAAAAGAGCTGACTGAATCACGCTACAGCGTTACTTATCAAAGCTATCGCCAGGGTTTCACTCCTTTCGTTTTGGGAATACTCGAAGAGCTGGGTGATTTCTACGGGCGCGTCACAACGATAGAATCAGTTGAGACAACGTTAAGTGACAAGGGCGAGAAAAGTGTAATCTGCGTAGAAATCCCGAAGAAAAACCTCGAAATTTAAGAAAATCACCTCGATTTTCTCTCTCAAGTCATTTTTAGAACGCGCCGTTTGTTTTGCCTGACGAACGTAAAGTCCGTTTAATAAATTTAATAGAATGAGTGCGAGTTATTCCACGATTTTCTTCTAAGCTGTACTCATGGATGGCTTAAGTAACCCCACTTACTAATTGGTTTTTGAAATGAAAATTTTGCTCGTAGAGGACGACCTGGCAACAAGAGAAGAAGTCTCCGATTTGCTAGAGACACTGGGCCATGACACGGTCGACTCGGACTGCGCTGAAGAGGCATTACAGTACATTCGATCAGACGGATCTGCCGATTTGATTTTATTCGATTTAAATATGCCAGGCACCTCAGGTTTGGATATGATCAAGGAGGTTCGCCACACGTCGGCACAGGCAGTTAGCACAATGCCAGCAATTTGTATGACAGGCTCGAAGGATGCTCATGCGGTAGTAGAGCTGCTCAAAACTGGTATTACAGATTTTCTTTTTAAGCCACTACGCCTGGCTGATCTCAAGTCTTCACTACAGAAAGTTGAGAGCGAAATCAGTCGAGTGAGAGCGCAAGAGAGTCAAGCCGCAGCGCTCAATGACAAGCTTAATGAAAAAGATAAGTTACTTGAGGAGCTTTCACTCGAATTATCTGAAAGCCAGACAGAATCAGTGCTTTGTTTGGCCTATGCCGCAGAATACAAAGACTTGGGAACTGGCGCTCACCTCCGACGAATTAGCAAATACGCAGAGCGAATGGCGGAGCTGCTGGGCTGGTCAGAAGAACGATGTTCCAGTATCGCCCTGGCGGCGCCGCTGCATGACGTAGGCAAGATAGGTATTCCTGATACCGTACTGAATAAGACAGGAACGCTTACGAGTCGAGAGTTTAATTGCTTGAAGTCTCATACCACGCTCGGAGCTGAAATTCTTTCCGCGTCGAAAAGCCCCGTGATGCGATTAGGAGCGAAAATCGCTCATTATCATCACGAAAATTATGATGGAACAGGCTATCCAAGTGGGCTTGTGGGGAGTCAGATACCTATAGAGGCCATGATTACTGCCATAGTCGATGTCTATGACGCTTTAAGAACCAGTCGACCGTATAAAGAAGCTATGGATCACGCGTCAGCTATAGACACAATGTGCAACGGCGACGAACGAACAGATGTTTCAAAATTTCACCCAGAATTATTGAAAACGTTTTTACACAATCATCACGATTTTGGCGAAATATATCGTAAAAATACTGTCGCAGACGTCCCACCAATCGTGCTGAATGCAGTCGCGCATTAAGATTAGCGCATAGGATCGCATCGAGCGATTCCTGCACAGAAGCGTCGTCAGCATAAGCGCGCCCCTAAATACACGGGTTGACAAAGAGGCGGCTTCTTTTATTTAGCGACAGTTGCTATAGCCTACCCTTGCGGTGAGACAGCGATGCCGACCTGGTCTTTCCCTGCTCAAAAACTGTTCTAACGCAGCTAACGAAAAAGCGAACTCTGACCACTTAAAGAAACTTAAGTCAAATTCTGATGTCTTTTCATCAGTGCTATTGAGAAACATCGCTCGCCACTAACAACTTATCTAAATATACTTTAGGCTATCGAAGTCTAACTTATTCTGTTCAGACCAATTTACAGCATAATTAAAATTGGAAGTCACAATGCGAGACAATCCGGAAGTCACGACACGAGACGATACTGATTCGCAGAGCCACCTGTTAGCAGAGCGTAATCGGTATTTCAACAAGTTAATGATGATGCTCGTGTGGATCGGTTTGGCTGCTAATATTGCGGTGACATTTAACTGGTTGGAGACTGGTTGGCGGCCTGGCGTTCTTATTGGATACCTACTGAATATCATTGTAGTCGTGCTGCTGATCTTCCGCGAAAACATAAGCCTTCGCGTGCGCGCGACCATTTTTCAATTTTTATTTACCGGCTTATTTATTACCAGCATCTTAAGTGTCGGTTATTTCAGTGCATATCATGCGGGAGCACTGCTTTTGACAGCAACCGCCTACATATTTTTGAGCGCGCGAGAAGCAATCATACAATACGTGGTGTGTGCTGGTGTATATGTAGTATTTTTATTGATAGTAGGTACAGAATTATCTCCTGATTTTATTAGCTACGAGACAGCATCATCAACTTCCGCATTTAAGATCTCCTACTTCATGACACAACTCCTCCTCGGCAGCGGCCTATACTGTTTAATTAGCATGAACAGTCAAATTCAATATCGGGCTGCGCACGAAAATGCAAAATTAGCGGAAGAAAATGAAGCTCTTATTTCCCTGATTTCCGAGGCTCCCTTTGGATTAGGGCTTTGGAACCCAGAAGGAATATTAGTATTTTCTACCAAAGAGCTTGAAGAAATGCTTGATGCAATGAATATTTATCAAGACGGAACCCTACAGTTCGAAGAATTACTGGATGCTGCCCTGAAAAAAAACCTGCATTCGCTTGAACCGGGACAAGAGAATCACTGGCATAAGCAACGAATCAAGGAGTTCTACGCAGGGACACATGATAGCGAATATGAGATGAGTGACGGAAGGTTCGTATCTGCAATCGACAGAAAAATATCCAATGGCTTCATTGCGAGTTTCAGGAAAGATATTACCCATATAAAACAAGCGGAACGCAAAATACGCTTCATCACGGATAATGTCACTGAAAGGGTACTCGCAGTTGGAAGGAAAGGCGACATAACATTTGCCAACGCTGGTGTTGAGGCATCGTTTGGTATGGGCAGCGAGGAGCTTGTGGGTAGCTCAATACATCACTTATTTACACCGCAGTTTAAAACTAGACTGGATGAAATACTTGACACAAAAGATTCAGATGGCTTCAAAACACAGGTATTTACGGAAAACGTTGAAGCAGTCAGAAAAGATGGGACACGCTTTTCTGTGGACGTGCGCTGCAAACGTACTCAGGTGGTAGATGGAATAGAGCTATTAATGGTTATTTATGATCACTCATCGCTTACCAAAGACGAATTGAGAGTCAAGCAGCTTCATGAGGCGATCCAAAAAATTACTGCCGGGATCGCTTTGATCGCAAAGACCGGGGAGCTGTCATTTTTTAATGGGTCCTTCAAGGATCTAGTCGGTGGCGATCCAAATCTAGAGTTGGGCGGTTCGTTCAGCTCTTTGATCGACAAACTTGTAACGTCTGATTGGATGTCAAAAGAAAATCCAACCGACACTGAGCAGCAGTTGCGTAGTGCATACGAAAATGTGCGCTCTGGACATGTAGAAATCGCTGCCAAAGACAATAAATGGTTACAAATTAGCTTTTTTCATCTTTCTGATGGAGACCGGCTTTGCGTGATTATTGATGCATCACAAGCTAAAGCGGTCAATGAACAGTTAGTTCAGACAGGCAAGCTCGCTTCACTTGGAGAGATGGCGGCGGGCATCGCACATGAAATTAATCAACCCCTCAACGTTATCAAATTAGCATCACTCAATTTAGAAAATATACTGTTGTCAGAATCGTCATATACAGAGCCCGTTCAAAAAAGGATAGAAAGAATAATTAGTCAGGTCGACAGGGCTGCAAAAATAATTGATCAGATGAGACTTTACGGTCGCGAAGCAAAAGAATCATCTAGCGAGGCAAATCCGCTAGTTTGCATCAAAGATGCCGTTGAAATGCTTTCCGCAGAGTTTAAATTGGAAAGTATTGATTCAGAGCTGATGCTACCCGAGCGATTACCTTTTGTGAAAATACATCCAATTAAGTTAGTGCAGGTTTTAGTCGTAATGATGACTAACGCCAGGGACGCGTTTAACGACAACAGCATACCGCGCCAAGATCGTATTTTAATGATTAGCGCCGAAATGAACGACTCAGACACACTTAAAATAATATTGGCGGATAGTGCAGGTGGAATTCCGTCGTCGGTGATCAGTAAAGTCATGGACCCGTTTTTTACAACTAAACCTCCTGGAAGCGGAACAGGTTTAGGGCTTTCAATAGCAAGCCGAATCATTGCGGATGCTAGTGGACATATATCGGTTAATAATCGAGACGCAGGCGCAGTTTTCGAAATCACATTGCCCGTAGTTCACTAAGCAGGTGACACAATATTCACGATCTGTGCAGCTTAGGAGCTGTCCAAAAAATTCTGACAAGCGACATCGAGGGTTTCAAGTAAGTCACTGAGCACGCGCTCGGAAGTTGTTGGTGATGAAGACAAGCCCGTGCCTAACGCAATCATAAAAGTATCTGTGCTTAATGCTGACACAAAACTAATAACGCTTGCAGATTTGTTGTGCATTTTTTTCCGGAGCAGATCGTTCTCGGACGCAAACCTCAAAATTTTAATAAAAGCAGAATTTACAAAAGTACAATCCCCACTTGAATCAATACCATAGATAGCTTCACCGGTTGAGTTAATCAGCAAATTTAACCAATCCGATTCGGCACCCAAATTTTCAATACGGTGAACTTTGCTCTCAATCGACTTACCAAGATAAAAAAACAGTGGATAAGACGACTGGGACAATATCGATTATGTAGTGCAGATAGCTGCTCTGATGAATTTTCACAATCGAGCCCAACGGAAAACCGAAATCAAACAGTACAATGTCATCGCCGAAGATAGCGAGGCCAATCAATTCATAATCTCAACTATGCTAGGCAAATGGGATATACGGCCGACATGGTCGCAGATGGCAGAGAAGCCGTGGATGCAAGTCGAGCGGGATACTACGACCTTATCTTTATGGATATTCGAATGCCTAATATGAATGGCAAGGAAGCCACCCACAAAATTCGACAGGCGGCGATTCGGCAGCCAACCATCGTTGCACTAACAGCGAACGCGTTCGATGCAGACAAACCTCAGGATCTGTCGGCTGGCATGTATGGGTTTATCACCAAGCTCATCAGTCTCGAACGCTTAGTTAACGCATTTAAATCTGTAGACAATTCAGCGGCAGATTTACAAAGAATAGCGGATTAAGAAATTCACGTCTTTTGTCAGGGCGAGAAAAATGAGCAGGCATGCCTTTCGAGGTCTTCACAGTCTGCCTCGTAGCCTAGCCAGAGTTGACCGCATTACGAATTTTTCTTAGTTTTTCTGGAAATGTCGCAACATCAATTGGTTTTGTCATGTAAAAGTCGCACCCCGCCGAGATACACTTGTACTCATCACCTTTTATCGCATGTGCTGTTAGAGCCACCACCGGGCACGCAATTTTAAGTGCCTTGAACTTGGTAGCGGCCTCATAACCGTCCATTATTGGCATTTGCATATCCATAATAACAATATCGGGAGGACTGTTTTGCTTCATCATCTTTTTGTAGCACTCTAAAGCAAGGGCACCATTGGTGACATGATCTACCTGTGCTCCTTGCTGTTTGAGAATAATCATAAGTAGTTCAGCAATGCTGACACTATCCTCACAAAGAAGTATCCGCCACCCATCTAAAGCGGCTTCGGATTCGCCACTTGGAGTCGTGTCGCGACTGTATTCCAGCACTTCTGCACCAGGTCTGAACCACTGCGCATCTGGAGAGAGAGCGACATCCAGGGCAATCTTAAAGGTCGTTCCTCTTCCCTCTTCCGACTTAGCTTCCAAGGACCCTTGCATTAGTTTCAACAAGCTTGTAACCAGCGCCAGACCTAATCCAGCACCCTCAATTTCACTTGCATTGCTGGTTTTGTGTAAACGCGAGAACGGTAAAAATGCCTCGTTAATTAAATCCGGAGCCATTCCGCATCCTGTATCTTCAATCTGAAAAATTAGCTTACATCCAGAATTAACGGGAGCGGCGCTGACCGTCACTTTCACGTAGCCTTCTTCAGTATACTTAAGCGCGTTAGATATTAAGTTTGTGAGAATCTGTCTTACCTTGACTCTATCTACTACTACCTCTGTAGGAACTGTTCCCTGATAATCGATTACTAGTTCAAGCTCTTTCGATTTAGCTCGAGGGCGCTGATTCTCTACGCAATCGTCCAAAAAACCTGTTAATGAGATACGATCCAGATCAAGTGTTGCCTTACCGGCTTCAACAGCGGCAACGTCAAGCACGTTTCCTATCAGTTCCTGAAGATGACGGGTGCTCGAAATCAACTGCCTGCGCCACTTAATCTTCTGGAAATCATCAAGTTCCCCTGCCGAGAGTAAATCTGCGTAACCGACTATAGACGTCATCGGTGTTCGTATCTCGTGCGTCATATTTGCAAGAAATCTACTTTTTGCTTCGGATGCGCTTTCCGCACTGCGTCGTGCTTTTGTAAGATCCAGAGCTTGTGATTTAAGTTCCGCCTCTTTTTCGCTCAGCACCAGCACAGCCTGTTCCAGGCGCTCCATTGCAATTGCGGTATCAATTCGATTAGACGCCAACGCTGCTATCGTTTTGAAGAGCTGAACGTCCTCCGTGGAAAAAAAATCAGCGTCCGGGTGCTCTGAATCCAGCACGCCGATAACACGATCTTGATGGGTAATAGGTACAGCCAGTTCCGAAAGACGGAATTCATCATCAAGGATATATCTAGAATCTTGTCGTGTATCAGAGATAATTTGAGCTTCCCCTGTGCAGGCTACATGTCCAACTACGCCCTCGCCTACCTTGATTTTTAACGGACTAGCAATCTGCCGCTGGTCAGGGTTTTTCGGTCCATGTGCAGCGACTTGAAAGAGGTATTCATTGTCTTCATCCACTAAATAAACCACGCAGTCTAAAAAGCCGAGCTCTGCAATAGCAGTTTTCGCTATGTTCCAGCAGATGTCTTCAACGCTTTTTAGTGGTTCTTGGCTGAGCGTGAATCGATGCAGAATTTCGAGGTACCGATGCCTTTGAATTGGCTGATTGGCGACATCTGTTTGGTCGTCTGCTGATGGTTTCTCATAATTCACGTCAGTAAGTATAAGGCATTTAGGATTTTTTTTCGTAGCAACAGTGTTAACGACTTATAAGCCAGAAGTCGGTGGCTCAATGGCGATCAAGTTTGCCCATGATCACCCTGAAAGAGTAAAGGGTCTTTGCTTGCTTGGCTCCACAGCCAGCTGGGTGCAGCGAGACGACTTCCAGACGGGTCTGCCTGAACCGGCTCTAGATGCGCTGGCCCGAAATTGGAGAAAAGGTGTATTGTGCGAGCCTGGCTTGTCTTAAACGCTGCCGAAACCCGCTCAGGTAATAGGTGCCTCTCCAGCGGCCTCTGGTTCAGTTATGGAGTCATCCAGTTGGTGCTCTTCTTGGAACCTTTCGACATCTTTCTCGACGGTAGCAACTTTGCGTCCGTACTCAGCTATATGAAAGATTGCATCCCCTTCATAGACTAGCGGCAAATTTGTTCGCCCAATGACTACTCCATTGCTAGGCGAAACTACGGGTGTCTCATCGGCACCCAAAGGATCCGCGACCATTGCAATGACCTGCCCCTTTTCTACCTTTCCTCCCAGCGGAGCAAAGGTGCGCAAAATGCCACTCTCCGGAGCCCGCAACCAGCTTGTTTGGTCGCTGACAATAGGTGGTCGAGGCACTTTTTTACTCCGTGATTTGGGTAACATTCCTATACTTCGCATAACGTTGATAACACCTTTGACACCCGCTCGAATATAAAGCTCGTCAAAGCGCAATGCCTCACCCGCCTCGTAAAGAATCACCGGTATACCCGCGTCACCGGCGCAAGCCCTTAACGACCCATCTCGAGTCTTGGCATCAATTGCCAGCGGCACCCCAAAGGCCTCGGTCATCGCGAAGGCGTCCGGGTTATCCAGATCTGCTCGAATTTGAGGAAAATTGGATCGGTGCCTGGCCCCCGTGTGCAAATCGATGCCGTGGGTGCATTTGCTAACAATTTGCTCAATGAAAGTATGGGCAACCCTGCCGGTGAGCGAACCCCTGGGTGAGCCCGGAAATGACCTGTTCAGATCGCGGCCATCCGGAAGATAGCGCATGTGGTTGAGAAATCCGTGTACGTTTACGATGGGTATCGCGATCAAGGTTCCGCGTAGACTGTTTAGCGACCTGTGCTGAAGAACGCGGCGGATGATTTCTACGCCATTGATTTCATCTCCGTGAATCGCTCCACTAATAAACAGCGTAGGGCCTGGCCGCTTACCCCTGATCACTTGCACAGAAATCGACATATCATCATGGGTATACATAGGCGCGACTCGAACATCAATCGACTGGCGGTGACCAGGGCTGATGGCGATGCCACCTATCATCAAATCAGGCATGTAATCCTCAAACTCCCAATGCCAAAGCAACGCGAGGCATCACTCTGCAGTGCCTGCTTTCTTGCGCCTTTTTATTCGTTTTCCCTGTAGATACGACCTTCCTGAATCCACAAGATATTGGCCACGTATTGCAGTGCGCCCGAGTAGCACAAGAAACTTCATACTATCTCTGTCTGTCAACGTAACCTCGATACGGTGCTTTTTCTCTCCAATCATGATGTCCGTTTCTATAACAAAACGCTGCTCTTCGTGCCCGCCTGAGTCTCTGACCGTGCGCTGATCTTTTAATAAAGCTTCGCACTGAACATCTTGCGTCGTATCACTGTGCTCGGAACGGATGCAAAAACGAACCCATGCCTTACCTTCGCGCTCGAATGGTTCGACGGAAAATGCGTGCAAACAGCTGGTTCGTGCGCCCGTATCTACCTTCGCCTTTATCTCTGATATTCCAAGCTCGGGAAAACCCAGCCACTCACGCCAGCCCAGTACTGATTTTCCTGTGCTCATGAGTCTTCCTTTTCTGTCGACTCATCAGGAGTATCGACGATTTGAGTATCGAGGTCCTGAATAACAGGCCTACGCTTACGCTTGGTCTTAACGGGTATCATCCCGCGCATAGATTCTAGCTTACCGAAACAAAGCAGTTTATCGCGGGGCTCCAGCACACGTTCGTTACGTGGATTTGGAATGATTTTATCGCCTCTATAAAGTGTAAGAATGTTGATATCGCTCTCTGCTAGCCGCGTCTCTGTAATAGTCTGGCCGATAAATTTAGAACCCTCCGGGACATAAATTTCCGTCACTCCATAACCTTTACTCACCGTTAAACGTTGACGCAAATCGATTTCTGGAAAATCGACCTGAGCCGCTATGTAGTCAATGACTGCACCGGCAATATCTAATTCCGTACAAGTTTCAATCCCTTCCAGGCCTGGCGACGAGTTTACCTCCATTACCTGCGGCCCATCCTCGCCCTCCAGCATATCGACGCCAGCGACCTGCAAACCAAGAATTTGCGCACACCGGACAGCTGTTTCCCGATATTGCTCGTCCAACTCTATCGGCTCTGCTATGCCTCCCCGGTGAACATTGCTGCGAAACTCTTGGCCCTGCGCCACCCGCCTCATAGCTGCTACCACCCGGTCACCGACTACAAAGGCCCTGACATCCTTGCCCTTGCTTTCGGCAACGAATTTTTGGATAAGCACATTTTGCTTCTGGCTCTGTAACAGTTCGACTATCGAAGTAGCCTGAGTCACTGACTCGGCGAGTAACACGCCAATTCCTTGCGTTCCCTCGATCAACTTGATGACTACAGGTGCACCTCCCACGCGCTCAATCGCCGGGAGTACGTCTTTTTTATCGCGAACAAACGTAGTTCTGGGAATACCCACATGATGCCTGCTGAGAATCTGTAAACTGCGAAGCTTGTCACGCGAGTTGGAGATACCGTGGGCAGTATTTGCACAAAATACGTCCATTTCCTGAAACTGCCTGACCACCGCTGTGCCGTAGTATGTGATTGATGCCCCAATTCTCGGCAGCACCGCATCGTAGTTACTCAAGGCCTTCTGGCGGTAATACAGATCTGGTGAGCCCCGTTCGAGGTCTATAGCAAACTTGAGTGTGTTTAGCACTTTTGCCTGATGGCCACGCTGTTCTGCCGCCTCTTTCAAACGTCGCGTGCTATAAGCATTCGGGGCACAGGAGAGAATTGCAAGTTTCATATTTCTATTACCTTTTTTATCGCACTAAACCTGAATGCCCGGCATTTAGATCAGAGTCTCGATAATTTTACCTCTATATTCGTTCGTCAGTTTATAGCAAAACTGAGGAATGACTTACTCTGGTTGCGACGTCGCAAGTCTGCACCTAAAGACCCAATTTGAGCATGTCAGCTTCCAGGCACTATTGCTCAACAACTGCCCCTGAGGGCGCGCTGTTGAGCGGCATATAGTCCGTTCAGTTAATTTACAGAGCGATCTTCAATGGCATAACCGCGGTGAGCTTTAAAGTGAACTGCGAGCGGGGTTAACATGGGGCCATTTCTTGTAGGAGCAGCCAACCGGCCTAACCCGCAGCGGGTTAGGCCGTTAGCAATAATGACATCCTGAATATGGCTAACTGACCTCAGAAGTACAGTGAGAGCATCGAGTCGCCTTAATCGATATCTCCGAGAAGCAGTGATTACACTCCTTGGTTGTTGGCTCAGCCGGGGCGGCCTCTTCTTCCTCTGCTTGCAAGTTGTTAATGCCGCGGATTAGCAGATATACGGCAAATGCAACGATCAGAAAGCTGATTACGGCATTGATGAAAACGCCGTAGCTGATGGTAACAGCACCTGCCTCCTGCGCCGCGGCCAAAGTTGAGTATGGACCTGCCTGAGCGCCTTCCTTCAGCGTAAGAAACAGATCGGTAAAGTCGACCCCACCCAGCAGTAAACCTACCGGAGGCATGATAACGTCGTTCACCATACTCTTAACGATTGTGCCGAAAGCGCCGCCGATGATAATACCCACCGCCATATCTACCACGTTGCCGCGCATTGCGAACTCTTTGAAGTCTTTTAACATGATATTTCTCCAATTCTGTTGGACTAGCCCTCGAAGATTCGAGTGCCTCGAAGCAGCATACTACGATCTATTGACAGAACAAGAGTCGCAAAAATAATGATTACGATCGTCACTTAGCAGTTCTTGACGTCCAGTAATGCTTAATACCAGCTGCCTAAATTGTAATTGGCCGACAATGACAAGACGCAACAATACGCTATAAAACGTTAATTCCGCTATAAACACTGATTTTGGCAACCTGCTCACTTAACCGGGCCCAGGGAACTGCTCGAAGGCATTCCCACCGATCCCAGCGGCGGCGGACACTACGTGATGTGGGGTGATACGCCTTATGCGCACATCATGGTGCCAGTCTCACTGGATGTTAAGGGGGTCATTACAAAGAGCCCATAAACGCCGGTCGAATACGCCCACCGGTAGCTTGGACGCATTCAATCTTGGCGCTATAGAATTCTCGTTCATTCAGCGTATCAAAATGACACCCATGCTGGGCTAAGATACAATCACCGGGTCAGCTTTGGCGTCAACTCCAGTAAAAACAGGCGCTAAACGTTGACTCGTTGTCGTAGGGCAGGTATCCCCCCATCGGCATGCTCCTTGTGGAAACAGCAGAAATATCAAGACACGGCTTGGACAACTATTATGAAACTTCCCGATTACAGTAAATCTATTAACGCTTGCGCCGCTCACTATGGTGATGAAGCCGATGCGGTGAAGCACTATATGCAGCAGGGTCTGCACCACGCCTATGCACTGGGCAATCGTGGCCCGATTTGCTTCGACACCGACGGCCAACTCAGCCCGGAAATTCTCGCAGCGTATTCAAAGTATGGTTTCTACGTATTTGAAGCGGCCATTGGCGATAGGGAAATGGACGATATCCTGCAGGACATTGAAGAAATGCGCTCACGCTTCCCTACCCATCCTGACGGGAAACTAGACTCACAGGGGCGACCCGCGATAGGAGCGGACTGCAACGGGCCGGGGCTGGCTTGGTGTAAGCCGCTGAGTGATCCTCTCGGAGGAACTGACGCGGCCAACGGACGACACCAGGTGAAACTGAAGGAGCTTGAAGCGGATACAGCTGCCCCCGAAGCCGCGCCCTTTGTGCTATTTGGTTCCCTGCAGTTCTCCGATGCGGCGCTACGCTTGTATGGTCACCCTGAACTGCTGAAGGTCGCCGCCGCAATTAATGGCAGCGATTTTGCGCCGTTCAACGAAGTCCTGTTTATAAAAGATGCTGGTCTTGGAGCGGCGGTTTCCTGGCACCAGGATGGTGTCACACATTGGGACAGCCCGCAGTTCGATGAAGGTATACACGGTTTCAACTTTATGGCCCAAGTATACGGAAGCACGCCGGTGAACGGAGTCTGGGTAGTCCCAGGAACGCATAAAGTGGGCAAGGTCGACATTAAAAAAATGGTTGCGAATTCTGGCAGCGAACGCCTGGAGGGAGCGGTTCCTTTAGTGTGTGCCCCCGGAGATGTGGTGATATGTAACCGCCAGCTTGTCCACGGGTCTTTTGCCAATTCCGGTTACGAGCGGCGCCTGACGATCAATTTCGGTTTCCACCGTCGCTCATCGGTGCTCAACGTTAAGGGTGCAGGCATACATAGCGATGTCGCGGTATACACCGAAGACGTCATTCAGCAACGCTCTAAGGTACTGGGCTATGCGATAGATGCACGGCAGCAACAATATCCGGATGAAACGCCCTATCGCTATTTGCCGTTCCAGCAAGACGATCAGGCCTATATTTGGAACGCCGCTGCCAAAGCCGACATCTTCGATTACAACCTGCTTGATTTGAGTATTTGAGCCCTCAATTCATCTGCACTCCTTGCCTCGAACACGCATCGGTTAATGCGTCTGGTCAGCTCGACAGTCTTTATGTTGTCACGTAAATTAGCTCATTTCCGATATCAGTATTGGTTGCGCTAGTATGAAATTAAAACTCTTGTTTATTCACCTCGCTATCGGTTGCTCGTTACTGACTGCCTGCAGCGACAGTGGTCGAGATAGTGACAATGATGCTTTGCCGCCGCCGGAGCCGGAACCTGTTCCCGAGTATAGCTTTACCGCGGTAGACGACCGTTTTCAGCGCTTTCTCGATGACAGCGAAATATTTGACGGTATCTCCTACACCCTGGTAGATACGACTCAGGGGGTAGTGCACGAATCTGCGCTTGGCGATCATACGCTGGACATCGTAGTCATGTTGGCTTCCACCAGCAAAGTACCCGCTGTCACCTTAATGATGGCCGTAAACGACGATGAGTCACTTAATTACGATATCGAAGCATCCATTGACAATTACCTCCCCTGGGAGGGAGTCTATGGAGACCGCACAACGACGCAGCTGGTGAGCAACACTTCGGGCATTCCCGGGTTGACTGGGTTACCAGAGTACGGAGCACATCTTTGCCAGTACGCTGCAGTGGGCACACTTGAAGCCTGTGGCGAAATTATTTACAGCACTTTATTACCGTCTACTCAACCTGCTGATGAAGCCTTTAACTACGGTGGGTCGCAGTGGCAATTGGCAGGTACCGTGATAGAGCAGGTGAGCAACCAAACCTGGCGACAGGCATTTTCAGATTATATTGGCGACCCCTGTGAACTTGATGTATTTCAGTTTGGGAATATGTGGTCAAACCAGGGGGCATGGTCGGGTAATCCAGATAGCCTCCTGGGGCTGGATAATCCCAGCATCGAAGGTGGGGCTGTCAGTAACATGCAGGACTATGCCAAATTGCTGCTATTACATTTGCGCGACGGTAAATGTGGCGACAACCAGGTGCTGTCGAAATCATCGGTAGAGTTTATGCAGGTGGATCGAGCGGGTAAGTTTGGCACGCCCTACGGGATGGGGTGGTGGATTATTGCCGACGCTGCTGGCGGAGCGCCTAGCGTGTTTTATGATCCTGGTGCGTACGGTGCTATCTCATGGATTGATGTGGAGCGTGGTATTGGTGGTTATGTTGCCATCGACGATTATACCCGTGCAGCTGCTGGTGATCCCATCGGCCTGGTTTTGGGCGAGATAATAGATCTGGTGGCTGCAGCCGTAGACGAGGGTAGAGCTGCTATCGCGAACTGAACCTGACGCCTGGTTTATTACTGATTGCCTGGAGGCTCTGCGGTTTTGGACACGGGGATGAGTTGCACATTCCGCAGCCATTTCTGCAAAGCAGCAAAATCCTGTGGGTTTTTCACAGGGTATGCGTTCATCAGTCGGCTCACATCGCGCAGATAGCTATCAATGTTGCCAGGTGTGAGCACGCGAACATCTAATTGATCGCTGCAGTCTCCGACAGTAATACACTCCATAATGATTTTTCCAGCCTCTGGCGAAAAGTGCATGCCGTCGGTATAAAAAGAATTTTCGATTCCGATAGGTTCAAGCGTGATTCCCGGATTATGCTCAATGCCGGTAACGCGAAAGCCGCTGCCAGAAGCATTGACCTTTTTGGTAACCCGACGCTGCCACACCAAATAGTTTTTTTCACCTCTGCGCAGCTTTAACGGAGTTAATCACACTGCCGTGAAACGGAGACAGGAAAAAAGTGGTGTCGATATCGTTAGCCGATAAAAAGTCAATTAAGTCAACAAATTCCACTAAATCCAGTTCGCCAGACTCAGCCAGAAACTCTCGCATTCGTTTTTTGTTAACAAAAGAATACAGCCAGTTGGTACTTTTTTGCGGATAGTACAACCAGGTTCCATCATCCAGGTATTCGGACTGGGGAACTTCGTTGCTGAACATTGAAAGAGTTGACTGAACCAGGGAGTCAACAGAGAGCAAACTAACCCATTGGTCCTTCGACCGTTGCCGTCTTTGGGCAAACCTGTCTCGCATAGTGGCAGCGAGTGTCAGTAGCCTCTCTGGTGGAAGTCCCTCTCTGACTTTCCCCACGTTTTCGGTGCGAAACATGTAGTAATCAAGTGCGATGAAAACAGACTTCAGCGGCCTTACTGTGTGTGCATACTCAAGCATCAGTTTTAGCTCTCGCATCCATATACCCGGAAGTGAAGCATTGTATGAGTGCTTGCCAATAACACCCGGCGGTAAGCTGGCAGCGCGTGAACTGCCGATAACGACGTGTTCAGCGCGCATCTGTTAAAGTGCGTATGGCTTATGGAGCCTGATGTTGACACGGTCTAGTCTGCTGACTGGAGAATTTAAACCAACGTCCGGATATATGTCATAGGGATCGATAATATAATTGATTGCGATCACGCATAATGCGAGCACCAATACTGCTCCTAAAAATCGGAACAAGTAAACGCGATGGGTCTGTTGATTTACAACGGCTGGCATAACTGAGTGTCGCCGATCACCAGCGCCAGGGTCAAGCAAGCACCCCTCGCGCTGGTTGCCACTTTCACCCGTGTTGCCTCGAGGTAATGGAGCGCTGTCGCAGCGAAACCTTTGGCCTGATTGTGCGGGAACAGGACCACGCCTGTGCCTGTCACCATGAGCAAGATTAGCGCTAGGCAGCTTTTACCCGACCGAAGTACCGGGTTCGTCTTTTGTTACGACCTTCTTGCGTTCACCCACGTGACGCTACGAAAAGTGCCTATGGCTTGGACTGCAAACCTTGCCAGTCGTTTTTTGTTAATTCCCAGTAGCGCGAAGGGCGAAGGCCCCCTCCAGGTAACTTGCTGTTAATTTCGCCCATATACGTAAAGCCTATTCGGTCCAGCAGTCGTGCCGTACGCACATTATCGAGCGCCGCTGTCTCACAAATTAAATCAACGCCAATAACGTCAAATAGCCAGGTAAATGCCTGTAATGCGCCAGAGCTACCTTGCCTGGTGTTTTGATAGTCGCTATCAATAGCCCCGCCAAGTTCACAGGATGCCCACTGTGGCCAAACCTGAATATCGTAATAGGCTATTGCTCGTTCATGCTCGTCAGTGCTGACCATCAAAAGGCCCTCTCCGCGTTTACGTTCATCGAGGTGTTGGTGGATAAAAGAGGCAACGGAGTCATGATCTATCCGATCAGGAAGGGTATAGATAGGTTGTGATATATCCGGATTTGACAATAGCGTAGTTAGCGCGGCAATATCCTCGTCCCGGGCTACATGGGCTATTGCTGCCAAACTCTGCGTATTACGGATAGCACTGCGAATGTAGCGCTGCTTTAAATCGCTCGCTGCGACCCTTGTGAGAGGCAATTCAGTCATATGCAATTCGTTGTTAGCAATAGTCTTTCCAGTATAGTTGAACAAATTGGAGACCGAAGCATGCGCTCCAAGCTAAGGTCCGGCTTACCTCACTCACTTTTACGGTGGGTTACTCGATGCCTCTTTATGGCGGGTTATTTTGGCAGCTCCAATTTACATGAGAGAATCCAAGGGCACCGAACGCACGTAAATATTTCAATATGCTGAACTGTCACAAACACCGAGCCGAGGGTGAGCCGATGTTACTACTGCCAAGACTCCTGACAATGAGCCTATTTTCACTGGTGCTCGCTGGCTGCTTCCATACCGAACTGGGTAGCTCCGTAACCGGTGCAAGAGTCACTGTCACCGATCTGCGCAGCGGAGAGTCTATTGAAGACGGACTCACTTCTCTTACTGAGGCAGGCTTTATAGCTACCCGCTCCCAGGACGAATTCGACGAGCTCAATGATCTGGCTAAATTGCTCTACCTGGGCAACTTCTTTGTTGATGGAAAAGCCTACGACCCAGAGAACTGGTACCTGATCACTGCGCGAGGTGGAGCCGACATTGATGTAGATAGCAACTTCGTCATCGATGCCAAGCCCGCGAGCGAGGTAAACGGTCTCTGGCACGCTCTGATCACGGGCAGGCAGCTGCGCAATGGTAACTTTGTCATATCGCCGATCACAGAGGCTCTTTACCAGCTACTTAAGACTGAACTGGATGACCTGGACAACACCCAGTTGCGTGTCCGTTTGAATCAGCTCTCCGCTGAAATACTAGGTGACGTCAACAATGATGAGCGGGTCAACTATGTTGATGCTCTTAAATGGACAACTATTGTCCACAAGCCCTTGTACCTCCGGGACTTTTCCCAGGTAGAGGCGCTGGCGCAGGCAATACGTGATGGCGCGAATCAGACGACCTTATCGGCACTGGCACAGGACATGTTTGCGGAGCCCGCCCCAGACGCATTGCAATACTACCAGCAGAATATTTCCGCTCCTATCGTCCAAACACTTTGCGTGCGTTGCCACATGCCCGGGGGTAGTGCTCCAAACAGTGGGTCGGCATTGGTTCTGGTTACTAACAACACTGCCAATTTTCAGGAAAAAAATCATCAGAATTTTCAAGACTTCCGCGATCAATTACCCGCCAGCCGCGATCTCAGCGACTGGGTGACCGGAAAAGCCAGCGGCCAAATCAGCCACGGTGGAGGAAGGCAGTTGGCCCCAGGTAGTCAGGAGTTAGAAAACCTGGAAACCTATCTGAATTTGCTGGAATAGGTCGAACGTAATGCACTCATCGACTTAGCACTGAAAAAAGCATTGCTGAACATCTGTTGTGAGTTTGACAAGTCACCAACACCTTGTCGTGTTTGCCTTATAGGCGTCGTTTCGTGCTTCGAGATATTCCATTCGAATACCACCTGAGCCAGAGTAGTCAGGCATCAATAAGCTCGAAGTGCATGCCCGCGCTTTGCTGTAAACGGCGAGTCAGGCTTTTTCCCATGGCCGTAGCTGGGGTCCAAATACCACCGGCGCAATCAAGGTCATCACGTGCAAGGCAAACTGCCGCCTCACCAAGCATTCGCGAAGTAGCGCCATAGCCGGGATCACGATCACCGCTTACTCGAACCTTGAGACTATTGCCACTATCAGCGTTTATTCCATGGAAAAATAATTCAAAGTGACCTTTGAGTTGCGCCTCTGCACTCGGCCCTTCCCCCGGCGACGGCAAAAGCCGCGCGGCCAGCTTTCGTAAGGGTTTGACCGACATGACAAGAGGTGTCAACTGACTACCCATGCAGACTATTGCTGCTTTGCGCTTACCTCGACCACCCTCTCCTGTCAGCATACGCTCACTGAATATGAAATCCCGACCGTAGGGATATCCAGCAAGTGCATTGCTGCGCCTTACAACCCGGGTATTGATAGCGGCCATCACGAAGGTACTGGTCCACTGTTGAAAGTCATTATCGTATTCAGGTTTGTTGAGATCAGGCTGGTCCGGGCCGCTTCGCTCTCCCTTTGGATTCAAGGAATAAGGGTTGATCATAGCTTCACGCACTGCATGGTCATTGGCAGCTTCCTCAAACATGTGCATCATGCTGGCTATCGTTCCGCCACTGGCGGAGCCACTGAATTTGCCTACACGAGATTTCACCTGATCTGAGTACTCGCCGAACTGCTCGTGCATCGCCTGCTGCAAAAATAATGTCCCGAGGTCAGTAGGGATGGAGTCGAAACCACAGGTATGGACGATCCGCGCGCCACTTTTTCGGGCATCGTCCAGGTAGTGATCGATCGTTCGCTCCATCCACTGAACTTCACCTGTCAAATCACAATAATCGACACCTGCAAAGGCGCAGGCAGCCAGTAAATCATTACCGTAAGTTGCATAGGGGCCCACGGTGGTACAAACGACTATGGTGCGAGCGACCATGCTATCCAGAGAACTTCTATCGTTACTATCTGCCTTTATGAGCGGCAGATCTGGTCGATCCAGTTGGTCCCGTAAGGCTTCGAGCTTTGAAATGTTGCGACCAGCCAGCGCCAATCGGAGATCAGAGCCATAAGTCTCCACAAGGTGACGAGCAACAAGAGCGCCGGTAAATCCAGTCGCACCCCATAGGATAACCTCGAATTCAGCGTCCTTTCTCGATGTTGTTGTCATAAAACAGCCTTATGCGAATGCCGAGCCCGATGATTCCCAAACGGCTCGATAGTATGGATTGTCTCTGGTGCCCACTCCCCGTGAGTCAACGCGAAGCGTTTTAGCTTAGCAGTCACCCGCCTTACGGGTCTAGCGCTGTGGCTGTACAATTGCTTTTTGATCGTGTGCCAAACGGCCAAGCTCAATACCACTTTAAGACCTGTGAATGGACCCCAGCTTGAAAGCGACATCGTCTTGATGGGCGCGCATAACTCCGTGAATGTCGCAGGTAAACTGCCGCCCAGCGACTGCCTTCCACCTCCAATGCTACACTAGCCTCCAGCTCCGAACCTGCAATAAATTCCAAGCAATGACTGGCCGACATCAAATAAAATGTTATCTGGAGATCTCTTAATGAATTGGCAAACTTTGAAGACGCTGTGCAAAGCGCCTGTCGAGCTCCCGATAATGCTTGCATGCCTCCTGTCGCTCAGTTTAGAAACGAGTGCACAGGCTTATAGTGATATCGACACAGCAGCTGAGCGGGTGGAGCAAAAAGTGATCGAATGGCGACGCCAAATTCACCAGCACCCGGAACTCTCCAATCGGGAAATAAAAACCGCCGCGCTAGTGGCTGATCATCTTCTTTCGCTTGGACTTGATGTGACTACCGAGGTTGGCGTGCACGGTGTTGTAGCGGTTCTGAAGGGCGGCCAGCCGGGCGACAAAGTTATCGCGCTCCGGGCTGATATGGATGCAAATGCGGTTAAAGAGATGCAAACGCTACCGTTTAAGTCCACCAGAATTGATGAGACCTGGCCCGAGGGCGCAGTGCCTGTTATGCACGCCTGCGGGCACGACGGCCATACAGCGATGCTGATGGGGGCCGCAGAAGTGTTAGCAGCTATGCGTGAACAAATTCCCGGCACTGTGAAATTTATCTTTCAGGGTGCTGAAGAGGGGCCACCGGGAGACGAAGAGGGAGGAGGCTCGATGATGGTGCGTGAAGGCGCGTTGGAAAACCCCAAACCCAACATGGTGTTCGCCATTCACCTGGCGCCCTCGCCCAATAATGCAGTAGGCTATGCCAAAGGCAACGCCCTGGCCAACTCTTACAAGCTCAGTATCAAAATCGCGGGCGCGGGTACCCATGGTTCTGCACCTTGGGCCGGCAAAGATCCCATGCCCGTCGGAGCAGAGATCATCAGCGCGTTGGCGCAAATTTATCGGCAGGTTCCAGCCAACGAGGCATTAACGCTAAGCATTGGCAAAGTGATCGACGAGGGACGCTTCAATATCATCGGTAGCAATCTGACACTGGTTGGGACATTGCGCGTGCTCAATAACGACCTGTTACAAGATATAAAAATGCGGGTGGAGCGTATCGCATCAAATATAGCTGAGGCGCACGGGCAAACGGCCGAAGTCGTATGGGAACAATTTGTCCCGGCAGTTTACAATGATCCGGAATGGGTAATTCGCATGCTTCCAACACTAGAGAGAGTAGTGGGTGCTACCAATGTGTTTGAGGGGCCACCCTCCCTTGGCTACGACGACGCCTCAGAGTTCATTAATCCAATTGGGGGTTTATACATCGGCCTGGGCGCGCAAGACTCCGAGTTCGGCGGACCGGCGGGGATCAGGCCAATAGAGGGTGGCAAGGGTATCTATTACAACCACAGTCCTCACTTTTATATAAATGAAGAAGTATTGGTGACCGGTGTACGATTGCATGTAAATACGGTCTTTGATTTTTTGAACGGAAAAATTTAGGGTTCAAGCTCAGAAGCGCTAGACAAACGCCAGCAGGTATAGACCGGCGTTATAGCATCTAATCCTGAGTTCCTGATGCATGATACGAACGGTTACGGGATGTTAACTCTATCGTTGGTTTTGGGGCTGACAAGCGCAAGACCGATAATAAAAAACTGTGTGTCGTTGACATCAACTATCCGTCTTATACTCTCGTAGTTTTATTTTATACTCTCCTCATTACACAGCCTTCACAGGAATTGAATATGCAAAAGAATCGATTGGGTAAGAGCAGCATTGTTGTATCGGATATCTGTATGGGCACCATGACTTTTGGTAATCAGGCGGATGAAAAAACCTCTTTTCGTATTATGGACATGGCCTACGATGCCGGGGTCGACTTTTATGACACAGCGGAAATGTATCCAGTGCCCCCCGACGCAAAGTATGCAGGGCTCACCGAGGAAATTGTCGGGCGCTGGATGAAAACCAAGAATCGCGATGCACTAATTATTGCGACCAAGGTAGCTGGGCCCAGTCACGGCTGGATTGAGGCACCCTTGCGCAGCGGCATGACCGGGCTGGACCGGCACCATATTACGCGCGCGGTGGAGGGCAGTCTGCGCCGCCTGGACACGGACTACATCGACCTCTACCAGACACATTGGCCGGATTGGGATTACCCACAGGAAGAGATCATGTTGGCGCTGGACGAATTAGTGCACGCTGGAAAAGTGCGAATCCTGGGTTGCAGCAATGAATCCACATGGGGCCTGACCAAGAGCCTCTGGGCCTCTGATATTCAGGGCGTGTCTCGCTATGAAACTATCCAGAATAATTTTAGCCTCAACAACCGTCGCTTTGAGGACGAATTAGCACAAGCCTGCCGTAAGGAAAACGTCAGCCTAATACCCTATTCTCCCCTCGGCGGAGGGGTGCTTAGCGGCAAGTACAACGGTGGCGCATTTCCCGAAGGTGCGCGTTTTACGCTCTATCAGAATAAGCCTGAGCGTCAGCAGGCGATGATGCGACGTTTTGTCAATGAACAGACCCTGGCATCCACCGAGCGCTTTCAGGCAATTGCTGCAGACCTGGATATATCGGTTAGCACACTGGCCATCGCCTGGAGTAAGCAGCATGATTTTGTTGCATCCACTATTATCGGCGCAACGACAACCGAGCAAGTACCAGAACTGCTGGCGGCGGCTGATGTGACTCTGACGAACGAAACAATGGCGCGTATTAATTCAGTGTCGCAGGAAATACGCTACCCAATGGGCTAGCATCGGCGGGTTAATTAATCGAACTGGTCTCGGCGCTGGCATGTCCATCCAAGTCCAGTTGCATACACTGACATTAGCACTGAACTCGATGTTGCGCCTTGCACCCGTGGCCGGGAAGCCCGCGAGAAAACGCATAGCGTTGCGTTTTTTTTCTTTGCCTATTAATAGGCGTCTGCAACGAGTTCACACCACGCACGATACTCATCCGCCTCTGGCATTGCCGCCATCCACCCTTGATCATGCAGCAAATTACCGAGGGCATAAGCCATCCAGCAGTGAAAATAAGTAGTGGGGTGCACTAAATCCCAAAACACAGCTCGCGGTGCGTTTGAGCAGATAGACGCTGACGATGGCAGAACACCCAAGCTCATTCCTGCATAGCAGCGATTTTGGTAAGACCGTTCAACACCGGCACCTGATAAGGTCACCTGATTGGATATGAGATCAAAGCCCATAGCAGGCTTGGTAAAGTCGGGGCTCAAGGCACCCTCTAATATCGTATCTGCATCGGCAACAATAATTTCAAGATCAGGAGAGCTTTGCCGTATGCCAAGGACCATGTCGTCTAATGCCGCATTATGTGAACGAGTCAGCTCACTCAGGCGCGTGGAAAACAATAGCAGCCTTTCCTGCTCGTCAATATCGTCAGCACCTGTTTTGAAGCTTAAGTTGTTTAACACCATTGGCGTCTTCCCCAGATCAGGTAGATTGATCACTAAAAGCCGCCTCAAACCAAGGTCGCGCAAACGCAACAAATGCTCTTTGAGCGCATCGATGACGCGATCGATGACAATGTTATAGCCCTCCTCGGAAGTCGGCTTGCTCAGGAGCGCACTAATTGAATTGGAAAACGCCTCTTTGGAAATATAATCGTTAGCGCCTGCCCACAATATTCCAATGGTCATATCTTGCGGCTGACCCTGTTTTTCCTTGAGGTAGTTCTTTGCGTAATCATCTATTTGATGAGTAATGCTTCCAGTGACCAAAAACTGACCGCTAGTCATAATACGTTGAGAAAGTTGTTCATTACTCATTCTGGTCCTATGGGCCGCCATCGCTCCGCCCAAAGCATGGTTTTGCACCGCCGCGCCAGAAGATACTTCCAGATAATCTACCCACACTGGCCCGTTAGCGAAACGTCCTAACCAATACGGTTGGCGGGGTGCCATCTGGAGCCGACGCCGGAGCTTGCCCGTATCGCTGAGACTATCCCCGAAAACAACTAGCCGAGTCACGGGCTGTCGCTCAGACCAATCGTCGAAAACGAAGGAAGTGTAAACACCTGTCTTGGATCGAGATGTTCTTACCAGCCCGGGCCGAAACTGACCGCCTTGCTTACGCTTTTCCATAGTTTGCCGGCAGATTTTGCGCAAATGAGCATAGGGCTGTTCTGCGTCCAGGAACCAGTTTTGGTCCTTGGAAGCGACATCGGTAACTTGCACGAAGCCTGCTTCAAGATACCCTTTCAGCATAATCTTATGGCCCGCAGGCGTTCTGGCCGCAATCCATCCTTTTGAATAGGCCGTTTTGGAGGATTTGCCTTCTTCATGCAAAGGCTTGAGCGAGGACTCACAGTGCACTAACCAGGACTTGCTGACCGGAACAGTATTGACCGATTCGGGCGCCGGGGTGTTTACAGAGCAGGCTGCCAGCATTGAAAACAAGAGAAAACTAAAACAACGAATGATTTGGACTAAACTTATCATGCCGATTAAACGTTCTCGATATACCAACTCCGGGCCTTGCAATGAGGCCCGATTAACGGCCATTAAGGTGGGAATAAAAGCTAACAACATACCATCGCTCTGGGCCTGGCAGCTAGCTCCAGTAAGGCCGCAGAAACAGCTGTCCCTGCCAATGCAGAAACCGCTACTAGTGTAAGCGATGTCTTAACCTGCAAATCCCTTATCGGTTGTGGAACCTCTGCTGGCAACATTAGAAATAAGCCTTTGAATTGGGTGAGGGCAGCGCCACGATAGCAAATCCACTTGGAAAAATCCTGAGAAAATCAGTGCGAATAAACTGTGCAAAGCCATGGAACCCTGTGCTTGCTCCGAACAGATTGCCGTTTATACCTGGCAGATAATGGAACGTGTTGCGCGTTTAATAACCACCTCACAAACCGATAAAGTTCATCGTATATACGATAATCGATCTGTAGCGGCCAGCGCATCGCCTAGCGGCAAAATATTAGGGGCCTGAGAATTTTTCCACTCGTGAAAAGTAGCAGTCAGGCCTTTACTCACCTACACTACTCCTCCTTCAACGAAACCAGGAGAGCAAACATGTTCAGCCATATGATGGTCGGCGCCAACGACATACAGGAATCCAAAACATTCTACGATGCGGTCCTCGGAGCCCTGGGCCATGAGCCAGGAGTGATTGACGACAAGGGCCGTTGTTTTTATTTCACCCCGACCGGCATATTCTCTATGAGTCAGCCTATCAATGGTGAACCTGCCAGTCACGGCAATGGCAGTACTGTGGGTTTTGCAGCAAAGAACCCGGAAGAAGCGAATGCCTGGCACGAAGCAGGGCTGGCCAATGGCGGCACCACCTGTGAAGAACCCCCCGGAGTGCGAGAAGGTGCAGCAGGGGCGCTATATCTTGCCTATCTTCGCGATCCATCCGGAAACAAAATCTGCGCCCTGCACCGCGTTGGTTAAGATCTGGGGCATGGTTGAATTTCGATCTGAAATTCGACCCTGCTATGGATTATTGTCTTCAAGCATTATGGGCTTGGAGAGAGGGTTGCATTCAGAAAGGATGACTCACCATAAACCAGAGATTGCCGCCCTCCTCTGAATAAGCAAAATCCGCACGTACAACCACGCCTGCGGTGAGAGCTCGCAAACCTACACCAACATCCGTCTTCATATCGTCAAATAGCGTATCGAGGGTGTACTCCGGGGCCACCCGTCCTACTTCAGCGAAAGCGACCAGCTGCCACCAGTCCAGGTGTAAAAATTTTAACCAGCTGACGTTACGGATCGGGTTGTAGTCGAGTGTATAGCGGTATTCAGCAGCCCCGTAAATTGACGCCTTGTCGTGAAATCGGCTGTCGCGGAAACCGCGCATACGATAATAACCACCCAAGGTTGCGCCTTCCAGAAAGGGCGGCCCTTTAGTCACTCGGCTACCACCGACATCATTGGTCTGGATATCCCAGCTCGGTGAATAACCGGTCCACGCATTCAACGCTATTATGCGCTGCCGTGCCCAATCGCTGGCTCCAAGCGAAAAGTACTTACTGGCCTCAAGTTCAAGGAATGTCCACTTCTCGTCGGAATCCCCCCAGCCTGGGTCATGATGCACAGCGAAGTACTGTGAACTGCCCCGCGAGGGATTTATGGGAAAGTCAGTATTATTGTGCAGCAGGCCAAACTCAAAGACATTTGTATCGCCATCGAGCTCACCCCCATCATCTCTCTCATAACTCTGGTAGCGATTATACTGCTTGACGCCGATTACTGTTGCGCCGCCCTCCAACGGATTCCAGGTCTCACCACCTGAGGGCTCAGACGCGAGCAAACCGTTTTCAAGGGTATAGTGAACCCTGTTACTGTCAGCCGTTGCACCAATCGGCAGCGCATACTCAATCTTGATATCCAGCCAGTTACTATCGCCACTGGACTCCAGGTAAGCGTCCTCTCTGGAGTCATTAGATCCTGGTCGATTAAAACCAGACGGAAGAAACAGATTACGTGGGAAGGAATAGGCCCGATGTTGCGGGTAGTAGCCATACATTCCCGAGGCGGAAACGAAGGTTCGCTTGCTAAATGGCAGTCGATAGTCCCAAACTCCAGCAAAAAATCCATGGCTATCCTCGCCTGCAAAGGCCGCACCTCCAACGGTCATCTGGTCCTGCAGAAAACCCTTGCGCATGCCCCCCAGGCCAAGAACCGGCCCTGTAGACTCAGCATTAAAGCCATAAGGCAAGACCAGATTTTGACCACGGGGATTCAAGTTTTCAACCCGCTCTACCGCGGTTTTAACCTGCATAGATGGCTTGGCATGAGCAGGACTCCCAATGACAATTGCGACAATTATTAACAGTGAAATAACAGGTAATTGCAAAGCCGTTCTCCAATCAGCGTAGCGCTTTCAAAACGTAGCCGCCAATAAACAGTAGATCGAATCTATATGCAAGACAGGCTACCGTGAAACTGATAACGTAAGCTCCGCTTGGAGGACCAAAACATGTATAAAATAGAATTAAGCGAGTCTTACTGCCCGGCGCAGGGTGGACCTGAACCGGCGCCCATGACGATTGGCGACATTCTGCGCCAGTCTGCTGCGCGAATTCCAGATCAACCTGCAATCAAAGAACTTAACTACGCGGGCGAGATCTGTCGCACCTGGACCTACGCCGAACTGCTGACAGATTCGGAACGACTGGGTAAAGCTCTCGCAAATCGTCACGCCGAGGGATCCAGAATCGCCGTTTACGCGAACAACCTCCCTGAGTGGGTGCTACTGGAGCTAGCCTGCGGGCTCGCCGGCGTCATCCTGGTTACTGTAAACCCGGCCTATCAAAAGAACGAACTCCAGTACGTCCTCGAGCAGTCCGGCTCTGAAGCAATCTATTATGTCGCTGACTTTCGCGGCAATCCGATGCAGGAGATCGCGGACGCTGTGTGCGACGAGGTTCCCGCAATCACCCATCGAATTCTACTGACGGATCACGATGCACTGTTCGCGGGTGAACACGTCGGGGAACTGCGCAGTCCCAGTCCGAGCGATGCCGTTCAAATTCAATATACATCGGGAACAACGGGATTTCCCAAGGGCGCACTGCTTCATCATAACGGTCTGGTTCGCAACGCCCTTGACACTATGATACGTGGCGGCCTGAAGTCCGGTGATAGCTTTGTTCACCACATGCCTCTATTCCATACCACCGGCTGTGCTGTTCTGGTGATGGGAGTAATCGGCACAGGCTGTACGATGCTGCTGGCCCCGATGTTTGACCCTGAAGTTATTACTGAAATCATCGAGCGCGAACGCACAATGTTCATTTTTGGCGTCCCTACAATGCTTGTCGCCCTCATCGACGAAGCCCGTCGCTCAGGCCGGGACGTCTCCTCAATCCGACGAATGATGTCTGGCGGGGCAATGGTGGCTCCACAACTTTGCCGCGATTTGAAAGAAGTATTTGGGGCGACAATTCAAATTGTCTACGGTCAAACCGAAACATCACCAGTACTGACACAAGCTTGGTACGACGACTCGCTTGAAGATCTCACAGAGACAATAGGACAACCGGCGGCCCATACTGAGATGTCCATACGCGACACGCGTGATAATAGTGTACTGCCGATTGGTGAACAAGGCGAAATATGTGCTCGCGGCTACAGCGTGATGGTTGGCTACAATAACAATCCAGAAGCAACCGCTGCTGCTATTGATAGCGAAGGCTGGCTGCACACCGGAGACCTGGGACGCATGGACTCGCGCGGCTTTCTCAAAATTACCGGGCGCGTTAAGGAGATGATTATTCGGGGTGGCGAGAACCTGTTCCCCGCTGAAATCGAAAATACGATGCTGGAGCACGAAGCGGTAGGCGAGGTTGCCGTTGTAGGCGTGTCGGACGACAAATGGGGCGAGCAAGTTGTCTGCTTTATTCGCAGTACAGGTGATCAGCCACTGACGGCCGATGGGCTCAAATCATTCATCCGTGAGCGACTGTCACCGCAGAAGTCGCCGGCGTTCTGGGTAAGCGTTACTGACTGGCCGCTGACTGGGTCAGGAAAAATCCAGAAGTTTAAACTCAAGGAAGCTTACGAGGCAGGGAAATACACCCCGCTGGACTAGTCGATCAACTACGACTCGCGACAAGCTCAGGCCGAAGGCAACGTCGAAGCCGGATCCCAGGCATGAGCATTCTGATTCAAGGCATGTCATACTGATGGCGCAGTAAATTCGTACCCGACGAGGAATAGAACTATGTCCATTGAACTCATGATGTTGGTCTACAGCGCCGCACTATTCTTGGCGATCATCTTGGCACAGGCTGGTCTTGCGATAGCCCAGAACGGACTGGCAAACCAGGCAGGGAGCCGAGACAATCTGGCCGAGCCAACAGTCCTGCGACAGCGCATGCATCGGCTAACGGCAAACATGCAGGAGAATCTGGTTCTTTTTGCGATCGCTGTTCTGGCTGCCAATGCAGCAGGAGTCTCAAACGAAACCACCGTAATGGGTGCAAGCATTTTTTTCTATGCCCGCGTTGCGCATACAATTGTCTACGCCTTTGGTTGGCCGATGATTCGCCCGCTGTTCTATTTTGCCGGTCTGTACGGCACCGTCATCATTGGCTTGCAAGCTGTCAGTGCTTGATTGAGTGATTGTGGGTGCACAAACTGTACCCACCAGGCAAAATAACCGGCAGCTTCCTGTGCCAGAGTAGCCACTCTCAATCTTTATCTCGCAATGATCGGCCCTACTGAAAAGCAAAGCCCAAAGTGACGAGCGCTATCGTGGTTCACCTTTGCGGCGGTTTGCAAAAAAACTGAGCAACACGAAGGTCAGCGCCATTCCTGCAAACAGTATGGCAATTGTTAGCACGTCCCGGTTGGCAGTTTCCGCTGTCCAGATAGCATCGGCATCAAGTCGAAACAAAATATACATCGATAATACCCAGGGTGAAAAAGCGACCAGTGTGCTTATGTGTTTCTTTGGCATGTCTGACCCACAGCCCTATTGTTTTGTTGTGGTAAACCGTATCATGAATTTCAGCTACGCCATTCTGCGCCTATCCGCACGGAGGCCGCACTCAATGACCAGTGACAAAATGCACTGCACCGAATACCCACACAAGCGACTAACAGATGCTTACTAATCTGGAGACCATGTTACGACATAAGGCCATTAATGGTTGGCCTCTGTTTTTGCTTTTTTCGATCCCAATCAGTGGTGCAGTACTGATAAAAATGCTGGCCACTGATTTATCAGTGGGTGAAGGCATAGCATCAATGATTGGATATTCTGTGCGGTTTGCCATCCCCTTCATCTTTTTGGCCATTGGAGCTTCGTCGGCTTACACCCTATTTCCTAACCCATTCACTGCGTGGTTAGCGCGGAACAGACGTTACATCGGCCTTTGCTTCGCCATTGCCATGTTCTGGCAAGCTGTATTTATTTTTACCATGACAACGTTTTTCCGCGACTTTTATTTTGCTGACGTTTACTACTTTAGAGACGAGCTGGAAGGCAGCGTTGGCTACGTATTTTTGACCTGCATGGTTATCACATCCTTTGCATTCACCCGCAAAAGGCTCGGTTCGCAGCAATGGAAATACATTCAAAAGGGCGGTGTTTACTTTTTATGGGCTTACGCCTTCAGTGTGTACTGGTGGAACCTTTATTATTACCCCAACCCTGAAACTATCGACTCTGTCTTTTATTGGATGGGCTTCACCGCATTCAGCCTACGCATTGCCGCCTGGGGAAAAAAGCGCAACCGCCAAAACGATAAAAGCAGCACCCCCATTGTAGTAAAGGCGATTGGGGCTGCTGTTGTCGGTTTCGGCCTGGTAGCATCAGCCACCGGGCTGCTTTGGCAAAAATCGGTTACCGAATTTATGACTTCTGCCGCCTGGTCCGCTGAACTAGAACTGTGGCTACCTTTTTGGCCCCTGGAACCCTTTTTGCCGCTGCTTATTATCGCTTTGGGGACATGGTTTTATACTCACGCCAGGCGGCAAAAAAATATCGCTGTTCCCAGGCCGTCTAGAATATGACTGCGATGCCTGATACTTCTTCAGCTTAGTATCATCAAAGTTATGACAATGCCCGCACAGCTGCTAATCTCAACGCATAAGGCCTGCATCAACTACTGGCGGATATTGCTGCAGGTAATGGGCTTGTTAATGTGCATATTGGAGTAACTACAACATGACCACCCGATTTAACCAGCCACTGGGCGGCAACGAAATGCCCCGCTTTGCCGGTCATGCCTCCATGTTTCGCCTGCCAACACAAACCAATGCCGAAGGACTGGATATCGCGTTAGTAGGGGTGCCACTGGATATAGGCACCAGCAATCGTGCCGGCAGCCGCTTCGGCCCGCGGGAAATCCGTTGCGAGTCTGTGATGGTGCGCCCTTACTGCATGTACACCCAGGCCGCCCCCTTCGATTCTTTCCAGGTGGCCGACATCGGCGATGTTCCGCTCAACACATTCAACCTGCTCAAATCTATCGATATCATCGAAGGCTTCTTTGACGATGTGCTGAGCCACGGCGCCAAAACTATCAGCATGGGCGGTGACCACACGGTTGCACTGCCGATTCTTCGTGCAACGGCAAAGAAACACGGCCCTGTTGCTTTGATCCACGTGGACGCCCACTCAGACACCAACGACAGCATGTTTGGAGAGCGTATTACCCACGGCACTATATTTCGCAGGGCAATTGAGGAAAACCTGGTACAGGCCGACAAAATGTTTCAGATTGGGCTTCGGACCACAGGTTACTCGGCCGAAGATTTCGACTGGGCGCGCAATCAGGGCGCACTGGTCGTTCCAGCCGAAGAATGCTGGCACAAATCGCTGAGTCCACTGATGACAGAGATTCGCGGTGTTATCGGCGCGGAAACACCGGTTTATCTTTCTTTTGATATTGATGGGCTGGACCCCTCTGTCGCGCCAGGCACCGGCACACCCGAACCTGGAGGACTTAGCACGATTCAGGGTATTGAAATTATTCGTGGCTGCTGGGGATTGAACATGGTGGGTGCAGACCTGGTAGAGGTGTCGCCTCCCTACGATACAACGGGCAATACATCATTACTCGCCGCCAATTTGATGTTTGAAATGCTCTGCTCTTTCCCCGGCTGTCAAAGAGCCAGGTAAACTACAGGGAGCCAGACCATAGGCACCGGTGCCAGCGCGGCTCACGATAGAGTCGATAGCTTGTTCCACGCCCTCCCCGGTGTACAATCGACGTGCCTGACGCAACTCTCTCGAGGACTTTTCCCGCTACATGACCCTACTGGTTATTTATCTCTCTCTCGCTATTGGCGTGTCTTTTCTTTGCTCAGTACTGGAAGCAGTGCTGTTGTCAGTAACTCCCGGCTTTGTCGCTACCCAGGTGGAGAAATACCCGCGCCGCGGCAAGGTCTTGCATGATGTCAAAGCGGACCTCGATCGCTCCTTGTCGAGCATTCTGATACTGAACACTTTCGCCCACACCATGGGTGCCGCAGGCGTCGGCGCCCAGGCGGTTCGCCTGTTTGGCGAAAAGTGGGAGGGCCTGATTGCCTTCCTGCTCACCCTCGCCATTCTCTACATATCCGAAATCATCCCCAAAACCCTCGGTGCGACCTTCTGGAAACAGCTAGCTCTGCCGTCAGCCGTTATCATTCGACTGCTCATCAAAACTCTTTACCCCTTCGTGTGGCTGTCGGCTCTGATAACCCAACTGTTTTCCAAGGGTAAGAGCGGGGGCGTCAGCAGGGAGGAGCTGACTGCCATGGCTAAACTCGGTGCGCGCCATGGCTCGCTACGCAACCAGGAGAGCGAATTACTGGAAAATATTCTCAGCCTGCGCGGCACACGAACCGAGGACATTCTCACCCCGCGCACTGTCGTCACTGCATTGCCGGAAAGCATCACTATTCTTGAGGGTCTCGATCGGCTGGGAGATCGGCCTTTCAACCGTATTCCTGTGTACCGCAGTAATGTCGACGCCATCAGTGGCGTGGTTTATCGGCCCACCATGCTGGAGGCGGTCCGAGAAGGCCAGGGAGAGCTGACCCTGGCTGCTATTGCCGCGCCGGAATACCGCGTCTCTGAAGAGTTGCCCGTGCTGCAATTACTGGACCTGTTTCTCAAACGCAAAGAGCACTTGTTTCTGGTGGAAGATGAATACGGCCAGACCGCTGGGGTAGTGACCCTTGAGGATGCGGTGGAAACTTTGCTGGGTCGGGAGATTATGGATGAAAGCGACAAGGTCGAAGACATGCAGCAACTGGCTCGCAGCACCTATCGCGAACGCCTTAGGGACCTGGATAAGGATAAAGAAACCTGAAGAAAAGACCGAGGGTAAAAAGGTCTAGCCAGCTGACTCGATCAGCGTCACGGTGCGCTTCAGGGCGAGTCGCAGCAACAGGTAAAGCATTAACCCTGCAGGGCCTGCCATCAATGTTACCAGCAAGAAAGGCATGATAAGCCAATGCTTGATACCCTGCCGCTTCGCGTCCCTGACTGTCCATGCGCCAACAAACAGGTCAAATACCAGGTAGTGAATCCACCCACCCAGCACAGCGGTGGGACTCTGGAACAACATCATGACACTTTCCAGCGAACCAAAACCTGCTCCCTCCGGCGCGGGCTGTCCGAAAAACAGTGCCCAGATGTAAAAAGGACCTAGCAACAGTGGCACCCAGATAGCATTAACCGAAAGTTGCGTGACACGATGATGAGGCAGAAAAAACAGCAAGAACCAGGCGGGCAGAACAGCATAATTGCAGATCAAGAATAAGTCGTCTGTACTCATAGTATTCTCTGTAAATGCGGGCGCAGTCAGCCGCCCTGTGCCCAGAGCGTACAACGGCTGGCCCGGGATATCCATCCGATTGGCGATGACCAGGGCGATGCCTTATATTAGCGCTATGAACAGATTGCCACGTTGGCTTTCACACACAATTACCGGGAGTCCATTTGGTGAAAAGAATTTGCGCCAGCCTGTTGCTAACGGCAGTGGTTTTGACTGCATGCAGCGCGACGGGGGTCAGCATACCTGCCCTGGAGGGTAGCCTCGCCGGCGAACGCCTGCCCGGCAAAATCATCTGGCACGAATTAATCACCGACACACCCGAGCAGACACAGCGCTTTTACACCGAGCTTTTTGGTTGGGAGTTCGAACCCTTATCGGATAAGAACATCAACTACTTCCTCATTCGCCAAAACGGTAAGGCCATTGGCGGCATGATAAATCAGAACAGACTTCCCACTAAGGCAGATATTTCACAATGGGTCGCCCTCTTTTCGGTGACCGATATCGCTGCAGCCACTGACCAGGTAGCAAGTTCGCGTGGGACTGTATTCACTCCACCAACCTCTCTTGGTGACCGCGGTAAAATAGCCGTCGTCGCCGACCCACAGGGAGCGCTTTTCGCGCTGTTACAAACTGCTAATGGCGACCCGGCGGACACTGCCGAGCCAGCGTCGGTTGGCGATTTTTTCTGGCACGAGCTTTGGACTGGCGACATAGATCGGGCTGTTACTTTTTATGGCAAACTCGCACCCTATCAAATGGAACGAAGAAACCTGGGCACAGGGAACGAGTCCATTGACTACTTCGTGATGCAGACGCAGCAGCAAAAGCGTGGCGGCATCCGGGTGAACCCGTTCAAAGGCTTGCCGCCCATCTGGGTAAATTACCTGCAAATCCTGGATGATGCAGAACTTGATCGCATTTTGGCGAAGGTAGAGTCATTGGGCGGTGAAATCCTGGTGCCGGCTGCTTCCCGCCCCAGCGGGGGCACCGTGGCGATGATTGCGGGTCCCTCTGGCGCAGGTATCGCCTTGCAGACCTGGAAAAATGAAGAGCAGCTCGCGAAATTTGGAGAACAATGATAATGAAGTCTACTTTTCGTGGCGTACGACTGACTGCCCTGCTCATCGCTGTTTGCCTGTTATCCGGCTGCGACGACCCGCAGGTCTACGGCGGCATTAGTGTTTCCAGCGGATACGGTTCCTATGGCGGTTATCATCATGGTCGTTATGGCGGCTACCATTCTGGAGTCCGAACCAGTGTCTCGATTGGGGGCAGAATCCGCTGAATGCACAGTCGGCGCTAAAGAGGCCAAAGCAGTGCTCGGTAGGGTAAAAAAGGTGTCTGAATGGCAACAACCATAGTAAAAAAGCTACTTGCTTGTCTGCTGATATCCGCCAGCCAACCGGCTTTGGCTGACATTTTTGCAGCATTCCGGTTTGAGGACGGTGACACTAACTGGCAGTACGTGGCAAACACCACGGGCACGGTGCTAATTATTGCCCTGAGCTACACCCTGGTCCGTTTGTTTCTCAATATCCGCAAGGCAGGACGTTATAATCGGGAGCTAGAGGAAATCCGTGGTCAATTGGAAGATCGGGTCCGCACTCGCACCGCAACCCTGGATGAGTCCAATCGTCAGTTAAAGAAAAACCACGCTGTTCTTGAAAGTGAAATTTCCAAGCATCAGGCAACTGCGGAGCGCCTGCAGCAATCAGAGTCCTATATCACCAGCATTATGCAATCCATGCCACTTATGTTGATTGGCCTGGATCGGGAAGGCAGCATTACCCAATGGAACACGCGCGCGGAGGAAGTTAGCGGCCTGCAAGAGCCTGAAGTTCTCGGCAAAAAAATATGGCAAGCCTACCCCTCAATCACAGTCACTCCGGAGCAAATTGATGAGGCGATCACCAACGATTGCACGCTCACAGTCAAACATAGCCAACGAGGCGCATATCACTTTGATATCACGATTTACCCGCTCATAGATCAACCGGAGCCGGGGGTAGTGGTGTTGATCGATGACGTTACCCAGCGAGTGACCGCAGAGAATATGCTGATCGAGAGAGACAAGATGTCATCGATGGGAGAACTTGCCGGTTCTCTGGCACATGACGTCAGTACACCCGTCAATGCAATGCTGATGGATATCCGTGAAGTTCAATCACGCATTGCAAAGCTTGAGTGTGAGACTGCCACAGACCCAGCTCCAATGTTGGAAGACGCACTGTTACGTGGCGAACAGGTATCAAGAGTCATTTCCAATCTACTTGAATTTTCAAGCTTGCAAGCGGGCGAAATGAAACTGGCAGATATTCCTGACGTTGTTGATCATAGTCTGGAACTTGCAACGGCAGCGCTGACCTCTTCCTCCGGGCTGCAATTTCGCGATGTTGACATTGAAACGAGTTACGAGGAGGGATTGCCACCCATTCCCTGCCATGAAACGGAGTTGCAGCAGGTTCTACTCAGCCTGCTTCGGCACTGCGTCAACGCGCTGGGTGAAATAGAGCGAGAGGGCTTTGTGCCCAAGGTGACACTGCAGGTTAGCCAGTTTTACGATGCTCTTTGGTTAAAAGTACAACACAATGGCCGAGGTCTTAGCCTTCAGGAGCAACAGGCGCTGTTTGAGCCGTTCTTTGCTGATTCTCGTGACGTCAGCGGCGATGACTATGACGCCAGCCGTCGCCTGTCGTATCCGTATTTTATTATCACTGAGCAACATCGCGGCCAGTTGGCTGTAACATCAGATATCAACGATGGCACCACATTCCATATAGAATTACAGCTCGCTTAGCCCCCGTTCTGGCTAGTGCTTCTGCTGACATCCTGCGAACTTATCCCAGGAATTTTTTACGGGTCAGGCCAAGCCTTTCGCTGCTTGAACTATAATCCCAAAGGCAACGACCACACAAAACAAGGCCAGCACGATATGAACAGAATCGACAAATTAAAAAACGATGTATACAGCTTTGAAGAGCTGATTACGCTGGAGAAAAACGCTACCCAACTGAGAGACAGCGAAACACTGCGCCTCATCGAGATCAGTCGCGCATCAAAAACCGCAAAAGGAGAGAAGCCAAAGGCTGTCGTCGACGAAGATGGCCGGCCACTTACCCGCAGAGCTCGCCGTGAGGAAAAACGCGACCGTTAGTGCTGGTCATTTCCATGAGACGCTACCAGGGGCGAAAAGCACTCAATCGCTACTCTATATCAGGAGGAGGGGCCGAATGATAACGAAGGTACACCACATCAATATTTTGGTACGAGACCTCCAGCTTGCCGTGTCTCGCTATCAAGCCGCTTTTGCAATTGAGCACTTTGAGTACGGCGATTTACCTGAAAGAGGAGTAAAAACAGCGCGGTTTCGCGCGGGGGAAAGCTGGATCGTGTTGCTTGAGCCAATCGACGCTGAAGGCGTTCCCGCCAGACATCTCGCAGAACACGGTGAAGGCCTGTTTCTGCTCTCTCTGGGAGTCGATTCTATGGATAAGTCACGGTCCCATATCAACAGCAGTGGAGGTGGTGTGATCGATGCATCCGAACGCCTTGGACTTGAGGGCTGGAAAGTACTGGATCTGGATCCAAACACCTTTTCTGGCGCCGTACTTCAGCTGACGGAGGACTAATACCTCAAAGTTTGTGCATTGAAACTTCTGATCCGTCTTGCAGCCCCCCACGTACTCTGAATATAGCTAACTATTGTATTCGCACCCGCGTTCTTTCAAGTCGCTGATTTGCAAAGAAAATTGTAAGCCATATTGAGAGCTGCCATGCTGATGCGGTAGGCAAATCGTCTTTTGGCTGTGATAGCCCAGGCAAACCTACTTCGGAGCCTTCCGACAATGTCCAAACCGCTAGACGGACTTCGTGTTCTGGATCTCACCCATATGCTCTCCGGACCCTATGGCGCGATGATTCTCGCTGACATGGGCGCAGAAACCATCAAAGTCGAGCCATTGCACGGCGAAGGAACGCGCAAATTGCTCGCGAATGATCCGGCCAACTCACTAGACGGCATGGGCGCTTACTTCCTGACACTCAACAGAAACAAACAAAGCGTCGCTATCGATCTAAAAAGCCATGCCGGACGCACCCAGTTCTATCGCCTTGTGGAAAAATCCGACATTGTCATCAGTAATTTCGGTGCTGACGTGCCCGAGCGACTTGGTATTGATTTTGAAGCACTCAGCGCGGTCAACCCTGGCATTATCACCTGCACTATCACCGGGTTTGGATCAGATGGCCCCCAGAGCAAACGTCCTGCCTTTGATCAGGTTGCCCAGGCCACCGGTGGTGGCATGTCCATCACCGGCAGCGACCCTGAGCACCCCGTGCGTGCCGGGATACCGATCGGCGACCTTGGAGGTGGTATGTTTGGCGTGATGGGTGTTTTGGCTGCGCTTTATGAGCGCGAAAAGAGCGGCAAGGGCCAACATGTCGACATCTCCATGCTGGACTGCCAGGTATCGCTGCTGAACTACATGGCCACTATGCACTTCCTGTCGGGAGAAGACCCCTACCCTATTGGCAATTCTCACTTTGTTCACGTGCCCTACAACACTTATCGCTGTCAGGACGGCTTTATTGTTATTGCGGTCATCACCGATAATTTCTGGCAAAACCTGAAGCAGGTGGTCAACTGTGCAGCGTTCGATGACCCGGCGCTGGACGGGCAGCCCGGGAGATGGGCAGACCGTGAAATGATCAATGCGACACTCAGCGATGTCCTGAAGGAGCGGAGCTGTTCCCACTGGCTCACTCTATTGGAGGCGCAGAGGATTCCTTGTGCCCCTGTCAATAATTTTAGCCAGGCGCTCTCCGATCCCCAGGTGCGCCATCGCAACATGGTTGTGGAGTTAGGCCATCCCAATGGCGCCAAAACCCGCGGCCCGGGTAACCCCATCAAACTATCGCGAACCTGCGAGGAATCCTTTGCCCCCGCCCCAACGCTGGGCCAAAACACAGATGAAGTGTTCAGCACGCTTTTGGGCTACAGTGTAGGTGAGATCGATGACCTGCGCAGCAGAGGAGTAATCGCTTGATGAGTGAGTGCATCGTAATCAACGAGGTTGGCCCCAGAGACGGGCTACAGAGCCAGGATAAGCACCTGACCGTGGCGGAAAGAGCATCGCTTATCAAGTCTCTGCTCACTGCGGGCCTGCAGCATATCGAGGCGGGAAGCTTCGTGTCTCCGCGAGCCGTTCCGCAAATGGCAGGTACCGACGAGGTCTTTCATCTCTTGGGACCCGAAAATTCGCCTTACCTAAGCGCCCTGGTCCCCAATATGAAAGGCTACGAGCTAGCCCGCTCTGCCGGCGCATCAACCGTGGCGGTTGTGGTGTCTGCCACTGAGACCATGAACCAGAAAAACATCAACATGAGTTTACAACAAACTCTGGAAACCGCTGCTAACATCATCCGCCGGGGGCGCGCAGAGGGCGCCCGCGTTCAGGCTTATCTTTCCGTTGCCTTTGAGTGCCCGTATGAGGGCAAAGTCGCTGCAGATACCATTCTTTCCCAGGCCCGGCAGCTGGCCGCCTGGGATGCTGACGAAATTGTAATAGCAGATACTATCGGCGCCGCTGACCCCGCATCCGTGCGCAGCCTGCTCAACGCTCTGGTTGCAGAGCACGGCGCCGAAAAAATTGCCTGTCACTTTCACGATACCCGAGCGATGGGTTTAGCCAACACATTTGCAGCGATTGAGAGCGGCGTTCGCCGGTTTGACAGTTCACTAGGCGGACTGGGTGGCTGCCCCTTCGCTCCCGGAGCAAAAGGCAACGTCGCTACAGAAGATGTTGTCATGATGTGCGAACAAATGGGGTTTAAAACCGGAGTTCAAATGCCCTTGCTTTTAGCTGCGGTGAAGATGGTTAGCGAGCTAACTGGCCATACCCAGGGTGGCAGAGCTCATTATTGGCTCAGTAACAATGCGGTCTGAAAGCAAAGAGCACACAAGGCACTAGGAGAATCATATAATGGCATACCGACTAGGCGTAGATGTCGGCGGCACCTTCACCGACTTCCTGTTAATGGATGAGGAGAGCGGCCAGACACATACCGCAAAGGTGCCTTCTACACCCGAAGACTCTTCAATCGGCGTGCTCAATGGCGTTGCACGCATCTGTGACGAATCTGGCATCGATCCTTCGCACATCAAACTGGTAATGCATGGCACTACAGTTGCTACCAATGCCGTGCTCACCGGTAAGGGCGCGGTCGTCGGCCTGGTGACCACAGCGGGCTACGAAGACACATTGCAAGTGGCTCGATCATTCTGCCCCGGCGGTCTTGGCGGTTGGGTCAGCTATATCAAAAAACCATTACTGGCACCGCTTGAGCTCACCATTGGCGCTGGCGGGCGCATTGGGGCAGATGGCGCGGTAGTGCGTGAGCTGGACGAAGACGGGTTAAGACGCGATCTCATCACCCTGCGCGAGAGAAATGCCATACAGGCCTTGACCATCTGCTTTATTAACGCGCACATCAACAACGAGCATGAAGAACGAGCACGAGACATTGCCCGCGAAGTGTTTGTTGACACACCCATCTCAATCTCCAGTGAAGTCGTTCCTGAGATGCAGGAGTACGAGCGCACCGAAACTACGGTAGTCAATTCCTACGTAAGACCGGAAGTAGAACGCTACGTTAATAATTTACGCACGGCGCTCGCATCGCGCATGGGAGAAGATACCCAGCTGTCGATACTGCGGTCCGATGGTGGCTTGGCTTCGGCACGCGCCTCCGCAGAATCACCGGTCAATTTGTTAATGTCCGGTCCCGCGGGTGGCGTAGCGGGCGCTATCTATTTCTGCAGCCGCGCAGGATTTAAGGACATTCTAACGTTCGACATGGGCGGTACGTCTACTGACGTTGCCTTGATTCAGAATTCCCGGGCGCGGGTCCGCAGAGAAACTATTGTAGGCGACGTGCGGGTAAGAGCCCCCTCGGTGGATGTTCGCACCGTCGGTGCGGGTGGCGGCTCTATTGCGTTTGTACCCGAACTTACCAAAGCTCTGCGAGTTGGCCCCGAGTCTGCAGGGGCGGTACCAGGCCCTGCCTGTTACATGAAGGGTGGCGAGCTACCCACCGTCTGTGATGCCAATGTCGTATTGGGATACCTGCCATCGGATGTGCAGCTGGGCGGTAAAATGGAAATCAACCGCGACGCGTCTATGGCCGCGGTACAACAGGTCGCCGACGGCATGGGCATCGGCCTGATGGAAGCCGCAGAAGGCATTATCAAAATAGTGAATGAGTCCATGTTTGGCGCTTTGCGTTTGGTTTCAGTTGAACAGGGCTATGATCCGCGCGATTTTGCCCTGGTGGGTTTTGGCGGTGCTGGTCCATTGCATGCCAATGCGCTGGGAATTCTGACAGACGCATGGCCGGTGATTGTACCTCCAGGCCCAGGCGTACTTTGTGCCTACGGCGACGCCACAACGCAAGTTCAGGACGAAGCAGCCAGAACCTACCTGACGATGGCAGGTGATCTTAGCGATGAAAAACTGAAAACTGATTTAAAAACACTGCAACTGCGTGCGGGAGAATCGCTGGTGCAGGACGGTATACCTATTGAAGATCACGAGGTCACTTATCAGGCTGATCTGCGTTATGCAGGACAGGCATTCCAGATTACTGTTGATTTCACCGAAACAGATTTAAATGAAAAAGGTGCTGCTCTTCTTACTGAGCAGTTCGATGCGGAACACGAGCAGCTGTTTACTTTCAAGCTCGACGATGGCCACGAGATTCTTATGATTCGCGCTGTGGCCAAGGCGCGCACGCAGGCGATTGCTGAACTACGCCGCGCAGAAGCTGGCACTACCCTAGAAGAATGTGTTCTACACCAGAGCAAGTTTTTCTATGAAGGGGCGTGGCACGACGCACTTATCTATGACCGAGACAAGTTACACGAAGGCCTGGAGGTCGCCGGTCCGGCGATTGTCAGTGAAATGGACTCTACAACAGTAGTCCTGCCCGACTATAAAGCAAACGTCGACACTATCGGCAACCTGCTGATCAACCCGATCGTATAAAGGGGATTCCAATGACTGCCAGATTAATTGAAACGAGCACCCAACCCCTAAACGCAGTAGAGGTCGATGGAGTAACGGTCGACATCATCGAAAATGCGCTACGCAACGCGCGTGAAGAGATGGACGCCGTTTTATTCCGAACAGCGATGTCCCCGGGCATTCGCGAGCAGGGTGATTGCTTTCCAATGATCGCCAACAAAGACGGCAAAATGGTAGTGGGACAGTTTGGCTCCTTTATCGGTCCGTTCCTGGATGCTTACGATGAAGAAATTGAAGAAGGCGACATTATTCTTACCAACGATCCCTACATGTGTAACGCTGCAGTTTCACACCTGCCGGACTGGGTCGTGCTGGTGCCAGTGTTCAAGGAGGGCCGCCACATAGCCTGGACAGCCATGTTCGGCCATATGTCAGATAACGGCGGCATGGTGCCCGGTTCTATTCCTATTGAAGCGACGAGCATTTATCAGGAAGGCATTCGGATTCCACCGACCAAACTTTATAAAAAAGGCGTATTGCAAAAAGACCTGCTCGAACTGATTCTGCACAATGTGCGCACACCACAGTGGAACCGGTTTGACCTGAACGCTCTGGTAGCGGCCTGCAACACGGCAGCCAAGCGCTGTGTCGAACTGGCGGAAAGATTCGGTGACGAAGTGCTGGTGTCAACGATGGACATTATGCTGCAGCGTAATCACGCTGCCATGAAGCACATCATCGAAATGTTCATTCCCGAAGAGCCTCGAGAATTTGAGGACTACCTCTGCGATGATGGCATGGGCATGGGCCCGTACAGAATTAAATGTCGCATGTGGCGCGAGGGTTCTACCGCCATTTTTGATTTTGAAGGAACGGACCCGCAGGCGCAAAGCTCGGTTAACTTTTTCCTCAACGAAGACATGTTCAAAATGTTCTTCGGCTCCTTCACGATTAATGTAGTAGACCCCCAGATTGTGTTTAATGATGGCTTCTATGACCTGGTTGATGTGCGAATACCACAGGGCACTCTATTAAAGCCCAATTTCCCTGCCGCATTATCAGGAAGGACCCACGCCCTTGGGCGTATCTTTGACCTGCTTGGTGCGCTACTGGGCATGGGGGCACCGGACCAAATGCTTAATGCAGCCGGTTTCTCAGATTCTCCACATTTGTTCTATTCCGGCTACGATAAAAAAGGCGAATGGTTCCAGCTGTTTCAGATTGGCTTTGGCGGCATCCCAGGGCGCCCGGTTGGCGACGGACCCGACGGCCATTCACTATGGCCGGGGTTTACCAATGTGCCTAACGAATTTATTGAGTCCTATTTCCCTTTACGCATTGAACAATACGCGACTATTCCCGATTCAGGCGGCGCTGGTTTGCACCGCGGCGGCAATGGTTTAAGTGTGGCCTACCGGTTTTTGGCAGACGGCGATATCGGTATTCATGACGAGCGGTGGCTCACCTATCCCTGGGGTGTATTGGGCGGTGAAACAGGCATGCGATCGACCAAGCGCCTGGTTCGCGCGGACGGCACTGAAGAGTGGCTACCCGCTAAAGTAGAAGGAGTCAAAGTGAAGGAAGGCGACATCCTCTACTTTAACACCTGGGGCGGCGGTGGTTGGGGCGATCCCTTTGACCGCGATCCGTCACTGGTATTGCAGGATGTTGATAAGCGCCTGGTGACACGCGAGGGGGCTAAACGCTACGGCGTCGTCATTGCGGATAACGGCACAGTCAACGCTGAAGCGACTGATGCACTGAGAAACGAATTACGCACGGCCCGGCCACCTATCGAGGTGTTTAACAGAGGCGGCACAATCGAAGAACTAAAGGCAAGGTGTCTGGAAGAGACGCATCTGCCACCACCAGTTTCGCCCAGCTTCGTAGGCGGGACAGCGTGATAAAAAATGTTTTGTAAAACCAATGAAATAACAAACTTTAAGCGGTAGAAAAACCAGCAAATATAAATCAGGAGAAATGCCATGCACTTCAACAGAAAACCATTAGTCATAGGGCTGGCGGCAGCTGTCGCTGGATTTACAGTCACCCCAATCGCCATCGCGCAGTCAGAAAGCCTGGCTATCGAGGAGGTGGTAGTCACCGCTCGAAAACGAACAGAGAACCTGCAAGAAGTTCCGATTGCGATCAGTGCCATTGGCGAAACGACAATAGAACGGGCCGGTATTGAAAGGGCATCTGACTATATTAGTTTGATCCCCAACGTCACCATTGTCGACGCCGCCAACGTGGGTGATACCCAGGTCAGCATTCGAGGAGTGGTATCAACCCGAGACGCGGAATCCACTTTTGCCTATATCGTCGATGGCGTACTGAGCACTAACCCCAACAGCTTTAATGAAGAGCTGTTCGATGTTCAGCAAATAGAAGTGCTCAAGGGTCCTCAGGGGGCACTGTATGGTCGTAACGCTGTCGCCGGGGCAATACTTGTAACCACCAAGGAACCGACCAATGAATTTGAGGCGAAGGTAGGTGGCGGCATTGCCAACAATAACGCCTACAAAGTAAACGCCATGGTGAGCGGTCCGATTGTAGAAGACACTCTTCTTGGCCGCTTTTCTATCAGCACGCGCGAGACCGATGGTTTTTACAAAAACATTTTCACCGGGGAAGACGACTCAGTGGATTATCTTGAGGACACCAGCGCCCGCGGACGTTTGATCTGGAATGTTAGCGAAGACATGTCCCTGGATTTTCGGGCGGGCTATTCGGAAGTGAAGGGCGGAGCCATTAACTTTAATGCCGCCTTTGCCATCCCTGCTTTCGAACAGAATTTCGGCGCGCCGGGCTTTTTCCAGGATGTGAATGACCTGGACTTCCGCTACACCTTTAATGTCCCTGGCGAAAACGAGCAGGAAACACTCGATTTTGCAGTAAAGATGGACTGGGACCTGGGCTTCGCGGACCTGGTGGCCAATATCGCCTACAACAACCTAGAGGAATATTTGCTCTCTGACGGAACCAGCGCTACTTTTTATGGTTATGAATTGACAGGCGCGTGCCAGGCTGACCGACAAACCCTGAACAGCTTCAGCAGGCCCGACTTGTTTGGTCCATTCTTTAACCCTTATGGCGTGCTGCCCCCCGGTGAAGAAAACGATTTCTCAGGCGTTTACGGCCCTTACACACCCACTTCCTGCGATGGTTATCAGTACCAGGAGCGCAACCAGGAAGACCTCAGCTTTGATGCTCGACTGGTTTCACCCGGGGATCAGGCGTTACGCTGGATTGGCGGCATCTATCTCGCTGAGATTGAACGTGAGGTCGTGGTTGGTTATGGCGCCGATACGGGCAATGGCTTTAACAGGACCCCTTATGTCCCGGCGGACGGTCCTAATCCTACTGACTTATTATTCTGGGATGACTTCGACACCACCGTCTACGCGGTCTATGGCCAAATTGAATTTGACCTGACTGACACGCTGGAAATAGCGCTGGCCGGTCGCTATGACCGAGAGGAAAGAGAGGTTACCAATAAGGTACCAAACGTTTCCAACTCCGGACTTAATATTAACTTGCTAGACGATAACTTCCAGCCAACGCCTATTAACCCTGCATTCAACAGCAACCCTAATGGGATTCCGAAGCGGGACGATACCTACAGCCAGTTCCAGCCCAAGCTAACCCTGAACTGGGCGGCTACTGACAACATGAATATTTACGGCAGCTACGGCGTTGGATTCCGCAGTGGCGGCTTTAACTCTGTAGGCACTGAGGATCTGCTTAACTTCTGGTTCAATGCTGGCTACGGCGGAGCGGGCGAGGCTGTGAATGCACAGATCAATGTCACGGATGACTATGACAAAGAAGTCTCCGAAGCCTTTGAAGTTGGCATGAAATCTGAGTTTATGGATCGCAGGCTGCGGTTGAATGCAGCGCTGTTTCGCACCGACGTAGAAGATAATCAGTTCTTCGAATTCTTCGCCGGCCCCTTTGGCTTGCTTCGCTCGGTCACCACCATCGATGAGATGTATATCCAGGGATTCGAAGCCGATATCACCTTTATCGCCACCGAAGGCCTGACATTCTATGGCGGCGTAGGGCTGATGGACTCGGAGATAGAAAAGAACAAGAACCGACCATTGTCCCAAGGTAATGATGTTCCGCAGGCTCCAGAGACAACCGGTAATCTTGGTGCAGAATGGGTAATTGCCTTATCCACTAATATTAACCTGGTCAGCCGGCTCGACTGGAGCTACGTCGGAGAGACCTGGTTCCACACTCTACAGGGCGAACAGACCCCGACGATCTGGAATGCATTTTTTGGTCCGGGTAACAATCAGGACTTCTCCAAGTCGTCTCGAGACGCCTACGACACGCTTGACCTGCGCATAGGTTTGGAAGCGGATAACTGGAGAGTGACTGCCTGGGGACGCAACATTACCGATGAAAAATACCTCGAGGAAGTGATTCCGGCACCAGAGTTTGGTGGCAGCTTTAATCACCAATCAGCCCAGCGCTCTTACGGGCTGGATTTTTCTTACCTCTTCTAAACTTGATCCTTCCTATAAGCCGCCGGTATTCACTGGCGGCTTTTTTTGCCCTAGTCATTATCTTCCCTGGCACTCGCGAGCTCAGGTGAGTACCAAATTGGTGATGTGTAAGCTCGCTCCTGAATAGTAGCGGGTCCCTCGTATGGCGTATCGACGCCGAGGGCAGTAGCATCCAGTTGAGAGTGTCGCACCGTCGGTATCTGCAATACACGCAAATAGTAGAGCGAGCTTTGGCCAGCATCGAACTCCGGATCGATCCATAAAGCACTTAGCTGCGCGGCACCGATATTATTGGCCGTTTTCCCCGTTTTGATGTTCGCACTATTACCCACTGCTGGCAGTTTTCCGTCCAACTGCAGGGCTCGCTCACCAGACACACTTTCCGACCAGGCTACGTTGAAGATTTTTTCTTCTGCCCGTCCATCATTATTCAGCCAAAGTTTAATGACCTGAATTCTGTCAAGATTGTGATCCAGAGCTCCCTTGGTAGCCGCCACTAAAAACCGCGGCGCTGCTCCAGTGGGTGCACTGGCTAACTCCCCACCCATCGGCACCCCTCCCGCATAACCCACTGCGGCCAGGTCTGCAGCCTGAATATCTTCTTGTTGATAGCCCCAACCGCCAAAAAACCGCACGCCTATGCGTGGACCTGTGGTGGCGTATGTCTCGCGGCGCTTCATCGCGGCAATAATGGCTTCGCGGCTGTTATCCTCACTCCATACTGCAGCCAAGCCTGATGCTGACATCGTCCAACCGTTGGTGCTGGTTTTGCCGTTGGCATAGTCCCCGGAATCAGGTCCACGCTTGTTAACGGGAATGGAATCAGTAGGCATCTTGCCCCAAAAGTTAGGCTCCTCCGCTGAAGCCAGACTGGTATGGGCATCGGTGGAGCCAATCATGCCAAGCTTGAATGGATTAACGCCGGTATCTTTTTCCAGCTCTATGCCATTTTTTAAAGCCGAGCGCACAGTATCGCCTTTCTGCACCTGATAGGTTTGGCCGGGATTGATGCCTTGAATGTAAAAACGATAGCGCTCGAAATTCGCAAACTCATCATCTGGCGCTAAATCGGGATGGGTTTCGCTATCACCTTTAATTTGTGTAGCTTCGACCAGCGGCTCCCAACGCGACCGCTTGCTCGCGTATTCAGCCGTAATCGGCTCTCCTGCAACAGTGGTCTTGGAAAACATATAACCTTTAGAAATATTGGAATTATGGGGAATCGCAATAAAGTTGGCGCCAACGCTCGCCGACAAAGCCGCCAATTGATCCCACAGTTGCTCTGGATACGGAGCTACGTCAGCGCCAATCGGAGAAAAACTGCTGGCAGTTTTGCCATCGGTATCAGACAGTACAACCCGATGTAAATTGGCACCGCTAGCGGTCTGTGACCACTCCCAACCAACCAATGTAGTAAAACTTCCAGGCTGGTTATAACGATCTGCCACTTCCATCGAGCGAGTCCACTGAGACGCAATAATTCGCGCTGCACTGTCCTTGCTGACCAGGCCCACGCTCTCAAGCCCCTTTCCATTACCCGACTCATTCGCAGTGGCGATTGGATCCCGACTGTCTCCCGGCTGAATATCGTTAGTTGGTATCATCTCCCTGAAAGTCTCAACACCCTTTCTTGGATCGGAGATGAAATAGCGAATTGACTCCACATAAAAGAAAGACTTCAATTTTTCAAACAGGCCAGCTTCCGGTTGCTCAGCGCGACCGCCCATCACCTCCGGGAAAACACCTAGGTATTCAGCATGGTCAGCGACAGCAAGAAAATCCAGCGGTTGATTAATTTGCACTCGGTTACCGGCATAGGGATGAATGACTGGCTCACCTCTGGCATAACGATAGGCCACGTCAGGGCCGGCGGTACGGTTGCCCGCCATAAAGGCATCGGGTGAATTGGCGGTATGAAGGTGTGTGTCGCCCCATAAAAGCTTAGTCTCTGCCAGTGCGCCAGTGCTTGGCAGCAGCGCGATCACGGCAAAGAAATAGTTGTATTTTTTCATGAATCGCCTTTTTATACTTTTACTCGAAACGCCAAGTGCGCGGAGCAGGGTAGCATTAAAACGCTAGTATCTGCTGAAGCTGCCAATAGCGCGAGAGCCACTTGCCGATGGCAAGCAGTTCAGTCGTTCTACTTCAGTTCACTGGATGACTTTCCCAATATTCGTCGAGCAACAATAAGCTGCTGTATCTGTTGAGTACCTTCAAAGATATCGATGATTTTGGAGTCGCGTGCAAATTTTTCCAACAAGCGAGATTCGCTATAACCCAGGCTCTGGCAAAGTTCCACACAGCGCAAGGTAACCCGGTTGCCCATGCGACCAGCCTTGGCTTTACACATGGATGCTTCCTTTGAGTTTGGTTGCTTGTTATCTGCCATCCAGGCTGCCTTGAGTGTAAGCAGGCGAGCACCCTCCCACTCAGCCTCCAACCGATATAGCTCTGCCTCAACGGCACTGACATTGCAGGGCTTGCGGTTATAGTCTGGAGAAACACCCTCTTCAGTCAGTAGTTCACTGGCTAGGTCAAGTGCGGCTCTGCCAACACCCAAAGCCATCGCTGCGACAGGAGGTCGGGTATTATCGAAAGTCTGCATCACCCCACCAAACGCCTTTTTGCGACCTTCAGCATCGGCGGCAAGCTCAGCGCTACCGAGAATGTTGTCGGCTGGAATACGGCAATCGCTAAATGTAATGGCAGCAGTGTCCGAAGCGCGAATGCCCATTTTGCGTTCCAGTCGCGTAACCTCGCAACCGGGCGTCCCCTTCTCCACAATAAAGGACTTGATTGCAGCCTTACCCAGTGATTTATCCAGCGTTGCCCACACCACCAAGGTGTCTGCCCACTGGCCAGAGGTCACATAAATTTTCTCTCCATTGAGTACCCACTCGTCACCATCGCGCACGGCCGTGGTGGCAATATTGGCGGAGTCGGATCCAGTTCCCGGCTCAGTAATACACATGGCGGCGTAGCTGGTGCCGTATTTTTCTCGCTGGGCCAAGGTACCGACGGCCTGTATGGCTGCATTGCCCAGCCCATTAGCGGGCATTCCCAGAAACAGACCTAAATCGCCCCAGGCTAATGCCTGCAGACCAATAACCGCTGCCATATTACCGCCATTCACTACCGCGCTACTTTCTGCAGCACTGGCACCCCCTGTCGAAGAGCCTGCGCTTCGCCCACCCGCCAGTAGTTTGACGACTTCATCCATCTCCGTCGGATAAGTGTGCTCTTCCTTGTCATATTTGCGCGAATAGGGCCGCATCATATGCTCGGCAAGCAGCATTGCGTTGTTGAATGTTTCCTGGTGCTTGTCGGATATTTCAAGTTGTATCATAGTCGTTGTCTCTTCAGGCGCTGGCAACGCCATCCAGAATGGCGATAGCTCGCAAATTGCGATACCACATTTCAACCGGATGCTCTCGGCAAAAGCCGTGACCGCCCAATAGCTGCACACCATCCGTGCCAATTTTCATCGCATGCTCTCCGCAGGCCACATGTGCAAGATAGGTTGGTCGGTGGAACTCCAGTCCCTGTTCAGCCAAAGACGCTGCTCGCCATACCATCAACCGCATGGCTTCTAACTCGGTGGCCATGTCTGCCACCATGAAAGCGACTGACTGGCGATTGCTGATGGGTTCTCCAAAGGCGACACGCTCATTGACGTAATCTTTAACGTAGTCCAGAACAGCCTGACAAGTGCCTACGGCCAGGGCTCCAATGCCAAGACGGGACAAGTCGATAAAGCGCTGGAGATCAAATTCATCGTGTCCAAGGCGAGCCTCCAACGGTAGCCGAACATTAGTAAATTCAATAGTCGCCAACTGCAGAGTGCGCAAACCCATGTTCGACTCTTCAGTGCGAGTCATTCCCTGTGGCGTACCCTCAACAATAAATGCTGCATTGCCCTGCCCTTTCAGTCGAGCAATAACCAGCGTTAGTTGAGCATCCATACCCAGAGGGACCATGCACTTAATGCCATTGAGTACATAGCCCTGTTCTTCCTCTATGGCGTTGCAATGAAGCTCCGTGGGATCAAACATTGCCCGGGGTTCCATCAGCGCAGTAGTCGCGGCAACAAATGTACCTTCGCAGAAAAGTGGCAGATATTGTTCGCGCTGTGCATCGTTCCCCTGGTCAATCAAGGTATTCACAAATGCTTGAGGACTGACCGCGCCCAGTGCGAGTCCCAGATCACCCTTAGCAAGGTCCTCAATATTAAGCACACTGGAGACTGGCGATCGCTCCATGCCGGCCCCGCCCAATGCTTCTGGAATCGATAACAACGCTAGTCCGAGCTCGGCCGTTTTATCATAGAACCCCATTGGGGGCGCACCCGCCTCGTCACTAGACCTGGCGATACTGCGAATTTCAGAATCGGCGAAACGCTGCATGGATTCATGACTCATACGCTGATCATCAGTGCGGGTGAGATCGAATAATCTATCCGGGTGGCTGCTACTCATCGTGTTGAACTCTTTATTCAATTTGCTATGAACTTTCTATTAATCTACTGATGTCTGTCGAGACAGCACTATCGATTACGACCCAGTTTTTCGTGGGCATCTACCCACTCGTTAGTACCCGTGGCCTTATCCGTTCGCGCTGCAGATACCAGCGACAGCTCTCCCGCCACCACCAGGCCGGCTGCAATCTCTATTAATTTGTAGGCTTTGTCCTGACCATAGCAGTCCATCAACTCCAAACACTCACGCTGGGTCGCAAGACCAGTACCGCCACCATAGGTCGCCATAATCAAGGCCGGCAAGGTGATGGAGTAGTACAAATCTCCTGTCTTGGTCACGTAACTGTAAACACTGCACTGATTTGCCTCTCCTATATTGGCCATGTCCTGGCCAGTCGCCATGTAGAGAGCGGCCAGGCCATTCGCCGGATGCGCTGCGTTATTGGAAGCGCCCGTCAAAAAGGCGGCTAGCGTGTTAATGCCGGTGCTGTTGCGAAGGTTTTCCGGTGTGGTGCGCAGCACGTCAGCAAGCACCTGTCGCGGAATGGTGATCTCCGCCGTCACTTTACGGCCACGGCCCTTCAGGGAGTTAACAAAAGAAGTTTTCTTTTCTGTATCCATGCCACCGGAAAGGCCATAAGTACGCAGCTTTGGATAGTTAGCCCTTATCCATTCGCAAGCAACAAAAGTCGCGCCACCGGTCATGTTCTGCCCCGCGGCGTCGCCGGTGCTGTAATCAAAGCGAGTGTAGACCATGTTGTGTACCGGGTACTGTTCAATTTCCAGAAGCTTACCCACCGAAGTCGTTGACTCAGCCTGTGCCCTGATCACGTCGATGCTGTCGACCAGCCAATGACAAAACTCGCGAGCGTCACGCGCATCCTTGAAAAAGAACACGGGAGCTCGCTGCATGGCTTCACTCATTACAGTAGTTGTGACTCCGCCGCTTTCGCGGATAACCCGCATGCCTCGGTTATAGCTTGCGATAAGAGTTCCTTCGATCGTGGCCATAGGCACATAGAATTCACCCTGGGCGTGCTCACCGTTAACCAGTAACGGGCCGGCAACACCAATAGGTACCTGTGCAACGCCAAACAGCTGCTCGCAATTACCTTCCATGGTTTCCGGGTCAAAACTAAACTGCTTGGTGTGATTCAAGCTCGCCCCGGACTTTTCTTCCAGAAAATGCTGGCGCTCGGTGATGATTTCACTGGTGTAGTCGTTTTCCTGACTGCGGGGTATCTTTGCACTCATTGTCGGCTCTCTTTTAACTTCTCTACTGGGGTATACGCTGCACGCAATGAATCAATCGCTACTGAACAGCATCTATATCAATTCCGCGTTTTTGAAAAACGGTGCGACGCCACAGCAGATATGCTGTGGCAGCAACTGGACCCGGACTATTCAGCACAGGTCGTTCGTTATAGCTTACGCCTGCAGCGACTGCAGCTGCTCGCTATTCAGCCAACAACCATGCACGCCATAGGGCACTCTCTGAGGTAGTGTCAGGCGGGCAATCTCGGTCATGGTCTTCGCATCAAGCACTAGTAACGCAGAGTCCTTATCGCTCGTAAGTAGCTCTATCAAGTAACCGTCATCTTCTTCCACTGCGTTGTCTCGCGGCACGAAAAGGGCTTCACCCCCACGGTATTCGCCATAGTCAAAACTCGCTATCGCTTGCTCACTCAGTAAGTCATATTTCAGTACACCACTGCCCATGATTCCACCGGAACCTTCTTCATCGAGTAAATAGGCATAGCGAGTTTGCTTACCCAGCCAATCAGTGTTGATGCTGGGGCGTTCATAAAAATGCTGCAACAGACAGCGTTTATCAACCAGTGCCCCACTGTCCAAATTGAAACGGAACTTGTAGAGATGAGCATGCGGCTCCTGCGGCGAATGAATGGGCACATTACTCGGATAACTGGTGAATACCGGGGCCACCAATACCAACTCAGTGGCTCCATCTGCGTCAACTTCCTCCCAGCCATTGACCGTGTGCCAAATGTGACCGTGCATATCAGCATCAAACCAACGCACGGTGGCGTCACTGCCTTCCTGGCGATGCAGCACACCAAAACGCATCATGTAATCGGAGTCGTAATAAAAAGCACTGGCGTGTTCCTTAAACGACTGCCCTGCGTCGAAACGCAATGACAAGTCAGGAAATACCGCGCAATGATCTGTCAGGAAGCCATCATGGACGAATGCTGAAGAGGGTTTAGCCTGGTCGATTTCCTGATAGAAAGTCAGCTCGCCTTTCGATAACACTGAATAGGACACGGAACCGCTTTTCAATTCAGTGCTAAAGGAATGCCAATCGCCGGTGTCAGGATCGATCTTGGGGTGAGCCGTAAAAGGCCCTGTAAGCACACCGCCAAGGCCATCGAACTCGCCCTCACCACTGAGCACCAACAGACCATCTTCAAAACGCACTTGCAGAGCGAAGGGGTAAGCAGTTTCCTGCAGTGCGTAAAGCTTGCCGTGATGGCACTGGATAGCAGTCGTCGCTGAAGCGTTTTTCACACTGTCCATCTTCGGTACCAGCCCGAAACGCTGCTCCATGAGATTGCTGATAATGCGCGCGAGCCCTTTTTTGCCATTGCCGGCTATATCACCAAACTCTGGATACAACTCCTTACCCGCCTCTTGTTCATGCGCAAAGCGCGGAGTGCGCACATAGGTATTTGAGTACCAGGCACGACCCTCTTTAAACTGCACCTGGTGCAACATACCTGCGCCATTAAACATGTGCAGACGCGAACGGGATTCAGTGAACTGTCGGTTAGTACCATTGCGTAGGTAAGCGCCTGTCAGATCATCAGGTAACGTCCCGCTTACCGACAACTCCGCTCTGTCCAGCTCACTGTGTACAGGATCAAAACCGGGCTGGCGATAGGCGCTGTTCTCGTTATAAGAGTCGATGGCGGGATCAGCTTGTAATTTTCGAACCCAAGCAGTTACCAGGCGCGGCAAAAACACCGTGCGCGCCAGCAGCAATGCCAGCAAAACAATGACGACAGTCATTAGGGTGGCCATGGGGTTAGTCTCCGGAAATTGTTGTTATGAGAGTGGGTACCGACGCTGCTTCTGCACTCGACCAGTACCCACTATATTCATTATGAATTTTAGATTTTGGTTTGCATCTTTATCGAGTTTTCGGTGTTTTTACCGTAAGGCGGACGCATCCCGGCAAGTCCCGCGATATCAAATTTTGGCTGGCGGTATATCGCCTTGGCATGACTAAAAGTCTTAAAGCCGTGCTCACCATGATAAGCGCCAGTTCCAGCAGGCCCTACGCCACCGAAGGGCAGGTCCTCCTGCATGATATGCATAATAACGTCGTTAATGCAGACGCCACCTGAGGTAGTGCGATCCAGCACGTCTCGCTCTTCGCGTTTGTCATAGCCGAAATAGTAAGCCGCGAGAGGTCTTGGCTTCGAATTGACGTAATCAATAGTTTCGCTGAAATTTTTATAGGTTTTAATCGGTAGCAACGGTCCGAAAATCTCTTCGTCGAGAATTCGCATATCTTCCGTTGGATTCTTCACAATAGTGGGCGGCAGTTTGTGCGTGCCCTGTTGCAGGGAGAAGTCTTCTGCAGCTGGATTGCACTCAATAATCTCAGCTCCTTTTGCCTTGGCGTCTGCAAGATTTTCCTGCATACGGCTAAAGTGCCTTTCATTAATCATTGACGTGTACTGACCGTTATCCAGCAGCTTTGGGTACATTTCCGCTACCGCAGAATGAATCTCAGCAATCACTTCGTCGACACTTTCTTCGGGCACCATCAGGTAATCGGGCGCCAGGCAAATTTGTCCGGCGTTCATGGTTTTGCCGAGCATCACTCTGCTCATGGCCTGCTTGATATCTGCACTGCGGCTTAGAATCACGGGTGATTTTCCACCGAGTTCCAGTGTTACCGGCACCAGATTTTTTGCCGCAGCCGCCATGATGTGGCGGGCGATGCCGGTTGCCCCGGTAAACAGCAGATGATCGAACGGTAAATTGCTAAAGGCAACCCCGGTTTCTGGCCCTCCGGGAAAGATAGCAACCTCTTTCTCATCCCAGGCATCTTTAACGATATCCGCCATGACCTCGGAAACGGCAGGCGTAAATTCGGAGGGTTTGACCATTGCTCTGTTGCCCGCCGCCAAAATGTCGGCGATCGGAGCAAAAGTTAAGTTAGCGGGAAAATTCCAGGGACTAATCACGCCCACTACACCCAGTGGCTGATACTCAATCCAGGACCGACCACCCAACACGTTCAGAGGAAACATGGTTTTGCGTTTGTCGGGTTTCATCCAGTGTTTGACGTGCTTTATGGCGCTCTTGAACGGCATGATGCTGGCCGAAACGTCCGTTATCATGGACAGCTCTCGGGGGCGGCAACCAAAATCAGTACTGAGCGCCTCTACCAACTGGCCTTGATGCTTGTGAATCGAGGTCATACCCCGTCGCATCCGATCGATACGAACCTCTGCGCTCACATGTCCTTCGGCGGTGTAATCCGCACGCTGGGCCTGCAAAACAGCGGTCATGGCTTCTGCGACAGAGTCCTTTTCAATTTCAGCTTGCTGGGGGGCATTCATGGCTTTCTCCTCGAAAACAGTGGTGTATGGGCCCGACAAACATGAGGTCGCGGCGTAAACCCCCATCCTAGTGCATTCCCACAACATAATAAAACAGGATAAACGGCTTTTTAAACGTGTAGCGGCAGGGAGTAGATTAAACGACGATGCGACATTGCTGACTTTAAGAGCGATATTACGATCGGCAATACTGTTATCGGCTCAAACATTTGTTCCCTGACTTTGTCCGTTGGCGGAAATAGTCTGTATACTTGCGTCTCCACGCGCCCGTAGCTCAGCTGGATAGAGTAACTGGCTTCGAACCAGTTGGTCGGGAGTTCGAATCTCTCCGGGCGCGCCAATCTACAGCGGAACATCTCATGGCTGGAGGTTTTGCTAAAAACGGAGCGGTCCAGGAGCAAATAGACGCGAGCCTGGAAGATGAGATCAGTCGCGCCCGTGATCGCCTGCCCCATGGTAAAAGTCTCCTACAATGTGAGATATGCAGCGCCTCCATCCCTGAAGCTCGCCGCAAAGCCATTCCCGGAGTACGCCTGTGTGTTAAGTGCCAAGCATCGCTCGACGAGGAAGAGGCCGCTTTTTCGGGTTACAACCGTCGGGCTAGTAAGGATAGCCAACTGAGATAGCCCGTTAAAATAGCCCGTTAAAATAGCCCGTTAAATTAACCCGCCCGCCTGCTCCACTCCCAACAGCCAAGTTCACCGAGCTACAGTCTCGCGTAAAAAGCGCTTGCCAATTTTACTGTATATATATACAGTAAAACCAAATACAACAAACGCACACGAGGTGAACTGTGGCCGTAGTAGCAATGTGGAAATGTGATCGGGATAACGCAATGTTTGACAGCAAAAAAGCAGCCGATGCCCATGACAAAATTCTGGAACTGGCGGAAAACTTCAGTCTGCTTCTTGAAAAGCAGGTTGATGGCATCAGCGAGCAAGACGCAGAGAACATTGGGCTTCTGCTCTCCAAAAATAAGGACGTACTGATCGCCGCCTGTAAAGGCAAGCCAGAGCTATTGTTAAACATTGGTAGCGAGAGCGCAGAAGACGCATCGAACGTAACGCCTCTGGCTGCCCAGGCATAGTGCCTAAAGCGGCTTTATAGACAGTATTGTATTGCGCGTGAGCAAATCGGACTCCGATCCTTAGCTTGGCGCGTTGCTGGCGAGTTCTTTGAGGATTACGGTCCAGTGATCCAGAGCGTCATAAAACGCCTTCTTGGGCACTCGTTCGTTTAGGCCGTGAGCAAAGTTGTCTTCAGGGCGCATAAAGAGCCCTGAAATCGCCAAGGTCGGAATGCCTGCGTTTCGAAAATGCATCCCGTCGGTCGCACCCGAAGCCATGTAGCCAATAATCGCCACATCGGGATAGCGAGCATGAACGGTTTTCGATACGGCGGCCATCACGTCCGGGCGCAGCTCCGACATTGGGCTCACAGTGGCCTCACCCAGCTCAACAAATTCAATGGCGTCGTTATCAACCACCTTTGCAAGCTGCGCTTTTATCTCAGCGACGGGCACTCCAGGATAAACGCGACAATTAATAGTGACGGTCGCTGACTGCGGTAAGGCATTTTCAGCATGACCGCCACGAAGCATTGTCGCCACACAGGTTGTCCTGGTTGCTCCAATGTAAGACGGCTCCAATGCAATCCGATCAGAAGCGCTGTTGTCCCCGGGATCTGCTGCAAACCGAACCATTGCCTCTCCCAACTCTCCACCTTTTTGCTTTCCTATCTGCTCAAAGTAACCGAGCGTCATATCACTCCAGCGAACTGGAAACCGGTAGTTTCTGATGCGGGTGATCGCATCAGCCAAGTCATAAATTGCATTATCTACGGCGGGTCTGGAGCTATGCCCACCCGGGTTACGAGTGGTCAATTCCCAGGTCACATAGGTCTTTTCGGCCGCCTGAACATTGTATGACAGCGCCTTTCCCGAGCTGTCCAGGCCGCCACCGCCAGCATCTGAGTTAAGCGCAAACTCTGCCTTGGCGATGTCGGGACGCTCATTTGCCAACATTATGGTTGACGCCATGGTGCTTTCTTCATCGCCCGAAAAAGCAATGATCAAGTCACGATTGGGGACAAAACCCTGTTTACGTAAGCGGATAAAAGTGGAGGTCAGCTGAGAAACCCCGAATTTATTATCATCCGTCCCGCGTCCATAGAAAAAAGTTGCATCCTCGGTCAGCTCAAAAGGAGGGCGCTGCCAGTCACTGGGCAGTGCTTCCACAACGTCCATATGACCCAACAGTAAAATAGGTGCCTTGCCTGAAGATCCATCGCCGCGATACGTTGCCACCAGGGCTGCTGCATCGCCGACGGGAAGAACTTCAACATCATCCGCCGGAAAACCGGCTGCCAATAACTCATCGGCAAGAAAGCTCGCCACTCGCTTCACGTTTCCGGAGTTTTTCACTGACTCAATACCAATAATATGGCGGTAAATATCCAAGGTTTTTTGAGCGTGCTCGCTTGACTCATTTGCGGCGACTGTCAGCACCGGGAACACGATACTGGCCGCGAGGGGGAGTAAAAACTTGTACATTGTCAGCTCCTTACGATTTCGCCCAGTTTAGTAACAAAAGCCTTTTGCGTCATGACAAATCTGAAGTGGAGTAATTTCCTTTGACCACCGCTGCCCGCCTATCGCTGTCGACAGCCGCAATTTAAGCAACTACCATCAATTTGAACAGCGCGCTCAATGCCGTGAAAGCAAAACGTCAGGGAATACAGGAATGCCAAAGCTCAATCGCCCTCTCAAACTCGCTGCATATTGCAGCACACTTGTATTTTCAGTTCTATTCTCCGTTACCGCCGCCGCCAGCAAGCCCAATATCGTAATGGTTGTGATGGACAACTTTGGTTATGGGGAAGTTGGCGTGTATGGCGGTGGCATGTTGCGCGGAGCTCCAACACCCAATATCGATAGCATCGCAACAGAGGGGTACCAGCTTACCAATTTCAATGTTGAGGCCGAATGCACCCCCTCCCGTTCATCCTTAATGACGGGGCGTTATGGCATACGCACCCGGCAACGCCCCAACGATGAACCTCGGGGCATCTGGTATGGCATTACTCCCTGGGAGATCACCCTGGCAGAGATGCTGTCAGACGCGGGGTACGCAACGGGGATGTTCGGCAAATGGCACCTGGGCGATGAAGAGGGCCGCTATCCCACAGATCAGGGCTTTGACGAGTGGTACGGTATACCCAACTCCTCAGACCAGGCCTTTTGGCCTGATAGCGATAGCTTCCAGAAAGATGCCGGGGTGGAATTCACTCATGTCATGGAGGCCAAACGGGGTCAGAAACCGAAAAAAAAGGACGTCTATGGTCGCGAACAGCGCAAGACTATCGACCGGGAAATCACAGATCGCGCTATCGATTTCATCAAGCGCAAGGCCAAAGCGGGTAAGCCGTTCTTTGCTTACCTGCCTTACACGCAAACTCATGAACCGGTTGATGCTCATCCCGACTTCAAAGGCAGCACCGGCAACGGCAGTTTCGCCGACGTTCTGGCACAGACTGACTCTTACGTGGGCGAGTTACTGAAGACGATTGATAACCTCGGCTTTAAAGACAACACTATCTTTATCTTTACCTCAGACAACGGTCGCGAAGGTATAAAGCGATCCTTTGGATTCACCGGACCATGGCGAGGAACAATGTTTGCTCCCTACGAAGGCTCACTGCGTGTGCCCTTCCTGATCCGCTATCCGGATAAAATTCCGGCCAAAAAAGTATCAAACGACATCGTTCACTTGATCGATATATTCCCTACCATTGCCAAGCTATCCGGCGGTGAGATACCACAGGACCGAATACTGGACGGCGTGGACCAAACAGATTTTCTCACAGGCAAATCTGAGAAATCTGCCAGAGAATCCGTAATCATCTATATCGGCAACGAACTCTTTGGTGTGAAATGGCGTAACTGGAAAATGCTTCTCAAGGAAATTGACGAAGACAGCTACGCAATTCAAACCATGGCCTACCCATCAATTTATAATTTAATTGTTGATCCCAAGGAAGAAGAGCCTGAAAAATTCTATCTCGATGATACCTGGGTAGACACGCCACTATGGCGAGTTGTAGAAGAGCACACTGCCTCTATTGAAGCGGACAAGGGCGCACCGCCCGAGCAATGAGATGTGGCTCACAGCCCTCTGTCACCCCTTTTCCTTTAGCGAGACAAATCTATGCCCGAGACCGCACTTTTCACTGCTTTTACTGAAGTAAAACCGGAGTGGATTGATTTTAACGGCCACATGAACATGGGCTACTATCTCGTGGCTTTTGACCATATCGCAACCGACCAGTTCTACAACTCAATGAACATCGGCATAGCACACAAACAGGCCCTGGGTATGACCACTTTCACGCTGGGCGCTAACATAGACTTTATCCGCGAAGTGCTTGCGGGCGACACACTCAGACTGACCAGTCAGCTGGCAGACTATGACCATAAACGCTTGCACTACATTCACCGTATGTACCATGCCGATAAGGGGTATCTGGCGGCCACCAACGAATGCCTGGGTATGTATATCGACTTGGAAACGCGCCGCAGCGCCAGCTTCAACGATGAGCAGATGGCGCGGTTTGAACAGGAACTGGAGCGGGGGAAACAGGTTCCTTTGGCCGAAGAATTTGGTCGCAAGCTGGGCATTCGACGCTAAACGGCGAGGCAAGCCCAAGTCACAGCTGACAGACGCTCTCCCAAAATTTGCCTACAGCATGCTTTGGCGTTTTTGCCACCCTCTGCATTTGCTTGAAATCTATTGCCGATATAGCGTACCGCCGTCGAACGTCATTCAACATCGCAAGCCAGAGCTTCGCCGTCATTTCAGAGTCATACAGGGCCCGGTGAAAAACACCCTCTACAGGAATATTCATGAACTCAACCAAGGTACCCAACTTGTGATCGGGCGCTTGCTGAAAGATTCGACGAGCGGCGAGCATGGAGCAGGAGAACTGTCCTGTATAGCTTAGTGCAATCCGTTCGAATTCAGCGTCGAGGAATCGCTTATCGAATGATGCATTATGAGCCACCAGATTGTCCTCGCCTATGAAGTCAGCAAAGTCTCGCATCACGTCACTACACGGCCGGGCATCCGCAAGCATCACGTTTGTAATCCCAGTAAAGGATTCGATGAAGCTGTCGACACGGCGACCTGGATTCATCAGTTCCTGAAAACGCGCAGTGACTTTCCCACTCTCAATGCGTACCGCTCCAATTTCAATAGCACGATCGCCCTCCCCCGGGGACAAACCTGTGGTTTCAAAATCAAGGACTACTACGGTATCGGCGTTAGGCACACTAAAGCTCTCATCTGAGTTCGTGCCCCAGGGTTTAATCAGTTGAGGTCACTGTCTTCAGCTTACCACCGAAGAGAATAGACGCGTTAGTCGGTGTGGACCTTTGCCGTCGAGTTCAGTTTGAATTGACGCTCCGCCATGCTGGACCTTTTATCAATAAAAAATCAAAAAAACTCGCCTTATATTGATCGCCTTCGCGGTCCCAATATTTTATCCTGCAGGGGCAAAGCTCCGAGGTAAGGAAAAAGCAGTGGAAGGTTTTATCGGCAATGAGAAACTCATCAGCGGCGAAAAGCTGCGCAGCTACAACCAGCGCACCAATCTGCGCGGGTGTCTGCAAACGGGAAGCCACCTGACCGCTATCTCGCTCGCTGCCTATGCCTTGCATAACAGTTGGGGCAGCTACTGGGCAGCCTTGTGGTTTGTCGTATTGGGCACGCTACTGAACTTTCTTTACGCGGGACAGCACGAGCTGTCCCACTGGACAGTGTTCAAAGCCCGCTGGCCCAATAACCTGTTTGGTCACCTGTTCGGATTTATCCTGTTAATGCCCAGAGAGCACGATCGCATGGAGCACTACCAACACCATCGACATACCCAGGATCCGGATCTGGATGGCGAGCTTCAGGGCAGCCCCTATTTCAACACTCGCAGCTATCTCTGGTATGCCTCGGGCCTGGGCTATTGGACAGGTATTATCTGGCGCACCTTCGGTACTGCTTTCAAACGAAGATTTCCCGCATTCTTTACCCCAAAACAATGCCTACTATCGACGCTGGAGGCGCGCCTTTACCTCTTCGGCTATCTGCTGATCGCCCTGCTGTCCTGGTACCTGCAAAGCTGGGCGGTGATCGCCTACTGGATCGCTCCCATGTTCGCCACTAAATTCATTCACAACTGCCAGAACCTGGCAGAGCACACCGGCATGCCCAATGAATCCGACATTCTCATTAACACCCGCACCATCAAAAGCAACGCTTTACTCAACTGGCTGGCCTGGAACATGCCCTACCACACCGCACATCACACCTATCCCGCGGTTCCCTTTTATAAATTGCCCCAACTCCACGCTGAGATGGTTGCAGCCAGCGGGCGTGAGCCCGAAACTATCAGCTACTTAAGCTATCAATGGCATATGCTAAGAAAGCTGCGCCGTGAAGGCAGCTCAGAGTATAAGGGTAAACCGCTCAGTAGCTATTAGGAGGCTTGGCCGTGCAGGACCTCGTTGTATACCAGTCCCTTTGGGGCATGCAGACCTGTAACACCAATGTCGCGACTCGCCCCCATGAAGAGGTTTTTGCACAGGCAGCGCAAGCCAAATTCGCGGGCCTTTGTCTGGATCCCGGTGTCAGTCAAATTGAGGAGTACCTGGCCCTAAAGCCCTTTTATCAGCAGTACCAGATGGGCTGTCTGGTCAACGTATTTCCTAATACGGTAGAGGAGATGAGGCCGTTACTGGAATTCAGTAAAGAAATGGGTGCTCCCTATGCCAATGTTATCGCTCCCGTGTTTCCGCTCACCGTTGAGGATGCGATCCCCATTATCAGGACCTGGCTCGAAATGGCCGACGACATCGGCATGCCCATCAAATTCGAAACACATCGGGATTGTATTACCAACGACATGTTCATGACCCTACAGTTACTTGACGCTATTCCCGAATTGCGCCTCACGGCTGACCTGTCACACTATTGCCTCAATCGCGAGATGAGCGCGCCAATAACGGCGCAAAACCAGGCGTGGATTCAGCAACTCCTGGAACGCTCCGACAGTTTTCAAGGGCGGATCTCCAGTCACGAGCAAATCCAGCTGCCATTGCACTTCCCACAAACCCAGAAATGGATTGGCATTTTCAAAGATTGGTGGAAGCGAGGCTTTCGATCATGGCGTACCAGGGCAGGTGACAACGAAACACTGATTTTCCTGTGCGAGCTTGGCCCGCCTGAATACGCCTTTACCGATGCCAATAACGAGGAATTGTCTGATCGCTTTGAGGAGGCCATAAGGATTCGAAGCTGGGTTCAGGCAATCTGGCAGGAGCTGGAGGCAGAGCTTTAAAAGCAGGGCCGGATTGGCAATAAAGAACGCGAGAAGGTTGAAAACTTGTCAGCCTCCGCCACGATGCTATATTTCATTCATTCGCTTAAAACAAGGAGTAGGGATTTGCGCCAATCGGCGTCTTTTGTGTATCTAATCCGTGTTCTGTCATGCATTACTCTGGCTGTGTCGGTCTACGCTCACGGCGCTCCCAACACTGTCAGTATTCCAGACGGAAAGGTGACCCTTCTGCAATCCATTCTGGTGAATACCACTTGGCCCAATGAAAGTGAGATCGACAATTTCATTATTGGGCTATACGGTAAAAACAGACAACTTACGCGCTCCTTAAAACGCGAACTGGATGGTTTTACAGTGCGCGGAAAGCCCGTGAAAATTACCGCCTTCGATGCTCTGAGCAATGCCAGAAAAGCTCACATCCTCGTACTTTCCTCAGCGGAAAACTCTCGACTGGCAGCTATCGAAAACGCATTGAAAGGCAGTCAAACTCTGATCGTTAGCGATGGCGCGACCGATAAAGATCGAATCATGGTCAACTTTACGCAACCGGACAAGAACCGTCTTTCCTTTGAACTCAACCGCAGTAATATCATTGACGCTGGAATTTCCCTGTCACGGGATATGCTGCTGTTCGGCGGCAGCAAACTGGATGTCGCCGCCATCTATCAGGAAACCGAGGCAAAACTGGAACGCGCGAATGCTGTGGCAAACGAGCAACAAAAACTGCTGGCAGACCAGAAGAGCACCATCGACAGTCAACAGCAAGAAGTTGAGCGCAACCGTAGCGAACTATCACTATTGGAGCTACAACTAGACGCGATACAAAGTACGCTGGCTGACAGCGAGAGCCGACTTGAGAAGAACGCTGCGGCACTGATAAAAAAAGAAGACATACTGGCTGAAAAAGAAGCATACATCGACAGCTACTCCCAGAGAATAGAGCGCAACCTAAAGCGGTTGGAGGACCAGCAAACGGCGATCGCTGAGAAAGAGCGCCAGATTGCGGATCAGGATAAGGTGCTGATGAAACAGGTCAGCACCATCGAGAGCCAGCGATTTATCCTGATCGCCGCAGCGGTCACCCTGCTTTTGGTGATATCTCTCATTGTCGTTATATTTCGAGGATATAGAAGCAAGCATCGGCTCGCGCTGCAATTGGAAGGAAAGAGCCGGGAGCTCGGCGTCGCCAACGACAAGCTGGTGCAGGTCACTGAAGCTAAAAGTCGGTTTCTTTCCGCCATGAGCCATGAAATTCGTACGCCCATGAACGGCGTCATTGGTATGGCGGAACTGTTGGAGGGCACCGATCTTACTAACCAGCAGGGTGAGTATGTTTCTCTAATTATCAAATCTGCAGACACGCTCCTGGGCCTCATCAACGATATTCTCGACTTCTCCAAGATTGAAGCCGGAAGGCTGGATCTTGAACATATTCCCTTCAACCTACGAGATATTCTGGGAGACACTCTACAAACCCTGGCCCTTCGCGCAAACGAAAAAGACATTGAACTCACCTTTCATATTCCGCCTGATATACCGGACAAATTGATTGGTGATCCCCTTCGACTCAGGCAGGTCATCGTTAATCTGGTTGGCAATGCCATCAAGTTTACCGAGGTTGGGGAGGTCGCGGTTGATCTTCTTCTGCAATCGATTTCTGACTCGGACATTCAGCTAGTATTTGAAGTGCGAGATTCAGGTATTGGCATTTCAGACGCACAGCAAAGCAAAGTTTTTAAGGCTTTCGACCAGGCAGACACCTCTACCACCCGACAGTTTGGCGGCACTGGTCTGGGGCTGGCGATCGCCCGCCAACTCACGGAAATGATGGGCGGCACGATGGCCGTGCGAAGTAAGCTCAACGAGGGGAGCACCTTCTCCTTTAGTGCCAGCTTCGGCTTGCCCGAGCAGCCTGAAACGGTGGCACTGGAGCCGCAGGAGCTAAAAGGCCTGAACGCGCTGGTGGTCGACGACAACAGTACCAATCGAATGATACTCGAGGAATTATTGGTGAACTGGGGTATGTCCGCATGCGTTGTAGACAGCGGCGAGAAGGCGCTCGAGGAATTGAAACGCGCCGAAGACAACAATATGGCGTTTGCAGTGGCGCTGCTAGATGTAATGATGCCCAACATGGATGGGTTCGAACTCGCTGCGAGAATCCGTCAGCGTCCCAAGCAAAACAAGACCCGCATCCTGATGCTCACTTCAGCTGGACGCTCAAACACTGAACAGATCAGTCAGCGACTCGATATTTCACGCGTGCTATTGAAGCCTACCAAGCAGTTTGATCTACAAAGAGCGATTACCGATGCACTGGGCGTGACCACCAGTCACACCGTCAAAAAAGTTCAGAATCTGGTGCCGGGCCCGGAAGCTCGTCGAGTGCTATTAGTGGAAGACAACCCGGTTAACCTGAAAGTAGCATTGGAGCTGCTGCGTAAACGGGGTCACAGTATTGAAGTTGCGCGCAACGGCGCAGAGGCGGTGGAGGCCGCTGCGAAAGAAGATTTTGACGTCGTGCTAATGGATGTGCACATGCCAGTAATGGACGGCCTGACCGCCACCCGTATTATTCGTGAGCGAGAGCGCGTCGACAAGGTAGCGCATGTGCCCATCATCGCCCTGACCGCGGGAGCAACCGTAGAAGACAGGGAAAATAGCATCTCTGCAGGAATGACTGATTTCGTCAGCAAACCGTTCAAATCAGATGAGCTTTTCCAAGCCGTAGAAAGCAGTTCTATGAGTGCGGCGAGCGCAGTCAGCGCAGATACGGCTGACAACTCAGCGGTTCGCTCAGGCAATGAGCCCTGCCTTGACTGGCAGGGAGCGCTAAGAAACCTTGAAGGCGACGAGAATTTTCTTCACGAACTTGCCCAGATGTTTTTATCCCAGTACCCCGCACTGCTGCAAGCCGTAGAAGCGGCCGTATCCAGCGAAGATGCAGATGAATTGAGAAAGGCGGCTCACTCGCTGAAAGGCTCAGCTCTGGTAATAGGCGGGCAGGCCACTGCCGCGGCGGCGCTGTCTCTTGAAAATGTGGGACTCAGCGGAGACTTTCCCGAGGCCTCACCGTGCCTAAACAGCTTGCAGGGAAATCTAGCAGAACTAAAGGTTGCGTTATTGACACAGCTGGGCGCTAGTCAGGTTGATGCGTCCTAGTTTTCCCCAGGCAAATCAGCGCGCAGGGAATTTACAACGGCTCGAAACTGTTCCTGGTTCTCAGCGCTAAGTGAAGCCAGAGTTTCGTGGGCCCCCAGAATTCGGGCGCCCTGTTGCTCGGGGCTGAGGCTTGCAGCATTAATAGCCGTCATGCCGTGCGGCAGGCTCTGGGTATTCGGGTTAATGTGTTCCAACACACTGGTCATGCTCAATTCATCGAACAGCTTGCGGACGTCGGGAGAAACCGCTTGCAGATTCACAGATTCCGGATGCGATGTCACAATTTCGTGCAGCGTTCCAAGGCAAGTGCTGTCCATGTGCTCACAGTTTCCGAGATCCAGGGTGAGTTCTGCGCACTGTTCCAGCATGGCATTCGAGCAATCGAGCAATGACTGACCACACAGCCAGGTGACAGCGCCGGAAATACTGATATAAGCATGACCATCCGACGAGCCTTGCTGAAGCTCAGGCGGAGGAGCGAGGGGTTCATGCTGCTGCGTTTCTCTGGGTACCGCATCATCAAAATGGCTTTCGCCCTCGGCGCGCTCGAGAAGAAACATCGTAATATCATCGCGGTCACTACCGACACCCCGAACAGCGCTTGCATATAAATTACCAAGCAACTCCTCCCTGTTTTGGCCGGAATTTAGTGCATCTGCAATATCCTCGGTGCGAGGAGAATCCGGCCCACCATCCAGCACACCGTCGGTATAAAGCATCATCCGATCGCCATCGGTCAGCGTAAATTCATGTTCGTCATAGCCAGCCCCCGGCTCAAGCCCGAGAGCGGGGCCCGTGCGCTCCAACATCAATGGTGAACCCTTCGCAGGATTCAGAACACAGGGTGTGTGACCCGCCGATGCCAACCAACCACGACCGGAATGCAAATCAAGCAGTACGTAAACCGCTGTAATAAAGGCACCGGGCGCCGACAGCATATCGTAGAGCCGACTGTTCAAACGCTCGAGCACTTGGTTGGGCATTAACACCTTTTCATGACGGTCCAATTGCTTCAAACGCAACTTGAACAAAACGGAAAGCATCGCTGCAGCCACACCGTGACCGGCGGCATCCGCGATGACCAGACCAAGATGCTTTTCGTCCAACATGACAGCGTCATAAAAATCCCCACCGACGCTGCTACCAGGACGATATAGCGTCTCCATACACCAGCCCGGAATTACCGGTGGCTCCTGGGGTAGCAGCGCTCGCTGTATAATTTCAGCCCTGTTCAGATCTGCCTGAATAACCGCGGCCTGGTTCTGCAGCACATGGCAAACCTGCTGTAACTGATCTACCTTCTCTGCGAGCTGCGAATTACTGTCCTCCAGCTCCGCATATAGTCGCTTTCGCTCTCGTTCCAGTTCGATATGATCCATTGCATTACGCACGGCCACGCGTACCCGAGGTACCTCCGGTGGCTTGGGCAGATAGTCAAATGCGCCGCTTTGAAGGGCTTCCACTGCCGCGTCAAAGGTCTCTAATCCGGAAAGAATTATCCACAGTGGCTGCGGGCAATGCTCCTGGGCCCATTTCATCAGCTCCAGGCCATCCATGTTCGGCATAACGACATCGGTAACTACGACGTCGATGGCCATCGTTTGCAAAACCTTCTGGGCCTCAAGCCCATCCTCAACCTCCAGCACCTTAGCGGGGTTGAGCTGACCGAGACCTCGGGTGACGATTTTGCGCACCATGGGGTCGTCATCAACAACCAAAAATACAGGTCCAAGCTTGTCCGGGAGATCAGTTCCGGGGGAAACACTGTTTGTCATGGCCATACCTCCCAACGTTCAGACCACAGGATAGCGACAAGTAAAGGACGTAGTAGCGCAAATGTCCAATTTGCATGTGACCCTCCATTACAGCACACACGGCCCGTGCTCACCGATCTGGTCCTGGGACTGCGCTAGGGAATTCTGCGATTTATGCCAAATCTATAAAAAACGCACAGATTGCAGTAGTACCCCTCGTGCAGGCACATCGCTGCCTACGCCGGCCAACTGAGTCGTGGGCTCGGCTGCTATTTCATCGACGACAGACATGCCAGAATATACACGAGCAAAAACAGCGTAACCATCTGGGTTATTGCTGGAGCCAAAATCAAGAAAACTGTTATCTGCCTGATTGATAAAAAACTGAGCTGTCGCGCTATTTGGATCACTGGTCCGCGCCATCGAAAGGGTGCCACGGCTATTTGAAAGCCGATTACTCGCCTCATTGATAATGCTGGGCCCCGGGGTTCTGATGGACCATGTCACTCTGTCTTCGTCATTGTAGCCATCGAAGGAGAGCAGACCCATCTGGATCATAAAACCGTTGATAGCCCTGTGAACCAGCATCTGATCGTAGAACCCTGCTCGCACATAATTCAGGAAGTTGGCGGCCGTTACGGGTGATTCCCAGTTATAGGTTTCAAGTAAGACCGTGCCCACATCAAACGACATTTCTACGCGCTGACTCCCCAGGACCTCTCGGGAATGCAGGTCTAACATATCTGCTGGCTGTCCCGATGTTACCGCGTCTGAGAGTGCTGCCAACTTGTCCTGCGGACCGAGCAAAAACGCGCCGTCGATCGTTTGGTTCCAGCGCAATACATCGTCGTAATCAATCGTCCCATTGCGGTCGACATCGCCCACCACAAGCTGGGCAGCCGCGTTGAGGCGGTCGAGGATGGCTTTGTTTGACAGGCCTGCAGGTGCCTGCAGTTGCTGGCGATACAGGGCTTCGGTAAGAACCGAGATTTTCAAGTTGCCCTCTGTGATGCGCTCCCCCGTGGCAATCACATGCCAGCTACCCTGCACTTCCACTGGGCTGTCGCTCAACAATTGTTTTCGACCCGGGTCATAGTCTTCGCCACCGTGGGCGGTCACTACATAAAGAGACTGCGAATCCAGCTCCGACAACTGCGCCCCAAACTGCGTTATGCCAACCACGAGCAGACGCAGTAACGATGACCAGTCGTCCCATTGTTGCTGGCCACCCTGCCCAATCCAGTCCGATGCTCGCATGGAGCTTCCAGTAGCCAGGACATTGTCCGGGTTGTCCAACGGAGCGACTGTGACTTCAGCCCCCCCTACCGATCCGTTAAGCTGGGTATGAAAGCAAGCGGATAAGCAGAGGCAGGCAACGAGCAACAGGCTCGATTTGACGAATCGATTCATAGTGATGGAACTGTCTGTATTTTTAGAGCTCAGAATTTTAACACAATGCCGCGCACTGTTAAGCGCGCAATGCTTCACTCGAATTGCCGCTCTCACGCATCGAGGTCGTTCACCACAGTTTGATACAAAGCAAGCCGCAGACGGGCAAACCGCCTATACTTGAGCTAAGCCCAGACAGGAGCCTCATAACGTGGATACATCCCGCCATACCATCCAGTGCCTTTTCAAGCAGTTGGGTCTAGCCAGCAGTGATGCCGCTATCGAGTATTTTGTACAAAACAACCATTTGCCAAAGGATATCCCGCTGGATCATGCCGCCTGCTGGGATGCGGGTCAGGCGCAGTTTATCCGCGAGTCACTGGACCTGGATTCAGATTGGTCAGAAATTGTCGACCAGCTTGACGCAATGTTGCGGCACTAGCAGCCCAAACTCGACCAAGGGCAAGGCTGTTTGTTTACCTATTCAACACCACTCATTGGCTGACTTATTATCGGCATCGCCGCCAGCGCCATGCTCTATTTTATCGGTCGAATAGCGGGCATCAGTGGGATTGTCTGGAGCGCAATTTCGGCCCGTGCCGACAATAGCTGGCGGTGGCTATTCATTAGCGGCCTGCTGGCGGGGCCTATCCTTTATCACGCCCTATTCAATACACCCTACCCCGCCGCCAGTGACCTTCCCTGGTGGCAGGCTGCTGCGGGAGGGTTGTTGGTTGGCATTGGCACCAAACTTGGCTCCGGCTGCACCAGCGGCCATGCAGTATTCGGACTTGGCAGACTGTCACTGCGCTCTCTCCTGGCCACTGTTACTTTTATAACAAGCGGTATGGTTACTGTTTATGTAATTCGACACCTCCTGGGAGGGCTGTAGATGAAACCTCTTGTTGCGCTTTTGTGCGGGATCATTTTTGGCTTTGGTCTTGCCATCTCAGGAATGACAGATACGGCCAAGGTACTGGGATTTTTAGACCCGTTTGGTCACTGGGTTCCTGATCTGGCATTTACCATGAGCGGAGCAGTATTCGTCACAATCATCAGCTTCCGGTTTATTCTACGGCGGCAAAGTCTTGTGCTGGTCGAAGCAGCAAACAGAACCGGCCGGGTAACGGCGATATTCGCTACAAATGTTCCCGCCACTGAAGCGGCAACATTAATCAAGCGCTAGCGCTCCTGCTTGTGCCAGTTGTTAACCAACTTCTCAACATCTACCGTACTGCCGCCGTCGCGCCATTTGTCCGCGTAGTCAATATCCGTTGAATTGGGAGGCGGGTCCGGCAGGTCTATTTTAAATCGTACCGGCATGGGCACGGCTTCACCGAGCGCAACGGCCTCACCTTTTGACAGGGAAGTTAGCGCGGCAAAGGTGCCTCGCGCAGCATCTGGCACCATAGCGCGCACATACTCCTGGTCATCCGGATTGGATATTCGTAAACAAATGAACGAACTGCACTGGGCCAGTACCGTTTCTGAAACATCGTGTGGGCGCTGGCTCACAACGCATAATCCAACGCCATACTTACGGCCGTTCTTGGAGATTCTCTCCATAGAGCGTCGCGCTTCCCGAAACCGTGGAATATCTTCCCGGGGAATATACTCATGCGCTTCTTCACAAATGAGAAACAGCGGGAACTCCCGGCAATGTGGATTCCAGAAATTGAACTCGTAGCACAGTCGGCCGATCTGGGCAGCCACCAAAGGAACCACATCGAAAGGAACAGCACTGAGGTCAAGCACCGTAATACTGGCCTTTTTATCGCCAATACCCACCAGGTCTGCCATCAGGCCCGGCAGTGACTCGGTGGAAGTGCGAGTCTTCGGCCGCATCAAAAAATCATAGCGATTGTCGTTCAGCAGACTTTGAAGACGCACCAGCACCTCGTCAAATTTGCCGTAGAGTGGAGATTTTTTCTTGCCAAAATCACTGGTCTCCCGGTTTGCCGCTTTTACCGCCTTAATCAGATCTTCCATGGAATAATACAAGGGAGAATCAACAGTGATGTGACCGATATTCAGATGGTCATTGGCCTCTTGCCGCAGTCGGGTCATGCAAGAGCGCAAAAAAGATATTTGAATGGAGGCGTTCTCGTCATCGGAGTTAATCACCAACTCGGTGAGCTCGGAAAACGCGAGTAGCCAATAGGGGAACTCCAGCTCCTCGGCCCTGAAACAACGTACTTTGTCTGCCGGAAACGGTGACTTGGCGACCAGGCCATCAACTTCCTTGTCGCCATATTCCCCATGCATATCCAACAAAATAATATGCGAGTTAGGCATACTCTTGACGGCTGACTGAATGAGACTGGTCACTGTCCATGACTTACCGGAACCAGACTGACCCAGGATTGCCGCGTGACGTCCAAAGAAAGCTGAAGCATCGAGGTGCACACCAATATCATCAAACGAGGTTAAATGACCCACCTTGAAGTCCTGATCGCCGTAATCGGAAAATATTTTCGCCAGACTGCCATCCACCAGCCGATGCAGTTCAGCCCCGCTGATAGGATAATGAGAGATACCTCTGGTGAACTCGCCTTTATCACTGATTTCACCGAGGGGCGTCAGGTGAACCATGTGTGCGGCACGGCCTTGCTTATCGGCCACGCGATAGCTGCGATCAACCATAACCAGAGTGTTCCAGCCTGACTGACGAACCGTGAAATAAGAGCCGACCTGCCCCAAGGTCTTGTCTTCGTCGGTCGAGGTTGCAGCTTCTTTTGGTGAATCCAGCCTGGCAGTAAACTGATCTCCAGTGACGTCCATAAGAACGCCTACTCGAGAAACCGTAGCGCCATTGTTGGCTGCTGGTTTATCCGTAGAGCCCGCTTTGTCGAGCATACATCCTCCTGCACGCATTATTATTTTCCTGAAATTACGGGATAACCCTACGATGAGTAAAGGAAAATCCATGGTTTATTTCAATTAACATTCACTGCTAAGGTCTACGCTTAAAAGCTGGTTTTTTGTTATCCGTAAAAAGATAAAACCTATGGAGATCGCCTTTGTGACTAGAATGACTGAAGAGGAAAGAGAGTCCTTTCTTGCCGAGGTGCGTGTGGCTGTAGTCGCTATCCCCAGGAATGACCTGGGGCCGCTAACCACCCCGGTATGGTACTGGTATGAACCGGGAGGTAATCTCTGGTTTGAGACCCAGCCGACATCCCGTAAAGGCCAGCTCATGCAGATCGGCACACGGATCAGCCTGTGCGTGCAGGACGAGCGCCCCCCATACACCTATGTCAGCGTGGAAGGTCCGATAGTGGAAATTGCAGAAGACGATAGGGATCTGCATGAAATTCCTATGGCCATTCGCTATATGGGCAAAGAGGATGGTCCAAACTATATCACCGGCCTGCCTCCCTCTGAGTGGAAGCGCTACATAATGCATCCCGAACGCTGGCTCACCATGGACGGCTCCAAAAGTTGAACATTGAGTCATTCTGAGCCAAATCGGAGGCGTTCATGAACGGCCATGCAGTTCATATCCTTGTTCATCTCCATTAGGTCTTGGTAAAAGACGTGATGAGCGCCCAGGGCCGCAACCGGCTTACATTCATAAGATTCAATGTGGACAGCACTGGCATGAGGTGTGGTGTCCGCACCCCCATCCGAGTATGGTTTTGCCTTCGCCCTTGGAGAATCAGTTATGCCACTCGCTCACATTTTGCTGTTACGCGGACCTAGCCTAAACTCGACGCCAGATTCTGATCGACAAGTGGCTGGCAATCGATACTTTTACCCGCTCACTCAATCAGCAGTCTGCCAATGAACAAACTGCATCTGGGCTTAACCTGCTGGAAACCGGAATCTAGCTGGAACGCTCGCTCTCTTTGCGACCAGGCCAGTCACGCAGAACAGCTGGAGTTTGATTCCTACTGGCTGCCAGAAAATCATTTTGGCAACAACGCCATGCCCTCGCCTCTCACCCAGCTGGCAGCAGTATCAGGGTGCACCTCAACTATCAAATTGGGTACGGCCTCCTACCTGTTGCCGATTCGGCATCCAATACAGGCCGCAGAGGAAGTCGCCGTAGTCGATCAGCTTTGCAATGGTCGCTTAATTTTGGGCTTGGGTCGCGGTATGCAGGAATCGGTATTCAACGCTTTTGGCGTGGATAGTAAGGAAAAAAGGAAGCTGTTTGCCAGTCATCTAGCCCAAATGCGCGAGGCCTGGAATGGCAATATTATTGCGACTGAAAATTCATCAGATAATATCTGCCTTTCCCCATTGCCAGTACAAAAGGGCGGCCCGCCACTTTGGATAGCGGCATTTGGTCCATTGGCACTCAAGCAAGTCGCAGAGCTAGGGCTGCCGTATCTGGCATCGCCAATGGAGACGCTGCAGGAGCTTAAGGACAATTACTCTCGCTTTAACGCCCTGCTCAAGGAAGCAGGGAAGTCACCACCAGCAACGGTAGCAATCATGCGAACCGTTTTTGTTCATGACGACCCCCGGCTGTGCGACCAGGTTGCCAGTACCCTGGCCCAGCAAGCGGGCAAGTTTCGACGCGCAAAAGCGGCGGACCCTCGAGATTGGGCCCTGATCGGCAACCGCACTCATGTCGAAGACAAAATCGCCGAGTACCGGCAAGCACTGGGCGTCACTCATTTCATCGGGAGCGGAAGATTTCCCGATGTCGATTCAGTGGCGATAAAGACCAGTATTGAAAACTTGGCCGCGCTGAATAGATAAGTCGCAGCGCTGCAATCTGTGCGTAGCCGCTTTGCGTAAGCTGACTTAAGGTTAGGGTCAAAAAATGCTTTCGCCAGCCTTCGAAACGGCCGCCCGGACTCAATAGCGCAGGGTTTTGAGCTTCATGTACAATGCGCTCCGATTCAACTCCAAAAGCAACCTCGAAGACGATCGTAGCCGCTTTTTAGCAATAACCACGGATTAAAAACCATGCAGATTATCCGCCTGATACTCGGCAAACTGATACTCCTGGGGAACTGGATCTTCACTCCTCAAAGTCTGAAGCGCGATCCTGCACTGCAGGCTGCTGTTGACCAACAGGCCGCCTCTCTTGCGCTCTATCAATACGAGGCCTGCCCGTTTTGTGTAAAAGTACGCCGATCTATGAAACGTCAGGGGCTGACCATTGTCACCCGCGACGTTAAAAGGTCCGAGAACGCTAAAGATGAGTTGCTGGCCGGCGGCGGTAACCTCAAAGTCCCCTGTCTGCGCATTGATCAAGGCGAGCAAGACTACGAGTGGATGTACGAGTCCGAAGACATCATTCAGTATCTGGAAGCTCGATTCGCTGCCGCTGAAGCCTGATAGTCGCGTAAACTGTATCCCATGTCATCGGACAACTAACAAGGGCCACCACTCTGCCGAGAGTGCTTACACCTCTTGATCCGCGATCGCGAACACTTCCTGGTGGGGCCAACATGGACAGCGGGAACCGCTTTCACCTATGGCGCAATGGGCGGTATATTTGGCTCCTGGTACATCCCTTCGAAGAATGAGCACACGCCCTGGGAAACAGGACCAGAGGCTCAAGATCACCATCGCTCCTTCTGGCAAAACACAATGAGACCATTTCGCGATTCGTTACAGATGCTAAAGACTGCGCCCGACGAGGAAGATAGCCTAGGGTGCTAACGCGAGGCTAGTATCGGTGCTGGCATCAACCTCATCCTCGCGACCACGATTAAAGGTAATCTCAAAATTAATGCGACCAAAAAACACACCGTGACGCTCATCGTAATGGCTACGTTTACGGTCGGTGTAGCCAGGTTCAATTTCGACGTATAGCCAATCCTTGTAAAGTCGGTTACGCAGTTTGAAAATTATGCCGTAGTTGGTTACCAGAGAGCCGTCACTCAGCGGCTCCGCAGGCCATTCAGTTCCCTCACCCACCTCTTTTGGGGGGTCAGGCTCCGTCTCACCCGTAACGCCGAAAATCATTGAAAAAGCTGAATCCAGGCTGTAGCCATAGCGCCAGGAAATCAAACTCCGCCACTCGGTGCCTTCAGAGCGCTCGCCGAGTTCAACCTTATTGCTCCAGCGAACCAGTGAGCGCTCGCCTGTAAGCACGTCGAAATCTGCTACATGCCGCATATTGAAGCGATCGTCATTGGTATAGCGCAGACGCCCGGTATAACGAAAGCGGCCCCAATCCGACAAATCATCTTTAAAACGATAACGCACACCTGGCTTCAAATTCAGGTCCGAATCTATGCCCATAGTGAGGTCGAAACGAGAGCGGCCCTTCTCAACTGCCTTGAACTGTACGCCTGCAGTATTTCCTGTACCGCTGCCACTATAACCCCCACGTTCATCGTCAGCGTCATCGGCATTAAACACCAGCGAAAGTCGCTCGTTAACCCGCGGCAAATCTACCTTGCCGCGCAAACGAAATTTCACATCTTGGCCGCGGTCCTCATCCCATTGGAAGCGAGTCGCAAAACGAATCGTAGAATCGGCGGACTCAAGGTCCTCCAGGGGGGCACCGAAGAAGCGGTCCAGGTAGATAGCAAGATCATCGGCCCTATTGCCGATATAGTGATGACTACTATCTACCCAATTGCCTTCCTCATCCTGCTCTCGGCTTAGCGACTCTTCTATTTCCTCAGACGTCAGGCTTGGCTCATTGACTTCGATGGGGCCTATAGAACGGGTATCCGGATCTTGCCCGGGCGACTGCAGCTGCTGGTCAATCTGTGGTGATTCCTGTGACCACGCGGTGGCGCTGGCCAACATCAAGGCGGTGGCAAGTGCAGCCCTGAACCGCAACGGGGTATCTCTAGCCCCCTTGCAGTTGCGGATTTCGTTTTCCTTTTGCACATCCATTACTGAAATATGCCAGCAGACAGGAAGTCATGCAAATACAGTGGAGTGGTCATCCAGGCTCGCGACCATGGCTCGCGGGTAGTAGACTGCTGTCATTTATGGGGAGAACATCTCATCAGAGCCACAACGCTCGAACAATTAAACGGGAAGCTACAGCACCTGTTCACTCCAGAGGGAGTAAGGGCCGGCTTGCGCTTCAAGCCGCGTCCGACCGACATCATCATTTCCCCTTTTTCAAAGTGCGGCACCACCTGGATGCAACAAACCGTGCACGGATTGCGCACTCGCGGCTCAATGAATTTTGGCGAAATAACTGAGGTAACCCCCTGGCTTGAGGCCGCCTCAGACCTGGGGCAGAATCTTGACGCTGAGCAGGTCACGACCCCGCGAGCCTTCAAATCTCACCTGCCCTGGGACAATGTCCCCAAGGGGGGGAAGTACATTTGCGTATTCAGGGATCCGATACGAGCCTTGGTATCTATGTACCAATTTTTCGACGGCTGGCTCATAGAGCCTGGGGCTATCAGCTTTGAGAGCTTCGCCTATGATCATTTTTTGGCGCGTCAGGCGCCTCGCGGCTATTGGCATCATCTGGTCAGCTGGCTGAGTCAGAAAGATAACGATGAGGTGTTGCTGCTGTGCTACGAACAGTTACAAGATTCTTTTGAGCCGGCGCTTGAACGTATAGCGACTTTTATCGACATTGCTTTGGACGACGAGCTAGTAAAAATTGTGCATCACCAATCGTCTCTGACCTTCATGCAGCAGCACGGCTCACATTTTGACGATCACTTTTTACGCCAACAACGGAACCCTGCAATGGAGCTTGGCCCGGAAAACCTTTCATCAAAAGTGTCATCTGCTTTATCCAGAGCAGCAAGACCCGAGCCTAGCCAAGCACTGGTTAAAGATATGCAAGCCAGATGGGACCAGGACGTCAAGTCTGTTACCGGTTTGAAAAATTATGCGGCACTGCTGCAACAAATTACGGATCAGCGTTAGGCAATGTTTAGACTTACTTCATCATCCACCTGGCAAAGTCAGTCAACGTTCTTTGCATCAGGTTCATGGGGATTATTCTGAGTCGGGCCAGCTCTACTTCATTGGCCTTGGGCAGCTTTTCCAGCTCAGTATGCATTAATGAGAGAGTCGCTGGATTAATTGGCAGCGGTGCTTCTTCCGGCTGATAGCTAGTACCAACCGGGTAGTATTCGCCCTGCCGATGCGTCACTTCGATATGCGCTCCCAGTACCATACTTACATCGTTGGCACTGGCAAACCTGGCAAGGCGCGCAATGCTCATTCGATAGTCATCCCAGTTCTTCACGTAAATCAGCCCCGGGTATACTGTGTCACCGGTAAGTAGCCATTGTGTCTCTGGGTCATATATCGCGATTGATTCTTCCTGATGACCAGGAACGGGAATCACTCGAAGCTCTCGACCGCCAAGATCGACCCGCCCTTCTCCATCTGGCCAGTTCATGATTCCCAGGGTCTCGAGATAGCCTGACCCACCGGCAGTAACCAGCGTAACGCCTTCCCTATTATCGAACTGTGGATCCGCAGCAATATGGTCGCGATGCCCATGTGAATGAACAACCAGCAGATGCTTTTCTCCCACCAGAGCATTCACTGTTTCATACAGTGGAAATGCTACTGCGTCAGCGGTTGCACCGGTATCAAGTAGCAAGGCCGAGTCTTCGCCAATCAACAGATACATGAAAGGCGCCTCAAAGCTCTGGCATTTATTCTGGCGTAATATATAGCTCGTTGAAGAATAGCTGTGGACTTCGATCGCAGGGTCTTTGTTGACCGCGCAGTCAGCAGAGCCATGGTTCCATTGCTTATCCTGCAGCATGGGCTGGGCACTAAAAGCCACTGTGGCAAAAACAGTGCACGCCAGCGCCAAACACCTATCGAAACGAACAAAAGACCGTAGCTTCACAAGCAGATTCACATTATCGGTAAAGAAACTGCAGTTTGCCATGCGGGGCCAGGAGGTGGCAGCTCGATAGGATAAGTTGCATTATAGTTGCGTTAAAAGGCTTGTGGTCGAAATCCAAATAGACAGCTAAACTGAGAATGACCGCGGAAAAACGATAACATCATTGATGAACAATGCTTTTTGGCAAGTAACATTGCGGAGTAACCACCAGTGAACGAGAAACTTCTCGCCCCTATTCCCAGTAAACCTTTCCTACTTAAACTCCTGCTTAAGCTAATCGTTTACTATGTCGTGCTTGGCGCCTTAGTCATAGGGCTGTTTACTGCTTTCCCGCCACTTCTGGACATGGCGCCCGTAGGAGGGGTGAGCGAGCTTGCCGGAGGTTATGATCCCTCTCTGCGCGAGTTCGAAGATGCCTTCCTCAATGACGACATCGACGAAGTACAGCCCTTAACCGCTCAAGAGCAGGGTATTGCTTCCAAATTTCGCTTTGCAGACGCCCGCAGCCTGTTTTTTTCCATGCTGGGAACCTTCCTGCTGATGTTGCCAGTGTCATGGATTTATAAGGGCATACACCGCGACGGCGAGCACGATCAATCACTGGACGAAACCACTTTGATATTGCCCGCCGTTGTCGCCGGCATAGTGATGGTTGTGCAGCACAGCCTTGCTCTTGCGTTCAGCCTTGCAGGAATAGTCGCGGGTGTGCAGTTTCGCCGTGCCCTGAGCGATACCTTTGATACTTTGTTTATCTTTGTGGCGATTGCCGTAGGTATTGCTGCGGGAATCAAGGCGCTCGATATCGCCCTGGTGTTAACAATGTTTTTCAACTTCGCTACTCTGATTGTTTGCCTCTATGGCGATGGTCTGGAATCACACCACGAAGCGCGCCGCAAAAGGGAGCGACGCGCGCGTAAGGAAGCAGAGCGAATAGAGTCGCAAGGCCAGGGACCCACTAACCCTTAATCACATCTCCGCGGCAATGCTCAAGAATTTCCTTTCTTACAGAGTCTTCGTCACTGATGCGGTCGTAAGAGTTTTGCAGGTAACCTAGCGCCCGTTTACGATAGGTTTTGTTCAGCAGCGGAGAGTTCTCAAACAGAGCAACCGCGGCTTCCTTGTGCGAAATCATCAATGCAATGGCGTCTTTATACCGCCGATCTTCTTTACACCAACCATTGAAATAACGAGTTGTAATACGCTTTATTGGTATGTTCGCGGGCAACGTAGCGTAGGGTGCGTTAACAAAACCAGACGAGTCAAAGTCATAAGCAACAGGTAAAATTCCAGTATCTGTGCCCTCTGAAGACAGCAATTTTACGTTATGGCAACAGTGCTCTCCCTCCGGGGACATCAGTGTAGAGTAGTCGACATTGCCGATCATGTATTGAAACACCTCGACGATGGCGGTCTGGGCCATGTCCATCTGAACACGCATCGTATAAGGAATCTTTTTCAACTCCAGCTCATAACGCTCTGCCATTGCTTTGTCGTCTTCGAGCAAGAAGTTAGTCGTCTGCCAGCGTTTATCCTTATTACCGGTATCTACATATGCCACTTCCACCAATCGAGTGCGAAAATGGTAATCACTGTAAAGCGCAAACAACTGGTAAACCAGGTACTCAAGATAAATAAGCTGCTGATAAGCTTCGCCTCGCTTACAGGGACTCACCAGCTTCAGTTTGTCCTGCCCTTCTAACAAGGTGGTCTCGACCTCCTTTTTTTTGAAGTTCAGCATTAACGGAGGAAGGGTGCAGTTGCGCCGACGATAATTTCCCCGAGTTCGGATCTTGACACTGACGCGCTCAGTTTCCTCGCCGTTTTTCTGGCTCCAATAACCGTCGAAATAGAGCCGGTCTTCCTGCTTTTTTTGGCCGTAAGCTTCAAGAATAGGAGCTGTTAATACACCCTTGTAGGGCTCATCGGAGGCAAATAGTGGAGAGGCCTGGGCGTTAATTCCGGCCATGGATGTGATTAGCGTTATTAGCAGTGCAGGCCTGAGCATCTTCATTCCTCTTTTAGAACTGGTCATAGTGTAGCTCAGCTTCGCGCGTTACACTTTTTCAGCTCATTTAAAATGATGAGTCGTGTGAGCGCAGAGTTAAACGACTACACTGAACGTGATGCACATCAGGCAATACATCGTAAGAGGCATGCCTTTGAAACAGTACCGTGATGATCAGCAAAGCCGTCAAGCGCTTGTCGACACTCTTGTCGAGCTGGGCAACAGGAATCTCAATAAAGGGACGTCAGGCAACGTATCTGCCAGCACGAGCAAGGAAATACCCGCAATGCACTACATGGTCGCAGCTGCTGGTGGTTATGGCATACCTCTGGCGGGCTATGCGACCTTTGGTAGGAAGGCTCTTTCAGCTGCAAATCTTGAGGCCCTTTCCGACTCCATGGCTTGCCTATTGGCGAATCATGGACAATTGACCGTGGGCGTCGATCTGGAAAGCGCAATAAAGCTTGCCGAACTTGTTGAAGAGCAAGCCCATTGCTACTGGGGCACCTTGTTAATTGGGGGTCCTGTGTTATTGGAAAAGGAAGAAATGGACGAGGTGCTAGCGGCCTTCGTCAGCTACGGTCAACAGGAAAAGCGCGTGGATCTTGTTCCGGGTAAAAAAATCGATTGAAGCGGCGCGGCAATCGTGAACACAGTAGACTATTAACCCAGTCCACAGAGGATCCTCCATGAGTAAAGTATTGATCACCGGTGCCACCGGTTTTATCGGCAACCACGTCACTCGTTTGTGCCTGGAGCAAGGGGATGAAGTTAGAGTCATGGTTATGGTCGGTGAGGATCGGTCTCCCCTCGCCGGTATGGATGTGGAATACGTCGAGGGCAATCTGCTGGACGCAGACTCACTCGCGCGGGCGGTGCAGGGAGTGGACAAGCTTTACCACCTGGCGGCGCTTTTCGCCGTTTGGACCAAAGACCCGGACCTGCACTACAAAATTAACGTAGAGGGCACCCGCCACATGATGAACGCGGCGCAGGCGGCCGGAATAGAAAAAATCGTATACACCAGCAGCATCGCCGCAATAGGAACCGATGGCAAAGGAACGCCCTCTACTGAAGATACCCCATTCACCAGCTGGCATTTTGCCAGCGAGTACATCATGTCCAAATACATCAGCCATCTGGAAGTGAAGAGCAGAGTAAAGGGTGGCTTGCCCGTCACCATGGTAATGCCCGCCCTACCCTTTGGCCCCGGCGACCGCATGCCCACCCCTACCGGCACGATGATTATCGGTGCGTTGCAAGGCAAAATGAAAAACTATTGGGATGGAGGCGTATGTCCGGTAGACGTAAGAGATGTGGCGTTAGGCCATGTATTGGCGATGGAAAAAGGTCGCGTGGGCGAGTCTTACATCCTGGGCAATTCACAGAACAACATGCCTAATAAAGAGTTTCTGCAACTAGTCGGTAAAATAGCCGGTGTAGACAATGTCGCGACCAAGGAAATCTCTAAAGCGATGATGTTACGAGTGGCCAAAGGAGCAGAATTTTTCAGCAAAATCACAGGAAAAGCTCCCGTGACTACGGTAAAAAATAGCTCCTATGCAATGGAGCACTTTTACGTCGACGCCAGCAAGGCAATAACTGAATTAGGGCTGCCACAAACGCCGCTTGAAACCGCTATTGCTGACTCTGTCGAGTGGTTCAGGGAGAACGGTTACGTCTAACTCTTGCACGACCCATGATCATGATTCGCGCAAACAGCTTGTCGAACGACATTGTGCAACCGCTAGCCTTTTCGTCTGCATCATTACCCATGCTATGCTCGCTTTTTACCACCACCCACCAGCAAAACAAGTGACCGTTCTATGCGCATAATATCACCTCTTGTTATCACCGCTATCGTTGGACTCCTCGTTGCATGCTCAACCGATAAGCCAGAAGAACAATGCCAGGGCAGAGGCAAAAATTTGCTGCAGGACCCATCTTTTTCGACGATTAGTGCTCCCCGCTCCCAGCGTCGTTGGTTTGCATCAGAACACGCCGCAGGGCAGTCGTTTGAATATGAAGTGAAGAACGGCGAGCTGGAGATTCGAAAAACTGGCAACGAACCGTGGTTCATTCTGAGACAAATCGTCCCTCGAAAAGAAATTCCTGGCAAGTTTGCGGTGTTTAGCGCCGAAATCAAACTCGCCATGGAGCCCGCCGCCATCGAGCATGGTTTTGAGATGGGGGGTGGCCTGAGCGTGACCGCCATGGCTAACGGCAAACCCATAGTGCGCTCAATACTCGAGCATGAGCCTCGCATTGGTAATACAGACTGGCAACGAGTGGCGGTACGAGTCGAGCTACCCAAAAAAATTGATTCTGTCCGCGTAGGGTTTTTACACCAGGCTGATGGAACACTGTGGGTTCGCAATCCCTCTTTCCAAAAGACTAATAAGGCAAGCTGTCCAGATCGCTACTGACTAACCCGGCCGGCCGTCGGGTCGGGGTTGAGTAAGAATTGGTAGATAACGGATAACAAACAGGCCGTAGGCCGATGCCCAAAGCACAGCAGAGCCTGCGATAACGACACTATAGTCAGAGAGCCATATCGGACCGCTTACTCTTAGCAATGCGGCAAGCGCTATGGCAACAAAGGCTAACAATATTAAAGGACCAACCGCGAGTGACCGACCGGTATGTCCCAGCGATATCCGGGCAATCATTGCCAAAGTCATCATCCCTATGGCCCCCACTGTGAGCGCATGTAAGGCCTGACTATGGCTAATGGCCATAGTCAGCTTCGACAGTCCAAGTAGCCCCAGACCGATGGCTATAAACCAGTAGCTAAGGTGCAGGGGCCACACCAGAGGCGTGGAAAGCGTTACCCAGCTGCGCCAGCGAAAAACCCTGAAGCCCTGGCAGGCAGCAGCAAAGAAGAGCAGTAGGGCGCCAATCTCAACCGCCATCAGACCCATTGTGGCAGGTATTGCCAGCACCATAACAACGGGGCTCAGGCGCTCCAGCCAAGGTAAAGGCTTTACGCGCTCAGTTCCGATGCCATTGGCGGTAAACATTGGCACCACCCGACCCGCTACCACCGTCATCAACAAAGCCACCAGCATCACCATAAAATTCGCAGCCATAGCCTGCAGAGCAGGATCATCGTGATAAACGGCGGCGTGGAACATGCCATTGGCAAATGTCATGGCTATTAAAATAGGAACAAAAATAATGTTACGCCATTGACGGATGCGCAGGACGGGCGCTGCCAGTACTATCGCTGCAGCGGGCAGAAATAATATGTCCAGCAGAGTGACTAGCACGGCGGGTAAAGCCGATGGATACAATAAAACAATTCTGGCGCTTAACCAGAGGAGCACAAGTCCCAAAAGCGACCAGCCGCGAATACCGGCAATGCCTGTCCAGGCCTGCACCGCAGTGAGCAGAAAGCCCACAACGATTGCAGCAACAAAGCCAAACAGCATTTCATGAGAGTGCCACCACAAGGATCCGCCGAACGGTGAAATACCGATGGCCCCACTGAACATCCCAGCCCATAGCAAGATACTGATCGTGCTGAATAATGCGCCCAACAAAAAAATGGCCTGAAAGCCAGACGAAACAGGGATGGGCCTGTTCCCACCGGACGCTCCACAACTTTCCCATTACTTCTTAGCACAGTCATAAGTCACCTTTCCTAACCAGCCAGGCCTGCGCTTAAGTGGCTCACTGCAACTCTCACAACTACAGTTTCAGTTGCAGTGTCACCCAAACTTTCTGGGCATCGCTATAACGATCGCTGTCGCTGGAGAAGTTGGCGTATTTCAGCTGAGTACTGAACTGCTTGCTAATTGGCCACGTCCCCACCAAATCCCATTCCGTACCAAAGTCCTCACTGGAGTCCTCGGCAGAAAAGTCGTGGTAGAAGGCACCCAACTTAACCGGACCCAAGTTTCCCGTCACACCCAGATAGAGATCTTCAATACCGTCGCCAGGTGCAGTCAGGAACTTATCAGCCCAGCCCTGAAATTTGTGCGCTGTCGCCAACGGGGTCTTAAAGCCTACACCGTTATCCGCGCCCAATACTTCATAACCCAGTTTGCCGCTTATTCCTGCAGAGCTCATAGCACCTTCGAGCATGTAATAGTCAGCGTCGTAATCCAAAACACTGTCGCCCGCATCAGATTGCGTCGCATACGCCGCCTTGACGGCCACAGGACCCAGGTTGCCGCTATAATCAACACCGTAAGTGTCAGTAGAGTTGTTCACCGACTTATTGGGAGACCAAGCGCCGCGCTCATCAATCTCCAGTGCGTAAATGAAGCCGCTCAAGGTGTGGTTGTCTCCCAGTTTCCAATCGAGCCGGGCCAGGTGATTGTTACCTTTCCAGTTGGCAGGCTGGGCCGCGCTATCATCCGGACCAAAAACTCGGTTGATATTGTAAACGTAGGCATAGTCCAAGTGCAGGTTGCTGGCTTCGCCCCACTGCGCGCGCAGGCCATCGTAAGTTTGTTCGTTCTGGCGCCAGGCAACACCACCGACAAAACGCTGACTGCCATGCAATATACGTTGTCTACCATAAATGCCTGACAGGCTTTCAGTACCGTACTTCACCCACGCTTGATTCACTTCAGTGCCCTTTGGATCTGCAACAACAGGGCGGTCTACTTTGCCATTCTCAGTGGAGTTGAAATCATCGCTGCCCACATAGGTAACGTTGTCAAACTCCAGCAATCCGTTAAAGCCACCCACGGTGCCGCTCTGGAAAGTCAGGCGAGAACGCAGGGTGGACGCATTAGCATCTTTAGCAAAAGCGTCATCGTCGACATTTTCAAAGCGATATCTGAAATCGACTTTCGCACTGCCCTCACTTACCGCCTTGCTCAATGCCTCAGAGAATCCGTCTTGAGCCTGTGCCCCCACAGTCAGGCCAGCAGCCAGAAGCCCTGAAATAATCATCAAGTAACTTTTCTTGTCGTTCATAGAGTTATCCATTCATATAATAAGTAATGATTGGGGCTGAACCAGTTATCGTCGCCCCCTCCCTGATCTCATCATTATTTGGGAAAAATATACCACAGCGAATGTCATCAACCGCTTTAAGCCCTGCCTACTTACTGCGCACAATTTAGTAACTGCAAGATGACGGATCCTTCCAGTTGTTCGAGATTACATTGACAGCCTGATCATAGGCCTTGCGTTCAGGGTGCCAGTTCACCATGGGTGCTCACCCTGGCCGAAGTTCCACCTAAAGGTATGGATATGCCGTCTTCCAAAACTGAATTAAGTCGTGGAACCTCACTGTGTTGGTGGCACGCGTTACAAGCAGCGCGACACCGAGTATCGATGCTCAGATCAACACATTCATAAACTCGAAACACTTACTTGACAGAGGACGCCAGAATAAAGGCCTCCAGGTCTTTATCGATACCCAATACATGACGCTTGAGCCACTCTGTTAGATATGTCGATATCACTCCCATGAATAACGCATCGTACTGTTGATCGTGCATTAGCAGCTTTTCTATCTCGTCGCGAAAGTGATCATGCGCCCGAATATGCACCTCGCGGCCAGGAAAATTCACAAGTTCCATATAGCGTTCTTCGAGGGTGAAATGCGTTTGTGTGTATTCCAACAGGCGCTGGATGACTGCCGTACCTGAATCTGGCTTACGAATATCATCCAGAATTTCAAATAGCACTTGGTGCTGGGCGTCCTGCCATATCAGTTCACTGGTCTTTTGCATGCTGTGTAGTGTGTCAAGTCAGCAGGAACAAGACCATGACTCAAGTCATTGAATTGTGACTCAGCTGGGTCGCGTCAAGCCACAATAATCGAGAACAAAATTGGCGATAGCATCGATGTCGTCCAGTGCAAGCAAAGGACCCGCGCATCGGTAATCGGACGGGGTTATCGTTTCGTCGCTGGCAATCGCAACAATGGGCTGGGCTTCAGCGGGCAGAACTTCAGTATTGTTTGATGGCCTGACCACCTGAATTTTGGGCTGTTGTCCCATCTTGAAGCCTTCTACGATCACCAGGTCCACGGGTCGCAATTGCTGGAGAAGTTCATCGAGCTCAGGTTCCTGTTCGTCGCCAACTTCGCTCATCAAAGCCCAGCGTCGATTAGAAGAGAGCAGCACCTGTGCAGCACCTGCCTCTCTGTGGGTGTAACTGTCGCTGCCGGGCTTGTCGATATCAAAATCACAATGTGCATGCTTGATGGTAGACACCTGAAAGCCACGGGCGCTGATGTTTTCAACCAATCGCGCTACCAGAGTAGTCTTGCCGCTGTTCTTCCAGCCGGTCACCCCAAACACTTGCATTAAATAAACCTTTGGGGGAACCGGTAAGGTATCGGCCCCATCTCAAACGTGATGACACTATGCTCCAATCGTGGTGCGGTGCAACAAGCGGTTGTAACCTTCGTAGCCACCGGTGGCGGAGTGCAATACTGCACGGTTATCCCACATCAATAGTGTTCCCTGCTCCCAGTGATGGCGATAGCGAAATTCTTCGCGAGTTTGCCATTCGTACAGCTCAGTCAGCAACGCTCTCTCCTCTTCCCCTTCGAGGCCTTCAATACCGATCATGTATCCGACAGTGCCAAGGATTGAGTCTCTACCCGTCTCCGGATGACTAAAGATGATCAGATGCGACTGCGTCGCCGCTGCATCGTCAGAGGGTCGAATATCCATACTGCGGCCCGCTGCTTTATCTGCGTCTCCGAGAATACCCGCAGGCGAGTAGCCCATGATCGCAGAGTGCACTGCCCGCTTACCTTCCAGTTTGTCCCTCAACGACTTTGGCATTGCAGCCGCAGCGGCCACCTGATCAGCAAATAAAGTATCGCCGCCTGTCGGCGGAATCGTAACACCATATAGACACGTGCCCTGTGGCGGGTGTGCCTGAAAACTCCAGTCGCTGTGCCATTGCTCTGCAAATAGCGAAGTGGTCTCGCCTGCATCACGCTGGACAGCGATAATGTGCTTCCTGCCAGTAATGGGCGCAATAAAAGGGTCGTCACCAAAAGGGCCGAAACATAGCGTGAAGCGCTCTAGATCATCGTCACTCAAAGACTGACCTGGAAAACTGAGGACCTGGTGCTGCAACCATGCCTCGCGAATTTGGGCGACCAGTGTTGGTGCTAGTTCCCGGGATAGATCAACCCCGCGAACCTCGGCGCCACAAGATTGGCCACTGGCGGTAACTTCGATGTTCATAAACAGGTCCCCATTGGAAAACGACACAACAACACTGACTAACCACTTCAGCACGACATTATCAGCAAAAACGTATTCTGTTCTATACTGCCATGCTTTCAGGCGCTAACAAAAGCGTTGTCAGTCTTACCGAGGAGAAGCCCAGGTGAATTACCCGGACAGGGAAACCATCATCGAGAAGCTTCAGCTAGAAGCTCATACAGAAGGTGGTTATTTCAGGCGAACCTTTCAAGCAGACCATCGCGAAAAAATTGCGAGTGGCAACGGTCCGCGTTACACCCTCACCTCTATATATTACCTTTTAACGGCAGAGTCCCCGGTTGGCCACTGGCACCTCAATCAATCGGATATCATCCACTACTTTCACCTGGGTAGCCCCATAAATTACTACCTGATTGAGGCAGACGGCAGAAAACGAACGGCGACTCTGGGACCTGATCTGGCAGCGGGTCAACAATTGCAACTGACGGTACCCGGCGGCACCTGGAAAGCGTCTCATCTTTCCACAGGAGACTACGGCCTTATCAGCGAAGCGGTGTCTCCCGGTTTCGAATACGAAGATATGTGCCTCGCAAAGGCACAGCGGCTAATCTCAGAGTTCCCTCAACACCAAGCCCTTATTGAAGCTTACACCTGATATCGGCATGCCAAAGTCGAAACTCATTCTTGTTGGCGTTATCGCCGTACTGACAATGTCCGCCGTACCTGTGTTGGTGAAGTCCACCGCAGCCAACGAATACACGGTTGGAATAGCTCGACTGGGCATTGCAGTCATTGCATTTATGCCAATGGTTGCGCTACGCGGTCATCTGCTGAAGCTCACTCGCAGACAATGGTTGCAGCTGGTCATCATCGGCGTGATGTTTGGCTTCCACTGGCTGACTTACTTCATGAGTATCAAGCTTGCTACGGCAGCGATCGCCGCATTGACCATCCTCACTTATAGCGTCCAATACCTAATACTGGCCTACCTGTTCAATGGTGAGAAAGTGACTCCTATTGAGTGGCTCGCCATCGGTGTCTGCTTTGCCGGCTGCATTGTGGTCGCTCCAGACTTTTCACTGAGTAATGATGTTTCACTGGGGATTGCAATAGGCCTGCTCAGCGCGCTTTTTTACGCGGCCATGCCGCTGCTGCACCAGCGGGCAAGTGGTATCGGTACCCTGGAGCGGACCTGGGGGCAATTTTTCTTTGCACTACTGGTGTTTTTGCCTCTATTAGGCCGGGCAAATTGGGACCTGGGCCAGACAGACATCTATCAACTACTGGTCCTGGGCTTGGTTTGCACTGTTTTTTCCCACGGTTTATGGGTGAAAGCGAGCACCGAACTACCGGCCCTCTATGCCAGTATGATATATTTCCTTTATCTACCCGGTGCGCTGATCGGCAGCGCACTGTTTCTGGGGGAGCCAATAACTCCGGTTAAAGTACTGGGTTGTATCCTGGTATTTGGCTCCAGCGCGGCGTTGGCGGTTTATCGCTACCGTCGCCGCTCGACGGCGAGCTAAAGTCCCCCGTCGGGGTCTCAACAACTGTTTTTTTAATCTTCTCCTTTAAGTTTTCATTATGAGTTTTGCAACCGCCTCTTTGGTCAAACCCGTCGGCAGTCACTTTGAAGCCGATATTCTCGACGGCTGGGATATTCAGGGTAATGCCAATGGCGGTTACCTGATGGCCCTGGGTGCACGCGCGATGGCCGCGGCCAGCAGGCCACACCCGGTGACCGTAACGGCCCACTTCCTGTCACCCGGCAGGGTCGGGCCCATTAGCATCCACCCGGAAACCCTGAAAGCCGGACGAACATTCAATACCATGCGCGCCAGCGTACGCGGCCCCCAGAAGACGCTTATCGAATTGCTGGGTAGCTTTGGTGAATTGGAGAATGTCGATGGCGCTATTCTGGTGGATGCCGAACCGCCCACCCTACCCGCGCCCGAACAATGCATACGCATCGTCAGTAACGAGCGTGGGTTCCCTCCTCCAATGATGGACCGATTGGAAATTCGACTTCACCCGGATGACGCATCGCTATTTGAGGGCCAACCCAGCGGGCAGCCATTAGTGAGAGGCTGGGTAAGGCTTCCCGATGGAGAGCCAATGGATGCGTTTGCCCTGATGTTGATCGCTGATGCTTTTCCACCCACAGTGTTCAACGCTCGCCTGCCTGTGGCCTGGGTCCCCACGGTAGAAATGACAACCCAGATTCGAGGCATTCCCGCCAAGGGGTGGCTGCGCTGTAAATTCAGCACCCGTTTTATCACCGGCGGCGTGCTGGAAGAGGACGGGGAAATATGGGACAGCAGTGGTCGTCTGGTGGCATTGTCACGGCAACTCGCACTAATGCCCCGGGGATAACAAACCTCGGGGTAAGTTCCCATTGCTACATTCGGTCGAACTCAATTTCCCGCATGAAACCGGCCATTTCCTTGAGGTACTTGCCCTTATCCAGGTGAACCAGATGGTTACCTGGAAACCAGTGAATTTTGGGCCGGTCCCAGTGGTCCCACAACAGACGGGCATGCTTGGGGGGGGCCAGTCGATCGCCTGCTCCCGCAATAACCATCAAGCGCTCTTTAGGCAGCTTCGGTTGATACGTCAGTGCGGAGTGCACCGCTAACTCATGGCGGATATCCCTGACACTGGTACCCGTGGCCTTCAACATGGCCTTGATTGAAAGGTTCAGCGGGAACCATTCCAGCACCAGATCGGCAAGACTCACCACCGGCACATTAGGAATAGCGAACTCAAGTCGATCCTCCACTGAAGCCAGCAGCGCTGAGGTGTAACCTCCCAGGCTAATCCCGGTCACCCCCACTTTACTCACCCCCTCTGATTCGAGGTAGTCCATAAAAATGCGGAAGTCATGCACCGCGTGGGCGAAAGATTCGCTGATATGTGCGGTACCGTTCGCAAAGAATCCGTGGCCGCTAAAGGGTGAGGAGCGTGCCGCACGCTTGCCATGATGAGGGAGCGTATAGAGCAAAATATCGTAGCCCTGCTCATAGAACCATGGCAGCGCAAAAAACATGCGGTTCATCCAGTAAGGGTCCGCCATGAACCCGTGAATCACTGCGATAGTAGGTCGCGGGCCGTCATTGTGACGCCAGTGCTGGGCGACCGCACGCATGTTCCGTTTTAGCTTGGGATACTCTTCCCGCAACTTGGGATTCACGGTCTTGAAAGGGCTGTCAAAGCTGAGCAGGCGACAGCTGCCGTCATCCGGGCGGAACCGCAGCAAGCCAGCGTTAGATGACTTAATCTGGACTTTCGAGGAATTGGGCCGCTTAAAAAAGGCAGCGGGGTCAGCCTTATTAGCCTTGCGCTGATAAAAAGACCGATTGCCTGCATCACGCTTCAATTGCATCGGCTTGAAGCTGGACGGCAAAGCAAGTGTGTTCAGCATGCTGGCTCCGGTTGTACGCAGCAGCAAATCACCCAGCGCTGTCGCATCAACGGTCATTTCGGTACGCAGGTCGAGCTCGAAATCGTCGGGGAACTTGTGAAAGCTGCTTTCCAGATGCTCCCACCAGGGCTGTGGCGGCATAATACGCCGGGTATGACTATAGGTCTCGTTGGCGACCCGGGAGACGTTAGTGGCGATGTCGTACATGCTGCTGACCCTGCGGTGTTTTTATAAGAATAGTGTACCCGATGGTGTTCGCTTTGCTAGCACCACGAAACAAAACTCCACCAGACTGGCCCATCTACTTCACGTCTATGCAGCCGACAAATGCAGTGCAGGGTATGCTGCTGATCTGGGCTGGCGCTTGCGCACGGCCTCATGCGACGGCGGTCAAAATCGCCCCACCAAACGTCATTCAATTGCCAGAACAGAAACAATTGACTACATTGTTGGCCTCAAGATTGTGATACCCCGGAATTTAGTTTGAGTTTTTCCAGCGCTACCGTTTACTGCCGCCTTTTCCCCGGCATTGCCATGGCAATGCTGTTATGCGCTTGCACCAGCCATGAACACCAGTCTTATGACGCTGGCGGCCAACCTTACACGATGCCTGCGGCCTATCCGGCTGGATATTATGACTACAGCGCACCCCGCCCGGAGCCCGAAACCTATCAACTCCCTTTCCAGCAAGTGCCCGGCTACCATCTATCGGGTATTCGCTTTGCCTCTAGCGAGCAAAATGGCCAGCCTGGCAATCTTGTTGATGCACGCTACTTTCGCAGCCACAAAAGCGGACCAAAGCCGCTGTTGATCGTGTTACCCATATGGGCGACACACACCTTTCCTTCTACGGTTATATCCAATGGCTACGCCCAGCATGCCCAGGGGCAGGTCAACGTGCTTTGGTTGCAAGGCGATGGGCCTCTATTCAAATGGTTTGAAATGTCAAAGATAGACAACGAAGACGATTTCACGCGCGAGGTAGAAACAGCCTCTGCACGGTTTCGCGCCGTTTCTATCGATACGCGCCGACTGATCGACTGGGCAGAGACCCAACCGGAAATCGACAGTTCACGAATCGCTATTATCGGTTTTTCAATGAGCGCTCTGGTGGGCGCTAATGTCGCTGGTAACGACCCGCGCATTAGTACTGCCGTTTATGTGCTGGGGGGCGCCAAGCCCTGGAACATGATGGCCGAGTGCAATATGGTCGTGCAGTACATGCGCGAGCAAGTGAGTGAAGAGCTGAACTGGGACCAGGAGCAGTATCGCGAATTTTTCCGCAAGCATCTGGCACTGGGAGACCCTGCGCGCTGGCGCGGACGCTACCGGCCAGAAAACACGCTCATCATCGAGAGCAGCAAAGATGACTGCATTCCCGAGGAGTCACGTGAATCGTTATTTTACGCCACCGGCCAGCCCGAGCGTGTCGTCTACCCCTATAATCATTGGCAGCCCTTTTTATCAATGACCCCAATGGGACGTAATATTCTGACTCAGGACATTTTCGAATTTCTCGATCGTAAATTATTGCCCCGTCAAAATGGTTCCCATCAGGGCGGCAGTGTCCTGACCTCTTCAGCACAATCACGATAAGCTCAATTGACTTTTATCGACCCCTGCTTATACTAAGTTCCAAATTGATACTGTGAGAGTGCTGCCATGTCCAAAGGTGTCGCATTAATCATTGGTGCGGGTGATGCGATTGGCAGCGCAATCGCGCGGAAATTTGCCGCCAGCGGGCTAACGGTGTGCGCAGCTCGACGCAACCCGGAAAAGCTCGAGCCTCTTATGGAGGAATTGCGTGTTAAGTCTCATCCAGCGCACGCGTATCAGCTGGATGCGCGTAAAGAAGAGCAAGTCATCGATCTTTATCGCCGAATTGAAGAAGAGGTGGGCGAGCTCGAAGTTGTCGTGTTCAACATAGGCGCCAACGTACCCATGGGTATCCTGGAGACTGACAGCCGCAAATTTTTTAAAATCTGGGAAATGGCCTGCTTTGCCGGTTTTCTCTGCGGACGAGAGGCGGCTCGCTACATGAGCGCTCGTAAGCGCGGCACCATCCTGTTTACCGGCGCTACCGCCAGCGTCCGAGGGAACGCCGGCTTTGCTGCATTCGCCAGTGCCAAACACGGCTTACGCGCTTTGGCCCAGAGCATGGCGCGGGAATTGGGGCCACAGAACATTCACGTGGCCCATGTTGTTATTGACGCCGCGGTGGACACCGCCTGGATCAATGAGAATTTTCCCGACGCCGCTGCGCTCAAAGAAAAAGACGGTATCGTCGACCCGAATGACCTGGCAGATAATTACGTGATGCTACATCAGCAACCAGCCAACAGCTGGACCTTTGAACTGGACGTGCGCCCCTGGATGGAGCGCTGGTAAGGAGACACCATGACCAAACACATTGAATTCTACTTTGACTTTGGCAGCCCCACTGCCTATCTCGCCTACTGCAGGCTTGGGCAGCTGGCAAAACAGCACGGCCTGGCCATTCAGTACAGGCCGATGCTGCTAGGCGGCGTATTCAAAGGGGCCGCCAACACCTCCCCTATCACTGTGCCCGCCAAGGGCAAGTATATGCTGGAGCAGGACCTGCCCCGATTTGCGCGGCGTTACGATGTACCGCTCAACTTCAACCCGCATTTTCCAATCAACACGTTGAACCTGATGCGCGGTGTCATTGCAGCCGAGCAGTTGGATTGCCTGGAAGCCTACCTGCAAGCAATCTTCAAAGCAGTGTGGATAAACAGCAAAAATATGGGCGAAATTGAGACTGTGACTAAGGTGCTTACCGAGGCTGGATTGGACGCACAGGGCATTATCAATAGCTCTCAAACTCCTGAAGTGAAGGCTGAACTCATCAGCAATACCGAAGCAGCTGTGGCCAGAGGCGTATTTGGCGCGCCTACCATGTTTATGGATGATGCCATGTATTTCGGCCAGGATCGGCTGGACTTTATTGAGGAAGCTCTCGGTAATTAAACGTCAGGTGAGTAGCACCGGATAAAGGGACACTACTAACAGCACTGCCATGCTGACGTTAAAAACAACCAGACGTCGCCGACTAGTCAGCAGTCGCTGAAGTTGCTGACCCAGTAATGTCCACAAACTGACACAGGGCAAATTAATGCCCCCAAACACCACCGCGACCAGCAGTACCGAAAGAAAATTCTGTGATGGTGCATAAACCGTCAGTGCAGTCAGCGCCATCGTCCACGCCTTGGGGTTCACCCATTGAAACAAAACCGCCTGGATAAACGTAATTGGCTTGCCCTGCATATCTGCTGATACTTCCGTGCCAGCAGGGGCGGCTGACGTTGCGATCTTCCATGCCAGATAGACGAGGTAGACAACGCTCACCACCTTGAGCACTTCGTAACTCAACGGATAGGCCTCAAACAATCCGACCAACCCCAGACCCACCAGCGTTACCATAGCGGTAAAGCCAAGCCCTACTCCCAGCATATGAGGCAGTGTGCGCCGAAAGCCAAAGTTTGCGCCCGACGCCATTAGCATCAGGTTATTAGGCCCCGGGGTTATCGAGCTTACAAAAGAAAACAGCGCCAGTCCGGTAAATAATTCAACAGTCATGGGGCAATTATGGACGTTTTTACACAAGACGTAAGATAATTCGGATAATAGATGTCACGCTTTTCTCGTTATCCCAGCAAACTGAGTGTCAATTAACAGCAACATGCTGCCACAAAGCCAGCGAGTTAGATCAACCTCAAGGTCGAGCAAGCCTGACAAGCTAAACTGCGAATGTCTCAACCGTGCGGTAAACTATCCCATCAATGGACAACGCAGACAAAGACATGAGTGACTTCGACAACCCCTTTGCCAGCGAGGAAATAAGCCCCGCTTTTAGTGAGGAGTGGGAGGCAAAACGCCGGGTGGCAGCCGCTATCCGTGATCTGACCGAAGTGCTTGTCACCAGTTCACCATACACCGGGAAGATGCATGCAATTGCCGCTCAACTGGAAGAGACTGCCGCTGACTTTGCCCAGTCGCCTCGTGTTTATGGTCGACTGGAATGGACTCGCAGCCAACAGCATGGCTCCTTCGGTCAAGTCAGCCATGAGCTGAATCCATTGGCGGGTTATAGCAATCCCATCGCCCCGCCGGTAACTACCTGGCTGGAAGGTGACAAGGCACTGGGGCGATGTTGCTGTGGCTGGGCTTATGAAGGGCCACCCGGGAGCGTCCACGGTGGTTTTATCGCGGCTATTTTTGATCAGTTCATGGGCATGGCTCAAAAACTAGGCGGCCAGCCTGGCATGACCGGCTACCTGCACGTGAACTACCACAACCGCACACCACTCAATACCACACTCAATATGGAAGCCCAGTTAGTAAAGGTTGAAGGCCGCAAGACTGTAATTTCAGCACAAATGTTCGCTGGCGACACCATGACAGCGAGTTGTGAAGCGCTGTTCGTCGAGCCGCGCAAGGGCATTTATTCCTTAGAGGCGCAGCAACAAGAGCAATAGCCGAGTCAACACACTGACGTTAGCAATGACTCAACCAAAGGCACCAATGATCGCGCCCATCAACGCAAACTGCAGTATGTTGAAGCCCGCATCAATTCCAAACAAGGCTTTTGGGTGGCGGGAAAACAGATAATTGACACCAAATGCGGTAGCAACGAAACTCACGCCGATCACCAGAGCATAAATCACTGCGATTTCCACGGTACTCTCTGCCGGCACAATTGCCGATAAGATGATGGCCTGCATCAGGGTTAAAATAAAAGCCAGGCCCATGATCACCGCAGGGTGCCCTTTACTGGCAAGGTCCTCGTCAGACAAACCTATATAGCCCTGCCAGCGCTTGCCGAATAGTGGGCCATACCAGATACCCCCAAGCACGAAGGCGGCGAAGGCCGCCGCCAATGCAGCCGTTAAGTTCAAATGCAACTCTACTTCCATTGGCATTCAACCCTTCTATGTCTCGTTTTGAATGCCAGCGTAGCACAGCTGCGCGAATTGGCCTGCGCTCAATGCCAACCCAAAACTGGCAGGCAGGCTATACTGTCGTCCACGAATCGTTCGGTAAACAGTCGATGAATCACGTGTTGCTCGACGGCAAAAAAGTCATGCCCTCAAAAATAGTATGCATCGGCCGTAACTACGTTGCCCACATAGAAGAACTGGGCAACGAAGTGCCCGAACAAATGGTCGTCTTCGGCAAGCCAAATTCCGCGATTGGCGACACTCTTTATGCCGAACTGGGGGGCGAGCCCATACACTACGAGGGTGAGATCGCACTACTCATTAAGGATGGCCTTCCCGCTGCCGCGGGTTTCGGCTTGGACCTGACCAAACGCAATTTGCAAAGCAGGCTTAAAGACCAAGGCCTGCCCTGGGAACGGGCTAAAGGATTCGACGGCGCGGCCCTATTCTCGCCATTCAGAAGTATCGACAGCACTCAAGATCTGTCACTGCAACTGACAGTTAACGATAAGCTCCGGCAGTCCGGTGGTGTTGAATTAATGATGTATTCCCCGCAGCTGATTCTTAGACAATTACAAGAATTCACCACTCTGGAAGACGGCGATATACTGATGACGGGCACCCCCGCAGGCGTCGGCAAAGTTCAGGCAGGAGAGCGTTTTGACGGCCTGGTCATGCAACGCGGCAAAGTGATTGCAAGCCATTACTGGCTCGCAAACTAATGCCGCCACTAGACTCGAACGTGGTGGGGATAACGTCATTGTTACAGCGGCAATCGCTGGCAAACACATTCTCGACGCGTATCGCAGCGAGGGGCGGGGAAACCATTTAACAAACGGGTGAAACGGCGCAACGGCATGATCACTGTATCAATTGACGCCGCTACAACGTATTCAGATTTGAAGTCGACACAATTTTGCAGTAGCTTGTGGTTGAGTTAATGAGTAGGAGCCAATGCAAGCGATCCTGCGTTTAGACATGGCGGGCCAGCCACGCGGCTGGATCACCGCCCACGAGGCAGTTTCTGCCTACGCCAAAGGCGATGTCATCTACGGCATCGGGGAGCCGCTCCCGCCGGTTTTTGGCGGCACCCAGCGCCTCTCTGGCCTGCGCTCTCGAATAGATTTACAGCCCATCGTCGCAATTCAAGGGCGCATTATTCAGCATTTTGCGCCTCCGCTTTGCAACCGCACCTTGTTTCGCCGAGATGATCACCGTTGCCTCTACTGCGGGCAACAACACACCCGGGGAGAGCTCACTCGCGATCACGTCAGACCTACGTCTCGCGGAGGGCTGGACAGATGGGAGAACGTTGTCGCCGCATGCCGCCGCTGTAACTGGCAGAAAGATGACAAAACACCGGAAGAAGCCAGCATGCCACTGCTAGCAGTACCATTCAGGCCTAACCCCTATGAGTGGCATTTTTTGGCCAAGGACAGAATACTCGCCGATCAAATGGAATATTTATCGCGTCAATTCAAAGCTGAACGGGCTTGGGCAAACTAAAGCCAAGGCCACTAGTCAGATTCCGCGTTATCTCTGGAATACCCGGAGAGATCCATTACCTGGACTTCATCAAGGCCAATAGGCTCTCCTGACAACCAGAGCAGTAACCGCCTTCCGTCAGTAAAATAGGAGTCGCCGGTAAGATTGCTCCTTGGCTGGGCATAGTCAGCGACACCGACGCCACCGATGTAGCCGAATGCTTTCACCGTCTGACTATACGCAAGATCCTCTAATAGATATTCCCGGGTCTCATCGACGTCAGGATCTATCTTGTGAGTACTGATCGTCTTGCGAGTGAAGCGCACACCAATATCGCGACTGATCTGGCCTATCCACACCGGCTTGCCCTCGTGACGCAGCGGTGTCATCCATATCCGCAAATGATTGCGTTCTTTAACACTGCCACGAGCACGTTGCAGCGCTGCGTCTTGCGGACGGTCGAACACGTATAGCGCACTAACTGGCGAGTGGCGATAGCGGCCAGCGGTAAACATAGAGGCGGCAGTCTTCACCAGGGATGCGCTATGAATACTCTCTGTTTCGTCCCAACCAGCGCGCATAAACGCATAATAGAGATCCCTCGGTTCTCCAATAAATACCAGGTTCAAAGGGTCACCCTCGTCTTGACCACCGGCGTTATAAACACAGCAAGGCATCAATTCGACCTCGGCAACCAATTCTGCAAGATTGACGTTACGAATTTCATTATTGGGGTAGATGTTAGCAAAATCTACTTTATGGTGATCCAGTTTCAATCCTGGAACAGGCACAAAAAAAGACATGAGATAGGCCTCACCTTCGCCAATCACATCCACATTAAACGACTTCGTGCCCTCGTCTAATCGACTGAAAATATAACCCGCTACTATAGATTGGGGAGACACCGTAAGGCGCGCATGAGATCTTTCCTCAAAATGTGCTGTGTGACCCAAGCTGAATTCAATACGACTGCGATTGGCAGTTTCCCGCGCTGTAAAATATGCCTGATCCAGACTGATCGGGGTCAGAATAAGCTCGTTGTTCCCTCGGTTTTCCACCTGCACCCAAACGGGCTGGATGCCCTTTCCATAAAGGTCCATGCCGAATATTTTTTTTGTCTCTTCTCGACTGGGGACCGCCGTAGAAACCAAAAGATCGCCTTCACTTTGCGTATGCAAACGATTGTTGGGAGGTGCAATCTGCCTGCCCTTAACTATTGCCTCATTAGTATGCAAAGGGCGTCGAATGTCATAGATAAATGCGGCATCGTCCAGGGCCATTATTGTGTCTGCAAGAAACACAACGAGTCGATAGCCTTCGGTAAAGTAAGTGGCGCCTCCAAAACTGGTCTGTGGATTATCAATCGTTACCTCACCAGCGCCATGCACATAACCAGTAGCCTCTAATGACCCGTTATACCATAGGTTCTGGAGGAAAAACTTCTGCGCGCTATCGAGATCCGCAGTCACACTCTCTTGTGCAAAAAACGCCTGCGCCTCGGCATTCCCCTCAAGTTTTTGCAAAAAAATAGCGACTGGACTGGTATCAACTACAAAGTAAAAGACCTGACTGACCCAAACCGGTTTGCCATCTACACGCCAGGGAGTTAACCATAGGTGCAAGGCAATACGTTCATTGCCGTCTTTTCGGTATTTCCAAAACACCGCATCAGGAGAGCGCCCCTTATAACTCTGCGTGCGTGACTTCGTTACTGTTTCTGCGCTAGTTTCCAACCAGTCGCCGCGTAGCATGGCCCTGCGCAAAGTATTACCACTGCCGATCAGAATCGTATTAAACGGACCGCCTTGCTTCGTCTTGGTTTCGTCGGTCGCGCAACAGGCCAATTCATTTTCAAGCTTGTCACGCAGCCCCGCGCGGTCAAGTTCAATGATCTCCTCTGAAACGTATAGCTGGTCAAATTTAACTCGCGTATAGTCAGCTTGAAAACCTGGAAGAGGAACTAAAAAAGTAAAATCGTAGAGCTGGCCTTGCTGAAACAGATTCAGATTGAAACCTTTAGTCCCTGCCCGTAAATGCGTAAAAACCAGTCCACTCGCTTTTCCCGAAGCAGGAATTTGACGTGGCATTGCATTGTTGTGAAACCAGGCCTGCATGTCTTGGTAGCCTTGCTTAGTGAACTGTTTCCGGTTCATATAGGCCACTTCAATTGGTGAGAAGTAGTCTCTGTCGATGCTCCATTTAACCAACCGTACCGGCCACTCACTGCCGTTCTCGATTTCCAACCAAACAGGCTGTATGCCCTGTGAGTAAAGGTCCAGGCCAGTTAATGCCTCTGTCTCTGCAGCCGTTGGCACGGATGCAGAAACGGTAAGATTGCCCTGCTGCTGAACTATCGCGCGCTGGGTAAAAGCCACAGCCTTGAAGCCAGAGGCCTGATACGGTCTGGAGGCACAGGCAGCCAAAAGAAGCGATAGCAACAAGACCGCAAAAAACCGCCAGTGTCTGCTGCATCTTTTATCAATACGATCGACACAATCGAGCATAGTTAACAACTCCCGAGCCAACAAAGCCTACTACTGATCCTGCGACCCAAGCTTCATCAGCAAATTCATCACGCGCTGCAGTCCATTGCGCGCTGGCTGGCTGGTGCCAACCTCTCCGCTATTTTACTAAAACAACTTTTTTGTTCATTCATCTGCACATGCCAGGCGTTTTCTCCACTCATATTACGCTCCAGAATTTTCTGGCAGTTCTTCGGCCAACTCCGCGAATATAGCATCGCTCCGATTTCGATGTTGATTGCACGTGAACGGGAATCAAGGTTCATAGAACCAATAAACACATAACGAAGATCTGCAGCGGCACATTTTCTATGCAAGCCAGAGAAAAGCCCGCTTTTGCTCGAGAAATTCGGGCGCGGAATCCCCCGGAATAACGTTGGCGCTATGAACCAACAATCCCTACTCACTCAAATTGAAGACTTTTTTGTGATTATTTTAACTCAAGGTCCCAATCTTTTGACTGCAAGGGAAATCGCTCTAGCTGCGATCCGTTGGCAATTCTTTGCTGCAACTTTTCGCACTGCCGGCGAGCTATGCTCGAGTCAGGCTTGGTACTCAACGCGTCGGCGGTGGCCACCTGTATGTTACGCACTGACCTCTGTGTATGACATCGCCTGGCCTGCGCGTTAAAAATTGACGGTCTAGTCAGAGCCCATTGCTTCTTTAACCTTGTCAATATCGACTGACTCAGAAGCCTTTTCCATGTCTACCGAGTCATAAGCCTTCTTGTAATCAAGACCATCGCCGGTGACCGCCTCGGTCATCTGTTCCTGATCGACCGACTCGATAGCTTTGTCCGTATCAACAGCCTCCATTAACTTACCCACGTCCTGGGCCCAGACTGAAGCGGCAAGCGGCAGTGTCGCTATGACTACTAATCTGATAACAACTCTCTTCATTTGGGGTCTACCTCTGTATTGTGATGTTCATCGTATAACTGATTTGAGACGATAACAGGACTGAATTTTAATGAGAATAGTAGGTGTTACTGCAACTATCCACTTATCTATTGGTTCACCCCCGTTGATAACAACAGCAAGCAACTATAGATTTATGCCGGAAAAGGGCCCGCTGCGGCTATAATCAACAGCAGCAGTTATACCAAGACCAAGCCGCCACAGAGGAGCAGTCACTTGCCCAGCGAAAACCTCAATGCAGTAAAGTCCATGATGGAGCAAATGGCCCGATCAGTGATCGGGCAGGAAGAGGTCGTACGCACCCTCGCTCTCGCTTTATTATGCAATGGCAACGTGTTGCTGGAGGGGCTCCCCGGTACCGCTAAAACCCGTTCGATCAAAACCCTTTCCAGAGTGTTACAGGCCAGCCTGGGACGTATCCAGTTCACCCCGGACCTGCTGCCTTCTGATGTCACTGGCAACGAGGTTTACCAGGATAACCAGGGAGTGTCGGAGCTTATCTTTCAAGAGGGACCCATATTCAACGAACTGATACTGGCCGACGAAATCAACCGCGCTCCAGCAAAGGTCCAGGCGGCACTGCTGGAAGCCATGGAAGAACGCCAGGTTACGGTCGCAGGCAAAACCTACCCGTTACCGCCCTTATTCATGGTGCTGGCAACCCAGAACCCGATTGAACAGGAAGGCACTTATCCCCTGCCGGAAGCGCAAATGGATCGTTTCCTGATGAAGATCTCTGTGGACTACCCGGATAACGCGGCGGAGCTGTCTATCGTCCGCATGCTGCAGGCCGAAGAGGCCGCGCAGCAGGAACAACTGACTATGATCTCCCAGGATCATATCTTCGCCGGCCGTGAGGTGATCGGTAAGATGACATTATCGGCACCGGTAGAGCAGTACATCGTCGACCTCGTAATGGCTACTCGGCAGGCCGCCGACTACAGCAAGCAACTGGCTACCTGGATAGACACCGGGTCCAGCCCAAGGGCCACCATTGCACTGCATCGCACCAGCCGCGCCAGTGCCTGGCTGGACGGGCGTGATCACGTCACCCCTGAAGATGTTCGCTCGGTATTACATGCAATCATGCGCCACCGACTTATCCTGAGTTACGACGCCCTTGCCGACCGGGTATCTCCTGACGATGTCATTGACGAGATCATTACCCAGGTCGCTGTGGGCTGACCCATGTCGGTGGATGCCAACTCGCAAATCTATACCAACCTACAGGATTTGGTGCGACTGCGTTACACCGCTGGCGGCTTTAGCTATCTCCCGCGCCAACCGATACGTTCGCAATTGGCCGGACGCAAGCGCTCCAAACTGCGCGGCCGCGGCCTGGATTTTGACGAACTTCGTCACTACCGACCCGGTGACGATATTCGCACCATGGACTGGCGAGTCACCAATAGAACTGGCAAACCTCATGTCAGGGTTTATACCGAGGAACGAGACCGACCGGTACTGGTCATCGTCGATCAGCGCCTGCCCATGTTTTTCGGCAGCCAATATAAGATGAAATCTGTTATCGCAGCCGAAGTGGCCGCTATCACTGCCTGGCGTGTCATCGACGTTGGCGACCGCATCGGCGCGATTTTATTTAACGATGAACGCGTCGTCGAGGCCAGGCCCGCCAGAAGCGAAAAGAAAGCCATGGGCTGGTTGGGAGACCTGGCCACTATGAACAACGAGCTGTCCGTCAATTCTGGCGTGCCAAGCAGGCCTGAGGCGCTGGCTGAAGCACTGCGGGCCACCGAGCGACAAATCAGCCACGATTACCTGGTCATACTGGTGTCCGACTTTTACGGCTGGAGTGATGCGGCCTTGCAAAGCATTCGGCGCATTGGCCAGCACAACGACATCGTCTGCAGCATGATCTACGACCCACTGGAACGAGACATATCCAGCGCTGAAAAGCTGGTAGTGAGTGACGGTCATTTTCAACTGGAAATTGACCCCGGTCACCAGGATTTGGGCGAACGTTTCGAAGCCAGTTTCGAAAGCTCTTTCGCCCACGTGCGAGAGGACTTGCAGCGCCACCAGATTCCTGTCATTCCGGTACACACCGCTGTACCGACCGACCAACAGTTGCGAGAGCAACTGGGCGGTCAACGGGTTCTGGTATGAGTCTGCCTGCACTGCCAGACATTTTTGGCAACTATGTTCTGGGCGATTTCAACGAGGTAGTTTCTCCCCCGAATATCGACTGGTTACCACAAACTGCTGGCTGGTATGTCGTGGCCGCCGTGCTCATAGCCTGGACGTCGCACAAGCTGTGGCTCCGATTACAATACTGGTATCGCAATCGCTATCGCAAAGAGGCCAGCAACAGGTTGCGTCAACTCGGAAACTCGGCGACCGAGGCAGCACAGATTAATAGCTTATTAAAACTCACCGCACTGGCTGCGTTCTCACGCCAGCAGGTCGCCAGTTTATCGGGACACGATTGGGCCCGATTCCTCAATGCCCAATGCGAGCAACCAAGCTTTAACCAAGACCAGTGTCAAATTCTGGCCCTTGGCATCTACCAGAAGCAGGCGCTTGAACGGGCCACCGCCGAGCAATTGATAGCCGCCAGTCTCACCTGGATTGAAAAGCACAAAAACCGTTACGATGATTGAATTCGCATTTCCTTTGGCCCTGCTGCTGCTGCCGCTGCCCTTGCTGATTCGCTTGTTTCCTGCTTACAAAGAAAGTCGTGATTCCGTGAAAGTGCCTTTCTTCGACAAGCTGGTTGACTTGAGCGAGCAAAAGCCTGAGCAGGGTGCGCGAATTTTACGCCGCAGTACGCTACAAAAAATCCTGGTAAACCTGACCTGGCTTTTACTGATTCTGGCCGCAGCCAAACCCCAGTGGATTGGTCCACCGATAGAACAACAAAAGTCTGGTCGTGACCTGATGATTGCAGTCGATCTTTCAGGTTCTATGGAAGCCAGGGATTTCACCCTTCCCAGCGGGGTAACAGTAGATCGGCTTGACGCAGTAAAACAGGTTTTAAAAGAGCTGGCAGCAAACCGCGAGTCTGACAGGTTGGGCCTCATCGTATTCGGGGCGGCGGCCTATTTGCAAACACCATTTACTGATGATCACCAGGTCTGGCAGCAATTGCTTGATGAAACCGAGATTGGCATGGCGGGGCCCAGCACTGTGTTTGGCGACGCCATTGGGCTATCTATTAAGCTGTTTAGTGACAGCGACTCTGACAACCGGGTTTTGATCATGCTAACCGATGGTAATGATACCGGCAGCACGGTGCCGCCTGTGGATGCCGCCAAGGTCGCGGCTGCCAATGGTGTCCGCATTTATACCATTGCGATTGGAGATCCCGCGACTGTGGGGGAAGACGCCCTGGATATGGATACGATCACTCGGGTGAGCGAAATTGCCGATGGCCGAACCTTTCGCGCCCTCGACCAGGACGAGATGCGCCAAGCCTATATCACCATTGGTGAACTGGAGCCTGAGCTCTATGAAACGATTAGCTTCCGTCCCAGACAAAGTTTGCACTGGGTGCCGATGGCGTTAATTTCAACGCTATACCTGTTTTACCATGGCTTCTTTGCCTTTGCGTCCCTGTGGGCCGGGAGGGTCACTAATGCTCCCTGACCTGGCCTCGCTCGAATACTTTCATTTTCTCCGACCGCTTTGGCTAGTGCTGCTCATTCCCTGGTTACTGCTGATTCGACTCGGCGGCAACAGACGTAACCAGAAGGATATGTTTGGCGGCATCATCGCGCCTCATTTGCTGGAACATTTGCGCCTGAATAGCAAGGACTCGCGCTGGTTCAACCCCACTGCTGTTGGCGGCGCTTTTATCGTGCTGTGCCTACTTGTCGTCATCGGGCCCAGTTGGCGTCAACAACCCTCACCATTAAGCCAGGATGAGTCGGCAATGGTCGTAGTGCTGGATGCTTCCTCATCGATGGAACAGGGAGATGTACAGCCCTCGCGTCTAGAGCGTGGCAAACAAAAGGCGTCTGACTTGCTGGCCCTGCGACCGGATAAAAAATCTTCATTGGTGGTCTATGCCGGGACCGCTCATACCGTGCTAACGCTCACTGCAGATCAGGACATCCTCAATCAATACCTTGCTGCTATTAAACCAAGCATGATGCCCCGTGGCGGCAAATTTGCCGAGCATGCCCTGCCCCTGATCGATGACATTCTTCGCGATACCACCGCAGCAGCGACCGTCGTCCTGATTACAGACGGACTAGGCAGCAACACCGAGACCGCGTTTACCGACTATTTCGGACAGCGCTCTCACCAGCTCCTGGTACTGGGCATCGGTGGTGACAGTGATGAAAACGGAATAGCCCCTCTTGAGCGCCGGCGTTTGCGGACTCTAGCCAGTGACAGTGGCGGACACTACGTAGAACTGACCATCGACGACGGTGATGTGCGAGCGCTGGAGCGCCGCATCGAGAGCCATTACGTAATCATCGACGACGACGCTTTACCCTGGCTGGACAGTGGCTATCCCCTGATTTTCATTTGTATGGCGCTGTGGCTGATGTGGTTCCGAAAAGGCTGGACGATTAACTGGGCATGGTTGCTGCTGCCGATAGCACTGACGTTAACGCCAGAACCGGTCTTAGCCCAGGAGAGCGACAAAGGTAAGGATCAAAAGGCCACTGAAACTTTACAAAGCAGCTTTTCACTGGGTCAGTGGGTCACCGAACTCTGGCTAACCCCTGATCAGCAAGGACGATTACTACTGCAGTACGGCGACTATCATGGCGCTGCCAATCACTTTGAGGATCCACTTTGGAAAGGCGTCGCCTACTATTACAACGAGGACTTCATGCAGGCGGCAGAATACTTTTCACGATCGGACAGCGACGATGCATTGTTCAACGAGGCCAACGCTCGAGCCCATGCACGCGATTTTTTGCGCGCAGTAAAACGCTACGATCAACTGTTGGCGCGAACACCTGGCTACCCAGGGGCAACCGAAAATCGCGCAAAAGTGCAGGCATTGATCGATGAAATCAACCGTATGAGCGAGTCGCAACAGGGCGAGGAAGGCAGCAGTGAAGAGAAGCAGATGGGCGGCGACGAAGCTATTGCCGCAGAAGGTGCGGAAAAACTCAGTTTTGATCAGGTAGAGATCAAACAATATACCGCTGAAGAAATTCTGCAGAGCGAAGCAACAAGAGACATGTGGCTGCGCGGAGTGCAGCAAGATCCCTCCAATTTCCTCGCCACCAAGTTCAACATGCAACTGCAGCGCAGGGGACCGAGGCAATAATGCGTATCTTCGCTATGTTCCTCGTGACTTTCTGGCTGGCAGTGCCACTGCAAGCCATCGCCGATATTGAATCTTTATTATCGGATGGAGAGCTCACAGTGAACGCCAGCCTTGATCAACGCGGACTACTGGTGCCAGGGCAGCGCACACAGCTAATTTTAGAAATTGCTACCAGCAGCTGGTTTTCCGGCGGCACCCGGATACGCATTCCGGAAGTACCAGGATTGGTGATTCTGCAGACGGAACAGTTCGCAACTAATGCCAGTGAGTCTCGCAGCGGAAGCACCTGGGTCATTCAGCGCTGGACACTGGATCTCTATCCGCAGCGCGCAGGTAACTTCACCATACCGCCCATTTCGCTGTCGATAATGGTTAACGCGGGCGAGCAAGGCAACGTACGGGGCGACACATTAAGTGCGCCCCTGGAATTTTTCGTCGCAATGCCCAGCGCTCTAGAAGAGGCCGATTTTTGGGTAGCGGCACCCGCTTTTTCTGTGCGGCAGAGCCTTAACAAAGACACTAGTCAATTAGAGCCCGGTGATGCATTTGAACGTCGGATAGAATTTCAGGCGGACGACCTGCTGGCAATGATGCTGCCCGAGGTCGGCACTGAGCGACAAGCAGGCCTCGCCGCCTATCCCGCCCCTCCGGTGCTGGAAAACAGTCGTAACCGCGGCCAGGCCACGAGCAGTAGAGTTCAAACCATCAGCTATGTCGCACAAAAACCCGGCAATTACCTACTCCCGAATGAAGACTTTTTCTGGTGGGATACTGGTTCCGAGGAGCTACGTGTCTTGACTCTTCCTGCGGTGGAAGTGCGGATAACGGGAACCGCCGCGGTCAACACCCAGGGCGCGCCACCCGCGCTGAGCCGAACTCAACTGCTAGGCCTGGCACTGGCAATCGCAGTGATCTCCCTGGTGCTTTGGCTGCTCAAACGCTACCGCCCATGGCGACTGCTACCTTACCTGATACAACCCCTACGGGCCGGCTGGGGCCAACTGCAAGACCTCCGCAAACCGGCATTGGCCGAGCGGCTCAACCCCGATAGTAACGCTGGGGACTGAATGGCATTTTGGTAACGGTAACGGGCAGCAGTTTTCCACGAACGTCTACCGCAAGCTCCGTGCCCGGGTCACCAAGTTGACGCTGCACATAAGCCATAGCGATAGGCCCGCCGAGGCTAGCACTATAAGCAGCGGAACAAATTTCGCCTACTGCCTCGCCATTGGCATTTAGTACAGTCTGGCCTTCTCGCACCGGGCGCTTACCGTCGACGGTCAAACCGACCCTGCGCAAGTCGGGTTTGTTGATAATACGGTCAAAAATAGTGTCAGACCCGGGGAATCCGCCAGCTCGAGCTCCATCGGCGCGGCGAGACTTGCTAACAGACCACAGCAGGCCTGCCTGCACCGGGTCAATTTCAGTATTCAGTTCATGGCCGTAAAGACAAAGGCCGGCCTCGAGACGCAGAGAATCACGGGCTCCAAGGCCGATAGGCTCAACCTGTTCAAAGTCGAGTATTCTTCTCGCTAACACATCGGCGGCGCCATTGGGCATCGACACCTCAAAGCCATCCTCTCCCGTGTAACCAGAGCAGGTGATATAAACCTCTATGCCATCTATGGTCGCCGCACAGCCTTGCATGAAAACCAGTTCCACTGCAGCCGGACATAACTCACTCATCACTTCACGCGCTTTGGGGCCCTGCAGGGCAAGTAGCGCCTGATCACTCAGTACCTCCATTGACTGGCCGGCAAGGTGACTGCGCAAATGTGCTATGTCCTGTTCCTTGCAAGCCGCGTTCACCACCAGGAAAAATTTATCCTGCGCCCAGCGGGTAATAATCAGGTCATCGAGCACGCCGCCCTGATCGTTGGTCAACAGTGCATAGGTTTGGCAATTAATGCCCAGACCCTCAACGTCAACCGGCACCAAAGACTCCAGCATAGCCGCAACACCTGCGCCCTCTATAATGACCTGCCCCATATGGGAAACGTCGAACAGCCCTGCTGCCTCTCTCGTCTGCAGGTGTTCCTTGATGATACCGGCCGGGTATTGCACGGGCATATCGTAGCCGGCAAAGGGAACCATTTTGGCACCGAGCTCTCTATGCAGCGCATCCAGGGGGGTAGTCAATAAACTCATGGGGTTTTCCTGATCTCGTAGGCAGGGCTGCCACTCTAACCAGAGCCAACTTACCCTGCAAGGCCCGGGGCTGGCGCCGCCCGCCCGGCTCCGTGATAATAGGCCTTCCTGGTTACAAGTGAGTCCGTTGTGAGCCCATTCAATACCATCAGCCTGGTTGGCATGCCCGGCACAGGCAAAAGTACAGTGGGAATATTACTTGCCAAGCTGACCGGCCTTCGCTTTGTTGATACTGACCTTGATATCCAGGTGCGGGAAGAAGCAACGCTTCAGGAAATACTGGAGCAACACGACTATCGCTACTTGAGGCAGGTGGAAGAGGACGTGCTATTGAATCTTCGACTTGATCACGCTCTGGTTTCCACCGGGGGCAGCGTAGTTTACAGCGCGCCCAGTATGGCTCGACTCAAATCACTGGGACCGGTCATCTATTTGAAAACAGAGCTGGCAACGCTGGAGGAACGGGTGGCAGCTGCACCCTTGCGCGGAATCGCCAGTGATGGAGAGCAAAGCTTCGCCCAGGTTTATGCCGAGCGCACTCCGCTTTACGAGCGATACGCTGATTACATTCTAGTCACCGGCGATAACACCCCCCAGCAAGTGGCCACCGCGGCTTTGCAACTTTTGCCCCGTAACTAGTCATCAAACCAAACTCTCGTTAAGCGGCCGCACCTCGCCGGCCGCACCTCGCCGGCCACGACCGCACGCGTGCATCATCGCGACGCACTGGGTGATTGAGCTAAAAACCCTCACGTTCAGGGCCTTGAATGCCTGGCACAGTCCTTGCTCTATTCAGCGCAGGGTGGCCCGCCAACCCGAGAGCCAGGGACGGTGCGACAAGGATGTCGATGCGAGGGCTGAGAGAGCCATGGATGGCAGCGGGTCACCCTATCTTTCTTGTAAAAAGTCGCAAAAAAAAAGTTTCCCAGGACCGAAATATTTGATTTACTCCGCCTTGAGACAGAACTGTTTCTGTCTGATGTGACCTAGTGTAAGTCATCGGGAGGTGATTTATGGGAGAGCGCAACCAGGAACCGAGCTCCTCTGAGCCGATAGAAGATATTTTCGAGCCTATGCTCGGTGATATCGTCGAAGAGGAATTCGCCGATATGTCCCCCGTTTCCAGCGACAAGCAACGGCTGGCGCAAAAGCGCCGCCGTGCCGAACAGCGTCTGGAAGAGAAACGTCTGCGGGACGAACTGGGCTACTACGACCTGGAACTGGACGACTTCTAGGGCCTCAGCCCTGGGTTCGCCAATTCCGGACGCTGTATACGCTGCCGATTTCAGCGGTGGCCGGCTTTTTATTCACTTCGTTATTTGGATCGCCCCACCCATTTACCCAACACTCTGCCCGCAATTCAACTAATAAAGCACTTTAGAACTGGATTCTGTCGCGCTAGCATAGACCTACCAATCAAGGAGATCCTCGACCAATGGCAGAAATCAAAAGAGAAGTCAGGCCAGTTGAAGTCAACTATGTTTGTGATGCCTGCGAAAAAGGCATGATGACCAAGTCAGGTGAAATGGACATGCAAACGGGTGAAATAGAACACAGCTGCTTGATCTGTGACCACAGGCAAAGCTTCCGGTGGCGAAGTTACCCGCGCATTGATTACGTTGGCCTTGATGAAAGGATCTAAGGATAGTTTGGCGACGGACATCCGGAGGGCAACGACTAAAGTCGACCCTGAAGCTGAGTTAATCCGGCCTCGCTCGCCTCAAACACGCCATGCTCTGTCACCAAACCACGCACCAGTCGAGCGGGCGTAACATCAAAAGCGGGATTAGCGGCCTGAGTGTCGGCAGCAGCAAGATTCACTTCCAGGCCCTGTCCCGCATAATCCACACCAGCAATCGTCAACACTTCCAGTGAATCTCGCTCCTCAATGGGTATCTCCTGCCCCGTGTCACAGCGCCAATCGATAGTCGACTCGGGAAGCGCAACGTAGAAAGGAATGTCATTGTCTTGCGCTGCAAGCGCTTTCAGGTAAGTGCCCACTTTATTGCAGACATCGCCATTGGCCGCGGTGCGATCAGAACCGACGATAACGCAGTCGACCTTACCTTCACGCATCAGTTGGCCACAGCTATTATCGGCCACAACCGTGCAGGGCACACCCGCACGCTGTAACTCCCAGGCGGTAAGATTCATTCCCTGGTTGCGTGGGCGGGTCTCAGAAACCCAGACGTGCACTGGAAGGCTTGCGCCTTGTATATTGGTGCCAGCGCCGTACCCCATTGTATGGTCGCCAGCCAACCGGCATTGCAATGGGTCATAATATTCAAGGCCTCGCCATGGGGAATATCCCGCAGTAGGCCAAGTCCATTTTCGCCAATCAAGGCACAGTTATCGATATCAGCCTGGCGCATAGCGATAGCCTGCTGGCGGGCAGCAACTGCACGGTCCCCCTCCACGAGGGAACAAAGATGACGCTCCATAGTTTCCAGCGCCCAACGCAGATTCACGGCCGTTGGCCGGGTGGCCATCAGGCTGGCGCTGGCGGCAACCAGATTAGTATCAGAGGGATTTTCAGCGACTGCATGAGCCAAGCCAAATGCGGCGGTAATCCCAATCAGTGGGGCGTGCATTACGCTAATAGCGTGGCAGTAAGCTTCAAGTGAATCGAGGTGGACCCAGTGGAGTGTATGAGGGAGCAACGTCTGGTCGATAATTTCGACGGCGCCGGACACCGTATCCCAGCGTAAACTGGAAAGGTCATCGCTACTGAGCATGGCTTCCCTCAGGCGGTTGCAGGATTTTCCTGACTGGTTTCGGCCTGCCATTCAAACACATTGAGCTCGATAAAGATAAAGGCGAACAGCCACAATGCAGCATCCCAGAAATCAAGAAAGTCTCCAGCCACGCCCCAGTATCCGGCACAGGCAAACAGGGCCCCGTACACGACATACTTGATCATCAGGGTAAAGCGCATGATCTGATCCGAGAGGTTGCCACGCAGCTGCAGCCTGACTTCAATTTCAAGCAGTATCACCACCAATAACCACGACGCTGAGTTGATGACATCGGTCCAGCCCAACCACCTGACGCTCTGTAATACATCACCGCTGCTCACGATATTGAAGTCGCCCATCTGGTAGACCGGGCCCGCCAGCGCGGCACAATTTGCAACGCTGAGAGGTTCATATTCATCGATAGTCACTAGCAGAGACCAGCCCTGCTCAAGGCTGGCACAAGCATCAAAGGCAGCAAGTGAAGTTACCTGATATAAAGCGACCAGTTCCGCGTAATAGCCGGTAAAGGCATAAAAAACAGCTGCATAGCAAACCAGGCGCAAACCGTGCAGGCTCCACTTGACCGAACCACGAATCTTGTCATCGTCCAGAACTGAGGTTTCCAACTCAAACAGCAAGAGCAGCAAGACCCAGGCTGCTGTATCGATGGTTGCCGAAAAGACCTGAATAATCTGACTCAGTTCAAAACCGTCAACAAAGGTATGCTCCAGCGCACTCAGCTCTTCCTGTAAGAACAAATAGATATTGAAACTGAGCAGCACATAAACCAGATACTTGACCCAGACAAACAAGCGGTAGCTCGTCTGGCTGGTGCCCACTATACCATCACTATCCTTGCTACTCATGCTGTCGCCACAACTCCAGTCATCATACCTGCAGCAGCAGGTGTTCCCGCTCCCAGGAAGAAATCACCCGATTAAATTCTTCGAATTCATCGCGTTTCACAGCGGCATACCCTCGAAGGAACAACTCTCCGAAGACCTCACAGACTTCCGGAGATTTATTAAGATTGCGCAGGCCTTCTTCAAGCGTTCGTGCAACTTCAATCTCGCTTTCGTTGGCAGTGCCCTCGTGAGGATCACTGGGTTTGAGTTGTTGCTTCATGCCGAGATAGCCACTGGCAAGACTGGCTGCAAAGGCCAGGTAGGGGTTCACATCCGCCCCGGGAAAGCGGTTTTCAACCCGTGTCGCTGCTGGGCCACTTTGAGGAACACGGAATGCGGTAGTTCGGTTATCCAGCCCCCAATTGAGGTTAATGGGCGCAGAGATATCGGGGGCCAAGCGCCGATAGGAATTCACATTGGGTGCATAAAAGCTGATCAGTTCTGGTGTATAACGCTGCAAGCCGGCGATGTAGCTCATGAAGGCTTCAGAATGCTCGCCGTTGCCGTCAGTAAAGACATTCTCTCCGGAGTCTTTGCGTAACAGACTCTGGTGAATGTGCATGGCGCTGCCGCACTCATTCTGCATCGGCTTAGCCATAAAGGTGGCATACACCCCGTGTTTATGCGCCGCCTCGCGGACAGTGCGCTTGAAGGTAAACACTTGGTCTGCCAGGTCCAATGCGTCTCCGTGGAGGAAATTGATCTCCATCTGAGCAGCACCATTCTCGTGAATCAGGGTGTCTACCCTAAGCTTTTGGGCTTCGGCGTAGTCATACATATCCTCAACGAAGTCCTCAAACTCCGCCACCGCGTCAATGCTGTATGAAAGACGAGAAGTTTCCTTGCGACCGGAGCGACCGTAAGGCGGCGTCAGTACGTTGTCCGGCTCAGTGTTTCTGGCCACCAGGAAGAATTCGACCTCTGGAGCGACAACAGGCTGCAACCCCTCGGCTTCATAGAGATCAAGAACCTTACGGAGCACGTTTCGAGTCGATAGCGGATGGGGCTTGCCATCCATGGTGTAGCAGTCGTGAATAATCTGGGCGGTAGGCTCGCGCGCCCAGGGTACAAGGCGCATGGTGGAGGGGTCAGGCACCAGGATCATGTCGGCATCGGTGGGTTCAACCAGGTCCCAGTGTTCGTCGGAATACTCACCAGTGACACTCTGCACCATGATACTTTCGGGTAGCCTCGGCTCACCCATCTCTAGAAACTGGTTTGCGGGAATGAACTTGCCGCGGGCATTGCCCGTCATGTCCGGTACCAAACACTCCACTTCGGATATTTGGTGTTGCTTCAGCCAGTCCTTGATGACTTGCGTATCGGTGCTCATAAAGTGTCCATGCTGCCCAAAAAAGCGAGTATCGCGGCGAAACCCGCACTGTTCAAGGACTTTGGGTCTAAGCTAACCCTAATGTGTTATGACTTAAAGGGGCCCCAAAACGGTATATTGCCGCCATGCAAAATACTTCTCATGTCGATTCCTGGTACGCCGCTTCTGCTAACCAGCAGCTCTCCTTCCCACCACTGCAAGGAGAAGTGTCTGCTGACGTCTGCATTATTGGCGGTGGCTACACCGGCCTCTCCTCTGCCATCCATTTGCGCAAAGCGGGATACAGCGTTGCCCTGCTGGAAGCCAACAAGATTGGCTGGGGCGCCTCCGGCCGTAACGGCGGGCATGTGGGAACAGGGCAACGGGCGGACCAGGAAACCCTGGAAAAACTGGTTGGTTTGGACCATGCCAAGGCGCTTTGGCAGTTAGGTCTGGAAGCCGTAGATACCGTATGCGACCTGGTCAGTGAGTTTCAGATCGACTGCGAACTGAAGACCGGCAATTTGCATGTCGCCTCCAAAGCCAAAGAGCAGCCCTGGCTTATCGAGGAGGCAGAGCACCTGCAGAAGGTTTACGACTACCAGCAGATTCGCTATGTGGATTCCTCTGAACTGGCGGATATGACCTCGGGTCAGGGCTTTCACGGCGGAGTTCTTGATGAAGGGTCGCGCCACCTTCACCCGCTCAATTACGCCCTGGGTCTGGCCAAGGCAGCCGACACCCTGGGAGCTGAACTATATGAGGGTAGCCGGGTACTTTCTTATACTGAGGGTCATCAGGTATGCGTGAAAACGGATAGCGGTACGGTAAAGTCCAAGTACCTGGTGCTGGCCTGCAACGGTTATCTGGAAAAACTGGAACCGCGCACCGCCGGGCGCATTATGCCCATTAACAACTACATGCTGGCCACCGAACCGCTGCCTGAGGCACTGGCCAGACGCCTGATTCGAGACGACACGTCCATGTCCGACAGCCTGTTTGTCATCGACTACTGGAAACTGTCCGCAGACAATCGCATGCTCTTCGGCGGTGGAGAATCTTATAGCCGCAGGTTCCCGGCCGACATAGGCAATTTCGTCCGCAAATATATGCTGCGAATATACCCCGAACTCGAAACCACTCGCATCGACTATGGCTGGGGGGGCACACTGGCCATTACGCTGAACCGTATGCCCGACTTCGGCCGTCTGTCCTCGCAGGTTTTTTATGCCCACGGTTATTCAGGCCACGGCGTTCCGACGGCGACTCTGGCTGGGAAACTACTTGCGGAAGTCATCGCCGGCAGTGCAGAACGCTTCGACGTGATGGCAAGCGTACCTTCGAGAACCTTTCCTGGCGGCACCCTGCTGCGCTGGCCCGGACTAGTGGCCGGCATGTTGTTCTACAGCTTGCGAGATCGGCTGGGCTGACTCAAGCCACAAGCAACTGATAGAATGGTCATCCGTTGTTGACCCCGGGAAAAATGCATTGATACCCCTGTCTGAACTTCATGCCGAAAGCGACTGGCAAGTAGAATTGCAGGCAGTGGTCCGCTCAGGGCGTCAGCTGCTGTCTCAATTGGGACTGGATGCACAAGCGGTTGGGTACTCAGAACTTGCCGGTGAAGATTTTCCTCTCAAAGTTCCCCAGAGTTTCATTTCGCGCATGACTCATGGAGACCCCGACGACCCGCTGCTGCGGCAAGTGCTCAGTGTTAGCGCCGAATTGCTGCAAGTGCCGGGTTTCGGAGATGACCCGGTTGGTGAAACCAGGGACAACATTACTCATCCCGGTGTCATCCAAAAATACCATGGGCGCGCTCTGCTTATTTTAAGTGGCGGTTGTGCAATCAATTGTCGTTACTGCTTTCGCCGCCATTTTCCTTACAACGAAAATCGAAATAGCCGCGAGGAGTGGTTACACGCGGTACGGCACATCGCCGATGATCCGAGCATCAGTGAAGTAATACTGAGCGGCGGCGACCCTTTACTGGTGTCCGATCAGCAATTAAAGAGCCTGGTTGGTCAGTTGGCAGCGATACCCCACCTGCAGCGGCTGAGAGTGCACAGCCGTTTGCCCATCGTGCTGCCCAGTCGCGTGACCGCAGGTCTTGTGAATGCCCTCGCCGGCACCCGCCTACAATCAGTGTTGGTTGTCCACAGTAATCACGGCAACGAAATCAATACTGAAGTGAAAAATGCCCTGCGAAAACTATCGAGCGGGAAAATCACCCTGCTGAACCAGGCAGTCCTTTTGGCTGGTATCAATGACACTGAAGACGAACTGGCAGACCTCAGTGAGCAATTATTTACCGCCGGTGTCTTACCCTATTACCTCCACCTTTTGGACAGAGTTAGAGGCGCTGCTCACTTTGAAGTGACTGCCAGGCGCGGACTTGAGCTCATTACCCAGTTGGAAAACCGCTTGCCAGGCTACCTCGTTCCCCGTCTGGTCAGGGAAGACGCCGGTGAGCCTGCCAAAGCCAGGGTAACCGCAGCACCATAGGGTCTTCGCCAGTACAAATCGTCCTGAGAAGGTCGGTGCGAGATGGCCTGCCAGCACTCGGGCAGTCGCTTCCAAGTCCAGATATTCAATCAACTCACCGTGGGCCAACGCCTGATGCAGGTTTTGCTTTAGCAGGCGCACGCTGTTTCTGAGCAGGTCTATACACTCGGAAAGTTTAGGTAAGATATTACTGTAGGTAAGTTCAAATCCTGGCCCAAAAGGTCCGCTTTCGCCTACAAACGGTCATACCGGTTATACTGATCCTGAGGGCCGCTTCCGTGTAACTTGCGACCTTTCGGTTATGTTATGGTCTAAGTTCGACTTCGGCTAAGACGAACCACTGTTATCCTCATGCATGTGATCGGGCGTTTTGAGTTTTACAGATTTTACGTGGGAGCCACGGTACCCTCTAATGTACAGGAGAATCACTAAAAATAGCGCAGGTCTCTAGGCATTGCGGAGCTAGGGAACTTGTGTGTAGTTGTGATTTCACGCCCGAAGATCGAGAGTTAAAAAAATATGAAAGAAGAATGCTTCATGAAAGCCGAGGTTGCTGCGGAAAAGTA
>NZ_SHNP01000007.1:0-160571 GCF_026262685.1 Candidatus Seongchinamella marina
ATGGTAGTGTGGGGTATCCCCATGTGAGAGTAGGTCATTGCCAGGCATCTAAAAAGTAAAACCCCCGTAGCGTAGGCTGCGGGGGTTTTGTTTTATGGGGAAGAAACTAGTACTGCCAGCTGGGTCATTATTACCGGCAGTCTCAAGGAGGGTGATCTGAGCGTGTGGCGATTCGAGGCGCAGGCTTTCTTGGCAACCCCTATTACGTTAGCCTAGCTATTCGAATCACTTAACTGGAATGAAAATAATGATTGGTTACACGACGATTGGCGTCAATGATATGGAGAAAGCAAAAGCTTTCTACACAGAACTGCTGGCAGACCTTGGCGCGTCCCTGTTGATGGATATGGACCGCATTGCGTTTATTGGTACCGCTATGGACGCACCCATGTTGTCAATTTGTATACCTTATGACGAGAATGACCCTCTGCCTGGAAATGGCAACATGGTTGCTATTACTGCCCCTAATAAAGAAAAGGCCGATGAGCTCTATCACAAAGCCATTAAGTTGGGCGCCATCTGCGAAGGCGAGCCGGGGCAGCGTATACCGGATATGTTTTACGGTGGCTATGTCCGAGATCCCGATGGCAACAAGTTGGTGTTTTACGTATTTGGCTGACCGCTGGCGGGCAGGGCTGGGCATTTTTTTGTGCAGCCTCTTACTGGGATTACACACCTCGACGCTTGCTCAGGATTCGCGCTACCAGCGCATACTGGTGGCACTGCAAACTTCCGATGAAGCGCTGAAAAGCCGATTTGCTACCTCAGCGTTGCTGGAATTGACCGAGGTGTACCTTGCCGAAGCCGATCTGGCTCGCAAAGAATCAGAAGCGGCCCAGAACCCAGCCAAACTCAAAGCCTGGTCCAGTGCGGTCGAGCAATATGCCATCCAACTGACGTTGGTTGCAGAAGATATCGAGTTGGGCTTGCCGGTAGAGTTTCGTTTGCATGCCCGTGAAGTGGCTGCGGTGAGTGTCGTTGGCCGTACGGTAATGTTGGCGCATCCCCGATACAGCCAACAGGCTGCTTTTGAGCAATCGGTACTAATGCATTTTTGTCATGGCAGTATTTGCCGCGAGCTGACGGCGGTCGACAAGGCGCCAATACCCATTCCCATGTCACCTTCACTGATTGTTCCGCAGTGGACGTTCAGTGCACGTGGGCCCAGCTGTAGCCATATTAACTTGCAAATCAGCTTCAGGGATCAGGGTGTTCTTTCCCAGCAGAAACAGCTCTGTCAACAATTGATGCAGGAAGTGGAGATGCTGGCGACCGAACTCGGTTGGCAGATACGTCATGAGGTGGCTGTCGACTGGGAAACGCTGCGTGTAAAACCTACGCCCATGCGGCCCGAGCACCTGGTGCTGCTAAACGATGCGGGCGACTCCCTATTGATATCCCTGCCTATACTTTATAGCACTCCCGGTTTGTTAGAAACACTGTCTCCCTGGCTGCGCCAACGCCATATCAGTGACGGTCCACCAGAGGTGCTCCTGGACTCAAAAGTTCTGGGCTGGGAGTGACCAAATAATGCAGAGGGAGCATCCGCTGACCAAAACAGTTTAGTGTCGTAATATGGGCGCTTGCTTTATTAAAAGACTATCTGTGGATGAAAGATAAAACAGGCACACAAAAGCTCGGCCTCAGTCAGCAGGAGCAACAGCGACTTGCCCGCATCGGTGATGAGCTGCGAGAAGGCATAGCGACGCTGACTGACATTGGTGCGGCGGTGAGTATTTTTGGTAGCGCTCGGTCCAAGCCCGATGCCTGGGAATATGTTGCCGCACATGATCTGGCTCGTATGCTTGCGAGCGAAGGAATCACTGTGGTTACCGGCGGTGGTCCGGGGGTTATGGAAGCCGGTAACTCAGGCGCAAAAGGTCAGCCCGGTGCTTCAGTTGGGTTGAATATTGAACTGCCACACGAACAGTTGGCTAATCCCTATCTGGATATTGATCTCGATTTTCGCTATTTTTTTACCCGTAAATTTCTGCTCATCCGCTACGCCATTGGGTTCGCTATTTTTCCCGGTGGCTTTGGCACAGTCGACGAATTGTTTGAACTACTAACCTTGGTTCAAACTGGTAAGCTCACCCGCAGGCCAATCGTTCTTGTCGGGCGAGAGTACTGGAGTGGACTCTATCAGTGGTTGCTAGAACAGGTGCAGTCAAAGGGCTTTATCAGTGATGATGACCTCGACATCGTAGAGATTGTCGATAGCGCAGAAGAGGCGGCAGCAATCCTTCTGGAATGCTATCGCCGCGAGCATTTATGAACGCTGCTTAGCGTTGGCGAAGGCAGCTGCGAACGCATTGTTCTTGGCTGGCTGTTCTTGGCGTGGCTTGGGGGGACGCTGGTTGGCGTTGTTGCTCCCATGACGTTGACTGCCGCCGCGTTTTTCAGCTCGCTCACCCGCCTTGTCTGAAAGGCGCATGGAAAGTCCGATGCGCTTTCTCGGCGCGTCCACTTCCATGACCTTCACTCTGACAACATCACCTGCTTTGACCACGTCCCGGGGGTCTTTCACAAACTTCTCAGCCAGCGCCGAGATGTGCACCAGTCCATCCTGGTGTACGCCGATGTCTATGAAGGCGCCAAAATTGGTCACATTGGTTACTGTGCCTTCCAGAACCATGTCCGGACGCAGGTCGGATATTTTCTCTACCCCATCCTGAAATTCAGCCATTTTGAACTCTGGTCGTGGGTCACGTCCGGGCTTGTCCAGTTCCGAAATAATATCCTGAACGGTTGGCAGTCCCACCTTGTCGCTGATGTAGTCAGCAGCATTCAGGGCGCGCAGGAAACCACTGTCGCCGATGATACTGCGCACTTCTTTACCACGGTGGTTGGCAATTTTTTGCACCACGCCGTAGGACTCCGGGTGCACTGCGGAGGCATCCAGCGGATTGCTTCCACCGCTGACTCGCAGGAAGCCTGCAGCCTGTTCAAAGGTTTTTTCTCCAAAGCGACTGACTTTTAGTAGCGCCTTGCGATCGGTGAAGCTGCCCTGTTCGTCGCGCAAATTAACAATATTCGTGGCGATGCTCTGGTTTAGCCCCGATACTCGGGCCAGCAAAGGTACCGAAGCCGTATTCACATCGACGCCCACGGCATTCACACAGTCTTCCACCACGGCATCCAACTGTCGAGCGAGTTGTACCTGGCTGACATCGTGCTGGTACTGACCTACACCAATCGACTTGGGTTCAATTTTTACCAGTTCCGCTAATGGATCCTGCAGCCGGCGAGCGATAGAGATAGCGCCGCGTATGGTTACATCGAGATCCGGAAACTCGCGGGAGGCAAATTCTGAGGCGGAGTAGATCGAAGCTCCTGCCTCGTTAACCATGACCTTGCGACAGTTGAGGTCGGGGTTGGCATTGAACAGATCACCAACAAACTTGTCGGTTTCCCGGCCGGCAGTGCCGTTGCCGATGGCAATGAGTTCGACCTGATGTTGACGGATCATATGCAGCAGTATGGCCCCCGCCTCCTGAATGCGTTTCTGCGGCGGATTGGGGAAAATAGCACCGTGATCCAGAACTTTGCCATTGGCATCGATTACCGCAACCTTCACTCCCGTACGCAGACCCGGATCCAGTCCAATGGTGGCCTTCTGCCCAGCTGGCGCCGCTAACAGGAGGTCTTGTAGATTGTGGGCGAAGACTTCAATGGCGCCTGCCTCGGCGCGCTCACGTAGCTGTCCCAGCAAGTCGGTTTGTAAATGGGTTAGTAACTTGACTCTCCAGGTCCAGCGCACGGCTTCACGCAGCCAGCGATCGGCAGCCCTTGCCTTGTCTTCGATATTCCAATGCTCAGCGATCATTGCCTCACAAGGATGGGCGTCGATGGGCTTTTCCTGTGCATGCATTACCAGATTGATATTGAGAATACCCTCGTTGCGTCCGCGGAACATCGCTAGCGCACGATGAGAAGGGGTCTTGGCCAGCGCTTCGGTATGTTCAAAGTAATCGCGAAATTTGGCACCTTCCTGTTCCTTGCCTTCGACCAGGCGCGAAGCAAGCTGCGCGTTATCCGTTAAAAACTGTCGTAGTTTGGCGAGCAGATCAGCATCTTCAGCGAAGCGTTCCATCAGAATTTGGCGAGCGCCATCAAGGGCTGCTTTACTATCACTGATACCAGCTTCTTCGCTGAGGTATTGCTCAGCGAGTGCCTCGGGTATTTGTTGTGGGTCATTCCATAGCAAGTTGGCCAGTGGCTCCAGCCCTGCTTCTCTCGCGATTTGCGCCTTGGTGCGGCGTTTGGGTTTGTAAGGCAGATACAAATCTTCCAACCGGTTCTTGGTGTCTGCCTCCAGTAGGGACTTTTTCAGAGCGGGTGTTAGTTTGTCTTGCTCTTCGATGCTAGCCAGAATTGTACCGCGCCTGTCTTCCAATTCTCGCAAGTAATGCAAGCGCTCTTCCAGTAGTCGCATTTGACTGTCGTCCAATTCGCCTGTCACTTCTTTGCGGTAACGGGCAATGAAAGGCACGGTAGACCCCTCATCTAGGAGGCGTATCGCTGCATTTACCTGAGCCTCACGCACGGCGAGTTCTTCCGCAATGCGTTGGGAAATTGATCGAGTCATGTTTTATTTATCTTATTTAGATAGCGACTGTACTAACTGCGTGGAGCAGCATTATGCGGCAGGGGGAGCGCTATTACGATATAGAAATTTAGCTATTTTTGTGCCAGCCACACCTGTCCTGAACAGCAGCAAGCGTGTGCCAACCCCGTCGTTTGCTATTGACGGAATTTTTTGACGGCGGTTAGCAACTGACGGCAGGTAATTTGCCCGATCAACTTTCCGTTTTCCACCACAGGGCGCCTGCGCTTGTTCTTGGCCAGCATATCCTGTGCGATATCAACAATATCTTCGTCCGGATGAGCTACAACCAGGTTATCGGAGGCCATGTGTTCTCGCACTGGGCCAACGCTGGTTTTGTTGTAGGTGGCACTAAGCACCGCCCGCAGACAATCCAGTTCGGACAGAATGCCAACCAGGTTATTAGTATCGTCGACAACGCAAAGACCAGAAATTTTATTGTCGATAATGATTTGCATGGCTTCAAGCATATTGGCGTCGGCTTTCACCTTCACCGGATGGGGCAACATATAATCGCGCAGACTTACGGAATGAAGCATAAATAACTCCTTGGTGTGGCCGAACCCCAGCCGCTTCCTAAAGTATAGACCCTAAAACTGCTATTAGAGACTGAGGCATGATTCCCAGCACTAAAATGCTGGCGATGAGCAAACAGGACAGGGCTTTGCCGGACCAGCCGGGAGAAAGCTCTATCGCGTCCTTGTGTTCTTCAGCGTGTTTTGTCATGTAAAAAACGACGCGCAGATAATAGTAAATGCTGATGCCGCTACCGATGATCAGTGCGGCCAATAGAATCCAGTTGCTGCCGCTGACGGCTGCACTGAAAATGTAAAACTTGCCGATGAAGCCAGCTGTTAAGGGTATTCCCGCCAGTGAAAGCAGCGCTACCAGCATGAGCCCTGCCAGCATAGGTTGGCGCCAGAAAAGACCGCTGACATGTTGCAGCTGCACTTGCTCTCGTTCTACACGCTTTTCATTGATCAAAGTAAGCAGACCGAAAGCGGCGAGTGTCGTTGCCGTGTAAGCGACCAGGTAAAAGGCGGCGGCTTCTATCGCGATGTCGCGGTTGCTTAGGTCCAGGCAAACCATAAACACAATCAGTAGATAGCCGATATGTGCGATAGAGGAATAGGCAAGCATGCGCTTGATGTTGGTTTGTTGTAGGGCGAGCAGGTTGCCTGCGAGCATACTCAGTATGGCCATCAGTCCGGTAAGCTCTACCAGTCGTTCATAGCGGAACAGGTTCGCTTCCAGGAATAGCCTTAATAAGACGACGAACACAGCGGCCTTGCCTACTGAGGCGAGAAAACCACTGATAGGAGCAGGCGCGCCATCGTAAACATCCGGTGTCCACAAGTGGAACGGCACAGCTGATAACTTGAAGGCGAGACCCGCCAGAATCATGGCTGCTCCTGCCATCGGTAATGCAGCTCCCATGTCGCTTTGTTTCAGCGCGGTGCCCAGCTCACTGAAGTGTAGTGTGCCGGTGGTGGCGTAAAGCAGAGCAAAGCCAAACAGAAGTGTTGCGGAAGCTGCGCCAGACAGGACCAGGTACTTGATTGCAGCTTCCAGGGGAAGTAATGATCGATTTGGATAGGCGATAAGCGCGTAAAGAGATACGGAAAGCAGCTCCAACCCCAGCAGCAATGAAGCCAGATGCACCGCGTAAGCTAATACACAGGCGCCCAGGGTGGCGAGAATCAACAACAGGAAGTATTCCTCTGGTTCATCCCCGTGATGTTGAATGTAGTCCAGCGATAGTACGCAGGTGACAGCGCCGGCAAGCGTAAACAGGATGCAAAACAGCAGGCTGTAAGTATCAGCTTGCAATAACGCACCCACCTGCAGGGGAGCCGTGTCGTTGGCGTAAAAACAGGAGGCGCTGGCCAGCAATAGCGACACTGTCGCCACGACGGCAGTGAGTCTGACACTCCGCAGAAAAGCGATCTGTAACATGACCGCGGTCGCGCCAAGGGCTAACATCAGCAGTGGGGCGATGGCGACAAACTCATTCATTATCACGGCGTGCCTCCAGGGATATTTCCAGCGAGGGTCTCGGGGACGTTGACGATCAGCGGTTGCAGTCCCTCAAGCACCGGTTGGGTGAGGTCAAATACAGGTTGGGGATAGAGCCCCAGCCAAAGCAGGGCCGCCATCATTATCACCATGGCGCCCATTTCCCTGCGGTCAAAGTCTTGTAGCTTTCGTTCCTCGTCTGGCTTGCCCTGGAAGGTTTTCTGCATCAACCAGAGTGAGTAAATTGCGGCCGTTATCAGGCCTATCGCTGCCGCGGCTGTCATCCAAGGAGAGACGGCGAACAGCCCGGCTAACACCAAAAACTCGGCAACAAAGTTGCCCATACCGGGCAAGCCGAGCGAGGCAACAGCGAAGAACATTGCGCATGCTCCCATGCGAGGTGCGTTATACCAGAGACCACCCATACGGTTCATATCTCGAGTGTGCAGCCGGTGCTGCAGAGCTCCCGCCATCATAAACAGTGCTGCGGTGCTGACTCCGTGGGCCACCATTTGCATGATCGCACCCTGCAAGGCCAAACTATTCCAGGCGTAAAGCCCCAGTAACACGAACCCCATGTGGCTAACACTTGAATAGGCGACCAGCCGTTTGAAGTCGCTCTGGGCGAAGGCGAGCACCGCTCCATAGATAATACCGACTGTCCCAAGAGTCATAGCAATTGGGGCGAATTGCATAGAGGCTTCTGGAAACAGAGGGATACAGAAGCGCAGCAAGCCGTACGCGCCAGTCTTTAGCAGGATTCCGGCAAGCAGCACACTGCCAGCAGTTGGGGCTTGGGTATGCGCATCCGGCAACCAGGTGTGAAACGGAAAGCCAGGTAACTTTACGGTGAAGGCAAGGAAAAAGCCGAGCATAGTGAGCATGCCAGCCTTGCCTGTTGGAGCGCTGCCGAGCAAGTCACCGTAGCTGAAACTGATGTCGCCATCACCTGCTCCCTGCACTGCCAATACGATAATCGACAGCAACATCAACAGGCCGGAAACCTGGGTAAAAATAAAGAACTTCATTGCTGCGTAGCCGCGATTCTCGTGTCCCCAGATGGCGATAAGCAGGTACATGGGAATGAGCATGACTTCCCAGAACAAGAAGAACAGGAACAGGTCCAGGGCCAAAAATACGCCGATAACTCCGGTCAGCGTCCACAACAGGTTGGCCTGGAATAGACCGGGCTTGAACTCTATTTCGTTCCAGGACGAGACAATGGCAATAGCGCCCAGTGCCAGGGTCAGTATGAGCATTAGCAGGCTTAGGCCGTCCATACCAAGTTCCAGGCTGATTCCGAAACGAGGTATCCATTCATGACGACTGTAAAGCAGCCAGTTCTCGGCCTTGCCTGGCTCAGTGACCATATTGAAAGTATCAGCAGGAATGCCTGAAATGGTCGATAGCAACAGCAACATACCAAGGATAACCGTGGCCATTGCTATCCAGCGAGGAAGATTAGGATTGAAGCGCTCGCTTTGCCAGGCGACAACGCCTCCCGCAAGCAGCAACACAATGAGCTCCAGCATCATGGCGCGTTCCTTAGCATGACTGCGAGTAACAAAATGAGTCCCACTACCATGGTGGTGGCGTACCAGCGTAGCTCTCCATTTTGCAGAACTAGCAGACGATGATGTGCCCACTGGTTTGCGGCAACAATACTGTTGTAGATAGCGTCTACGGGTTCATTACGCATCCAGTAGGAGATTTTTTTATAGGGTGTGACCCAGAGTACGTCGTAGAGCTGGTCTATCCGCCACCCGCTGAACCAAAAGTCCCGCAGGGCTCGGGCACCAGATGAAGCGACCATCTTGTCTACTGACAACTGACCGCCCAGGAACATCAGGTAGGCCAGTAGTAAACCCAAAAGGGGTGTACCAATGCTAATCCACTCCACCGCATGATTCACTGTATGTTCAGCTGCGGCCGGGAATACGCCGGCAAGCGGCAAAGCGAACCAACCTCCTACCAGTGACAGTAAGCATAAAAGTAGCAAGGGCCCCGCCATTTTCCAACCGGGCTGCCGATCTGGCTCAGTCTTTGCCTCACCGAAGAAAACAATGAAGACCAACCGGAAACTGTAAATGCTGGTGAGCAAGGCACCTAACAGGCCTCCCGCCCAGAGCCAGGGCCCAATATCTTCCAAAGCCCAGGCTGAGAGCAATATGGCATCCTTACTGTAAAAGCCTGAAGTAAACGGCAGGGCAGCCAGGGCTGCAGAGCCGATGAAAAAGCTGAGGAACACGATTGGCAGGCGGGTTCGCAGGCCGCCCATGCGGAAGATGTTGTGCTCATGGTGTAAACAGTGAATGACTGCACCGGCGGCCAGGAACAACAGTGCTTTGAAAAACGCGTGAGTCATCAAGTGGAAAACACCTGATGCAAAGGCTCCCACGCCCAGAGCGAGGAACATGTAGCCAATCTGGCTGATGGTTGAGTAGGCGAGAATGCGTTTGATATCGTTCTGTGCGAGCGCTGTGAAACCCGCGATTAGCAGGGTTGCCAGTCCTATCCAGGCAACGGCTTCCATTGTGGGTGGGGCTAACAGGAACAATCCGTATGTGCGAGCTATCAGATACACGCCAGCAGTGACCATGGTGGCGGCGTGAATCAAGGCGCTGACAGGTGTGGGACCGGCCATAGCATCTGGCAGCCAGGTGTGTAGTGGCAATTGCGCTGACTTACCCACTGCCCCACCGAGCAGCAGTGAGGTAGCCAGTATCGGCAAGGCGTCGCCCGTCTGCCATTGGCTGTTGGCGGCAACCATCATCGGCTGAATATCCAGGGTACCCAACTCGGTCAGGAGTAAAAACAGACCCAGCGCCATGGCGGTGTCGCCTATTCGAGTAACGATGAAGGCCTTGCGAGCTGCGGCACCGTTTGCGGGATCTTTATACCAGAACCCAACCAGCAGGTAAGAACAAACACCAACGCCTTCCCAGCCCAAATAAAGCAGTAACAAGTTGTCCGCCATCACCAGCAGCAACATGGCGGCGACGAACAGGTTCATATAAGTGAAGTAACGACAAATAGATTCGTCTTCCCACATGAACTCTATCGAATAAAGATGAATAAGAAAGCCCACGCCGGTGATGACGGACATCATAACGATGGTCAGGCCGTCTATGTAAAAGGCGATTCGGGGTGCAAAGTCACCGACGGACATCCAGGTCCAGAGGGTAAGCTCTAGCACCTGACCGTCAGCCAGAAAGTCCCTGGCCAACAAGGCCACGCAAATGGCGGAAAGTCCAACGCTGCCTGCACCTATCGTGGCCGCAATGTGTCGGGGCATGCGACCAGCACTCATGATCAACAACGTAGCACTGAGAAGTGGGAACAGCGGAATGAGGGCAATAGTATTCATATTATCCTCGCAACCTGTGGGCTTGGTCCATGTCCAGGGTCTTGAAGCGGCGCTGTATTTGCAATACCAGGCCTAGCCCGACTGCCACTTCTGCCGCTGCGACAGTGAGGATTAGCATGAAGATAATTTGACCATCTGCCTGTCCCCAATGCGCGCCGGCTGCTATGAACGCAAGCGCAGCTGAATTCAACATAACTTCCAGTGACATCAGCATAAAAATAATATTACGGCGCAGCATTAAACCGAACAGGCCGCAAATAAATAGTAAACCCGCGATTACCAGCACATGCTCCATTGGCACCATCAGGCCGTCCATTAGTGTTCTCCTCGGCGGACGATAAAGCGGCGCCCCAGGTGATAGGCACCTACCAGAGAGGAGAGCAACAGCATGGAGGCGATTTCTACCGCCAGTAAATAGGGACCAAAGAGCCTAATGCCAACGGCTTTTGGCGATACGGCATTGCCAGAGGTGACTCCCTGGGAGTCACCTAAAACCATGAGCATTTCAATGAGTAATAATGCTGCCATGGCGCCGGGAACAAACCAGTTGCGACCGGCAAGCCACTCGCGCTCTCGATCTTCACCGGTATCACCCAGGTTGAGCATCATGATGACGAACACAAATAAGACCATTATTGCGCCTGCGTAAATCACAACCTCCAGTGCGGCTGCGAAGGGAGCCCCCATGAGGAAGAACATCACCGCTACTGCTAGTAAGGAAACGATCAGGTAGATCAGGGCATGAGCGGCGTTGGCCCGGGTCAGCGCTGCCATGGTAGATGTCAGCGCTATTAAAGCGGCTATGTAAAATAGTGTGGCTAGCATGGCTCGGTGCTCTTATTCATGGCAGCAAGCTCTTCACGTCGATGGGTGTAGCTTCATTTTGTGCCTGGCCTTTATCTTTGCCGGTAATGGCCAGACCTGCGACGCGGTAGAAGTTATAGTCGTGATATTTCCCCGTGCCCTCTATTTGCAGGTGCTCTTTTTCATAAACCATGCTGCTGCGATCGTATTCACACATTTCGAAATCGGGTGTTAGTTGTATCGCGTTGGTCGGGCAAGCCTCTTCGCACATACCGCACATGATGCAGCGGGAAAAATTGATGCGGAAAAATTCCGGATACCAGCGACCATCCTCCTTCACGCCCTGTTGCAAGGCAATGCAGTCTACAGGGCAAGCCACCGCGCAGAGGTTGCAGGCGACGCAGCGTTCTTCTCCATCAGGGTCTTTCGTTAATACAATGCGGCCTCGATAGCGAGGAGCCAGATAAGGTTTTTGTTCCGGGTATTGCACTGTTTCTGCCCGGGTAAAGCTGTGCTGCAATATTGTCCAAATGGTGCGCACCTGGCTCATTAGTGCCTTGAACATAACATCAGCCCTCCATCCAGAGCGCGATCGCGCCGGTCAGCAACAGGTTGAACAGGGTGAGCGGCAACATGATCTTCCAGCCCAGGGACATCAACTGGTCGTAGCGTGGGCGAGGAATGGCAGCCCGCAGCAATACAAAAAAGCAGATCAGGGCGAAAACCTTGAGGCAGAACCAGACCACTGGTGGCAGTACCGGACCAAGCCAGCCACCGAAAAACAGAGTGGTAATCATGCAGCAGATCAGGATCAGCCCCAGGTATTCCCCCAACATGAACATAGCGAACTTCATGCCACCGTATTCGGTATGGAAGCCGGCAGTGAGTTCGTGCTCCGCCTCGGGCAGGTCGAAAGGTAGACGATGACTCTCTGCTATACCCGCAATCATGAAAGTGAAAAGTCCCAATATTTGCGGCACGCAGTACCAGACATCTCGCTGGGCCTCGACAATGTCACGCATTGAAAAACTGCCGGTCAACATGACAACGCCCATCAACGACAAACCCATGAAAACTTCGTAGCTAACCATCTGGGCCGCCGAGCGCAGGCCGCCTAACAGCGCATACTTATTGTTGGAGGCGAGGCCCCCGAGCAGTACGCTATATACCGCCAGTGAAGTCATTCCCAGAAAGAACAGCAGGCCGATGTTGATATCAAGGACGTATAAATCAGGTCCAAACGGAACCACCGCAAAGCCCAGTAACATGGCAACCACAATTGCCGTGGGAGCGAATACAAACACCAGTCTGTCGGCAAAGGGCGGCACCCAATCGTGTTTGGTTAATAGCTTGAGCATATCGGCAGCGACCTGGAGAACACCGAAGGGGCCCAGTCGATTTGGGCCGTAGCGATCCTGCCAGACACCCAGCAGGCGCCGCTCGAACCAGGTGAGTACGGCTGCTCCGCCGACCGCGGCGAAGATAATCAGTAGTCCAAAGCTGATGGTGCCTAGTTCAGTCATTGCCACTCCCGATTTCTGTGCTTCGGTCACTTCCGATCAGCTGTGGTCGACGACGCTTCCAGCCCTGGGCTTTTTGTAGACTGATATTCTCCCCTGGGGTCAGGTTGGCGGTGCCACTGTGGCCAGCGGCGTAGCCGATACAACCGGCTGCAATGCTATTGTTGATTTTGACTTCTAGGGTGGCCAGTCCGTCGTTCAGGTTCAGTCCATCGCCTTCGCCTACCTCCAGGCCAAGGGCATCATCAGCACGTATTTCAATGTAGCCGTCTTCGCAAAGCTCTGCGACTCCGAGGCTAAGTGCGCTCAGTTCTTCTGAACCAAAGATGCGATAGCGGGGTACCAGTTGCCACTGGCCCTGAGTGGGTGAAAATGCTGGCGGGTTCTCGCGCGGGCCTGACTCTTTGGCTTGGCCCGGGCCCAGCAAACGCATGCCCGCTGTGCCGCCTCGTAAGGGTCCGCCAACTTCTGACTGGAAACGGTGTAGCGACTGATTTGAATTCCAGCCCGGTGCCCAGACAAAAGGTAACAATGAGCCAGGCTGTGAACGATTTAACCCTTCCATGGTGAATGCCAGGGGTGATTCTTCATCGACCGGCTGCTTCGGTTCATGTACCGAGATATCGGCGCGCATTGCCGTGCGCCCGGAGTAACGATGAGGCTGGCGTGGAATTTTTACGCCCGCATTACGAAAATGATGGTCAGGTGCCGCCCCTGTGATGCCCGCCAGGTCGGCAATATTGGCGGCACAGTCTCGGGTGATGTCATCGAAATGATGCAGGTCGGCAGCTGTTGAAAGTCCCAGCTCTTTGCTGCAGGCCAGCAACCAGACCCAGGCTGGCCTGCGCTCGCCCTTCGGCGCAAACACAGGGTAGTGTCGCTGTGCACGGCCTTCCAAACTAACCAGCGTACCTTCTGTTTCGGCAAAGCTGGCCGCGGGGAGAACCAGACTGGCTGCGGAAGTGGTGCGGTTGTCCAGTCCGTCCAAAACGATAACAGTGTCGGCGGCCGCGAGCAGACGCTCGACTTCTGGCTCCGGCGCACGGTGATAGAGGTCGTTTTCCAGAATAACAAGGACATCGAAGTTGCCATCAGCAGCCAACTTGCCGAGGCAGGGACTATCAGGCCCCGCCAGCATCGCCTGACCTAGGCTGTTAGCTTCTGGCACCGTCAGTGTAAGCATGGTCTGCTGGCCTGACTGACAAAGTGCTTCTGCAACGTCGGCGGCTGTTTGCATCACCTCGGCGTTGCCGCAGCTGGTGCCTGAAATAATGAGCGGTCGTTTGGCCGCTCGTAAAGCAGTGCTGATTGCTTCAACGTGCCCAGCAATTTCCGGCTCGAGATCTTCTCCTGTATGGCCTGAAATTGATGCGGCTACTGCTGCTCCCAGGCGCGCAATATTTTGAGGTGCCAGCGTTATGTTTTCCTCGGCTACATCTGCCAGTCGGGTGCTGCCAGTGGCTGCAATAAACAGTGGGCTGAGTTGATCCTGGGCCAGATTGCGAACAGCGGCATCCTGCCAGGACTCCAGGCGCAGATCGGCGGCCATCTCAAACGCCTTGTTGCGCACGCTCTGACGTAAGGCCAATGCGAGTCGCGGCGCGGTATTGGTAAGGTCTTCGCCGAGAATCAGAATTACATCGGCAGATTCGATACTGCGAATGTCTGGAGTGACTGCTGAACTGGCCTGCTGCAGCTCCAGTGCCAGGTTGACCAGTTTGTGCTCTCCATCATTGAAGCCGGGACTGAAGTTATCCTCTCCGACCAGGTTGCGAAGCAGGTAGTTGGCTTCCACAGATGCTCGGGGCGAACCGATGCCGGCGACTCGGGCACCGCTGCAGGCTTCCGCCATGACTTGCAGGGCGTGATGATGATCCACAGGGTCGTAGGATCCGGTTTGGTTGCGTAAGCCGGGGCTTTCTAAGCGTTCATCGTTGTTAACAAAGTTAGCGCCGAAACGACCGCGATCGCAAAGAAAATAGCCATTGACCTCGGCGTTAAAGCGGTTGTGAACGCGTTTGAGTCGGCCATAACGTTCACCGGGTATTGTATTACAGCCCACGGCACAGCCGGTGCATACCGAGGGAGCGGACTGTAGGTCCCACTTGCGCGTGTAGTCATTGACCAGCGTCTTGTCGGTGAACACGCCTGTAGGACAGACTTCCACCAGGTTGCCGGCGAATTCACTTTCCAGTACGCCTTCCTGGTGGCGCCCGAAGTAGACGTGGTCATGGGAAGCGAGTGCGGCAAGATCAGTGCCACCCGCATAGTCCTTGTAGTAACGGGTGCATCGGTAGCAAGTGATGCAGCGGTTCATCTCGTGATTGATCAGTGGTCCGAGATACTGATTGCGATGTGTGTTTTTCTGCCCTCTGTAGACACGATCTCGATGACCGACCATGACAGTCATGTCCTGCAAGTGGCACTCGCCACCCTCAGCACACACCGGGCAATCGTGGGGGTGATTTAACATCAACGACTCAACTACCGACTCGCGAAAGCCCTTTGCCCGATCGCCATCGAGTGAGAATATGGCCCCGTCCGTCACCGGAGTCATGCAGCCCATTACGATGCGCCCACGGCCGGATTGTTCGTCCTCGTCTGTCAGGTATTGCACAACGGCACACTGGCGACAGGCACCGACGGAACCCATGGCCGGGTGCCAGCAGAAATAGGGCAAGTCCAACCCCAAAGACAGGCAGCTTTCCAGCAGGTTCTTGCCTGCCTCCATTTCATATTCCACGCCGTCTATGCGAATTGTGGGCATTAGTGAGTTCCCCCGTTACAGTGGGGACAGTTGCCGCTCAGGTGATTTTCAAAGGCTTCCGGAAAGTATTTCATTGCGCTTTGCAGAGGTTCCATCGCCCCGGGCGCGAGCGCGCAATGGGTGTTGCCGATAGCGCCAATAAACTTCACCTGACGCGCCAGGGTGTCCATGTCTTCTTCCTGGCCGCGGTCATTCTGGATATCGTCTAACACCTGGGCCGACCAGGGCAGTCCATCCCGGCAGGGGGTGCAGAAGCCACAGGACTCACGTGCAAAAAACGCGACCAGGTTTTTGACAAAACCGACTGGACAGGTTTTGTCGTCCAGAATAATCATGGTGCCAGTGCCCATGCGTGAACCGGCCTTGCCAATGGTGTCATAGTCCATCGCCAGGTCCAGATGCTCCTCGGTCAAGAAATCGGTAGAGCCACCTCCGGGAAGAAAGCCCTTGAGGTTGTAGCCGTCTTCCATGCCGCCGGCGTACTCCTCGATGATCTGGCGCACCGGTGTACCCATTGGCAGCTCCCAGCATCCTGGGTTCTTGACCCGGCCGCTAACGCCATACAATTTGGTGCCGGCATCTTCGGTCAGTCCTAGCGACTTGAACCACTCGGCACCGCGCTCAATGATGTGATGGACGTTACACAATGTTTCCACGTTGTTGACGATAGTTGGGCGCCCCCACAGACCGCTCACCTGGGGGAAAGGAGGCTTGGCTCGGGGGTTGGCTCGCTTACCTTCCAGTGAGCTGATCAATGCGGTTTCCTCGCCGCAGATGTAGCGCCCTGCGCTGGAGTGGACGTGCATCTCAAGTTGATAGCCCGTCCCGAGGATATCTTGCCCCAGATAACCTTTTTCATGACAGGCGGCAATTGCTTCTTGCAGCAGGCGAGTGGCTTGATGATACTCAGCGCGAATAAAAATATAGGCGACATCGGCCTGCAATGTATAAGCGGAAACGATCATGCCTTCGATAAGCTGATGGGGGTCGCATTCCAGTAATAGTCGGTCTTTAAAGGTGCCCGGTTCCATTTCATCGGCGTTGCAGATCAGGTATTTATGTCCTGGGCTGCACTTGTCGCCCATAGGAACGAAGCTCCACTTCATTCCCGTCGGAAAGCCTGCACCACCGCGGCCACGGAGATTAGAGTCTTTAAGAACTTGCAGGCAATCTTCTGGCGACTGAGCAAGTGCCGCCCGCAGACCCAGGTAGCCGCCGTTGGCTTCGTAGGCAGCCATGTCAGTAGGACGGCGGTCATCGCGCACATTGCGGGTGAGAGGTGTAGTCAGGCTCATGGCGTGGTGCTCCCTCCCAAAATTCTTATGATGCTTTCTTCACAGAGGTCTTCATGCAGCTCATCGCCAACCATCATTACGGGCGCTTTGTCGCAAGCACCCAGGCAGGTCACAGGCAGTAGGGTATAGCGATTGTCACTGGTGGTCTCTCCTAACTCGACACCCAGTTCCTCGGTAATACGCTGCTGTAAGTTTTCGCAACCTTTTATCCAGCAGCTGATACTGTTGCAAAGCAGAATGACCTTGTCGCCCACCGGGCGGCGGTAAATGAGGTTGTAAAACGTGGCAATTCCATCCAGCTCATCGGCCGACATGTGCAGGTGTGCTGCGATTGCGCTCAGGCTCTCATCCGATACCCAGCCACGATGCGCCTGTACAATTTTTAGTGCGTCTATGGCCACTGCATCCCGATAAGGCACATGCGCGATCTCTGCATCAATGGCCTGTAGCTCTTCCTGGCTCAGGGCAGATATCAGGTTCATGGAGTTTGCTTCACTCATCTCGTCATCGGTCCACGTCTGCCATTACAAAGTCTATGCTGGCAATGATTGCGATCAGGTCAGGGATTAACAGCCCTTTGCAAAAGTCAGGGATTTGTTGCAGAGCCGGGAAAGATGGCGTGCGAATTCGGGTGCGATAAGAGGTGGTTCCACCGTCACTGACCAGGTGGTAGTTGTTAATGCCTTTGGTAGCCTCAATCGGGAAAGACGCTTCGCCTACCGGCATCACCGGTCCCCAGCTGACCGACAGGAAGTGATGAATAAGGGTTTCAATATCCTGCATGGTTCGTTCTTTGGGTGGAGGTGTGGTCAGTTTGTGTTCGCTTTTGTAAGGGCCCTCGGGCATGTTGTCCAGGCACTGGCGAATAATGCGCAGGCTCTGGCGAATTTCTTCTACTCGAACTGCAGCCCGGTCATAACTGTCGCCGCGATTGCCGATGGGTACCTCAAACTCGAACTCATCGTAGCCGCCATAAGGTCTGTCGCGGCGCAGGTCGAAATCCATGCCGGTGGCGCGCAACGAAGCCCCGGTTATGCCCCATGAAAGTGCTTCGGCTGTATCGTATTCACCGATACCCACCGTGCGCTGTTTGAGAATGCTGTTATCCATGGCCATAGTTTGATAGTGATCCATGCGCGCCGGCATGCTGTCGATAAATTCCCTGACCATTTTGTCCCAGCCCTGCGGCAGGTCCTGGGCTACGCCACCAATGCGGAACCAGGCAGGGTGCATTCGCCCGCCGGTAATTGCCTCGATAATCCCAAACAGCCGCTCCCGGTCAGCGAACATATAAAACACCGGAGACATCTGGCCAACGTCCTGGGCAAAAGTGCCGTAGAACACGAGGTGGCTGGAGATACGAAACAACTCTGCCATCATGATGCGAATGATCTTGGCTCGCGGCGGTACTTCAATGCCCGCAAGTTGTTCTATTGCCATTACGTAGGCAAGGTTGTTCATTACCCCGCCCAGGTAATCAATGCGATCGGTATAGGGAATGAACGAGTGCCAGGTTTGGCGCTCTGCCATTTTCTCCGCGCCGCGATGGTGATAACCAATATCAGGTACCGCATCGACAATCACCTCGCCATCCAGTTGCAGCGCGATACGGAACACGCCATGCACGGAAGGGTGGTTGGGCCCCAGATTGAGAAACATAAACTCGGTGTCTTCGGTTGCCCGCGCCATGCCCCATTCCTCGGGCTTGAACAGCAGTGCTTCTTGTTCCGCAGCTTGTTTTTCTTCGTCCAGGCTAAACGGTTCCATCTCGGTCGCGCGGGCTGGATGGTCCTTGCGTAGCGCATGGCCCTCCCATGTGGGCGGTAATAGAATGCGGCGCAGGTTGGGGTGGCCGGAGAATTCTACGCCGTACATGTCCCAGGCTTCTCGCTCGTACCAGTTGGCGTTGGGCCAGATCAGGTGCGCAGACGGGACCGATGCATCATCTGAACTAACGCCCACTTTTATCCGTATTTCTTCCCGCGCTTCCAGGCTCAGCAGGTGGTAAACAATAGTGAAGTCCAGGGCGGCCTCGGGGCGATGCTCGCGCAGGCGCTCATCAATGCCGAACAAATCGAGCAACATGGGGAATTCGGCTCGCAGGTGTGCCAGTACCTCTAGTAGTTTGTGCCGTTCTACCCATAAAGTTGGGGTGTTGTCCTGGGTTGGCTGGGCCGTAAATGACGGCGCACCAAAGCGGCTGAACAGGCCGTTCACGGTGGCGTTGCTGTCAGATGTTTGCTGCGCTTGTGGCACTGGCGCTTTAGCCCCTTATATTTTTATTGGTCAGCGTCATCCCCGCGCTTGCGGAGGTAACTGCAGTTAAACCTGGTCAGGCGTCTTTAATTCTGTGGCCAGATTTCTTTCTTTCTGCAGCATGTCTCTGCGTGCAGGCATTTCCGGTTTTATAATTTGTTGGTCTCCCGCGACCCAACTCAGGGGCCTGCGCTCTTGCTCAATTGCGTCCTGCAACATCATCAATCCCTGCATCAGGGCCTCAGGTCGGGGAGGGCAACCGGGGACGTAAACATCCACAGGAATAAACTTGTCTACACCTTGAACCACACTGTAGATGTCGTACATGCCACCTGAGTTTGCGCAGGAGCCCATGGAAATAATCCAGCGTGGCTCCAGTAGCTGGTCGTAGAGGTGCTGAACGACCGGAGCCATTTTGCGAAAAACAGTTCCTGAGATAACCATGAGATCGGCTTGTCGAGGTGTGGCGCGAATTACTTCCGAGCCAAAGCGGGCAATGTCGTGGCGACTGGTAAAGGAGGTCGCCATTTCTACATAGCAGCAGGAGAGTCCGAAATTGAAGGGCCAGAGGGAGTGAGCCCTTCCCCAGGCAATCAGGTCTTCCAGTCTGGCAAAGAACACATTGCGTTTAATTTGCTCTTCTATGCTGATATCGCTCCCGCCGGGTGAACTGGCGATCACATCCTCAGGCTTGCTAAGGTTCCATTCCACTAGTGCAACTCCTCGGGGTGTAGGCCCTGACCGCTTTTGATTCCCCAGTCCAGGGCGCCGGTACTTAGTTCGTAGATCAGGGCGACTCCAAGAACGAAGATGAATGCAGCAATCGCGATGAAGCCTTGCCACCCCAGCTCAAAAAATGCAATCGCCCAGGCAAAGATGAATACCGTTTCCAGATCGAAGATTACGAAGAAAATTGCGACCAGGTAGAACTCAACAGACATCTGGATTTGTGAGGAGCCGACCGAGAGCACGCCTGATTCGAAGGGAAGGTTAGTTGCGTTGTTGGCCCTTCGCTGCCCCAGCAGGTAAGACAAGCCAAGCATAGTCGCCACCAGTAACAGGACGGCAACGAAGTAAATCACAAACGGAAGGAGGCTGGTGTCGGCTGAACTCAAACGATAGGCCTCCCGGATGCGGCGGCATATCCCAGGCTTGGGGATACACGGGCGAGGCAACGGGGGGTGTTTGGATGAATGTGGGGCACAAAGGAGTCCCTCGGCAGGGCGCACAAGGCGCTCTGTCGGCAAAATGGTGCTACTGTTTTACGTCTCAGCACAGTTACTCCACATCGGCCTTTGGGCATTGATGGAGGTCACTTGCCCATACCACTAACCACTTGGGAAAGTAAATCGACCAGTTACAGTTACCACTTACAACGTAGATGACTCTAGCCATGTTGTAGACCAAACGCAAGAATGAGAGCTTAATTCATGAAAACGTTGCATCTGATGAGGCATGCAAAGTCAGCCTGGAATCAGCCTGAGCTGTCTGACAGAGAGCGCGAACTGAACAAGCGAGGTCGGCGAGATGCGCCTCGCATGGGGGCAGCACTAGCCCACCAGTTGGCGCCACAAAGCATTGTGGCAAGCCCTGCCAGACGTGCGCAGCTAACCCTGTTCGGCCTTTGCGCTGGATGGTCTGCATTGACCGACTTTGACCATCGTACCGATGAGAGACTGTATACATTCGATGTGCAAGATCTGCTCGAATGGATATCAATGCAGCCAGACGAGCAGAGCAGTGTGTTCCTGATAGGGCACAACCCGGCTCTCACAGAATTGCTCAATGAGTTAGTTGGACACTGGCAATTAGACAACCTCCCCACGGCCGGCTATGCGCGCATGACGCTGGATCTGGAGACCTGGTCACAGACTTCAGCAGGATGCGCTACGCTGGTTCAAACTCTGTTCCCCAAACAGCTGCCAAAGGAGTGAGAGAACTCTGCTGTTGATGAATTTTTAATCTGGCAAGCGCGCCCTGCTGCACTACACTGCCAACAATGATAGGCTTTGCACGCCTTCCAACTAAACCGGAGTTTTTTGATGCGAATTGCCCTTGGTGCGCTTGCTGCGTTGTTTATTGTCGGCTGCCAAACGCAGCCCACTGCTACCCTGGTCACTCAATGCGCAGAGCCTCGGCCGCAAGTGTGCACCATGGAATACGCGCCGGTGTGTGCAGACCTCACATCAGGTGGTAAAAAGCAGTACTCCTCCGGTTGCAATGCTTGCGCTCACGACTCGGTGAGTGGCTATCTGAATGGGGAGTGCCCTGAGTGAGCCTCACCAATCGCATTTTGATAGCCATGGTGGCGGGTATCGCCGTTGGCTCAATCATCAACTTATTAGTGCACTCAACTGGCGTCTCCGAAGGGCTTAAATCACTGGTTGATGTTTACTTTGTCAACGGTTTGTTCGACGTGGTGGGCCGCATATTTGTCGCGTCTCTGAAGCTGCTGGTCGTTCCGCTAGTGATGGTCTCTCTGATCTGCGGCGCTTCATCTCTTGGCGACAGTGCCCGTATGGGGCCTATTGCAGTCAAGACGCTGGGTTTTTACATGGCCACTACCGCCATCGCAATTAGCTTGGCACTTTTCTTTGCCGTGCTGATCAGTCCCGGGGCCGGTGTTGCCATTGAGGGTGCCGCCGACTTTCAGGCCAAAGCCGCGCCGCCATTGACCGATGTTCTGGTAGATATATTTCCCTCGAACCCGATTAAGGCGATGGCCGACGGCAAAATGCTTCAAATTATTGTCTTCGCCCTGTTATTTGGCTACGCCATCTCACACGCCGGTGAACCCGGCCGGCGCTTGGCCAGTTTTTTCCGCGATGTAGACTCGGTCATCATGAAAATGGTGGAAGTACTGATGAAGTTGGCGCCTTATGGTGTATTCGCGCTGCTTTCCAAGTTGTTCTCCAGCATGGGGATAGGCGCAATTTTTGACCTGGCGGCTTATTTCTTTACCGTCCTGGGTGTACTGCTGTTGCATGCCCTGGGTGTCTATAGCTTTATGCTGCGGACTCTGGCTGGCCTTTCTCCCGCTATATTGCTGAAAAAAATGCGCCCTATCTGGGCCTTTGCATTTAGTACTGCCTCCTCCGGTGCCACTTTGCCCATTACTTTGCGCACTGTGGAAAAGCGGATGGGCGTTCACAATTCGGTAGCAGGCTTTACGGTGCCGCTGGGTGCAACCATTAACATGGACGGCACCGCCATCATGCAGGGCGTGGCAACCGTATTTATCGCCCAGGTCTACGGAGTGGACCTCTCCACGGGTGATTTTCTTACCGTGATATTGACCGCTACTCTGGCCTCCATTGGTACCGCGGCAGTTCCGGGCGTAGGTCTTATTACGCTGGCGCTGGTGCTGGAGCAAGCGGGCCTGCCGGTCGAGGGCATCGCACTCATTATTGGTGTTGACCGTCTCCTGGATATGGTTCGTACAGCGGTTAATGTCACCGGAGACGCTACAGTCTCGCTAATCGTTGCCAAGAGTGAGAAGCAATTCGACCAGTACGTGTTTGATGATCCGAAGGCAGACCAGCATAGCGATGAGAACCCTGGCGTGGTTCCTTCCATCTGACAATCAAGGCCACAGCCCCGCTGCGGGCTGTGGTATCCTTTACCGCCCGATAGCCCAAAGTAGAATTAAGAAATGTCCATTCAGTGCACCATTGTTCCGGTGACTCCGTATCAGCAAAATTGTTCCATTATAAAGTGTCAGGCCAGCGGTAAAGCCGCCATCGTCGACCCCGGAGGCGATGTCGAACGTATTTTGGAAGCGGTGGCGAAAATGGATGCCACTGTCGAAAAAATTATCCTTACCCACGCTCATATGGATCACTGCGCCGCGGCGGATGTATTGCGCCAACAATTGCAGATCACCATAGAAGGTCCGGAAAAAGCCGATAATTTCTGGCTGGAAAAATTGCCTGAGTGGTGCAAGATGTCGGGGTTTCCCCACGCCGATGCTTTTGAACCTGATCGCTGGCTTGAAGACGGCGATACTGTAACGGTCGGCGAACAAACGTTGCAGGTGCTGCATTGCCCCGGGCATACACCGGGTCACGTGGTATTTCTCCACCAGGCGCAAAATGTTGCGTGGGTGGGCGATGTGTTATTCCAGGGCTCAATTGGTCGGACCGACTTTCCAATGGGCAATCACGAAGACCTGGTTGCCAGTATTCGTGGCAAACTTTTCCCTTTGGGGGATAACATCACGTTTATTCCGGGACATGGGCCTACATCCACCTTTGGCGAGGAGCGTCGCAGCAATCCCTTTGTTTCGGATTCCCGCTATGGATGATATGCCCGAGGATCGCGAAGCGCTGCTGCGCAAGGAATACCACAGCCAGACCGCAAGGATTAATTGGCACGACCTGCAAACTTACTACGCTCATGGTAATGCAATATCTGTGGGCTCTGACCTGAACCTGGTGGAAGTGGCGGTGCAACTGGGGCTGGATAACACAGACCAGTTTCAGCAGTGGATTGCAGACGGCCAGATCGCTTCAGTGCACGATGATCAGGCACTGGTCTGGTACGAAGTGAATCAGGAGCTGTGGGCAGTGGTCGCCCCTCCGTGGCTATTGGTACAGCAGCGGACCTGAGGTTTTATCGAATAACTTTAATCCAGTCCCCTGTCCTGGGTTCGCCTCGGGGGTACATTCCGTTGAGCAAACGCAGTTGATCTTCGGCATAGGGAATACGAATGCTGGAGGCAATGCTGGCAAACGTTGCCCCTCTGGGCACTTGAATATAGTGTATGTAACGCGGGGTGCCCGCCTGTTTTTCCTTAGGGTGAGTGGGCCGGAAGCTTTTAATGATTTCGAGTAACACAGGGTCGTTTGCGGCGAAATCTGCAGACTCGCCCTGCAGTAAGTAAGTGTAGTTGTAGTCGATAACCGCTAATCGCTTTGCAACGCCGTTGCTACTGGCGATGGCGCAATAACCTTGCAGTCCTGCTTGCTCCAGTGCTGCAGCCTCGCTAAAGTCGCCGCTGGCGCTGCTTTTGAGGACCGATTCCGGGGTCTTGCTGCTGTCTTTTCTACGCAGCGTAATAGTCAGGGAGGTTCTGCCATCTGCTGAGCTTGCGACCACTGCCTTGCTGCTTGACTTCACTGACCAGCCCTCGGGATGTTCAAAAGTAAAAGCCAGTTTGCTGTGGTAGTAGCGGTTTTCTTCTCGCTGACCTTGTACGCTCTCTCCCCAGACAAGGCCCTCAATGTGGCGCCGAAATTCACCGGCTTGTTCAGGGCTTTCCACGTATTCATCCAGATCCAGTTCACCCGCCTTGCGGATGACAGTTTGCAGGCGTTTGTCGTTACGTGGGTGGCTGGCATAAAGGCCGTGATAGGTGCCAGCCGGCTTGCCTGTGGCTCTGGCTTTAACGCGCTGGAACTGTTCCTGGTCCTTGAGCACGCCAATGACTTCCAGCAGCGCCTGTGGGTCATAGCCGGTTTTGTACATGTATTCTGCGCCCAGTCCGTCGGCCTCCAATTCCATGTCTCTGCCAAAGCCACTGATCAATTCGGCGCCGTACATGGTGGAGGCTTCTGCCAGGTCACCGCTGCCGGTGAGAATGTAAGCAGTGGTCGCTACGATTTTACTGGTAATGTCTGCTCGTCCACGTCGGCCGTGATGATTGCCGGTGACGTGTCCAATCTCATGGCCTATGACGCCCGCCAGTTCCTCTTCTGAATCCATGAAAGGCAATAAACCGCGGCTCACATAGATAAAACCATTGGGTGCGGCAAAGGCGTTGATGACGCCTGAGTCGAGTACCGTAAAGGTAAACTTGCCTTTTGGTTTGTCTGAGTTTGCCACCAGCGACTGGCCGATGCGGTTGATGTAGGCTTGTAGCTCAGGGTCGTCGTAAATCTGCCCTGAATCGATAATCTTTTGGTGTTCTTCCTCGCCTTTGCTGGCTCCCATGCTGTTGCTGGCCGCAAAGACAATAGTGAGGAGTAACAAGACTACGGGCAGGCGCATTTTCAATACTCGCTGGAGAGAAATTCCAGTAATTGATCGCCAATTCCGTCGCAGGCAGTGCCCTGCACTGGCGCAATAATCGGTATGGGGACGACTACTGCGGGCATATAGGACTGCCCTGTGGCGGTCGTGTTTACCCGGCCTACTTCGGCCTGGTCGGTGAAGTCCCAGATAACGGCCTCGTAATTGGAGTCGTTACTCCAGGTGCCAAAACCGAAGCAACCGGCTCCGCCAGGGCCGATGCCGCAGGTCATTGAACCAGCAGAATCCGATTGAACGGTAACGCCGTCTACCCAGACCATGTACTCGGTTTTCAGTTCCAGCATGCGTTGGGCAACAGGGTCCTGCTCAAGCAGACGGGTAATATCTTCGGGGTGCAGTGGGGCGGTGCGCGGTTCGAACCACGGGTACAGAGAGTTAATAAAGTCGATCTCGTTTATCACGGTGATGCTGTTGTCTCTGCGGGATATGTGATCACCAACGCATTCAATAAAGTCAGGTTCAGTTTCGTAGTCGCTAGCGTGACGCCGACCCAGAATAACCACGGTGGAATCGCCAATCCCGGCAAGGGGCTCGTTGAAAACCATTTCGTCGACGGTAGAGGTGACACAACCTGTGGTAATGAGAACGAGGCCAAGAGCCAGTAGCATTTTCATGAGTCGACCTCCGCCTTTTCAGTCTCAGGTGGCGCGTCGAGTACTTGATCGACTTCAGCAGGAGGGTTATCTATAGCTTGCTGTCCTCCATCCATCCAGGCCGCTACGTCGGGTACACGGGTAAAGCTGGTGGCAAAGTTTGCGCCTGCGTCCCGCAACGCCATCACCGCCGCCAGGTTTACTGCCGCCTGATCGCTACGCAGGAAGGCGGTAGGTGTTTTGCCGTAAGCAGCCATGGTCCACTCAGCGATGGGTTCGCCCGACGTGGTCACCAACTCGAAACGATAGCGCATCCAGATTTCATACACTTTGATATTGGTGTGCTGGGGTATGGCGTATTGCAGTTCGTCCACGTGAGGGATTAAAACTGCGTTGACCAGTTGATTCATTTGACCGGACGCAGGCTCGCCTTTCATGTGCACCAACTCAGTGAACATGCCTGCTAATAATGTATCCCACATCGCTACCTGAGCATCACCGGTGCTGACGAGCCAGCTCGGCTCCGAGCGTGTTTTGGCTTCGTCTGAAAACTCGTGATTGGCAAAATCTTCTGGGTACCAGACGCCTAGCGTCAGGGGTATCGGTTCCATGAGTGGAGCGGGGAAGTTACCCTCCACTTTTACCGTATTTGGCCCACAGCCCGCCAATAAAGCGAGCAGCAATGCCACGCCAAGGGCTCGGATATCAGGGCCGGAAGTCGTTGAGCGCAACAAAAGTCCCTCCATTGCGGTATGCCAGTTCACGCATCAGTGTAGCGAAGCGAATGCCTGTGGTCTGCAAATGTGATGCACGGATAAATTGTACGGGAAAACCCACGCCGTGGATTCTTACCAGGCGGTTGCCCTCGGCGTCCGTCTGATTGATTCGATCCACCGTTTCCACGACCGAGGCGATAGAATCGCCGGTAAATTCATCGCCAAATACATACAAACTGATTTTCTTGCCGGGGTCGTAAAAGGTTCGAATGGCAGCCGTAATACCTTCAACTGGGCTGGAATTACTGAACACATTCCAGTTGCGCAAGTTCTGCATGATCACCTTGCGACGACCCGGGGTGTCAGGAATCCACTGACCCCGGTAGCGACTGAACATGTACTGGCCCATGTCATTCATTACCTGTATTCCTTTTACCTCTGGATATATCGCCAGGGTCGCCTGTATTTCCTCAATCATTCTTTCCCAGGCATAAGAGAACATGGAGCCTGAGGTATCGATGATGAAAATGATGTATTCGCTGTCTACCGGAATGCCACCAATCAGGTTGTTTTTTGAAAGGTACTGGCTTCCCAGTAATCGCTTCATCTCGTCCGACAGTTGCTGGCGGGCTATCGCCAGTTGCTCGGTAATGACATCGTTGCTGTTGGTCTCTACCTGAATACTGTCATATTGCGAACGCGCACTGGCGAGCTGACCCTGTAAAATAGCGATGCGCTCCGTATACTCCGACAACTGTTTATGCTTTGCGTTCAGGTCGCGGTTGAGTACGACAGATTCGCCCCTGATGTCATAGATCTGCTCCTGCAAGTCAGCCAGTTTGCCCTCCAGGTTAACGGTGGATGCCTCGATGATTTGTGGCTGCACCGTTTTAGTGATCATCAGCAACAGAATCACTGCGCCAAAGCCACAGCAAATCACGTCGAGAAACGACAGCGAGAACTCCTCTGCGGCGCGCCGGCGGGCCATCAGGGCCAATCCCTGGAGGGACTGAGAAGCGTGCCCTGACTCACCTGCGCTAGCTGCCAGAACTCGGATGCGGCCATGGGGTCGCCTTCCATCGGGGCTAAAATAATATTAATCGGTACACCTGTGGGTAGCTGGCGAATAGCCTGACGATACAGCTTTTGCCGATCCTTACCACTGACTTTGGTACCGCGCGGTGGGGACGTGCCCTGGGTGGGTAAGCCATCGGTGATCAGGAAAATATTATCAGGGGAAGGCGACAGCTTTTGCATGGCGATGAAAGCGTTCTCCAGACTGGTGCCGCCACTTGGCACGATCTGGCGAAGCTCGCTGGATACTTTTTCAAGCTGGGCCTGGTCCGCGACTTCAAGCCACTTGCCTTCGGTGGTGGGCAGTAGTGCCTTGGCCTCGGCGTTGAAGGTGATAACCTGATAATCGGCGTTGACCGGCAGTTGAGCAGTGAGCCAGTCAACTGTGTTCAGGGCGCGACTCCATTTGTCTGCCCGTCGCTGCACTGCGTCACCCATGTTGCGTAAGCGAATAATATTAACTAGCCGATCGGCGAGCATACTGGAAGAAATATCCAGTAGGATGGCGATATTGCGGCCACCGAGATTAAGGCCGGTCAGGTACTGACGGTTCCCCTCACCGACAAAGGTGCGAGCGCTTTTGCCCCCATCCTCAGCTGCAGCTTCTTTCAACTTTTGGACATCTTGCTCCAACGAACGGATCTCGGCTTTGAGCTTCTCAATGGCCTCATCCTCGGTATAGCCATCGTCTTTGAGGGATTCGATTAGTGCTTCATAGTCGTCAAGCTGTTCGGTGATGCGGGTGGCTCGCCCCTGGGCTTCTACCATGTCCATGTCCAGGTCAGACAGAATGTTGCGTAACGCCACCAGGCCTTCCTTGCCTTCGGTGACTTCTTCCTCCAGCAGGTTCACTTCAGACATCAGGTCCTGGTTAAGGTCTTGCGATTGAATTTCCATAGAATGATCGATAATCAGAAACACCAACACCACTGCCCCGAAGCCACAGGACATGATGTCCAGAAAGCTGAGGTTGAAAGTGGTAAAGCTGCGCTTCTGGCGTGCCATGCCTAGTCCACGACTTCGATCAGCTTAAACGCAACTCCGTCGGCAGAGCCGATGACATCGCCTGCAGCCAGAGGCTCATCCGCTTTTGCTGCTGTGCCATTGATTGTTGCGACCCCTGTCAGCAGCCAACCCTGCGCCTGCTGCTCAAGCGTCAGGCCCGGCGCTAGATTTACAGTGCCCGTGAGTGGTTTTGCGGTTGCGCCGATCAGTACGTGAGTGGGGTGAGTGATAGCCACCGGCATGGGTTCAAGGACTACCGGTTCAATGGGGCTACTATCGTCGGCCGCTAAACAGGGCAGGGCGGTGATGAAACTCAGTGGGCCATCGCGATTAAGCAGGTGGCCCGTCAGTTGTTGCATCGCTCGCCATAGTTCATCACCAGCGGCGATTTGAGCGATGGGAAATTTGTCTCGTACCCCAGGTAGCAGTGCCACCAATGGATCGGCAACTAACCGGTCTGCCGGAGAAAGACTGCCCATTGCTTCAGCGGCGGCGGTGAACAGCCGCTGTCCGGCGCTAACCATATCTGTGCCAGCAATGCGCGCCTGGTAACCATTAACTTCAATATTGGTTTCGGGACTATTAGCCAATGCTTGCAGTGCCTTGGGCAAAGCGTCATAAAGTTGCTGTTCAGTTTGTGCCTTACGTCGGGGGTCAAAGCGTGTCTGGCGAATAAATGCGCTGGCGACCACTTCCACTAATCGCTCCTGCAACTGCAACAGACCGCAACCTGGCAACGGCACGCTGCGCTGCACGATTATTTCGCTGCCGCTTTGCGCTAATTCAGTGATCAGGGCCTGATGTAATTGCAGTTCAAGGTGGAACAGGCGGCCCGGACCACCGTGCAGGCTACCGAGCAGGGCACTGCGATTGACCAGACCCACGACCTCAAACGGGCATTGCTGAACGATACCCAGCAACAAACTCAACTGCTCCCGTTGCATACTGCCAGAGCAAGCCAGCAAGAGTTCCTTGGGCTGTCCGGCCTCACGGTGCAGCTGCAGTAAATGTGCATGCACCAGATCGGCGGTATGACGTGCCGGGCCTAGCGCAGGCTGCAGAGGTTCAACGCTCAGCTGCCACCAGTATCGACTGTTAATGTCCCTTGGGCGCAAGCGAGCGCTGCCTCTGGCGTCGTTACCAAACTGATAGTCTTTACCTTCCAGTAGTGCATAGCCCGGACTTTGCTGCACCGGTCCCGCACCCCACAGCTGTAGGACACAGTCGTTAGTGTCTAACAGGGCAACGGTCATGCGGATACCAGGTGACGCAGTAGGCGCTTGTCTGAGTAGCGCTGGCAATCCAGCACCAGGCGTTCCTGAGACAACTGCAACTGGTGCAGGCAGAACATGATGACAATAGAGAGTACCAACGCGACGAAGGTACTGTTAAAGGCAACACCGAGGCTGACGGTGACACCGGAGATATCTCCTTCCACCGCCTTGTAAGCCTGGCCCAGGGCTTCGCCAATACCGCGCACGGTACCGATAAAGCCGATGGAGGGAATCGCCCAGGCGATGTAGCGCACCATGGATAGTTCGGAGTCCAGTCGGTCAGCCTCAATTTCACAGCTTTCCTTGATCGTGTCAGATACCGCCTGAATACTGCCAGTGGTCGCAAAGCGTTGCAGGGCAGACAGCAAGGTTCGCGGTAATAAATAGTCTTGCTCTTGCTCCGGTAGCGCCTCCAGTGACCGACTGTACTCTCGGGCGTCTTCGGGCAGCACACTGGTGCCCTCGGGAATGTCCAGCAAACGACGATCTAACAGACTTTGCTCGCCGATGGTTCGCTTACCCTTGTAGCCCATGATAGCCAGCGCCCATATCAACAAAATGAAACAGGCTTCTTGCTCAAAATCGCGGATGACCACAACAAAGCTTCGCTGCGGGACATAGTCATCTCCAGCTGCTTGCAGCTCCATTTCCTGGCGAATCTGGGTATCCGCTGCGGGGCGGATTGCGCCCACGTAAACCGCGTGAACCACGATCACCGCAATCAGCAGGGCAAACAACTGGTAAATGAATTCTGATGACATCCTTTGCTTCATGAGCGGGTCCTATATGTCCACCGGAAAGGAGACCGAGAGGTCTTCAGATATTTGCTCGGAGGATTCGTAATCAAAGGGATCGGTCGCGGGGCGGGGTGCTGCCTGCTCCGTTTTCGCTTCTATTTCAGTCTCGGTTGTGTCGCCAGCGTCTTGTTCCTCGACGTCGGCTTGAGCCCACAAAGGTGTGCCCCAGAGTGCCAGCAGTAGTATTAACAGCTTGTTCATGACCTTACTCCGCATACCGCGCAATTCTGAATCCTACGTCATCACGCCCCGCTTGCCCATAATCTCGGTATGACAGGCGTAATTCCGCGATCCGACTGTGAGACCAGCTGGCGCCGCGAATGACATAGTTATCGCCAGACTGGGCGCCCAGTGGATCGGTTTGCAGCGAACCGTTGGCCGAGGGAATGCTGTAAACATCGTGCACCCACTCTGCGACATTGCCGCCCAGGTCATAGAGTCTTTTACTGCTAGCAGGGAAAGAGGCGACGGGCGCGCTGGTGACATGACCATCCTTATAAGCGCTCAATACCCGTCCGGTGACGTAGGCTGAACTGCTGTCGGCATAATTTTCAACGGCGGTGCTGGGTGGGAAGTTTTCTCCCCAGGGAAATTTCAACAGGCTGTCCCCATTGCTGCGCGCAGCCCAGGCCCATTCTGTTTCTGTAGGCATTCGATAGCCTGTGCTGGAAGGATTGTAGCCCGTGATAATGCCGTTGGTTTCACGATAAAAGGGCGGTAGGCCCTCGCGCTTACTCAGCCAGTTGCTGAAGGCTGCGGCCTGTTGCCAGCTAATCTGAACGACAGGTTGGTGGTCCCGATTGAGGCTGTTGCCCTCGATTTGCCCGGAATCATGCGCGCCGGTAAACAGACGAAACTGCGCATTGGTCACCTCTGTGGTTTGCAGATAGAAACTGCGGCTCAATGCAACCGGGTGTAATACTTCATTGGCACGTCTACCCGGCTCTCGCCTTGACGCTCCCATGCTGAAATTAGCGGTGGGTGAGTCTGCAGGATGAAACAGCAGCAGGGTTTGTCCCAGTGCGGTGGTAATTTCTGGCTTGTTCCTCGCGGCTTTCGCCTCGGCAGCTGTTTGCAGGCTGACCTCCACCAATTGCTGAAGCCCTGGGCGAGGTGTCACTGTGCGTTTCACCGGGGCATAGCCGTCCAGGCTTATTTCTACCCGTTGCGCGACTGCGGGTAGCGACAGTACCTGGCTGCCCTTACCCTGCGGTTTGCCGTTAACACGCAAGATGGCCTGAGCCGGAGAAATTCTAAATTTGACTTCGCCCAGCTGGGCCCTCAGCCGGATAGTGCGGGCTTCGACGGCGGCTGCGGCCAGCTCCACAGCCTCGCTATGGCGTCGGTAGCCCGGTCTGAACACGGCCAGTCGGTGGGGTCGGCCAGGGGTAATCTCCAGTTCCAGTGGTGTTTGCCCCTGAAACTCGCCATCCAGGGTGACGTTCGCGCCATTGGGTGTGCTGGCCAACTGCAGCAGACCAGCAGCGGGCTGTAGCTTGATAGTGCCCAAATCTTGGGGTTGGCCTGCAGTCACCACCAGGTCCTGCTGCCAGCTTGCATACGTGGGAAGCTGCAGCATTAATTGACGATCACCCTGGATTACCTCCAGGACCGTTGGCGTTACGCCAACAATTTCGCCGTCCACCAGAATATCCGCCCCGGCAGGCTCGCTGCTCAGGCTTAGCTGTGCCCATGCGGGTTGCAGATCGACCGATAGCTGCTGTGGAACTTGTCTGCCGGTGACATCCAGAACCTGCTCGTGGGGCAGGTAGCGATCGGCCTCTAGCCTGACCTGTCTTTCACCGGGCTCAAGGGCGAGATCAGCGAGCGGGGTGTCGCCCAGATGCTGACCGTCGACCAGCACCCGGGTTCCGGTTGGCCGGGTCTCAACGGTGACCACACCGGGAAGGGGTTGCAACACCAGGGTGGCACTCTGGCTGTCGCCGTCGGTAACGGTAACGACCGTGTCAAAGTGGTGATAACCGGGAGCTTCAACAGCCACGCTGTAATCACCGGGACGCAGCAGGTAGCGCTCGCCAAAGGGGAGGGCAAGGCCGCTGATAGTGACCTCGGCCTGCGACTCGCTCTCAACGATGATTTGCAGTGAACTGGCGGTGAGCAAAAACCCCATCACCACGATAAAAATCAGGGCTGTGGCTGCCAGCAATAGTCGCAGGGGTGCAATACCGGACTTTTTTACCTCTACTTCGTTGCCCAGCGGTTGGAAGGCGCTGGGTTGGATAGGACTGAGTGGGTCTTCCTGATTAGCCGGGCTCAAAGAATGCGCTCCGTGCAGGTGATATCAAGCGGGGCAGAGTTGCCCTGATAGTCGATGGTGAACTTGTGTAAAACGTCACGATACCCTAATCGACTGCCGCGGGCCTGGTAAGTACCTGGGCGAAGCGTCAACTGACGCTGCTCAAAGGTGCCCAGTCTTGCGACCTTGTAGATAATGACCTCTGTTTCGCCATCTGAGCGCAGGGTCAAAGGAACCAGGGTGTTGGCCCGCTTTAGCAACACTTTCAGGGTGGCTATCTGTTCTTTCAATACCGGGCCCTGATCGGGGATGGTAACGGCATAAGTCAAAAGCTTTTCTGTGGCTTCGGCTACTGCCACATCAGAAAGCCGATTGGGTTGTAGCATCGCGGCGCGAAATTGCTTGTCGACGCGAGCGCGTGACTGACTGCGTTCCAGACCCTCCACTGCGAAAAGTAAACTGGCATCCATCTCCAGCGCGCTCTGATAGGTATCCACGGCTTGCTGCCACTGTTCCGATTGCTCAAGCTTGTCGCCTTGTCGTTTCAGGCTGGTAAGGTGGTTGGCCTGTTGGGCGACGCTGACCTCCTGCAGCGCACTGCCAGCTTCGGCTGAACCCGGGCGCAGGCCAGCGGCACGACTAAAATGGCCTTTGGCGCTGCTGTAGCTGCCTTCATCCAGATCGACATAGCCGTCGCTCATGGCATCGTTAAACTGCTGGTCAATGAGTGCGTCGCTAACCCGTTCTAGCTCACTGGCAGCGCGCTGGTGCAGAGGGTCTAGTTTAGTGGCTAGTTGGAGTTGGTCTCGAGCGGCAGCGAGGTCGTTTGTGCTTTCTGTTTGTTGGGCTTGTTCCATGTGTTCAATGAGGGTCGGCAGCACATTTACCCGCTGTTGTAGTTGCGGTAGAGCGGCGTTTTCTGGCTCGATCAGCGTTGCCAGTGCCAGTGCAGTTTGTGCCTGCTCGATCATCGACTGCTCTATGCCATCAAGAACCAGGGCGAGTTGTTGATCAACTACTGCGGGGATGCTGGCGTTGATTGCCTGCAGCTGAACGAGGCCCTGCTGGTATTTATTCTTAGCCTCTACATACTGTTTTTGACGGTAGAGTTCGTCGCCTGTTTGCGCTGTTGCCAATGCTTCGGCATAGGCCTCGGCGGACCACTCGCTCGCACCACGTTCATCCAGTGCGAATTGCAGATCCAGCAGTTCTTGCAGCACTGCTTGTGCCTCTTTACGCAGTTTGGCTGCCTGCGCGTCAGACCAGGGCGAGACGTCGGCTGCCGGTTCGGCCTCGGCTTTTGGAGCCGCCTTTGTTACGGAGGCGGCCTCGGGAATGGGCTCCGGTCCGGCACTGGAGCTTGCAGGCTCATTGACCTGTGCTGGCAGCCAAAAAACGACGATCAGTGCCAGCAGCGCTAAACCACCCAGAGCAGGGAGAACCCAGCCCGGGGGGGATTTGGTGGCAATTTGCTCGGGTGCGGTTTGCGGAGCGAGCTCAAAGGGCGTTGGCTCCAACTGCTCGTTGTGGGAAGACATTGGCTGTGTGAACCTTTTTGTGCGTTGCGGCTTTGGGGTCAGGCCTAAAGTGTATCAGGAGCGGAGGAGGATTCCTCCAGACCTTCCAGAGAGCCAATTTCGGTGGCATAGATGTCGGCCAATACTGCTCTCCACTGAGCGTACTGTTCTTCGACATTGCCACTGAGTGTGACCGAGCGATCTTCAAGGTCGATCACCTGGGGAGTAATTTCTGCTTCCAGTGACATGCCCAATTCTTCCAGTGCCTGAACATGAATCTGGGCCTCATTACGCTTTTCCAGGCCACTCTTGAGCAGGTAACCACCGCCAATGACTGCAACATTGGCCGCGGCTTGGCTGCTACTGTCGCCACTGGACATGCCGGCAATACCTGCCGCCACCGCCACTGCTCCCACAATCAGTCGACGACGGGCCTCTGCCTTGAGCTCTTGCAGAGCCATGGCTTCTTCGTAACTTAGCTTACGCCACTCCTGGTAGGGGCCGATCATTTCAATACCGAAGGAGTTGTAATACTCCTGCATGGTATCGACGTACATATTGTCGCGCTCCCGAATGACGTCGATGCGCTCCATCATCGGATCATTTTCTGCAGGGAGACGCATCACCAGATATACGCCCCGATTGTTCTTGGCCAGGTATCCTGCAAAGGTCTCCGGGGAAAAGCGCTGGGCAAATAGCAGGTCTGTGGTTAATCGGACATTTGCCCGATCTTCCGGCCTGAGCTTGCTTTGCGCTTTGAGCAAATCGTTCGCTATGGTGTGGTACATCGCCTGGAAAGGGTCGTAGGAACTGCGCGTGGTGTTTCTGTAGGCATAGGAGCTGGCTTTGGTTTCGTAAGTTTTATCCAGCCACTCATAGCCGCGTGAATCCTCTGCATGAACTTGTATTTTCAGCGTTTCGCCATCGGAGTGCAGAATCTTGCCGCGTACCGACAAGTCTGAGATTCTTTCGGGGTCGGGAACAACTCTCACCGCTCCCCAGGCTCCGCTTTCCTGCATCGCTTGCGAAAGTAGATTGGGCATAAAACGCGACTCTGCCTTGCGCACTTCGGGGTAAACGCGCTCATCTTCGTCGTATTCTTCCAGGCCCGGGTCAAAAATGGCAATGCCTACGTCTAGTAGCTGTCCTTCCGGGATTGCTTCGCTGCTAGTATCGATAGCGGGAACAGAGGTGCTTTTCAGCGTCTGGTTGACGCAGCCCGACAACAATAGAACCAGCCCAAGGAGCTGTGCTGTAAGTATCAGTCTGCGTCGTTTTGCTATCACTTTGAGATGCCTTTGTACTTACGGTACTCGTCCCATAGCTTTTCGCGCACCGCAGGATCGGGTTCACGCATAGCCGCTTCACGCAGCTGGCGGGCGACCACATCGTCACCATCGCCTGAGGGAATATCTTCTGGGGGAGGGTATTGAGCGGTGTTTTTGGGCATTTGGCCGCCGCCTCCTGTTGCGCCACCGATGCCACCGCCATAACTACCGCTGCTGGCGACGCCACCTGCACCATACTCGCTATTGCCCTGTCCACCGCTACCTGAGCTGCTGGCGTCGACCGGGGGCTGTTGCGCTGTGCTATTACGAGCCGCCTCACGCTGCGCAGTTTGCTCTTCAAGAATCATAGCGTCAAACTCCCCTGTACCCCTTTCTAATTGAGCATCGAGAATTGCAACTTGTTCTGCGGGAGTGAGAGGGCCACTGCCGTTGCCGCCATTGCCGCTGCCTGAGCTACCTGGATAGGAACCATACTGACCCTGACCCGATGCCCCGCCTGGCTGCCCACTGCCGGCTTGCTTTGATGGCCCTTGCGCTTGCCCCTGCGGTCCGTCGCCCGGGCTTGTGCCCGGCTGATCTCCCATGGCGCCTTCCATGCCAGCCATCACTTCTTCAAAGCTAGGCTCGTCGCTCATATCAGGAAGTCCACCAGACCCTGCTGGCTCAAACCCGGGTTCGCCACCAGCGTCGCTGCTGGCTTCCTCGAAACTGGGTTCAGCGTCGCCGCTCTGGTCGCTGCCATCGGCGCCACCCATGGCGCCTTCGCCATTGTCTCCGGCAACCTGATCACCGGCTTCTCCACCGGGGTCTGCAGGAAATTCCCCCTGCGGAAATGCACCGGGAGTCTCGCCGGCGCTGTCCCCCTGGGGGGTCTGTTGGCCTGGAGACGAGGGACTTCCCGCGCTACCTTGGCTGGAGCTGGGTGAGCCACTGGAGGCACTGTCTGATTGGCTGCTGCTTGAGGATGAGCTGCTGGATGAGGAGGAGCTCGATGATGAAGAACTGCTCGATGATGAAGAAGAGCTGCTACTGGGCGGGGGCGGGCTGCTACTGGGTGTGCTGGGGGGCTGCGGCGTTGTTGGATTGCTCGCACTGGGGCACCCCGCGAGCAGCAAGCACGCGCTGGCCAAGGCAGCCGGCAGCAGAAGCCGGGCTGGTTTGGTGAGGTTACTGCTGCTTGATTTCATAAGCCCTAGTCACTGTCTCCGTATCCTGAGGTTCGCCCATTGCGAGCCTCGGCCTGAATTGCGTCTTGCGCAGGCTGCGCATAATGCGGTTTGCCTTAGCATCATTCAATTCGCTCTCATCGACCCTTTCGAGATCATAAACCTTGCCCCGCTGGTTTACACCAAACTCCAGCAGCAGATTAGCGCGTTCCGGTTCGGCTGTGGGCGGCAGTTGGCGCGCACCCTCAAGATTGGGCAGTTCCACCGGCTCGTCAAACATAGACGCCAGCTCTAGTTCGGCATCACCACGGGCAACAAGTTCCGCGATAGCTTCACTGTAGGCATTCATAGCCGCTTCCCGATCACCAAACCAGAAGACCCAGTCGCCAAGCATTACCCTTGCTCTGACGGTTCCCTCACTGTTGACGCCATAATTGGCGGCTTCTACGTCGTATATGGCCTGTATGACCGCCTGACCTTTCTGATAGCTCTGGCCCCTGTAAGCACTAAAGCGAGCCATCTGTTGTTGCATTGAAAAATTGTCACCACCACCGTTAATTTTTTCAACATCGTAATTGGCAATCAGGTACTGAGCCAGCAGCATGCCTTCCAGTGGTTCCTTCAGCAGAAGGGACGTCGAACCCTCACGTTCAATGATGTCAGTGAGCGACAATCGGTAAAGGTCCCACATGCTCATTAATCGGGCATACCCCTGGCCATCGAGTGCCAGGAGGAAGGCGTTATGCTGCCAGATAGCCTGTTGGATAAAAGCCTGGGCCCGGATTAGCCCACTCTCCATGCTGCGCATTTGCACGCGATAGAGATACAGCTGCCGTTCGTCTGCTTCAGCGTATTGCCCCAATGCCATGTGACTGGCCATTTCCCGTTGCAGCAGCGGGATTTGCTGTGCGCTGTAGAGACCATCGTTAATTCTTGCTAAGTGCACGCCCCGTTTGAAGGCATCGATGGCCCCTTCGTGATCACCGCTTGTTTGCAAACTGAGACCCAGACTTAACAGGTACTCGGGCAGTTGATTGGCATAGGCTCCATGGCTGGATTCCAGGGCGGCAACCGCTTGCCGGTACTCATCACTGCTGATCACGACCTGGCTGGGATCTAATTCAGCTTCGGCTGCTGCCTGTTCGATATCTGTGGCTGCACCTTCCTGGGCACTTGAAATGGGGTGACCAGCTACAATGAATAGCAGCAGGGCGCGGAGCACCATTCGATTAATGGGTAATATGCTCATGGGTTATCGGATAGCGACGATGTACATTGATTGCCGCCTCCTGCTTTTGATCGCTGTCTCATGACTGAAAGTATATACGCTCTGTTCGTTATACGGAAAAGTACGCACGGCAGCCTTTAACGGTTTTCCCGGGCCAATTGCGGTGGACCAACTGACTGTTAACTGAGGTCGCCAGCCAGCATACTATTGGCGAGAGTAATTATTAGGAGAACGTATGCATTTGTTAGTCGAGGAACTTCAAGGTCGATGGCAGCTTATGTTCGCTGCTTTGGCCAGAGGGGATGACCTGCCCCCTGGGCGCCGCTTGCGGGCGGAAGGTATGGCAGAAGCCGCCGTATTAACCGGTGTAGCCGACCAGGATGCACTGGATAAGGCCATGGATCGTATTTTCCGAGAGGCGTTCGGCCGGTGCCTGGCCGAGCAGTTTGGAGATGACTGGCGCAGCTTTTCGCCCTTTCCCGAAATTCCCGCCGTGGCGCATCGGGCACCGGTTTACCCAAGCACAGCTGATTGAAACGCGCTCCAATCAAACTCATAATAAGGTCTAACCTACGAGGAACTGACTATGCTTTTACGCGCCCTGCAGGCCACCGCCGCCCTTTTTGTACTCAGCCTGGTTACCGCTTGCGCTACTCCGTTGGAAGCCACCATGGATTTCGACTCCGGCTTTGATTTTACCAAGGTGCAAAAGTTAGCCATTCAACCAGTGGATAGAGAGGACCTGTCCTCACTGCAGATCAGTGACATGCAGGAGGCGCGCATCGATCGGGCCCTGGCGGACGAGTTGCAGCGTAAGGGCTTTGAAATTGTCAGCGATAATAGTCAGGCAGACTTGTACATGATCTGGCACCTGGTAACTGAAGAACGCACGGATGTACGCAGCTATAACAGCATGAGTTATTACAATTGCTGGGGTTGTGGTCCCGCCGTATCCGATGTGAGCGTGCGTCAGTACACCCAAGGCACTTTCATTGTTGACATGATAGACCCCCTGCGCAGCAAGTCGGTGTGGCGCTCGGTTATCGAGTCTCGCCTGCGCAACCAGCCGGAAGACCCTGAGGTGCTGGCCGAAGAGAGGCGAGAAGCCGCGACCGCGGTATTTGCTGAATTTCCGCCAAAGTAAAGCGATGCTTTAGCGCGCTTCACGCCACATAAACCAAACCGTAGGACCACCGCCGGGCAGCGACTCCTCATCGATAATTTCGAAACCATGGCGCTGATACAGCGGCACGTTCAATTCATTGGAGCTTTCTAAATAGGCGGGCATATTTAGCTCGTCGCACATGTGCGTGCCCTGTTTGAGCATGGCCGAGCCTAGGCCCTGACCCTGAGCGGACTTGCGGCAGCCCACAAACACCAAATGATAATGGGGAGATTTAGGGTGGTGACGGTCAAAAATCGCGCCCTGCTGAGAGATGCGCCACAGCGGTTTTGGCCCCTTGCGTAGGAACAGTTTGGTCACCAGGCCCGCGAGGGCAAAGCTGGGCGGAACGTCAAAGGTGCCGCCGGGGGGTAGCCAGAGACCACCTGCTCGCTCTCCGGTTTCCATGTGCTGGATGCCCTGGGGCAGGAATATGTCCCTGATCAGCAGGCGAAAGAAATCCTTGTACAGTGCTGGCTCGGGGATAACCCAGTTCATCACCGGGTCCTCGCTAAAGGAATCTGCCAGAATATCCGCAAGCCGCTCGCTATGTTCCTCCTGTGCGTCAATGATTTGTGGTGCTTGCATCTCTTTCCTTTTTGCCTGCGACGGTCGCTACCGCTACTATTGAGTTTCACAAACTTGGCTGCGCAGCGTAGCAGGATTTAACAGTGCATTACGAGGAGTTCAGGCGCGAGTATACCGCCGGCGGGTTGACCCGGGAGATGCTGGTGGCTAGTCCATTGCGGCAGTTTGAACGCTGGTTGGAACAGTCGGTGCAAGCCGGGCTGGAAGACCCTACCGCCATGGTGTTAGCGACCATAGATGACCAGGGACGGCCTTGGCAGCGTATCGTTTTGCTCAAAGGAATGTCTGATGGTGGTTTTGTGTTTTACACCAACCACGGGAGTTACAAAGCCGAGGCAATAGCTGGGAATCCGCTGGTTTCGCTGCTGTTTCCGTGGAACGAGCTAGACCGCCAGGTCATTGTTAGTGGCCGGGCGGAAAAAATGAGCCTCGCGGAGTCCGCCAGTTACTTCGTAACCCGGCCCCGAGAAAGCCAGATTGCTGCCTGGGCGTCCCGTCAAAGTCGCCCTGTATCAGCCCGAGCCATGTTGCAAAAACAGGTGCAGGTGTTGAAAGAAAAGTTTGGTAACGGCGACATCCCTACACCAGATTTTTGGGGTGGCTATCGGGTGATCCCCGAGCGTATTGAATTTTGGCAGGGGGGCGAACACCGTCTGCATGATCGTTTTCTGTATACGAAGGGTGAAGATGATGGCTGGGAGATCGAGCAATTACAGCCCTGATTCAAGACTTTCGTGTCCGCACTGGCACATTCATCTACTACAGCATTGGAATCTTATATGATCAGTAAGAAAGACTTGCTAGGTACCTGGCAACTTGAGTCCTGGACCATCGGCTATTCCGACCGGGATGACCTCAGCTACCCCTACGGAGAAGACCCCCAGGGTTTGTTGGTTTACGCCGAAGACGGTTGGATGAGTGCCTCTATCGCCCGTAAGGAGCGTGCTCTATTTCCCGACGATGTGAACTATCGTAAGTTGCCTGACGCCGCTAAGGGCGAGGCATTCAGTTCTTATTTTCACTATGCCGGACGCTACAGGGTGCAAGAGGCCGATGTTATTCACTACGTGACCCAGAGTCTCAATCCCAATTTTCCGGGCAGTGAACAGTTGCGGCACGCTGAATTGGACGGTCAGACCCTGGTGCTAAGTGGCAAGGACAAGGTGGGGGAAGTCATTCGCTTTCACTCTCTGGTCTGGCATCGCAGCGCTCCCACAGAAGACAATCCACCCCTGGAGGCATAGGCGGGTTAACGGGCTTTGCGCTGACGAAAATAGCGCGGCTCTTCATCAATCCCCAGCAGACTTCGGCGGATCATATCCAGCCCCGCTGCCGCAATCATGGTCTGGAACAAGCTGCGCTCTACTGGCCAGCAAAGGCAACGGGTACGCAGTTTATCGCTGCTGCCCCAGGCCAACCACACCGTTCCTACCGGCTTGTCTGCGCTGCCGCCCCCGGGACCGGCAATGCCGGAAACCGCAATGGCGTGATCGGCCCCCGACTTTTCCAATGCGCCCAGGGCCATGGCCCTGACGACCTGCTCACTGACAGCGCCGTGGGTATCCAGGTCATCCTGCGGTACATCCAGCACCGCCTGCTTAATGTCGTTTGCGTAGGTCACAAAACCTGCATGAAATCCATCTGAAGAGCCCGCAATTCGCGTCAGCATGGAGGCGATCAGGCCTCCAGTGCAGGACTCTGCCGTGGTCAGGGTTTCGCCTCTTTGGCGCAGTAGGTCCAGTACTCGCGCTGCCAGCAGGGTGTCGCCTTCGCCAATGACATGGTCACCAAAGAGGTCATCAATGTGGCCTCGGCAGCGCTGTCGGGCATCGAGCGCAGCGTTGCTGTTAATGCTGAGTTTAATTTCCATCTGTGGCGCGCCGGCCCGAAATCCCAGCTCTACTGAAGCCGGCCAGTCGGGAATGTTATCGCTAATAATCTGTTGCGCTGAAGACTCTCCCAGACCAAAGGTCTGCAGGCGCATAATGTTGCGCTCCACTGGTTGCTCGCGCTCTGCGGCGAGGCTGGCGACAATGATGTCCAGCATGGCTGCCAGCTCGCTGGGCACCCCTGGCGTGCAAATTATTCGGCAGCCGTCCATGTTCATCTCAAAACCGACAGCGCTGCCGATGGGGTTGTCTACAATCTGGCAGCCCTCTGGGAGCATGGCCTGTTTCAGATTGGCGGCATTCAGCTCAAGGTTGCGCCCGGCACACCACTGTTGAAGGTGGGCTATCGCCTGGGGGTGCTCTTGCAGCGAGACCTTTGCGGCGGCAGCGAGAATCTCTGCCGTCAGATCATCCACTGTGGGCCCTAAACCGCCGTTAACGATAATCAGGTCGGCGTTGGCGGCCATGGCAGTCAGTTCCTGTTGCAGCAAGGCAGGGTCATCTCCCACAGTGACCTTGCGGTATATGCCAATGGCCAGTTCGTCCAAGCGCTTGGCAATCATGGCTGAATTGGAATCCACGGTATCGCCACTCATGATCTCATTGCCGGTCAATAGTAATTGCACGCGCGGCGTCTGGTCTGTCATTTTGGCTTTCCTTGGACTGTTGTCGGGGTGCAAGCATAGCGCCAATGCTTTTGCGGGGGCAAAGTGCTATTGTTTTTTTATTCATGCCAGGAGCAACAGCGTTGCCGGAACACAAGTACTGTCCCCAGTGCGGAGAGCCGCTGCAGCGCCATTTGGTGGCGGGTGAGGAGCGCAATCACTGGTGCTGCACCGGGTGCGGCCAGTTGGACTACGACTATCCCATGGTGGTAGTGACCTGCTTTGTGGCCAACGATGACAAGTTGCTTTGGGTGCAGCGGGGTATAGAGCCACAGCGCGAATCCTGGGCCATCCCCGGCGGCTTTATGGAGCGGGGTGAAACGCTGGCCGAGGCGGCAGCGCGCGAGTTGCATGAAGAATCTGGTGTCTTGCTCCCAGCTGACCAGCTGCAGCTTTACATGACCGGCACCATTACCTTTATTAACCAGGTCTATATCGCGTTTCGCGCCCGGGTGGATACAGACTATTGCCTGCCCGGTCCCGAATCGCTGGACTGTGGTTTCTTTTCGAAGGCGGAGTGCCCCTGGGGGGAAGTCGCTTACCCCCAGGTCAACGACTCAATTGAGCAGGCCTATGCAGACCTTGAGAGCGGTCGTTTCGATGTCTGGCAAGCGGAGATGACGGAAGGGCGCTACGATTTTTGGTCGGTCTCTCAGGGCGACAAGTAAGGGTCACGGGCCTCGGGTCTTAGTTTAAAAACCTTCATGCGTTTGCAGGTATTCGAGTTCATCAGGGCTGGATTCTCTGCCCAGGATGATATTGCGATGCGGAAACCGGCCGAACTGGGATATGACGTCCCGATGGGCTACCGCATAGCGCAGGTAGCCCTGGATGGCTGCAAGTCCAGTTCTGGCGGCAAGTTCCTGAAATAAATTCACGCATTTTTTCTGCACTGTTATGTCCTCGTTGTGCTCCAGAGGAAGAAGTAGAAACACCTGATGTATTGCAGGCAGCCGCTGCTGACGACCAAGGGCAATGCTCTGCTGGGCGAGGGCCAGTGCTCGGGCGTCTCCACTGAAGGCCCTGGGTGTGCCGCGATGAATATTCCGGGGAAATTGGTCTAGCAGGATGATCAGGGCAATCAACCCCCTATCGCTGGCCTCCCAATCTTGCAGGCCACCGTTAATAGCGGTGTCTACCAGAGAGCCGAAGCGCTCTCGGCAGAGCTGGTCGGTCTCCTGGCTGGACTTGAACCAGAGTGCGTTCTGTTCAGCCGGGCTCATGCCCTGCTCGTCCAGGCTGGCGAACCAAAACTGGTGAATTTCTTCTATTTGAGCCAGCATCTGCCTCTCCTCTAGGGCGGGGTGAATGTGCTAAGGTGCCGTCGCTTATCACTAGCATAATGGAATCTTCTCATGGCACTACTACCCGAGGTGGAATTGACCACCGATGAACAGAAAGTCAGCTACGGTTTTGGCCTGCAATTTGGCGATCAATTGCGTCGCAACAGCTTCGATGGTTTGGACCTGAAAGCGGTAATTGGCGGCATCCGCCACTGGTATGACCATCAGCAGGCACTGCTTAGCGACGCCGAAATTAATCCCAGCTACAAAGTTATTCAGGACCGGCAGCAGGCCATCGCCTCGGAGCTTGCCGGTAAGCGCCAGGCTTTGGCCGAGCAGTTTATGAGGACTAACGCCGAGCGCGATGAAGTTAGTGTCACTGAAAGTGGCCTGCAGTATGAAGTGCTGGAGGCGGGCAGTGGCGAAACGCCCGGACTGACGTCCACGGTGGTGACGCATTATCACGGTACGTTTGTTGACGGCGGCGTGTTTGACAGCTCAGTAGAGCGCGGCGAGCCGGCTGAATTTGGAGTCAACCAGGTGATACCTGGCTGGACCGAGGCCCTGCAGTTGATGTCAGTGGGCGACAAATGGCGCATTGCCTGTCCTCCCACGCTCGCCTATGGCGAACAGGGTGCGGGGGATTCCATTCCTCCCAATACGGCCCTGGTGTTTGAGATTCACCTGATTGCCATCAAGGACTAAGTCACAGGAGCCATACCATGTCGGTCAATATTAACCTGCCCCGCATTTTACGGGTCGGGGCGGGTGCCAGTGATCACCTGGCACCTACCCTGAAGCACTTGGGCTTGTCGCGGCCGCTGCTGGTCACCGACCCCTTTATGTGTGAATGTGGCTATGCCGATCGCGTTGTCAGTGGCCTGGACGCCGCGGGAGTTGCGCATGGAGTATTTGCCGAATGTGTGCCCGATCCCACCACCGATAGCGTGGGCCAGGGCTTGGCTGCACTCGCAGCAGGCAGTTACGACTGCCTGGTCGCCCTGGGCGGTGGCAGTTCTATCGATACGGCCAAGGCCGTGGCCGCTATGGCTGATCGCGATGGTCCCATGCGCGATTACAAGGTGCCACACCTGATAGACAGCGGGCTGCCGGTCATTGCAATTCCCACAACCGCTGGAACGGGCTCTGAGGCCACCCATGCAGCGGTGATTACTGATTCAGAAACCAGTGAAAAAATGCTTTGTTCCGGCTTGGGTCTCATGCCGATTGCGGCGCTGGTTGATTTCGAGCTGACCCTGACGATGCCTTACCGGTTAACCGCCGATACCGGTATAGACAGTTTATGTCACGCGCTGGAAGCTTATGTCAGTCGCAAGGCGAATCCATTTACTGACGGCGTGGCACTGACTGCGATGAGCACCATTTACCGCAACATTCACACCGCTTGCGCCGAGCCAGATAACCGTGCCGCCCGAGAAGCAATGATGTTGGCGGCAACTCAGGGAGGAATCGCCTTTTCCAATGCCTCCGTGACCTTGATTCATGGCATGAGTCGGCCGATTGGCGGCCTTTTTCATGTTCCCCATGGACTCAGTAATGCAATGTTGCTTCCCGAGGTGACGGCCTGGTCGGTAGGGTCAGCCCCCGGTCGTTATGCTGCGGCCGCGCGGGCGATGGGTCTGGCAGGAAGCGGTGATTCCGATTCGGTGGCCCTGGTGAAGTTGACTGATGGCCTGCGGCAATTAAATGCTGATCTTTCGGTACCTACGCCGGGTGAATTTGGAATTGACGAGGCAGTCTGGGCTGATTCGTTGCAACTGATGGCGGAGCAGGCCCTGGCGTCTGGCTCTCCCGGGAATAATCCTCGGATACCTGAGGCCGACGAGATCGTTGAACTTTATCAACGGGTTTGGGCGGGGTGATGAGCTAAAAACTCCCCTCCCGCGCTTACAATGAAATCTTCGATTGATTACACTTAAGCAGGTACCTTCTAGTCATTACCAAAGCGGTTCCTTAAGCTATGAAACGTGTAGTATTCAATCAGAAAGGCGGGGTCGGCAAGACCAGCATTACCTGTAACCTGGCAGCGATTGGCGCGAGCATGGGATATCGAACACTGGTCATCGACCTGGACGTTCAGGGTAATACAACCCACTACCTTGTCGGTGAAATTGATGCCGATGCTTATCCGGCGGAAGCCCAGGGCGTGGCTGGTTTGTTCAAGCAGACGGTCGGTTCGCGGCGTATGCAGAAAAACCCTGATTCCTTCGTCTGGGAAACTCCTTACGAAAATCTTTACCTGATGCCCTCCAGCCCGGTGCTGTCTGATTTGGAAAAAGAACTGGAGTCGCGCTATAAAATTTTTAAGTTGCGCGACGCGCTGGAAAAATTAGAAGACGAGTACGATCGCATTTATATCGATACCCCCCCTAATTTTAATTTTTATTCCAAGTCGGCTCTCATTGCTGCAGATTCGGTACTGGTGCCGTTCGATTGCGACAGCTTCGCTCGCCAAAGTCTGTATTCGCTAATGGACAATCTTGCTGAGTTGCAAGAAGACCACAACCCTGACCTGGGGGTTGAGGGCATTGTGATCAATCAGTTCAACTCTCAGGCGCGCTTGCCCGGAGAGCTGGTGGCCGAGCTGAAAGAGGAGGGCTACCCGGTGTTTGATACTTATCTGAATACCTCGGTTAAAATGAAGGAATCCCATCGGGAGCACAGGCCGTTGATCGATATGGCCCCCAGCCACAAGCTCACCGGGCAATTCCTGGACTTGCACGTTGAGCTGGAGAAGACCGCAGCGAAAGCTGCTGCCTGAGTTCAGGCACAAGCCCCCAAGCCAGTAGGAAGTCTTTTAATGCCTCATGCGGACGCTTCGGCGCGGCATATATATATAAACTTTAGTTATTTGTAAGCCCGGTTTTGATTCTTTAAAGTTCTTACCCGTGACTATTATGAGAACAGTGTCCGCAATGGATTTGGACCTAGACAGCGTTAATGCTTCACTGCGCGATGCAAGCGCCAGTGACATCGTACGCTGGGCCCTGAGTTTGCAGGCAAAAACTATAGCCACTACCAGTATGGGCAAAAATGCGGCGGTTATGCTGCATTTGGTGAGCGAGGTGGACAAACGGGTCCCCACTATCTGGGTCGACACCGGTTACAACCTGCGAGACACCTACGTGGTAGCGGAGCGTTTGATTCGCGACCTGGAATTGGACATTCACGTTTACTCGCCACAGATGACCTCAGAGCGGCGCAACGCGATTATGGGCGGTGTGCCCACGGTGGACGAGGAAGAGCGCCATAAGGACTTTACCGAACAGGTCAAACTAGAGCCCTTTGCTCGCGCGCTGACTCAGTTCAGGCCGGAGATTTGGCTGACCGGTATTCGCGAAGAGGAAACGGAGCATCGCAAATCCCTGGATATCGTTTCCATGGATAACCGCGGAATCGTCAAGGTAGCCCCTATATTTAACTGGTCTGACGATGATGTAGAGACCTACATGGAGCAATACGAACTTCCTACCTGCCGCCATTATTTCGATCCTACCAAGGTACACGACGGGCGCGAGTGCGGCTTGCATACTGCAGCTTGATCGCAAGCCGGGGGTTAGCCCATGGTGACTCCTATCGCGATTGCCATGATCGCAGTGGCCACTACGAAGCCGGCAACGACAGCGAATAAGCTGCGCATGGCTTTCTTGTCGGCGACAGTGTCTTCTTCCAGAATGTGTTGAGTCATTGTTTACTTCCTTTTTTGGAATTAAGCAGAAACAGGTTTCCCGCACGTCAGCCTGCCTCTGCTCAGACACTGCTGCATTGACCTGGATCAAACTGGGTTATACTGAGGATGGAGGCAGCGTATGACGTACCAATGGGCAGTCAGGTTTACTGGCAGCAATGCCCCTGACTGGGGGCGTAGACTCGCTTATAGCCTGCTGTTCCTGCTACTTACCGCTTGTGGCAGCTTTTCACCGTCAACCCAGCTTTTATCTGAACTTCCACCCCTCCAATATCAGGGCGAGTCCCTTGAGCTTGAACAGGTCAAACTGCGTGCCCCGACCCCGGACCTTTTAGCGCTGGATGAGGAAATGCTGGATTTTGTTCACAGGTACACCGCGGGTATTAATTCTCGGCGCCAGCGTTTACACACTCTGCACCGGGCGGTAGGTGGTTCGGCAACCCTGGGTCTTGAATACGACCCATTCGCCGGAGGTACAGCTTTGGAGGCATTTCACAGCCAGTCCGCTAACTGCCTGTCATACGCCAATCTATTTATCGCACTGGCCCGCGAGGTGGGACTTGATGCGCGCTACCAGTGGGTAGACGTGCGCCCAAGCTGGACGCGGATGGGAGAGAGAGTTGCGGTGCGCCTGCACGTGAACGCCTCGGTTCAAGTGTCGGCCAGAGATCGCTATATGGTGGATCTGGACCCGCTGCCAGCCAGGGAGATTACTGGTTCCCAGGAAATACGTGATGAAGATGCACAGGCGCTTTATCACAGTAATATCGCTATGGATGCCTTATCCCAGGAGGAGCTGGACATAGCTTGGGTTCATGCCATGCGCGCCCTGCAGTTGAGCCCGCAAATGTCGCACCTGTGGGTTAACCTGGGCGTGGTCTATCGCCGGGCTGATCAGCACCAGGCGGCGGAAGCTGCGTACCTACATGCTCTTGAGGTGGACTCTTTCGATCGTTCCGCAATGAACAACCTGATGGTTTTATACGACTTGCTGGGCAGGGAGGTGGAATATCTCTACTGGAAATCCAGAGTCGACAGCTACCGTGACATCAATCCTTTTTATCACGCCTGGTTGGGTGATCAGGCGGGTGAAGAACACGATTGGCATAAGGCTCGGGGCCATTATGAAGAAGCGGTTTCCCTAGAGCCTGAGGATTCCGAACTGTTGTTTTCCCTGGGTATTATTCACCGTGAATTGGGGCAGCCCAAGGCCGCCCTGCGCTATCTGGGCAAAGCTATGAGTAAGGCCACGCTGTTTAAAGAGCATGAAATTTACCGAGCTGAATATGACAGGATCAATCGTTCGTTAGCCGCGGCTCAGTAGTGATTTTGGCTAGCGTGGCGAGACTCGGATATAGCAACGTTTGTTCTTTTTGCCGGTAATCCCCGACAGCAAGTCCGTCAGCTTCATTTTCCAACCGTACTTGCGTTGCAAGGCCTTGAGGGCCTGTGCTTCATCTTCCCTGGTCTCCAACAGATAGGCATCAGCCTCGAACTCCTCACCGGTGACCCGGCCGGTGACCGTGCAACTGGCAATGCTGGCATCGGTGAAATTTCGCAGGCGCTTAACTTTGCCGGCATTTCCCGCCGAAAATATGTAGTAATCGCCATCGAGCGGGGCGAACCAGACAGGGGTCGCGACATACTCGCCGGACTTTTTCCGGGTAGCGAAACTCATGTATTCTTCCGCTTCAAACTGCTTGATCTGCTGTGCCTTCATGGTTGATGCTGTTTCCTGAGTGCAATGGCCGTTGGCCCTTGCCGCCATTAAAGCGGCAAAGCAATGTGGTCACAATAGATTGAGGCGTAAACGAGGAAATAAGTATGAGTGATTTTGGGTCCGGGACCAGCACCAGTGAAGTAATTGAGGGAGTTGACCTGAAAGGTAAATGTGCCCTGGTAACAGGTGCCTCATCCGGCCTTGGGGTAGAGACATCTCGCAGCCTGGCCAGCGCAGGTGCTGCAGTGATCATGGTGGCACGGGATGCTTCAAAGCTGGATACCGCAGTGGCCCAGGTGAGAGCGGCGGTGCCTGACGCACAACTGGATACCGCCTTGCTCGACCTGGCGGACCTGGAGAGTGTGCGCGCAGGCGCGCAGACCATTCTGGCAAAGTGTCCGTCCATACAATTACTGATCAATAATGCCGGTGTCATGGCTTGTCCGTTGATGCGAACGGCTCAGGGCTTTGAAATGCAGTTGGGCACTAATCACGTTGGACATTTTTTGCTGACTTGCATGCTTGCCCCGGCGCTGGTCGCTGGCGCTCCGGCACGAGTAGTAAACCTGAGCTCCGCTGGTCACCGATTTAGTGCCATGGACCTGGACGACCCAAATTATCACCGCCGAGATTATGAAAAGTGGCAGGCTTATGGTCAGTCAAAAACAGCTAATGCACTGTTTTCCGTAGGTTTGGATCAGCGATTGCAGGGCCAGGGGGTGCGCTCTTTTGCCGTGCACCCGGGCATGATTATGACCGAGCTAAGTCGCCATATGGACCCGTCAGATATGGAGATAATCCTTGCGGGTCGGAATATTGAGGATATTGGCTTCAAGACGGTAGAACAGGGCTCGGCCACCAGTGTCTGGGCAGCAACTTCCCAGGATCTGGATGGACTGGGTGGCCTTTACCTGGAAGATTGTCATATTGCCGAACCAGCAACTCCCGATAACGAGGCTGGAATCGAGTCCTATGCCTTGGATCCCGTCACTGCCGACAAGTTATGGCAGTTGTCGGAAGACATGGTGGGCGAGAATTTCAATTTCTGATCAACAGCAGCAATTTATGCGCCTGATCTCGCAAACGGGCCTGGTTATTTGCCTGGCGATGCTCTCACTTGTATCGAGAGCGGATTCAGTGGAGGAGCTTAATGCCAAGGCTCTCAATGCTCTGGACTTTCTGAGTGGTCAGGTTGAGGGTGTTGAGGTCTACCTCAGTAATGCTGCTGGAGTGTTGGTCTTTCCCAACATCGTGAAAGTGGGTTTTGGCAGTGGCGGGCAGTACGGGGAGGGAGTACTTCTGGTTGAGCAAAAGCCAGATGCTTACTACTCTAGAGCCGGAGCTACTTTTGGCCTGCAGTTGAGGACTCCGTTCAAGTCTGAAGTGATTGTTTTTGTAACCGAGCAAGCGCTGGCTGAATTTCGTCAGCGACGCGGGTTTGAAGTAGGCATCGATGGCAGCGTGGCATTGGTGACGATGGAGGCTGTTGCCACTTTGTTTACGGGGCAGATGAACGACCCCGTTGTGGGCTTTATATTTTCTAACGAAGGGTTGATGTCGAACCTGAGTCTTGAGGGAGCCAAAATTACTAAACTGGCCCGTTGATACGAGATTAAAATTGACACAAAAATCGCTGTTTTGGGTGGTGCTCTGGCTGCCCTGTCGCTCCTTTTAACTGCTGTTTCTCGGATGCCGGGTGTTTTCGCACATGACGGCATCTTTCGCTTGAGTTATCCTCCGCGCCTCGCACTCTGGAGAAATTAATATGTCTGAATTTACTACTGTGGTCGCCGCTCTCAAGGGTGAGCTCGCTGTGGGTTCGCAGGTTATGGTTAAGGGGTGGTTGCGTAGCAAGCGCGATTCCAAGGCGGGCATTTCTTTCCTTGCGGTGCACGACGGCACAGCTTTCGATGCAATTCAGGCGGTCGTACCCAGTGACCTGGACAATTACGAGTCGGAAGTTTTGAAACTCTCTACCGGCTGCGCGGTAGTGGTCTGCGGAGAACTGGTTGAGTCGCAGGGCAAGGGTCAAAGCGTGGAAATTCAGGCGACCGAGGTAGAGGTCGTGGGCTGGGTGGATGATGCCGAAACCTACCCCATTGCAAAAAAACGCCACACCTTTGAATATTTACGCACCCAAGCCCATTTGCGCCCACGAACCAACACTTTCGGTGCAATCACCCGGGTTCGAACTACCCTGGCCAATGCCATCCATAACTATTTTCACGACAACGACTTTAACTGGATTAACACGCCTATCTTGACAGGCAGCGACTGCGAGGGAGCAGGGGAGTTGTTTCGGGTGAGCACGCTGGACTTTGCCAATCTGCCGCTGGACGGCAAGGGCGGTGTCAATTTTGAGGAAGATTTCTTCGCAGGCGAATCCTTCCTGACAGTATCTGGGCAGCTGGAAGTTGAGTCCTATTGCCTGGCGATGAGTAAGGTATATACCTTCGGTCCGACCTTCAGGGCAGAAAACTCCAATACCAGCCGTCATCTGGCGGAATTCTGGATGGTTGAGCCCGAGATCGCGTTTGCTGACCTGAACGACGATGCCGACCTGGCCGAGTCACTGCTTAAGCACGTTTTCACCCGTATTCTGGAGGAGCGCGAGGACGATATGGCGTTCTTTCAGCAGCGTATCGACAAAACGGTTATCGATCGTTTGCGTGCTGTTATCGACAATAACTTTGAGCGCATGGACTACTCGGAGGCGATCACCATCCTGAAGAACTCCGGCAAGAAGTTTGAATATCCGGTGGAGTGGGGTGTTGACATGGCATCCGAGCACGAACGTTTCCTCGCGGAGGAGCATGTTGGGCGTCCGGTGGTGGTGATGAACTACCCCAAGGACATTAAAGCGTTCTACATGCGTTTGAACGATGACGAAAAAACGGTTGCCGCGATGGACGTGCTGGCTCCGGGTATTGGTGAAATTATCGGTGGTAGCCAACGGGAAGAGCGTCTGGATGTGCTTGATGCCCGCATGGATGAGCATTTGCGCGAGGAGCTCTGGTGGTACCGTGATTTGCGTCGTTACGGCACGGTTCCCCATGCTGGCTTTGGCCTTGGCTTCGAGCGTCTGCTCAATTACGTGACCGGTATGGAGAATGTCCGTGATGCGATTCCGTTTCCGCGAACTCCCGGAAACGCTGACTTCTAGTCGCGACTTAATTAATAAACTGAGATGAGTCCCGGGGAGGGAAGTGCCCCTCCGGGGCAGTCCTGCCTGTTACCAATAGCCTCTTCATCCGACCAAAAATGGGAAATTAGCTCAAATTTTGAGCAAAATTGTGAATTATTGCCTGTTATTTAAGCAATGGGCAGCGCGTCGTGGGCCATACTGAAAGAGAAGCCCAATGAAGAGACGCTTGGACACTGACAAGGATGCTGGCGTACCGAGGTAGGGAAATGAAGCGCGCACAGACCGACGCAGAGGTTCAGATAGGCGAGATAGCTATCGTCGATACCTTCACCAAGCTAATTTTTGGTGAAGAGGCCAGATATAGTGAGCTCGAACTGACGATTATCCAGGCATTTCGCACTGCCGATGCAAACGTCGTACTAGACTCACACCGGGACATGGGCACTTATCTGAGGGCCCTGGGTGTGTCTGAAATGATCAAACTGGTGAGCGCAGTGCAAGACCAGATGACCTTGGGCAAGCCGTTGGTGGGTGCCGCCGTTACCAACAATCACGGTACTGGGTTGAATCGCCAGGCTTACTGAACCGTCTGTCCCGCTATTATTCGGCGGCGGTTTTTTTCTCTTCCTTGGGCGGCTTCAGTCCGCAGCCCTCCACTAATTCAAAACTTGCCTGATACTGGTTGTCGCGATCAACGCCGATAAAGCGTAATTCGACTGGCCTATCCAACTGGAAGCGGCGGGTAGTGCTGGTAAGGCTGGCAGTCCATTTGTCGTAACTGAACTTTTCCGGATCCTTACGCAGGTCTACAAAGCCGCTTAGCCCGTTGTCGTCCAGGCGCACAGTGAAGCCGCTGCTGTTGACGTGCGTTACCCTCGCTTTAAAACTCATGCCTTCACGTTGCGCACTCATGCGGGCAAGGTGCTTGCTCGCCAGCCAACGTTCAGCTTCCAGGGTCGCGGCGCGAGCACTGGCAATGCGCGAAGACAGGTCTTTGAGTAATTGATCGTCGACAATTTTGGCTTCGTCGTCGTGCAGTGCCGCTTTGATTTGCAGGTGTACCAGAAAGTCCACGTACTTGCGCAATGGCGAGGTGCAGTTAGTGTAGTGCTCCAGCGCCATGCCCATGTGCGGTGCCGGCTTGACGGTCAGCTCGGCCCGGGTGAGTAGCCGGTTGACCATGGTGCGCAGGGGGAGCTCCTGCTCTGGCTGGGAGAGTGCGCGGATAATACTGCGATACCCTTCCACCGTTTTGGGGTCTTGCTGCGCCGCTTGCGGGGCGTGCATATCCAGGAACTTTCGGGTTTCATCCAGGCGGTCACTGCGAAAACCGGGGTGGGTGACATAGGGGCCGCTGGCATTGCGTTCGTTCAGGAAGCGCGCGGCGCAGCGATTGGTGGCAATCATGCACTCTTCTACCAGCCTTTGGGAGAGCATTTTCTCGAAGGGCTCAATATGGTCGATCTGTTTGTCGTCGCCCATGATCCAACGATATTCCTGACGGTCTTCCATCACCAGGTGATGCTCTTGGCGGTGGGCGCGCAGGGCTCGATACACTTGGTACAGCGCCTCCAGGGGCGAGGCGTGCATCATTAGTTCTTCGTTCTGGCCTGTCAGATACTTGTCCACTGCATAGTAGGACAGCTTGGCCCGGGAGCGCACGGTGGCTTCCATGAATTCGTAGTCGGCCACCTCGCCGTTATCTTTGATTGAGATCTTACACACCAGTGCGGGGCGGTCCGCACCCTCGGAAAGAGCGCAAGTCTCCTGGGACAGTTCTTCCGGCAGCATGGGCAATACGTCGCCGTGGAAGTACACCGACGTGCCGCGGGCTGCGACATCCCGATGCAGCTCAGAGTCTCCCGGGATGTAGGAGGTAGGGTCGGCAATAGCAACAAACAGGGTCCAGCCATCGTCGGCGATCTGGGCGTAAAGGGCGTCGTCGATATCCTGAGTTTTAGCCGCATCGATTGAAATGAACTCGAGATCTTTCAGGTCCCGGCGGCGTTCGGTTTCCAGTGGCTTGCACTCAGCAAGTTGTTTCTCCAGCTCTTTACGACTGGCCGCCCCCCACTCCACTGACAGGCGATGTTTTGCCATGGAATAAAGATTTTCTATTCCTGGAGTGCTTTCGTCGCCGACTACACCGAGAATTTTTGCCTGAGGTTTACCGTCGCGAATAGGGTGGCGAAGAATAGCGCAGCGCACGTAGTCCCCTTCTTTGACGCCATTGCGGGCGTGAGGGGGGATGAACAACCAGCGACTTAACTGGGAAAGATCGGGCTCGACAAAAATTGCTTTGCCCTTGCGCACGCAGCGGCCTGTGAAGTCGCCCAGGGGGCTATCGATGAGCCTCTCGATGTCGGCAATGGTCTTGTTGTCTTTGGTCGGACGGATACAGACGCGCACCCGATCATCGGGGAAAGCCTTGAGCATTTCGTCGGGTGGGATGAAAATTTCCCGGCCATCGTCGAGCACCGCAAACCCGTAGCGGGCCTGAGTGCCTTTTATCACGGCCTCGGCATGCTCTTTTTCAGCCTCCATTTTGGTTTTAAGGCCTTTGAGCTGGGAGAGCGAATCCTGATTGAGCATGGTGGGGAATTCTTACTATTAACAACAGACAAGCCTGCTATCCTAGCGGAATTCGCCCCTCCTGTCAGGGAGTTATGACCTGTTCGTGAATCTTGACTTGTAGAATTTTATGTCTTGTAGCAATAGCCATTGACAGGCCCGCCAACGTGGTTTGATAATGAGGCCAACGCCGCTTTGGTAATCCCGTCGGGAAACGAAATTTGAAAAATTTCCGGACGCAGGTCAGTCAGTGACGATTGGCTGTTACGCGTCATACATCAAGCGCTCTAGCGCTGCCCTCGAGCCCAATACGCTCCGGCCTTTTACGCTTTCAGCTACAGCCAGCCCCCAACACCCCTCCCTGACAAACCCTCGTCGAACGCAGAAGTCGGCGCCAACTTTGGAAGTTCAACAACAAGCAGTACCGGGCAAAGCCTGGCGACCTCGCCGTGCTTCACGCTCCATTCCCCAAGACCCAAACCATAACTTCAGTGAAACTTTTGTGAGGAATGCATTATGGATTCAGGCTCCGCCCTGCGCGTAGAAAAATCAGCCACCCTGAAACCCGTTATTAAGAAAACCTATGTTTTGGACACTAATGTCCTGCTCCACGATCCCACCGCCGTCGCTGCCTTTAAGCAACATCGGGTAGTGATTCCCATGACTGTTCTTGAAGAGCTGGACCACATTAAAGATCGTCGAGACAAAACTGTGAGTCGCGAGGCACGTATTGCCATCCAGATGATCGATAAGGTGGTTGATTCTGCCTCACCGCAAGAAATCCAGGAGGGCGTTGAAGTGCCTGGATCAGGGTTGGACGGTATGGTGCCCGGTACGCTGGCAATCTTTCCCGACCAAATGCTGGTAGAGAATACCGACGTGCCCTATTTGGACGGCACCCAGGACCAGGCCAACGACAATCGAATTATCAATGTTGCCTTGCGTTTGCAGGCAGAGAATCCCAAGGAATTTGTCTGCCTGGTAACCAAAGACATCAACATGCGCATCAAGGCCAAGGGTTCTGGTCTGGTGCACGTGGAAGACTATCGTCGCGACCGGGTGCTCGATGATATCGACTTGCTGGCCAAGGGATATGAGCATATAGAAGGTGACTTCTGGTCCAATATCAGCGAGGTAGACACCTTGCGTGAAGGGGACTGTACCTTACACCGGGTACCGCGCAAATCGATTCCTGGGGCCTATCCGAATCAGTTTTTGTACGATGACCAGGACTTCATGGCGTTCGTCCGGCGGGTGGATAATGAATTTGTTTATCTGCGCTGTGACAGCCGCGACAACCTGATGCACAAGCGCTTCTGGGGTTTGGCGCCACGTAATTTGGAACAGGCAATGGCGATGTCCATGCTCGATGACGACAATGTGGACATGACCGTGCTGACCGGCCCGGCAGGCTCAGGTAAAACCCTGTTGGCGCTTTCCTATGGTCTGCACGCGATTTTGGAACAAAAAAAGTATTCCAAATTGATTGTGGCCCGATCCACACCACCCATCGCCGAGGAAATCGGTTTTCTTCCCGGTACAGAGGAAGAAAAAATGGCCCCCTGGTTGGCGGCTTTTGACGATAACCTGGAAATTTTGCACGGCACTGACGAGTCCTGTCACGGCAGTATCGACTATGTGAAAGAGCGTGCAAACATCCAGTTCAAGTCGCTCAACTTTATGCGCGGCCGTTCTTTCAACAACGCCTACATCATTATCGATGAGGCTCAGGGCTTGACTCAGTTTCAGTTAAAATCGGTAATCAGTCGGGTGGGGGCCGACTCCAAAATAGTGGTGTTGGGTAACCTGGCTCAGATAGACAATAAATACATCAGTCCGCTGACTTCCGGGCTCACCTACCTGGTGGAGAAGAGCAAGCAATACCCGCACGCCGGCATTATGCATGTGAACGGTATTGTGCGCTCCAGGCTGGCTGCCTTCGCGGAGGAAAATCTTTAGCGGGCCCTGTTAGCGGGCCTTTGCAAATCAACGATAGATTTGCGTGCCCAGCCTTTTTTAGTCCCAGCGGAGTCGGAGTTTGGCGTCTGCGCTTACCCAGGCGCAGGCCCCAACCGGCCCAAGGACTTAATCTACATCTGAATCATCATCACGTGCTCTGTCTCTTTTGCCAGCGCGAGAAAAGTCCCTGGAAAGTGCAATTTCCAATCTGACCACGAAGCTCCAGGCCACGTCCCGTTCATCTTCGTATTCTGCACGACGGTAGTTTATCGCCGGTTCCAGCTCTACGAATAAGAAGTCCCGGTAGACCTGGCGACGCCATATGGTTCCCAGACTGTAGTTCTTGACGAAGGAATCGGGCTGAGTCTCCCCGGCAACGGTGAAAAAGTGATTTAGTGCCAGCGGTCTTTTCGTGTCTGATTTATAGCGCTGAAACAGCGACATGCGTGTGCGCCACTCCATGCCTTGAGTGTGACCGCCATACTTCAGTCGATTGCTCCAGCGCAAGACGTCCGTATTTTCAAATACTTGGTAAAGATCTCCCTGGGCGATGGTGAAGAAATTTTCGCCGTCTTCGTATTGCAGGCGCTGCACGTAGCGATAGCTGCGGGCAGATTGCAGTTCGCCTTCATTGCGGTAGCGAACACCGGGCTTTAGATGACCGGAGGAAAAGCCCATGGTGGCATCGAAGCGTGACCTGTCGCCTTCCCTGACTCGGTACTGTAGAGAGATATTGTCCTCGTCTTCCTTTTCCTCCCTATCAACCGAGTCACCATCGGAATCACTGAACACCAGATCCAGGCGTTTACTTAGTTTGGGCAACTGCACCTTACCGCGCACGGTCGCGCCGAAGTCATTGCCATCATCCTGGTCCCACTCGTTCTCGAATTCAAGGCGCAAAAAAGACTCTGCCTTTTCAAGATCATAAGTAGGATCACCAAAAAACTCGTCTACCCACTCCACCATCGCCTGTGCCTGGTCAGCGGCGACGGACTGGCCAGCGTCCACCCAATTGACGGGCGGTTCCTCGGTCTCGATCCCTCGCTGGTCTGTGACACGCAGCACCGGCTCCTCAGTGAGTTTTTCAGCTTCAGCGAGCGCAAAGCAGGGCATGAGTGCGATTAGTGCAAGCCAAATCTTCATGTCAGATTACTATTTTGTTTATTGGGTTAGACGATACACTATCCTTTATGGATAAACTCTTCATCTTTTTACAGCATATCGTGCCCCAACACCTGCTCTCACGTTGCACTGGTTGGCTGGCGGAATTGGAACACCCCTCGTGGTTAAAGGACTGGGTGATCGGTTTGTTTATTGGCCGGTTCAAAGTGGATATGAGCGAGGCCGTGGAGCCGGATCCCAAAAAGTATCCTAATTTCAATGCCTTTTTCACCCGGCCCCTAAAAGAGGGTGCCCGACCTGTTGCTGATGCCGATGTGGTGTGCCCCGCTGATGGCGCAATCAGTCAGTTGGGTGACATTATTGACGGACGAATTTTTCAGGCCAAGGGACAGGATTATAGTTGCGTCGAGCTGCTAGGCGGTGACCCTGAATGGGCCGCAACCTTTGCTGGGGGTAGCTTTGCCACTATTTATTTATCACCTCGGGATTACCACCGGGTTCACATGCCTATGGCGGGCAAGCTATTGGGGACAACCTATGTACCCGGCGACTTGTATTCGGTGAATGGCGTGACGGCCGAGAACGTCGAGCGCCTGTTTGCTCGCAACGAGCGCATGGTCTGCTATTTTGAGACGGCAGTCGGTCCCATGGCGATGATTCTGGTCGGCGCGATGGTGGTAGCCGGTATCGAAACTGTGTGGAGTGGTCAGGTCGCCCCTGCACCCAAAACACCGACTTCAGTGGGTTTTCAGCACTTGCCCGAAGCCGTGGCTTTGGAAAAGGGAGAGGAAATGGGGCGCTTTAAATTAGGTTCGACGGTCATCCTCCTGTTTCCCGAAGGTGCGGTGGAGTGGGATGGACGCTACGAAGCCGGTGCTGCTACCCGGCTGGGTGTCTCGCTGGCAGATAAGGCCTAATTCTCCTCCAGAGAGGCGATAATGTGCCTATAGCTTGCCAGCCGTGACGGGGTAATATCCCCTGAGTCAAGCGCCGCGAGGATGGCACATCCCGGTTCTTTTTGGTGCTGGCAGTCACGGAATTTGCAGTAGCCCAAATGGGGTCGAAACTCACGAAAACCCTGCTCCACTTCTTCTTTGTTCATATGCCACAGACCGAATTCGCGAATACCTGGCGAGTCGATGAGGCTGCCGCCACAATCCAGGTGGAATAGTTGCGCCGTGGTAGTGGTGTGAGTGCCCTTTAGGGTGCTTTCTGACAAGGCACCTACCCGCATGCCTGCGTCCGGTAGCAGCACATTTACCAGGGACGATTTACCGACGCCAGATTGGCCGACAAAAACGCTGGTTCGTTCGCGCAGCGCACTGTGCAGGTCTTCCAGACCGCCTTGTTTGCTGGAGGTGTAAAGTACCCGGTAGTCCAGACCCGGATAGATGGCCATCAGTGCCTCCATGTCGGCGCGCAGTTTGACATCGCTGTCCAGTAGATCGGTTTTGTTAACCAGGATGACTGGCTCTATGCCTACGACTTCCGAGGCCACCAGGTAGCGATCCACCAATTTGGCATGAGCTTCAGGGTAGGGTGCTATCACCACAAATATTTGGTCGATGTTGGCGGCTACCGCTTTGAGCTTGCCGTAGGGGTCTGGCCGTGACAGCACACTTTGTCGATCCAGCTGGGCGACAACGACCCCGGTGGGCTCCCCCTCGCACCAAACGACCCTGTCGCCGGTGACCAGACCTTCTATGTTGGCGCGAATATGGCAGCGCTGGCTCACTCCTGGTTCTGACTCTACAGCCACTTGGGTACCATAATGGGCGATGACTAGACCTTCGCGTTCAGGCCCCAGTTCGCCCCCCGTCAGCGCGCTTTCGGCGGCTTCGGTTCGGCGGGCAGCGCGCTTGGCACGCTCTTCCTGTATTTTTTCCACACGCCAGGCTTGCTGGCGACTGAGTTTACGCTTGGACATGTGGCCATTATTGGGTCAGGGAGTGGGCCTGTCGAGGCAATTTGTTACACTGTTGCCCTGTTAAAGCTCAAGAGCGACCTAATATGCAAAGCGCTAGCAATCTTGTCTGGGTTGATTTGGAAATGACCGGGCTGGATCCCGATGAGGATGTGGTGATCGAAATAGCCACCATCGTGACCGATTCAGATCTCAATACCCTCGCAGAGGGGCCGGTGATTGCCATCCATACCAGTGACGAGCGTCTCAATGCCATGGACGAATGGAACACGACCCACCATAACAGTTCGGGGCTGGTGGCAAGAGTCACAGCCAGTGACTATGACGGGCATCGCGCTGCTACCGAGACGATGGCCTTTCTGGAGCAGTGGGTGCCTGCCGGGGTGTCACCCATGTGCGGCAACACGATCTGTCAGGATCGGCGTTTTATGGCGAGGCATTTGCCCGATCTTGAAGCGTTCTTTCATTATCGCAACCTGGACGTGAGCACCCTGAAGATACTGATGCAGCGCTGGCGTCCGGAGCTGGAGGCGGGGTTTACAAAGACCGCCACCCACCTGGCACTGGATGATATTCGTGAATCTATCGATGAGATGCGTTACTACCGCGAGCATTTCTTGCGAATGGAGGCGTGACGGTAGCGCTATACCCCGGCGGATTTACCTTCCAATTGGCCTAGCGCCCACTCAACATGCTCGCGAACCAGCTCTGATGGAAATTCGGACCGGCTTCGCAGTGCTGCGATGGCCTCATTAGATGCCGGACCATTGCCCAGCCCCACGGCCAGATTTCGTAGCCATCGTTCATGGCCAATGCGCCGGATCGCTGAGCCCTCGGTGCGACTCAGGTAAGTTTCCTTATCCCACAAGAACAGATCTACTAGTTCTGCATCAGCCAGCCCATGTCGTGCTTTGAAATCTGACTCTCCTGTTTCCTGTGCGAATTTGGTCCATGGGCAAACTAATTGGCAATCGTCGCAGCCGAACACGCGGTTGCCCATTAAAGGACGAAGCTCTGGGTCGATGCTGCCATGGTGCTCTATGGTCAAGTAGGAAATACAGCGCCTGGCATCAAGTTCGAAGGGACCAACAAAGGCATCGGTGGGGCACAAGTCAAGGCAGGCGGTGCAAGTGCCGCAGTGTTTGCTCTCTTGCGAGCGCGTCTCAGGTAGTGGCAAGTCAGTATAAATTTCACCCAGAAAGAACCAGGAGCCCGCGTCAGGATTGATCAGCATGGTGTTCTTGGCGATCCAGCCGAGCCCAGCCTGTTCCGCGATCGCTCTTTCCAGCACCGGGGCGCTGTCGACAAAGGCGCGAAACTGACCGCCCGTGATTTCTTTTTCGATCCGCGCGGCCAATTGTGCCAGTCGCTTGCGAATGAGTTTGTGGTAGTCGCGGCCAAGGGTGTAGCGCGAGATATAGGCCTTCTCACTGGACGCGAGGACTTCCATCGCGCTGTGGTCTGCCAGGTAATCCATGCGCAGTGAAATGACCCGGCAGGTATCCGGCACCAGCTCTGCCGGGCGCGAGCGCTTGTTACCATGCCGTGCCATGTATTCCATACTGCCGTGGTAGCCAGCATCCAGCCACTTCTGTAAGTAGGACTCGTGCTCGCCAAGGTCTACATCGCTCACGCCCAGTTGCTGGAAGCCAAGTTCATCGGCCCAGAGACGGATTTTAGCCAGCAGCGCCTCGGGCTCTGGCAAAGTAATTTGTGAACCACCTTGTGAAGACATTTGCGTATAATTCGAGTTGCGTCATTTCTGCCTGAGCAGGAATCCAGTGACACCGGGGGCTTTGCACCAATCGCTCCTGGTCCCCATTAGCGTGGGGTGACGGAGTGAATGAATGGACCCTAGCCAATTCGAAGCATTGTACACCGCCAAACAAACCCGTGCGTTAGATCGGTGTGCGATAGAGGATCACAACATCCCGGGGATTACCCTGATGTCACGGGCGGCCGATGCCACGTTTGATAGCATGATTAATCATTGGCCCGAGCCAGAGTTGGTCCAGGTATTGTGTGGCACTGGAAATAATGGGGGCGACGGTTTCCTGGTCGCTGATTTAGCTCACAAGCGCGGTATCAAAACCATCGTATTGCAGGTGGGAGCGTCGGACAAAATTTCTGGCGACGCTTTACTCGCTCGCAATCAGGCGTTGGCGAATGGCGTTGACATTCAGCCCTTTGAAGACGGTGCGGTGCTGTCCTTGGGCGTAGTTGTTGACGCTCTGCTGGGCACAGGCGTGGGTGGTGATGTCCGAGGCGACTACCTGGAGGCGATCACAGAGGTAAATGCCGCTGGCGCCTCAGTGGTTGCCGTTGATATTCCCTCTGGCCTCTGCGCGGACACCGGGCGAGTGTTGGGGCAGGCAATAAAGGCAGATATGACAGTCACCTTTATTGGTCTTAAGCGCGGACTATTTGCCTTGGAGGCGATGGATTACACCGGAGATCTGCAATTCGCTGATCTCAGCGTCCCTTCAGAGGTGTATCAGCAGGTGCCCGCTGATTGTCGTCGCCTGGAATTGGAGCTGTTATTAGAAGAATTGCGCCCGCGTCCTGCTACCGCTCATAAAGGTATGTACGGCACGGTACTGGTTATCGGTGGAGACTATGGTATGGCGGGCGCTGCGGCGATGGCGGCAGAAGCGGCATTGCGTTGTGGTGCAGGCCTGGTAAAGGTGGCTACTCGCCCTGAACATGTGTCAGCGTTGGTGGCGCGCGCTCCGGAAGTTATGCCCCTGGGGGTAGAGTCCGGGGATGAACTCGAGTCATTATTGGCAAGCGCTGATGTGCTGGTGGTCGGTCCTGGTCTTGGGCAGTCGCCCTGGTCTGAGTATTTACTGCAGGCTGCAGTTGCCAGTGGCAAGTCCATGGTGCTGGATGCAGATGGCTTGAATATGCTTGCCGGCGGAAAGGTGAAGGCCAGAGACGGCATGATTATTACCCCTCATCCCGGTGAAGCCGGCAGGCTGCTTTCCTGCTCAACCGCTGAAGTGCAGGCAGACCGGTTTGCCGCAGCTCGCGCTCTGCAGCAACAGACCGGGGCGGTGGTGGTGTTGAAAGGTAATGGCAGCCTGATTGCAGGCGATGGACAGTTATTGCTCAGTGACTATGGTAATCCGGGTATGGCAACTGGCGGTATGGGTGATGTGCTTGGCGGAGTGATTGCTTCACTGTTGGCCCAGGGATTGGAGCCAGTGGCGGCGTCGGCCCTTGGCGTTTGTCTGCATGGTGCCGCCGGTGATATTGCCGCGGAAGAGGGTATGCGTGGCTTGCTGGCAACAGACCTTATCCCCCGGCTGCGGGAATTATTGGGTTGAGCGCGACTGAAATACAGTTGCTGGCAGACGGCGAAGAGGCGATGGTGTCTCTGGGTAATCTGCTGGCCCGCGCTTTGCAGCCAGGGTCAGTGCTTTACCTTGAAGGCGACCTGGGGATGGGTAAAACCACACTCAGTCGTGGCATTGTTCAAGGCTTCGGTCATAGCGGTGCGGTTAAGAGTCCGACCTATACGCTGGTGGAGCCCTATGAACTTGCGGAACTAAACCTCTACCACTTCGATCTATATCGTCTGGGTGATCCTGAGGAACTTGAGTTTATGGGCATCCGTGATTATTTCACAGGCGACTCAATTTGTTTGGTGGAGTGGCCTGGCAGAGGTCTGGGCATTTTGCCCCCGGCTGATTTAGTGATTAACATAGAGCGCAAGGGGATGGGACGTCAGCTTGCTTTTAATGCGAATACTGCCAGGGGGCAGGCGGTGTTACAGGACTTGCAAACAGACGCTTGATCAGTGTTACCTAAATAACAAGCGCATCAAGCGCGGGAGTGATATGAGCAGGGCATGGATCGGGGCGATCCTGGGCTTTTTCCTGACGGCGACTACCGCGATTGCGGGGGACGTGCACGAGGTGCGACTGTGGCGCGCACCTGACCACACGCGCGTGGTATTTGACCTCACAGGTCCCGCTGAACATAAAATATTTGTCCTGCAAAATCCGACGCGTATCGTTCTCGATGTGGAAGACACTCGCCTTAAAACCAACCTTTCCGACCTCACGCTGACAGATACGCCGATTCGTCAGGTCCGTTCAGCCGCTCGCGATGGTGATGACCTGCGCATAGTGATGGACATGAGTGCCTCGGTGGATCCGCGCAGCTTTTCGCTGAAGGCAAATCAGCAGGCTGGTGATCGCCTGGTGGTCGATTTGTATGATAAAACCGCAACTGCCGCGAAACCCGCGGTCAGGAAAACCGCCACTCAGGACAGCAAACGAAACATTATTATCGCCATCGATGCCGGCCACGGCGGCGAAGATCCCGGTGCTCTGGGCCCGGGACGACGTCGCGAAAAAGACGTTGTGTTGGCCATCGCCAGAGAAGTAAATGCCCTGTTTAAAGCCGATGTTGGCTTTACACCCACTCTGATTCGTTCAGGGGACTACTACGTTAGCTTGAAAGGTCGTCGCGACCTGGCTCGCAAGCGCCAGGCGGATTTGTTTGTATCTATTCACGCCGATGCCTTTAAGCGCAAAGAGGCCAATGGCGCTTCCGTTTATGCCCTGTCCACCCGAGGTGCAACCAGCACCGCCGCGCGCTATCTGGCACAGCGGGAAAATGCTGCCGACCTTGTGGGTGGTGTCAGTCTTTCTGATAAAGACGATATGCTGGCGGGTGTGCTGGCTGACCTGTCCATGACTTCTACGCTCGATACCAGTTTGCAGGTGGGTGCTCAGGTATTGCGCAACGTCGATAATGTCGCGCGGCTGCATAAAAAGAATGTAGAGCAGGCCGGCTTTGCCGTGCTGAAGTCACCGGACATCCCCTCGATTCTGGTGGAAACCGGTTTTATTTCCAATCCAACCGAGGCGAAAAGGCTAGCCACCAGCAGTTACCAGAAGAAGATGGCCAGGGCGATTCACTCCGGCATTAAGAGCTACCTGTTAGCGCATCCGCCCTCCGGTACCCTGGTGGCCTGGAACAAAGCCCAGGGAGGTACCGAGTATACTATTGCCAGGGGTGACACTCTGTCCGGTATTGCGCAACGCTTCAATGTGTCCCTCTCTACCCTCAAAAGCACCAATGGCATTAGCGGTTCAACCATCAGGATCGGCCAGAAGCTCACCATCCCTGCAACTTGATACGAAAACCGCCTATCACGCCTGCATAGTCGAGGCTTAGCGTCTTTCGGTGGTTCACCTACCTCTAATCCAGTAACATCTCCCGTTCACCCCGGCGGATACTGGATCCCCGCCTGCGCCCGGGTGACGTTTGTGCCATTGGTGGGGTGATCAAAAAACTATGCCTAAAATTCAACGCCTTTCCACTAGGCTGGCCAACCAGATAGCAGCCGGTGAAGTGGTCGAACGCCCTGCGTCGGTAGTGAAAGAGGTTCTCGAGAACAGCCTGGATGCCGGTGCTACACGGGTTGATGTCGATGTGGAGTCGGGTGGTGTCAAGCTGATCCGTATCCGCGATAACGGCAATGGCATTGATCCTGATGATCTGCCACTGGCGATGGCCCGCCACGCAACCAGTAAAATTACGTCCCTGGAGGATCTCGAAGCCGTGGGCAGCCTCGGTTTTCGCGGCGAGGCCCTGGCTAGCATAGGATCTGTTTCGCGACTGACGCTGACCAGTAATGCCTCTGAACAGGGCAGCGAAGGTAGTTCCGCTGCCTGTGAGGGCAGGGACATGGAAGTACAGGTAAAACCTGCACCGCATCCGCAGGGCACTACGGTTGAAGTACGTGACCTGTTCTTCAATACACCCGCGCGGCGTAAATTTCTGCGCACCGAAAAAACCGAATTTAATCACCTGGAAGAGGTGGTAAAGCGCCTGGCGTTGTCGCGCTTCGATGTGGCCTTTAGCCTGCGCCATAATGGTCGTGGTATTCACCAGTTGAAAGCAGGAACCGGCCAGGTGGAGCAGCAGCGCCGGGTGGCAACAGTGTGTGGCCCTGCGTTTATGGACCAGGCCATTTACATTGAGAACGCAGCTAGTGGATTCAAGCTGTGGGGCTGGGTGGGCCTGCCCACCTTCTCCCGCAGCCAGGCCGACCTGCAGTACTTTTTTGTTAATGGCCGGGTTATTCGCGACAAGCTGATCGCTCATGCGGTGAAGCAGGCCTATCGCGACGTGCTTTACCACGGTCGTCATCCGGCCTTTGTGCTTTATCTGGAGGTCGACCCTGCCCAGGTAGACGTTAACGTACACCCCACCAAGCACGAAGTGCGGTTTCGCGATGGGCGTAGCGTGCACAATTTCATTTTTTCCAGTCTGCACAGAGCGCTGGCCGATGTGCGCCCCACTGCCGACAACCCGGCTGACCCGTTGCCAGCAAACATGCTAAGCACGGGCGATGGCATGGCCATTAATACACAAACCGGTGAGATTTCCGCTCAGGGTGGACTGGCCTGGGGGGCGGGGCAAGGCTCAGCCGTAACCGACGCGCCGTTACAAACTCAGCCAGGCGGCGGCTTTGGTTCGCGCTTTGCCCCTAATACTGTCGCCCCAGCCCAGGGCAGCGCGCAGCTGGCAGCTTATCAGCAGCTACATCCCCAACTGCCAACGCAGGGTAGCGCAGAAGATGTGCCCCCGCTGGGCTACGCCCTCGCGCAATTGAAGGGTATTTATATTCTGGCTGAGAATGTCGCCGGCCTGGTGCTGGTAGATATGCACGCCGCCCACGAGCGCATTACCTATGAGCGCCTGAAAACGGCGCGGAATGAAGAGGGTATCCGTAGCCAGCCCCTGCTAGTGCCCCAACCGATAGCCGTGAGTCAGCGCGAGGTGCAGGTGGCGAGCGAAAATGAGGATTTGTTTAAACGATTGGGGCTGTCAGTAGGCGTGGCGGGTGAGGAGGCGCTGGTGATTCGAGAAATTCCAGTGGCTTTGCGCGATTCCGACGTGGAGCAATTATTGCGGGACGTGCTTGCTGACCTGATCGAGTTTGGTAGCTCTGAACGTGTTGAAGCGCACATGGACGAAATCCTTTCGACGATGGCTTGTCATGGGTCGGTGAGAGCCAACCGGCGTCTGACTATTCCTGAAATGAACGCCCTGCTGCGTGATATGGAAGAAACTGAACGCGCAGGCCAGTGCAATCACGGCCGGCCCACCTGGACCCAGATGAGATTGGATGAGTTGGACAAATTGTTCCTGCGCGGCCGCTAGCCAGCAATGCCAGACCTGATCTCAAAGCCGCCCCTGATTTGCCTGATGGGGCCTACCGCCTCTGGCAAGACCGATTTGGCAATAGCCTTGGCTGAAGAACTCAATTGTGAACTGGTCAGCGTCGATTCCGCGCTGGTCTATCGCGGCCTGGATATCGGTAGCGCCAAACCCGATTACCCTCACCATCTCGTGGATATTCGCGATCCGGCCGTGCCTTATTCAGCGGCTGATTTTGCCGCCGATGCTAATCGTTTGGCGGACGAGATTACTGCCAGGGGTAAAACGCCATTGCTGGTTGGCGGCACCATGCTGTACTTCAAGGCGTTTCTGGAGCCCATGGCAAATATGCCCTCTGCCAATCTGAATATGCGCGCAGCTATTGAAGCTGAGGCGGCTCGGGTCGGTTGGTCGCAGATCCACGCCAGGCTTGCGGAGGTAGACCCTGAGTCCGCCGAGCGTATCCACCCTAATCACTCCCAGCGACTGGTTCGGGCGTTGGAGCTTTACCAGAGCAGTGGTCGGACGATGACTGAGTGGCACCGCGACTCGGGAGTTGGTCTGGACCCTTTCGAGCGCTTCGACATTCGTCAATTGGCGATATGCCCCCAGAATCGGGCGGTCTTGCATCAGCGCATTGCGCTGCGGTTTGCGCAGATGATGAAGGCGGGATTCCTTACTGAAGTGCGCGACTTGCACCAGCGCGGCGATTTGAGTCCTGACCTGCCCGCCATACGCGCGGTGGGTTACCGGCAACTTTGGCAATACCTGGACACACAGTGTCCCCTGGAAGAGGCGGTAGAGAAGGGAGTGATCGCCACCCGTCAACTTGCCAAGCGCCAGCTTACCTGGTTGCGAAAGTGGAGGGATCTGGGGTGGATATACACCGATCAGGCCGGGAACGTTGAAGAATTTTTGCTGTCAGATGCTTCATTGGGGAGTTCTGAGGGTGCGTTAGCCGTGCCCGAACAGGAGGGCGAGGAGATCGCCGGGAAGCTCAAAGGCCAAGCACCGCTGGTGGTGGCCTTGAACTATTTGAGCGATGCCCCAATGTAGGTTCCTCTGGATGTTCTATACTGCGTTCAGTAGTAACGAGGGCTCAAGCTCGCATTGCTGTGCTTCAAGGGGAGCGAATGCAGGGACAGTGCAGAGAAGAAGGCCAACTTTTAGGTTTTTTCGGCTCCAATTGAGCCTGCCAGGAGAAATAGTTATGTCAAAGGGGCACACGCTACAAGACCCTTACCTGAATATTTTACGTAAGGAACGCGTACCAGTTTCCATTTATCTGGTTAACGGCATCAAGCTGCAGGGCCAGATTGAGTCTTTCGACCAGTTTGTCGTGCTGCTGAAGAACACCGTCAGCCAGATGGTCTACAAACATGCGATATCTACCGTGGTTCCAGGCCGCGTGGTGCGGCTGCCCATGCAGCATCCGCCGGAAGAGGATGGTGAGAGCTAGGAATATTCCCGGCGGCCGTGTCTGCGGTCGCTCCGGTTTCCAAAATAGAGGTTGCCTTGTTTTTTGACCGACCCGAGTCCGGGGAACGCGCTGTGCTCGTTCACCTGAATCTCGACAGTGAATCAGAGCGGGAAGACCCCCGCGAATTCGAGGAGCTCGTGCTTTCGGCCGGGGGAGACCCGGCTGCCTACATCATGGGTCACCGCACAGCTCCACATCCGCGCACTTTCATAGGCTCTGGCAAGTTGGAAGAAATTCGCGGCGAGGTCAATCTGCAGGAAGCCGAGGTGGTGATGTTCAACCACATTCTCAGTCCCAGCCAGGAACGCAACCTGGAGCAGGAGTTAGAGTGTCGCGTATTGGATCGCACTGGCCTCATTCTCGATATCTTTGCCCAACGCGCCCGCACCCATGAAGGTAAATTGCAGGTTGAGCTGGCACAATTGCAACATGTAGCCACCCGCTTGGTGCGGGGTTGGACACACCTTGAACGTCAAAAAGGCGGTATTGGGCTGCGCGGTCCGGGTGAAACCCAGCTCGAAACCGATCGTCGCTTGCTCAGGATTCGCATTAAATCGATTACCGCGCGGCTAGAAAAGGTGCGCAAACAGCGCGATCAGGGGCGCCGCTCGCGAAAACGCCAGGAAATTCCCACCGTTTCGCTGGTGGGCTATACCAATGCCGGTAAATCGACATTGTTCAACTACATTACCGATTCTGGTGTGTATGCTGCAGACCAGTTGTTTGCCACCCTTGATCCGACTCTGCGACGGTTAGAACTAGAAAACGTGGGCCCCGTTGTGCTTGCAGACACAGTGGGCTTTATTGCCCATTTGCCCCACAAGCTGGTAGAGGCATTTAAGGCGACACTCGAAGAAACGCTCAATGCTGATCTGCTACTGCATGTGATTGACGCGGCCAGTGATGAGCGCGAAGACAATATTCACCAGGTGCACGAGGTGCTGCAGGAAATCGGTGCCGATGAAATACCGCGACTGGAAATCTACAACAAGCTGGATCTGCTGGAACAAAAACCTCGTATAGACCGTAATGCCGACGGAATTCCCGAAAGGGTATGGCTTAGCGCTGCTACGGGCGACGGTGTGTCGCTTTTGTTACAAGCGGTCAGCGAGGTGGTTGGTCAGGATATGGTTGATGAACAGTTGGAAATTGCCCCGGATCAAGGTGGGCTGCGCGCAGCGCTTTATCGACTGGGTGCCGTGGAATCTGAAAATTATTCCGACGACGGCGTTGCCCACCTGCAGGTGCGCCTGCCCCGGGCTGATTGGAACCGGCTGATGAAGAAGGGCCCGGAGCCGTTGTTTTGAAATACTGGATGACAGTAACGTACAAAAATTTGATAGACTCTCTCGACTTTGAAAACAGGAACTAATTATGGCCTGGAATGAACCCGGTGGCGGTAATAACAAGGGGCCGAAAGATCCCTGGGGTGGCGGTGATCAAGGACCGCCTGATTTGGACGAAGCGCTGAAAAAGCTGCAGGAAAAACTGGGCGGCATTTTTGGGGGCTCTTCTGGCGCAAGTGGTGGCAGCGGCGGGGGCGGAGCATTATTTTCCGGTACCATGTTTGGTGTGATAGCCATTGGCGCGCTTATCGTCTGGGGCCTAATGGGCTTTTACCAGATCGATCAGCAGGAGCGAGCCGTGGTGCTGCGTTTTGGTAAATACTACGACACCGTTCAGCCCGGTCTGCAGTGGAATCCGCCCCTGATCGATGAAGTGATCAGGGTCAATACCACCAAGGTGCGTTCGGCCAGCCTGCGAGAGATCATGCTGACCCAGGACGAGAACATCGTTGAAGTGCGTCTATCGGTCCAATATGTGATCAATGATCCGAAGAAGTTTGTTCTCCAGGTTCGAGAACCAGAGCGTTCCCTGCAGCACGCTGCGCAGAGTGCTCTGCGCCATGTGGTAGGCGGCAATAGCATGGATCTGGTGCTGACCGAAGGTCGAGCCAAAATTGGTATGGATGTTGACGACCGGCTACAGGAATACCTGGATATGTACGAGACAGGTATTCTGGTCAGCAAGGTTAACGTCGATGAATCCAAGCCGCCCACACAAGTGCAAGAGGCCTTTGACGACGTGATTAAGGCGCGCGAGGACGAGGAGCGGGTGAAGAATGAAGCCCAGGCCTATGCCAATGCCGTGGTGCCTGAAGCGCGAGGTTCAGCCCAGCGCCAAATAGAAGAAGCCAGCGCCTACAGGGAAGAGGTGATCGCCAATGCAGAGGGTGAGGCTGACCGCTTCAACAAGCTGTTTGCCGAGTATGAGAAAGCCCCGCAGGTCACGCGGGAGCGACTTTACCTGGACGCGCTGCAAGGCGTATACAGCAACACCAATAAGGTGATGGTCGATGTAGAGGGGGGCAACAATATGATGTACCTGCCTCTGGATAAGCTGGCTGAACAAAGCCAGGGTCGCGGCGGCCGAGCTGCTAATATCGACAGCGCCAGCCTGCGTGAAATCACTGATGCCGTTACCGAACAGCTGCGCCGAGACGCAGCGTCCAGCAGTTCCACTCGTCGGGGGGGTCGCTAATCATGTCCAGCCGTAATATGACAATTATGATCATTGTTGCCCTGCTAGTATTCGTGGGAAGCAATTCTTTGTACGTGATGAAGGAAACTGAACGCGGCGTATTGCTCAAGTTCGGTGAAGTCGTGAATCCGGATATTCAACCCGGTTTGCACTGGAAAATTCCTTTCGTCAACAACGTGCGTAAGTTTGACGGGCGCGTATTGACCGTAGACTCCCAGCCGGAGCGTTTTTTCACCCAGGAGCAAAAAGCGCTAATTGTGGACTCCTACGCCAAGTTCCGGGTGAAAGATACGACCAAGTTCTACACCGCGACTAATGGCGAAGAAGCCAGGGCCATGGGCTTGTTGTCCCAGCGGATCAACGACGGTCTGCGGAACCAGGTGGCCGTTCGAACGATTCAGGAAGTAGTTTCCGGCGAACGCGACCAGCTGATGATTGACCTGGCCGAGTTGCTGAACGACGTGGCCCTGACTGAGTTAGGGGTCGAACTGGTAGACGTGCGAGTCAAGCAGATTGATCTGCCACCCGATGTCTCCGAATCGGTGTATCGACGGATGAACGCCGAGCGTGAAAAGGAAGCCCGTGAGCACCGCTCCCAGGGTCAGGAACTGGCCGAAGGTATTGAGGCTGCTGCTGATCGTGAGGTCACGGTAATCAAGGCTAATGCCTATCGCGACGCTGAACAGATCCGTGGTTCTGGCGATGCTGAAGCAACCCGTATTTATGCGGATGCCTTCAACCAGGATCCGGAGTTCTATTCTTTCACCCGCAGCCTCAAAGCCTATCAAGAGTCCTTCCAGGGCCAGGGAGATGTGTTGCTGGTGCAGCCTGACAGCGAGTTCTTCCGGTATCTCAAGGACTCACAGGGCGGTAAATAGCTGCTACCGCTGCAGGGCTTTGATTGGCTCCCCGCGAGAGCGGGGAGCTGGCCCTGTTAATGTACCCAAAAAACACAGGTACTAACTCCCTCCAATGTGATAGCATCCCGCAACCGTGGGATTCGTCGTTTGAGCCACAAACGCCGGGCCCACGGTTTTTTGTGTCTGGCCAATTCTGAGGGGAGTTTGTGGACTTTTGGCATGTGCTCCCGGTGGCCCTGGCACTGGTTTTTATCATTGAAGGCGCGATGCCTTTCATCAGCCCCAACCACTGGCGCAATATGCTGGCTGTGGTGGCGCAGATGGATGATCGTGTTATCCGTAAGATCGGTCTCGGCAGTATGCTGTTCGGGGTTGTTCTGCTTTATTTGGTAAATTGAAGGCTATACATGACATCGGTTGATCGCTGGCAATTGCCCGACGGGATTGAGGAAGTTCTTCCCGCACAGGCCGCCACTGTAGAGCAGCTACGCCGTCGCCTGCTGGATATGTTCCGCAGCTGGGGCTATGAACTGGTAATTCCACCCCTGGTGGAATTTACTGACTCCCTGCTCAGCGGCCTGGGTCAGGACCTGGACTTGCTGACATTCAAGCTTACTGACCAACTCTCCGGTCGGAGCATGGGTGTACGCGCCGACATTACTCCGCAAGTTGCCCGCATTGATGCCCACAGCCTCGCACCTGAGGGGGTGTCCCGCCTTTGTTACGCAGGCTCCACCTTGCACACCCGCCCCAAGTCATTAATGGCTTCCCGGTCACCCATTCAGCTGGGTGCCGAGCTATATGGTGACGATAGTCTGGCGGCCGATGTGGAAGTTATTCGCCTGATGTTGGCTACCCTGGACGCGGCCGAACTGGATGCGGCTTATACTCTGGATTTGGGCCACGTGGGCGTTTACGAGGCTGTACTTGCCACCGCCGATCTGGATGAAGCTCAGGAAGCCGCTATCTTTGACTGCCTGCAGCGTAAATCGGTGCCCGATCTGTTGCTGGCACTGGACAATGTTCCTGAAGATATTGCCACCTTAATTATTGGCCTGGTGGACTTGCACGGGGATGACGAAGTGCTGGTCGCCGCTAGAGAGCTATTTGCCGACAGGGTGCCTCAGGCGCTGATCGCGGTGGATGCCCTGCAGGATGTGGCGACCGATATTCGCCGCCAGTGTCCGGATCTCTCTATTTATTTTGATCTCGCTGAGTTACGCGGTTATCACTACCACACTGGCATTGTATTCGCTGCCTATGTGCCCGGCCGCGGTCAGGCATTGGCCAATGGTGGCCGTTACAACGGGGTTGGTGAAGTATTTGGTCGCTCACGTCCCGCCACCGGTTTTGCCACTGACCTCAAGTCGTTAATGGGCTTGTTACCAGCGACTCAAGAGAGGCAGGGTGCTATCAGCATGCCAGATAGCGATGACCTTGAACTATTGGCGAAAGTGGCTCAATTGCGGGCTGAGGGCGAGATTGTAATTAATAACCTTTCATCCGAGCCCGATAGCCGTTGTGATCGAGCGCTGGTGCACAGTGATGGTGAATGGTTAGTACAAGAAATCTAGGTCTTCATCTCCGCGAAGGCGGCAATGACGACGTTAATTTTTCCCGTCTTCTGACGGCACAATACGTAAGTAGAGCAACACCATGAGCAAAAACGTAGTCGTCCTCGGCACCCAATGGGGTGATGAGGGAAAGGGTAAAATTGTTGACCTCCTCACTGACCAGGCCAGCGCCGTAGTCCGGTTTCAGGGTGGTCATAACGCCGGGCATACCCTGGTGATCGACGGAGAGAAAACTATACTCCATCTTATTCCTTCCGGTATTTTGCGTGAGCATGTGCAGTGCTTGATCGGCAATGGCGTTGTGTTATCTCCCGAGGCGCTGCTCAAGGAAATGGCCCAGTTGGAAGAGAAGGGCGTGCCGGTTCGTGATCGTCTGAAAATTTCTCCTGCTTGCCCTTTGATCCTGCCCTATCACGTGGCCCTGGATCAGGCTCGAGAAGCCAAGCGCGGTAGCGAAAAAATTGGTACCACGGGTCGCGGCATAGGCCCCGCCTACGAAGACAAAGTGGCCCGCCGTGGACTGCGCCTGGGTGACCTGCAGGACAAGGAACGCTTTGCCCGCAAACTCAAAGAAGTGATGGAATATCATAACTTCGCTCTGGAGCACTATTATCATGCTGAGCCGCTGAGTTACGAGAATGTGCTGGAAGAAGCCCTGACGATGGGTGAGCAACTCAAACCCATGATTGCCGATGTGACTGCCATTTTGCATGAGTGTCGTAAGACCAATGCCAAAATTATGTTTGAAGGTGCCCAGGGCTCGTTACTGGACATAGACCATGGTACCTACCCCTATGTGACCAGTTCCAATACCACCGCTGGCGGCACCGCCACCGGTTCCGGCTTCGGTCCCTTGTATTTGGATTATGTGCTGGGTATCACCAAGGCCTACACCACCCGTGTTGGTTCAGGCCCATTCCCTACTGAATTATTCGACGCGACTGGTGCTCATCTGGCCGAAAAGGGCCACGAGTTTGGTGCCACCACTGGCCGCCCTCGTCGCTGTGGTTGGTTTGACGCCGTTGCCTTGCGCAATGCGGTTAACATCAATTCGGTAAGTGGTCTTTGCTTGACCAAGCTGGACGTGCTGGACGGTTTGGAATCTATCCAGATCTGTGTTGGTTATGCTTGTGTCAACGGCAATCCTGTCCCCAATCCGGTTGATTCAGACGATTACGAAGGCCTACATCCGGTATATGAAGAGGTGCCCGGCTGGTCCGAAACCACGCTGGGGGCGCAATCCCTGGAAGAACTGCCTCAGGCGGCCAGGGACTACATCCAGAAGATAGAGGCAGTGGTAGGTGCGCCTATTGACATCATTTCTACCGGTCCTGACCGGGTTGAGACGATAGTACTGCGGCATCCGTTCGAAGCCTGATGTCTGCAGCCCTGCGGCCGGTCGCCCCCCAAAGTGGGGGTCGAGTGTCTCCAGGACCACGAATTAATAGCTAATCAAACGATTAAAATCGCCCGAAAGTTATTAGCGATCAGCCGTCAAATTTTGCTGGTTACTTTTGATTTATTGGGTCTGAACTGAAGTATACTAAGGCGACACAGTTAGCTCAGGGGGACGGATTCCCATGTTCGAGACATTTCTGCTGGCAGGAGGCCTTGTTGCGGCCATTCTGCTTTTCTTCCGGTTGTTCGCTCGTAAGCGCAAACCCATGGCTCGTTCTGCGCTGGGTTACCAAGCGACATTACGCCAAAAGGCGGTAAAATCATCGACCAACAGCCGATACGCGGCCGTATCCTGCAACGGTCATTGTTCGGCGATCAGGCGCTTGCAAGGTAAACGGTTTTTGGAGAGAGAGGCTCCCCGCCTCCCTGTACCAGGTTGCCCAGCGGCGCGTTGCGATTGTATTTATACACACCACGATGATCGTCGCACAGGTAGACGAGACCGCCGTGGGCTTTCCCAGATAGCCAAGGAATTTTTTAATTACTCGGAACAGCCCAACCGCCGAAATCGACCCGGGCGAAGGGCCGCGGATTGATCGATGACCTGACGTGTCAGCAGCGCTTTTCAGCCCCCTTTATCGAAGTTCGATGCGGTGACGCGCGTTCAGGCCCAGGCCCAGTGCCCCCAGAATTATCAGTCCCAAAATCCACTGTGGTGTCACCGGAATATTTTGTATTTCAGTGTCGGGCGGATCAATGGGTGGAGGGTCAATAGGTGGTTCGGTAGGATCCACGAAGTAGCCGAAATTGGCATTCTGGTAGATTTGTCCTGAGGTGAGGCTAAAGGCATTAGGGTTGGTGCCGCCGGTCAGCATCTTGTCAGTTAATACAGCATATTCGTCGGTAACCTCGATTCGCCAGTTGCCCGTCGGCACAGGAACAAACACGTAATAGCCATTGCTATTGGTAACAGCGGTGGCGGTTCTTTTTTCATAGCTGCCGTTGTTGTCCTCATCCAGCTGGAGTTCAACCGTCACATTGCCGATGCCTGGTTCCGAGCTTTCTCGCAGGCCATTGCCGTTCTCATCGTCCCACACCAGATAGCCGCTTGCCCCGAAGTTGATTGGCACAAAGTCCACATTAAATGATGACTTAGAATCTACCACGTTGTTTTCATCATCGACTGCGGTGGCGGTCACAATATTGGTGTGAACGCTGCCAGGAGAACCAGTAATTATTTGCGTGAACTGACAGGCGACTGACGACCTGGCAGATATAGCCACAGGTAGGGCGCAATTGCCCTGGCCGTTCAGGTCACCGAAACGGTCGTCGTCAAGACCGGTCAGAGTGACATTCACGTAGCTCGAGTTGCGAGTGGTGATGGTGTAGATCACCTCGCCGCTGGACCCTAATAAAGCTCTGCGATTGCCAATCTTCACCACCTCGATGGCCGCAGCTGCGTAACCGAAGTCTGCGTCGTTGAAGATCTCACCTGTCTCCAGATTGACGTCCAACGGCTCGGCACCTCCTGTCAGAATAAATCCATCAAGGGCGCCTGTTGTATCGCTGACAACCACCTGATAGTTGCCAGCGGCAAGTGCCGTGAAGTCATATTTGCCAGAAGCGTCAGTGCTGGTGGTGGCCAAACGTGTACCGGCTTGGTAAAGGTCCACCGTTACGTTTTTTATACCGGGTTCTCCTGCATCAAAAACGCCGTCTGCATTGAGGTCTTCCCATACCTGATCGCCAATAGCGGCGCTAGAGGGCGCTAAAAACAGCACGGCGGCGGGACCGGAGTCGAAAGTGATGTTGTCATTAGCATCGGTTGCTCTAGCGGAAACGGTATTGCGGTGGATTTCCAGGGGCTCGCCCGAAATAGTTTCTGTAAAGCGGCACTTGTAAGTCTGCCTTTTGGTGATGCTGACACCCAATTCGCAGGTCCCCAAACCATTGAGGTCACCGAAGCGACTGTCGATCAACTGATCAAGGGTCACTGCTGTGTCACCAATATTTACAACAATAATGGAGTAGGTCACCTCTGCAGAGGGCGATTTAACAATAAATTCGGATGGAATTTTTATGACCTGGATTGCTGGCTTGGGTATGTCCGCGTAGCCAAAATCGGCGCTGTCATAATATTTGCCGGGTGCAAGAATCAAATCCAGAGGTTCGGGCGGCGTCGTCAGAAAACGATCCTTCAAAATCTGGTTGGTGTCAGTGACGGTGACTCGGTAATTGCCGGCCGGCAGACCAATGAAACTGTACTCGCCATTGTTAATGGTGGTATCCGTGGCAACCAGTGTTTCGTAATTGCCATCGCTGTCAGCGTCGTAGGAGAGGTCAATGGTTACCTGGTTTAACCCCACCTCGCCTTCGTCTAAAACTCCATTGGCATTTTGGTCCAGCCACACAAGGTTACCCAGAGAACCATTGACAGGATCTTCAATGCCGACGACAGCGTCATCGGCGCCATAGATAAAGTAACCTTCAACGAGGTCTTTGGCAGCAGCCTGCACAGTGTTGGTATGGTTTTCGCCTGGGTTACCATCGATTTGGCGGTCGAATTCGCAGCTGTAGATATCTCCCGGTGCCAATGGCGTAGCGGGGAGCGCGCAGTCTCCCTGGTCAATCAGGTCACCGAATTTGTCGTCTACTAGTTCGGTCAGTTCCCAGGCAATCACTCCCGAGTTCTGAACTTCCACCGTGTAAGTGACCAGCCCACCAGGAGCAAACACCACTTGGGGGCTTACTGCTTTGGAAACTGTCATTTCGGCGCGTACATAGCCGAAGTTCGCAAACGTATTGACCTGTCCGGTCTTAAGAACCACCTCCAGGGGATTAGCGGCGGTGGTGCGTACCAGGTTGTCCAATGGTCCTGATGAATCTTCAACCGCCACCACGTTGTAAATACCCCCTCCCAGATCCGTGAAAGTATAGAATCCGGACTCGTTGGTCACAGCGATCGTGGGTGTTGGAATGAGCTCCTCGTACAGCTCTATGGTAACGCCGGCGATACCCTCTTCATTTTCCTGCTTAATCCCGTCCGCATTCAAGTCGTTCCAAACCAGGTAGCCGATCGCTCCCTGAGTAACTTCAATGAAATTGACTAGAGCTCGTCCCATATCGCTGACGGGCTTGCCGTCCCCGGTGCCGCTGGCGGTCACAGTGTTCAGGTGCACTCCGGGCGCCGTGCCGGAGGGAAAAGCATTGAAACTGCAAGTGTAGATCTCGCCCGAGGCAATTTCCTGCGGCATGCTACATGAGCCTGCTCCGTTCAAGTCGCCGAACTTGTCATCGACCAGCGTATCGATAAACACTGTGATCGGGCCTTCATTCACCACATTGATTGTATAGTCCACGTCTTCACCGGGGCTGATCACAAGAGGCTCAGCTGTTTTCTGGACGCGTATTACTGGGGTTTCAGGGTTGGGCGGTACAACGGGCACTTCTCCTATATCCCCAATGGTATTAATGCACTTGCTGCTCGTTGAAAGGCTGAAATTCGCTGGATCGCTGGCATCGTCGCAGGCACTTGAGTTCTGCTTCCAGGTAATTGCGTAGGCAACATCCAGAGTGCCATCGTTATTGCGGTCCTGGCACAGCACGTTGCTGAGGGTTATGTCTTTATAAATGACCCTGTCAATTTTATTGGCATCACCGCAGGCATTGCCTTCCAGGTTGCGGTAGGGGCCGTTACCACTGAGACCGTCAAAAATTCCGTCTACAGGTACAATACGGTCCAGAGAATCGAAGGTGCAGCTCTCGCCGTTTATCGGCGAGTTATCCGCATCACCGATAAAAAACCCGATGTCATAGGTGCTGTTCCGATTGCCCAGCAGGCCAATGCGCATCACCAGGTCCCCAGGAATAATCTCGCCATCGATACAGCTAGATGGTCCGGAAATCAACTCTTCAGAAACAGTTTCGAAGTCATTGGCGGTGCAGATTCTTCCTGGAGAAGAATTTTCCAGGCATGCTGCCCCGAGCGCCATGTTGGGGGCTGCTGCTGCAATGGCGGCTGCCAACAGTGCTTGGAAACGATATTTTTGCACTTTTATTACCTGTCCATGGTTTGGGGAATGCGTGCAACGGGTAAATATATCTTCAAGTTACAGACATCACGGAAATTAGTGTCGAGGTATAACATTTACTGTCAACTATTTCTATTGGCCCCCGGGGGATGGACATCTTAGTCGCTGCATAATACCTGTGCAGAGGCGAATGAATTTGCTGCGGTAAATGGTAGCATTGGCCCTTTGACAGCAGGTTGAACACCCCGCTGCGAACATGGAACAAGCGTGCGCATAATTAATCAATGGCAAAATCCCGACGGTTCTACCTGGCTGGTCATCCGCAAATCGGCCGAAGGTTTTGAGCTGGAGTTTCCGCATTTAGCTCAGTTTAGCCTGGACGACGAGGGTGATGTTATCCGCAAAACTCAGCTTGAGGACGGTTGTGAGGCCACCCTGGATCATCTTTATCTCAATCAGGTATTACCGCTTGCTCTCAGTTTGCAAAACGAGCTGGTGTTGCATGCCAGTGCGGTTAATATTAATGGCCAGGCCGCGGTTTTTTGTGGCAGTTCGGGTATGGGGAAATCTAGTATAGCCGCGGCCTTTGCTACCGCCGGGTATCCGTTTTTGACAGATGATGGTTTGCTGATAGAGCCTAGTGGCGGGGATTACCTCGCCGTACCGAGCCACCCGTTTATTCGCTTGTGGGACGACTCGCGTGACTCTTTGGTGCCCGGAGAAGTTGGGAGCTTGCCTACACCGGTATGGACCGAAAAATCTCGCTTACTGGCGGGTGAGCAGTTACCGTTTTGTGATCAAAAAGTGACTGTTGGGCGCGTTTATTTTCTGCAAGATGAAGGGGTTGATAGCTTGACGATTTCCCCCCTACTGGGTGCTGATGCCCTGATGGCGTTGGTGCGAAATTCGTTTTTTCTCGATATCTCCGATCGTTGCGGCGTCAGTAAGCATTTCCATGGAGCTGGTGACCTGGTGCGCAAGCCATTATTCTATCATCTCGATTACCCACGGGCCTATGGCGAACTGCCGGGCCTGGTGGATGGGGTTTTAGAACACATGGAAATGCCTGGCTTCGCATCCGTTGAGGGTTCATGACTGTCCACGGTAATAAGGCGAGTGCAGCCTCCAGTTTGTGCCAGAGCTGTGGCCTTTGCTGTACCGGGTTTGCTTGCGAGGTTGTAATCGTCAAACCGGAAGGTGATGAGGCCTATGCCGATAGGTTTGCTAATGGCCTGGTGCTGGCCTCGGATGGCCAGCATCGCTTTCTCGAATTGCCCTGTCCGGCGTTCGACGGCAACTGCACGATGTATGAGCAGCGCCCCAGCGACTGCCGTAGCTATCAATGTGACTTGCTGGAGAAGGTGCTTGGCGGTGCGCTTTCCAGGGATAAAGCTGATCAGGTGATTAGCGAGGTACAAGGTCGCTTGCGCGAACTGGCGACTGAATACAACGCCGGTCGCTCCGACCCACTCTCTGAGCAGGAAACCTATGCTGCCTTGCAGTCAGACCATTTGTGCGCCCGCGAGAAGGGTCTGGAGCAGCGATTTTGGCAGCAAAACCCGAAATACCTGGGGTTGGTCTTTTTGCGTGAAAAGTACTTTGTCGCCTGAGCTTGCCACCTGGGTTATGGTAAACACTCCTAGTTTGCTCTCTTTGGATTAACCACTTGGATCACTCTATCGCCAAACCGAGCTGTCCATCGCCTGAGCCATCGCCAGATATATCTGCGTGCCGTAGAGAGGCACAGGAACTGCTGGCGATTGCCGATACTCTCACTGCTGTGAACACAAAGCTGGCTGCCAGCCTCGCGACTTGGCGAGAAGCGATGATGACAGTGTTACATGAAAGTCAGGAGAGCCTTTCGACCGAGCGCACACTGGAGGGGCTTGCTCTGGAGTTGCGTCACCGTTGGATGGCACTGGCCCAGTCAGTGGTGAACCGGGATCTCAAGTCCCCCCCGGATGATTACCTGCCGCTGCTGCCCATCAGCGGTGGCGCCTACTATATCTACGAGCGCGTAAAAGGTGCTGTCCCGCTGGAGCAGCGACTCAACGCTGGTGCCCCGGCAGCTGGCGATTGGCAGAGCAGCCACGTACTGTTTACCAACGGCATGGCCGCCATAGCCGCCGTGCTGACATGCCTGCGACAGTGGCGGGAAACGCTGTTGCCAGAAGCGGATCGGGCCCATAGGCTGGATGCCTGCATTGGTTATTTTGAAAGCTTCAAGTTGTTGCGGTTAATGAATTCCGCAGAACTTCCCTGCACTAACTATCGTGATTCCGAGGAAGTGCTGGCTCTGCTGGCCAGTGGTGCCACAGACATGCTGTTTTTGGAGCTCATAGCCTATGATTGGGTGCAGAGCGTTATTGATCCGGCCAAAATTCTGGCGGCGTTAGAGTCGCGTCCGTCAGATCGCCCCTGGGTGCTGGTGGTGGATTCCACTTTGCTTGGCGCTGCCTTTGATATGATGGCGTTGCTGGCCGCTATGGGAGACAGAAGCCCGGTGATGGCGGTAGAAGTGCGCTCGGGTTTGAAGCTGGATCAGGTAGGTTTAGAGTTCGCTAATGTAGGCCTTGTAAAGGTCTTTGGTTGCACACACGCAGACAGTGAACAGAGCACAATAGCGAGCGAATTTGTGCAGGCCCTGGCATCGGCCCGCAAGGTGTTGGGTACCGGTCTCAGCATACAACAGAGCGCGGTGCTGGACGCGCCCTGGGTTTTTCACCCTCAGTTGACAGCAGCACATACCCAACGGATATTCGACCATAATCGTCGCTTAGCTCGGGCAATGTCTGATATACCAGGTATGTTCGCACAAGTGCATCACCCGGCACTGGGAAAGCAGTCGCAACTGGCCTGGGCAGAATCTCCAATAGTGGTAATGACCTTTCACCCGGGCGAGGACACCGAAGAGAACCACAAATTATTATTAGCCGTTATTGCTCATGAGGTGCGCCAGCGGGGACTGGTGTTTCACCGGGGCTGCAGTTTTGGCTTCCGCCACCATCGCTGCGAAATTGTAGTGCCCGAATCTGGTTACATTCATCAGGGCGGTGGCCCCCGTGGTTTCTTCAAAGTTGCTATGGGCGTGCGCGGGGGTCCCTCATTGGAGGGGGTGATTCAGCTGCTGCAGGCGCTGGCAGAGTTTGCAGATTTTGATGCCCTGCGCACTGCATATCCAGATCTGAGCTCCAAGCGTGCACTCGCAGCGCTGCCCGACTTGCAGTCCCTGCGGACGACTCGGTAAGCCTGTGCTAATAGAAGTAAAACCCTCGTCTGACTACAAAGCGGGACTGGCTCAGCTGACCGATCAGCTGAAGGGGCGCGGGCCTGCGATAGATGTTGCGCCTGCGCTGTTTAGTTGGCTAAAGGGCAGGGAGCTCTCTACTCCAGCGCTGGTATTCGACCTGGATACGATCACCGCCCGCATGCAGGCTTTGGCGCAAACCGCAGCAAATCAAAATATCGCATGCTTGCTGGCAGTTAAGAGTTGCCCGCGGGAACCACTATTGACCATAGCGCAGCAGCATCTGGCGGGTTTTGATGTGTCTAATCTGGCTGAATACCAGGCTTTGCCTGCTGATCTGAGTGGCAAAACAGTTTCCCTCACATCACCCCAATTGACCAAGGACTATTACCTTTTTGCCGCTCGCGGTAACCGGCTGGTGGTAACCGTGGACAGTATCGCCCAGTGCGTCAACTACTTGCAGCAGGGTGCGCCCTTTCCCTACGTATTGCGTATTCAAGGCGGCCAGTTGTTGCCAACGTCAGACGCCGCATACACGAACTGCAGTCGTTTTGGTTTCACCGCACCGATGCTGGAACAACTGCTGCAGCGACCAGACGTGCAAGCGCAGCCCCCCTGTGGCTGGCATGTGCACCACGGCAGCGAAATTAATAGCGCGGCAACCTACCAATTCCTGATTGCGGGGCTTGCAAAACTTGGTGCGCAACTGCCTGAACCGCCAGCAATCATTAACCTGGGCGGAGGTTGGCATTCGGTTGAGAAACAGCAGCTCAATGATTTGTTTGCCTTCGCTCGAAAAGTGTTCCCAGAGCCCTGCTCGGTTTTTATTGAGCCCGGCCAATGGTTTGGCAAGGGCGCTGGATTGGCGGTCGGGGAAGTAGTCAACAAAAGCGGGGGCGATGACAATCTTGGTTGTGTGCTGAATCTCTCGATGGACTGTCACTTGCGCTGGTCGTCTCCCAGGTTGTTAGTGCCCGTGCAGTTGCCAGCGCTCAAATTCGCCAAAGTTTATCTGGGCGGTGCCTCCTGTTATGAGGCCGATAGCCTGGGTCGCTTCATGCTGCCCTATCGGCAGGATCTCGCGCATGACACATCGCTGGGTTTGGGCTGTCGGGTGCTGCTGAGCAATATCAGTTTGTATTCGCTGGCCTGGAACCAGGGCTTTAATGGTATTGCGCCAGCCACGGAGTATTGGTTGCGCAATGGTCTGGCGCTGGAGCCCACTGCATGAGCGGCATTGTCGGTCTGGTGCGTTACGATCAGCAGGGGGTGACTCGCAACCAGATAGAGTCGCTATTACAACAGATGGCCTACCGTGGCCCCGACGGAATGCATTGCTGGGTCGATGGGCAGGTGGGCCTCGGTCACGCCATGCTGCACACAACGCCTGAGTCACTGCATGAGGTGCAGCCCTTGCATGTGCCTGAACGTAATCTGACGTTGGTGATGGATGGTCGCCTGGACAATGGTCTGGAACTGCGCGGCCGGATATTGTCTCTGGGTATGTCGGTGCCCCGCTTAACCGATGCCGACCTGGTCTTGGCGGCCTACCTGGTCTGGGGTGAAGCCTGTGTTGACCATATTGAAGGTGACTTTGCTCTGGTTCTTTGGGACGCGAGCAGTCAACGATTATTTTGCGCGCGCGACCGTATCGGCCACCGGCCGTTTTATTACCACCACAGTGATGGTTTATTCGCTTTTGCCTCAGAGCTGCACTTGCTGTTGACGTTACCGGAAGTCAGCCGTCGACCTGATACGGTGTATCGCACGGAACACTTGGCCACCGAGTGGCATTCGCGCGAGCGTACTCTGTGGGCAGACATCAAGCGCCTACCGGCGGCCCATACCTTATCGTTAGAGGGTCGCGGGCTGAGGAAAAGGGAATACTGGCAGCCGGATTTCAATCGGCAACTGTACTATTCCAAGTACGAAGATTACGTTCAGCATTACCGTGAGGTGCATGACACCACAGTGCAGCGAATGTCCCGCAGTCACAAGCCACTGGCCTGCACTGTCAGTGGTGGGCTGGATTCTTCTGCAATATTTGCGACCACTAAATGGCTTGAGGAGCAATGCAGGCTGCGCGCTCCTAGCGTACAGGCCTATACTCTGGATTTCAGTCACAACGAAGACGCCAACGAGCTTGCCTATGCCCGAGCCGTAACCGATTACCTGGGCTGTGACCTGCATGAGGTCCTCCCCAGCGACTATCCGCTGGACTGGTACCTGCAGCGCGCCGAGCGCCGGGGTGAAGCCTACTGCGTTCCTAATAGCACCATGTCCAACAGTTTGCGTCAGCGAGCGGCTCGTGCGGGCAGCCGAGTTCTGATTGGGGGCTTGGGAGGAGATCAATGGCTGGGCTTTGGTGAGAGCTGTTACATGGAGTTACTGGCACAGAGGCAATGGGGCTTGCTGCAATCAGTGTGGCATGAAGATGCAAAAGCCTGGGGGGCCGCCCGGGCCGGCTATTACGTCGCGAGATATGGATTGGCTCCTCTTCTGCCCGACGCAGTAAAGCGCCCGTTGCAGCGTTGGCGCGATAATCGGGAACATCTGGCCACAGGCAGGCTTTGGTTGGGTCCCGGTGACGTTGATAGTTTGGAGCACGGCGCTCAAATGGCGCGGCGCAAGCCTCATGCCGGGTTCCGTTGGGCAGGCCAACAAACAGACTGGCGACGGCTGTTGAATGCTAGGGTTGCCAATGAGCTGGAACTGGTACAGCAGTCTACCGCTGAGGCGGGTTTGGAGTTGCGCAGCCCCTATTGGTCTGAGGCTATGGTGCAGCTCTCGATTAGTCTGCCCAAGTACCTACTTCATAGTCCGCAGCTGAATCGGCCTTTGCACCGTCGAGCTATGGTGGGTCGATTGCCCGAGCGGGTTCTGCAGCGTGACAGCAAGGCCGAGTTTAGCGTCACTTACGAGGGCGTTATGGTCCAGGCAACTGCCTTGCTGTCTGCCTCTATGACGCAAAGCGCTGAGCTGGGCCTGCGGGAGTCGTATATTCAGAAAGCCGTAGAGGCAGAACTAGCTGAGCCTCTGGGCGACGAGAGCGACGGTTTATGGGAGTTGTGTAATGTGTTGGCAGCGACTCAAAGCCTGCCCCAGCGAGGGGGAGGGGATAGTGATAATGGCCTCCATGGCGTAGACTAAGCCGTCGTTGGGCAAGAATTTATCATTTCGGGAGAGTAGCCAGTGGATAAACATGAAGAGAGTGTTCAGCTGCCGGCTTCAGTGGGGTCGGGGCGTCGCTACAAAACGCCGCGACTGGAGCGGTTTGGTGAGATTTCTCATGTGACACAGGGATCTGGTAATAAAGGAAAGGACGCGGACGGCGAGGTAGGCACAAAGAAATAGCAGCTCTTACGTTGTCCGCTTTACACGGCCACGAAGCTAGCTCTAAGTGCCGCTAGCCTGATCCGCCGGTACTAAACCCCCATCCGCCAAACTCAACACCCTGTCCGCCAGCGCAAGACTAGCCGGCCTGTGGGTAATCAAAATCACCGTACGTTGGCTGATCAGCTCAAGGCATTCACTGATAAAGCTCGCCTCCCCGACCGGGTCGAACATGGCGGTGGCCTCATCCAGTATTAGGATCGGTGGGTCCTTCAATAAAGTGCGAGCCAGTGACAGACGCTGGCGCTGACCGCCCGACAGCTTGACACCCTCATCGCCTATGAGCGTCTCGTACCGCTTTGGCAGTGCCTCGATGAAGTCTGCCGCGTGCGCAGCGCGAGCGGCTTTGCGAATATCTTCCTGCGAAGCCCATGGCCGGCTGTAGGCAATGTTGTCGGCTATAGTGCCGTTTAGCAGCAGCACGTGCTGGGCCACGAGACCTATCTGCGCCCTAACACTGCCTAGCTCCGCTGTGCTGATATCGTGGCCGTCTATCAGGATACGACCTGCAGATGCTGAGATAAAACGCATCAGAAGGTGTGCGATGGTGCTTTTACCAGCGCCATTTTCACCGGTTATTGCCACCGTTTCGCCGGCATCTATCGTCAGATTCAGGTTTTTGAACACGGGCTCGCGCCCGGGGTAGGCATATTCGACATCAGCAAACACAATGCTGCCCTTGACCGGTGGCAAAAGGCGGCCGCCGTTATCGAGCGGCTCCGGTTGCTCGCTGAATAATTCCAGCAGGCGCTCCGCTGCTCCCCTGGCTTTTTGCAGGCGGCCATAGACATCCGCCAGGTTGCGCAGTGGTGCAATCAGCAGGCTGGCATACAACAGTAAACTGACCAACTCGGCGGGCTCCAGCTGGCCCTGTTCTATGTGGCGGCTGCCCAGCCACAGCATGGCGAGCACCCCGGCGCCCGCCAGCAGGTCCACCGCCGGCGACAGCAAGGTCTGTAACTTCAGTTGTCGCTGCCAGGTGCGTTCCAGTTGTTTGTTCTCCTGGCGGAAGGCATCCCTTTCCAGACGCTCCCGGGAAAAAGATTTGATAGCCGCCAGCAGCGAGAGGTTTTCTTCGGCGCGAGAAATCAGCTCGCTGTATTGATCAACCCAGGTCCGCGACAGGGGACGCATTTTGCGGCCGATAATTTTCAGCAGAAGAAAGTAAAGCGGCATGCCGCACATCACCAGTATAGCGATGCTCGGGTCCAGGCTGGTCATCATCAGAAAAGCGCCCAGCAGGGTCAGAGACGTTGGTAGTAGTGGCAACACAGTGCCGGTGACGAAGTCGCTGATCATGTCTGTATCGTTGATCAGCAGGGTGAGCACCTGGCCTCGCCTGCGGGCCTGATGCCAGGGTAATGGCAGCAGTTGCATATGTTCATAAACCCGATTGCGCAACTCGGTGGCCATGCGCTCCCCTACCAGACCCAAGTAGTAGCCGTTGGCGAGCTCAAGCAAGCTGCGGGCAGCAAATAAGGCCCCCCAGGCTAAAATAATGAGCGCGGTGCTATATCCTGCCGCGTTTGCTTCGCCTAGCAGCTTGCGGGTGAGTTCCCCGGCGACCAGCGGATTGATAAGGGAAATGCAGACACCTCCCAGCATCAGCACAGCGCATATCAGCAGCGGTACCTTTGGAGGAGTGATATAGCTCAGTAGTGTGCGGAAATTCATTGTTTTGCATGTGTGCCGTTAAGCATGCCAGCCTACACAATTGTGGTGGAGTTAGGCTACTCTTGTGCTCAACCAGTTCCTGAAGCACAACGTCAGTATAACGGCAGCGATGCATCCAACCCACTCGTTAGATAAGCGAAGTGCTAAGTTTGCCCCGTCGCTGTGGATTCGCCACCGGAAGTCCTAACCCATTCGGTAGTACCCTGTTCAATTCTTGTGGCGTAGATCGAAAATCGCTATAGTTTTTGAGAAGGGAAGCGCAACGGATGTTAGGCTTTCAGCCAAGGACAACCAGGTTTGAAGATTTAGTCCCCATAAGGCGCAGTTCAATGTATGACGAAAATTACACATTGGGAAATAACCCTGAAGTCGAGAACGTGTCTATCCGCAACCCACAACTCTGCTCCTGCATGTGTCCATACCTCTAAGTCAATTTTTTTCTCTCCCTGCACGACATAAATTACTGCTGCTTAAGGCTTGGTTTTTGTTGGGTTTTTTCCGTGCCGCTGTGCTTTGCTTTCCCTTAAAGCGTTTAACTTTGCCTTTGCAGCACCATGCTCAAGCGCAACCTAGTGCTCCGCTCCGCGAGAATCAACAAAGGGAGGCTGTCGCTATTGGGCGTTTGGTTGCAGGCGCTGCACGCGTCACTCCGTGGCAGAGTCTCTGCCTTACCCAGGTGTTGGTCGTCCAGCGATTACTGTTGAAAAAGAATATCCCAGGTCAAATCTATCTTGGTGTGCGCAAGGGCGACCAGCAAGTAGCGTGCCCCGGAACCGCTGCTACAGGTCTTTATGCCCATGCCTGGCTGCAATCAGGAGATCAAATAGTTAACGGTGGAGGAGGCGTAGAGCAGTTTGCGGTTGTCTCTGTGTATAGTTGGGAAGCGCTTTGATCGAGGACTGCTGGTGATACTTACAAGTGCTTGCCTCGCAATCTTTGTTGATAGGAGCGGTTGCGACTTTTGCTGCGGTTATGCCGATTTCGGCAGTTTAGCGGAACTGGACTGCACCCCCTGCAGGCTTGTTACAATGAAGGGCCGTCCGTCTTTCCCCGTCTAATGGAGCGCAACTTGAAGAAGATTATCTGGAGTATCGGATTCGCATGGTTATTAGCCGTATCTAGCTTCTACGCGTCAGCTGCTAGCGAACAGGTGACTGAAGTGGTAATTGCCTCCTTAGATAATGGCAATGATCACGGGGTTGTAATTGAAAGTCTGATGCGAGAGCCGTTCAGTTTCTCGCTTATACAAGCGACGCTCGCAGCCGTTGAAGCCGGAGGCGAGGGCGAAAGTGATGCGTTTGCCATGGCTGGCATTGCCTCTGCTACCAGCCTTCCCGAAGCGGAAGCCGTCGCTGCTGTATTGCGGAGTACGGACGTGGATGAAAATGTGCTGGATACTGCGATGGAGCAGTACGTGCAACTTATGTCTCAGCCCTTCATTAACAGCGATGCCGTCGATACACCGGGCGGCGGTGGGCTCAGCTCACCTGTGAGCCCTGCAAACTAAGTGGTTGCAGAGACCGTGCCAGCAGCAGTAATGCTGCCTTTTCATGTTTGAATGACGCTGTATCTTTATCGATTGCTTATAACAACGATTAACATTGGCTGAGTGGGTTAAATGCTGAATCGATTGGAGTCAGGCTTATTTGCGGTATATCTCGCGATTCTCGTTTGGGTGCCACTACCATTTGCCTCCAATCGGCCATGGGGCGCGGGGCTAATGGTATTGCTGCTGTCGGTGGTAATGTTCCTCTGGTTGTTACTGTTTGCCGCAGGTAGGGTTCAGCTGTCACGAGAAGCTTGGCGGCAAATGCGGCTGCCGTTTACTCTGCTGGCATTAGTGCAGCTTTGGTTGCTTTTGCAGTGTATTCCGCTGCCGCGCGTCGTGATTGAGGCGTTGTCTCCGCAGGCTTATGCGTGGCACATACAGCAGGGCTGGCTAACACTTTCACTGGATGTCGCTGCCACTCGCTTTTATTTGCTTCAAGGTTGCGCACTTACCGCCGGTTTTTTTCTTACTACCGCACTCGTTAACAGCCAGAGTAGGCTGCGTTTGTTATTGCAGATTTTGGTATTCAGCGGCACCTTTCAGGCCGCCTATGGTGCCTTCATGGTGCTCAGTGGCGTTGAATATGGCTTTTTTGTAGAGAAGTACGCTGGGCAGGGAGTCGCCACCGGTACATTCGTTAACCGGAATCACTTGGCCGGCTACCTGGTGATGTGTCTTTCGGCGGGTATTGGGCTGTTGCTGTCGCAGCTTTCGGTTCACCGACCGGCTAATTGGAAGCATCGACTCGAGGGTTGGTTGCGGATGTTGATGAGTCCCAAGATTCGTTTGCGCATATATTTAGCCGTCATGGTAATTGCCCTGGTGCTCACGCGCTCTCGCATGGGTAATATTGCATTTTTTGCTGCCCTGTCGATTACTGGACTGCTGTACATGCGAGCAAGCGGCCGTTTTTCTCCCCGTATAATGGCTTTTTTGGGCAGCTTGATTTTGGTAGACACGCTCATTCTCGGTCGATGGTTTGGCTTTGACAAGCTGGTACAGCGTATCGAGCAAACCCGTCCCGAGACTGAGGGGCGATTATGGTCCAATGCTTACACTTGGGATTATCTCGAGCGCTTTCCGCTTACAGGATCAGGCGGTGGTTCGTTCTATGGAATTTTTCCCAATTTCCAGCCATCAGACTTGCGGGGCTTTTATGACCATGCTCATAACGATTACCTCGAGTTCGCCGTAGAGCTAGGCATTCCTGCGACTATCGTGTTGATGCTCGTCGTGTTATTGACCGCTCGCCAGGCGTTTCAGGTGCTTGTAAAGCGCCGGGCACCCGTGCTCAAAGGTACCGCTTTTGCTGTTCTGATGACGGCGGTTTGGGGGGGGATTCATTCCACCGCAGACTTCAATTTACAGATTCCTGCTAACGCACTAACGTTTGTGACTATTCTGGCATTAGCCGCAGTGGCAGGGTCTTTGCAAAGCGCTGGAGTTAAGCCGTCGCATGGCTTATCAGCAAAGGATTAGCTTGAATTTGTATATTGCATATTGCGAAGCAAGGAGCGGGCTTTGCGGAAATTTGCCATCTTTTTTGGATCGAAGTTTTTAAGAAAAAAAGGGTATTATGGTGTCGCTAAATGGAATTCACACACGTGATTGCCGAATTAGCAATACGATCGAGGAACTTCATCAGCAATGAAGTACGGTAGATTTTTTTGCCACATAATTCGAGTGGGAGCTTTAGCAACATGCGCACCACTGTTTGCGCTGGAGCCTGCCAACCTCAACTGGGGCTCAGTTTATGTGACCCCTACCCTGGATACGCGGGTTGAATACGTCGACAACCTGTTTCGTACCCCCGACAACCCAAAAGAAACCGGCTTGACTGTCATAGAGCCAGAGGTACAGGCCTGGCTGCAAAACGGGATTAATACCTACTCAATTGCTTATAAACTCGCTGACTGGCGCTATTTTGATAGCAGTGACGACGACTTCATCGATCACCAGTTCAATATTGACGTTCATCATGAATTCAATGCTAAAAACGTATGGAATGTTTACGGTGAGTTCATGGATGCTCATGAAGAGCGCGGTACTGGATTGTCTGAGGGCGTTGCAAGCCTCATAGACGAGCCTGTTGAATTCCAGCGCGATACCCTGGGTACAGACTATACGCTCGGCAATGATGGGTCTAAGGGTCGAGTGCTAGTCGATGCGCAGTATCTAGATAAAGAGTACCAAAACTTTCAAGACCTTACGCAATATCGAAATCACACGACGAACCAACTAGCAGGAACTTTTTTTTGGAAAGTGACCGGCAAGACAGATGTTTTAGCTGAGGTGAAGTATCAGGAGGCGCGCTATGAAGAGGTAGATCCTCTGCGTCTTGGCGGGAGCTATGACAGTGATGAATATAATTATTTCTTGGGCATAACTTGGGACTCCAGTGCGAAAACCGCTGGCAGCATCAAACTGGGCAATTTTGAGAGGACATACAAGTCACAAAAGCGCCAAGACGACGATGGGTTTTCGTGGGAGGTTGATGTGTATTATAAACCTCGGACCTATTCGGTTTTTCATCTGGCGTCCAAGCGCCTCAGTCAAGAAACTACTGGCATTGGTGATTCAATAAATACTCAGAAATCGCGCTTAAACTGGGACCATGACTGGAACAGTCGCTCGAGCACTCAGCTTTCCGTATTGCTTCAAAACGATGATTACTCAGGCTCGGAGCGTGAAGACGATCTGCGCGGAGTAGAAGCTGTGTTCAAGTACTCGTTGCGTCGTTGGGCGGATTTGATTGCAGGTTACCGCTACGAAGAGCGTGACTCAGATTTCGAGTTATATGATTACGACCGTAGCACGGTCTTTGTGGAAGCGAAGTTTAGCTTGTAATGAGTAACCTGTGATTCGTAGCGCGAGGCTGTTTTTTGCATCGCCGGTGCTGATACTGGTTGCAGTTCTGGGTTTGGAGGGCGCACGCACCGTCTGCGACGACCTGGTTTTTACCACAGCGGCTACTCAGCTCTCTTTCTGGGGGAGAGAAAGCTACCAGCCAACTGTTCAAACGATTGATCTCACCGGACAGCGGCTGGAATCGTTACTACAACGCTCGCCTTCGAAGCCCAATTATCTTGCTGAGCAAGCTTATTTTCTGTCTTGGAGGGGGTATGCTTCGGACGACGTTGCGCAGCGCCTTGCCTATAATAAAAGCGCGGCTGCGACTCAATTACAAGCTTTAGAGCAGCGTCCCGCCTACCGACAGGGCTGGGCAGAAATGATAGAGTATTCGTCTCGAATGAGTGGAGGTGGCGAGATGCTGGAACAGGCACAGGCTCGTTTCGTCGCTCTGCAACCCGCCACTAACTGAGGTTGAAAGCTCTCGTGATCAAACGGATTGGATACATACTGGCGTTGCTAGGCACGCTAATGGTAGGTGGCTTTGTGCAGGGGCAGGATGCCGCCGGCTATACGCTCAATGCGGGCGACTCCATTCGAATCTATGTTTATGGTGAGCCTGATCTCACCTTTGGGAATCTGCTAATTGGCCAAAATGGTCGTATTTCTTATCCTTTTTTGGGTGAGTTCAAAGTCACTGGTAAAACTTCAGGACAATTACAGCAGTTGTTGGTGGACGGTTTAAAGCCTGATTATCTGATTGATCCCCGTGTTTCCGTTAGTGTAACGCGCTATCGCCCGTTTTTTATCAATGGCGAGGTAAATCGCCCGGGAGGGGTGGATTTTCAGCCCGGCTTGACACTGCGTAAGGCAATTTCGCTGGCGGGGGGGTTCACTGAGCGCGCTAACAAGAAGCGCATTCTTGTTATAGCCGATAAAGACCCGAACCGCGAAGAGCAAGAGGTGGGGCTGGATTACCGGGTGCAGCCCGGAGACATAATCACCGTGCAGGACACCTTTTTTTAGATGAACGAGTTTCTCGGCCAGAACCAGCAAATGATGCCTCAGTCGGCGCAAGGTATGCGTGTGTCTCTTGGTGATGAGGTCATCGATTTGGCGCGTTACCTACGTGCAATATTGCATTACAAGTGGCCGATAGTAGGGCTGGGGTTTGCGTTGACACTGCTCGCCGGACTTTGGGTGTACACCCTCGAGCCCATTTATCGCGCGTCTGCGTCCATAGTAATGGAAACCCAGGAAGCCAACGTGGTAAATGTTGAGCAGGTGTACACTATGGGTCACCAGGGTTATGACTACTACCAGACCCAGTTTGAAATTCTGAAAAGCCGCAGCTTGGCCGAGCGGGTGGTGCGCAAGCTAAACCTGCACAAACACCCTTATTTTGCATCTTCTGCGGCGAAGGCGGCCGAAAAAGAGGCAGGATTTAGCTTAAAAACTCTGTTACCGGCGCGGAGCAAAGAGCCACCGCTGCAGTTGACCGAGGAGCAGCAAGAAGCACTCGATATTAAACGAGCCACCGGATATGTAGTCAGCGGACTGGATGTTTCTCCCGTAGATTACAGTCATATTGCCTACCTTAGTTTTGAATCGACAGATGCCCGCTTAACAGCCGAGATAGTAAACGCAGCCGCACAGGCCTTTATTGACAGCAATCTTGAAAATCGGCTGGAGGGCACCCTGCAGGCTACACAGTGGCTCACCACTCGACTAGAAGACCTTAAGGAAAGCCTCGGTCAGAGCGAGATGGCCTTGCAGGCTTTTCGTGATGAGGAGGGGCTGGTAGACATTGCCGGCGTAACTGGCTCCGGTGGAAGCGAGTTACAGCTACTGTCGTTGCGTATGGAACAAGCGCGAGAGGCGCGTATAGAAGCCCAGAACATCAAAGACGATGTAGAGAGTATGGGCAGCACCACCACTGAAGAGCTGATGACCGTGCCTGCCGTGTTGCAGCACCAGGTGATTCGCGACATCAAGCGTGAGCAGTCTTTGGCGGAACGTCGTTTGTCTGAATTGGGTAAACGCTACGGCCAAAAACACCCAAAAATAATCTCCGCACAGTCAGATCTTAACGCTGCAACCAGGGATCTCGCTACCGAGGTACGCAAGGTGGTTTCGGGTATTAGTCGAGAATATGAGCTAGCCCTGCGTAATGAAGAAGAGCTAGAAGCTTCCTGGGAGGCGCGTAAAAGCGAGATGCAGGAGTTCAATCGCGTTGAATTCCGTCTGCAGGAGTTGCAGCGGGAAGTTGATACAAATCTGCAGCTGTACAATATCTTCTTCACGCGGATTAAAAATGTGAGCGAAACAGGTGGCTTCGAAAAGCCACATGCCCGTATCGTTGATAGTGCCGCGGTCCCGGGTTCACCGGTGCGGCCAAAAAAGCGGCTTATCGTAATGGCAGCATTGGTCGTTAGCCTACTGTTTGGTTGTGCAGTTGCCATATTGCTAGACATACTCGATAACACCGTTAAGCGCCCTGAGGATATACATGAGAAGCTCAGTTCATCGATGCTGGGCACCATTCCCAAAATGAAAATCGATAACGAAGGTTCGTTTGAGCAAGTTTGGCAGAACCCGCAGGGCATATATGCCGAGGCTATTAGAACGATTCGCACCGGTGTAGTACTCAGTAGCCTCGATGACCCGGCTAAAATTATTGTGGTGACATCCACGCTACCTGGTGAAGGTAAGTCGACAACGGTTCTCAACCTTGGTGCTGCTTTTGGGCAAATGGAGAACACGTTGGTAATTGGTGCCGACCTGCGGCGGCCTAGCTTGGCCAGAATGTGTAATCTGACACCTAACCAGCAGGGCCTCAGTCACTTTGTGTCTGGTGCAGCGTCTTTGGATAGTTGTATCGAAAATGTAGAGGAGTTGGGTATTTATGTGATGCCCGCGGGCATCATTCCACCCAATCCGCTTGAAATGATCAGTTCCAGGCTCTTCGTGAACGCTTTGGAGCAGCTGAAAGAGCGCTTTGATCGAATAGTGATCGACTCCGCGCCGGTGCAGGCAGTGAGCGATGCCTTAATACTGGCCAGCTACGCCGATTCAGTTATCTATTTAGTGGAGGCAAATTCGACGTCCGCTACCCAGGCCAGAAAAGGAATTGCTGCTATTGTCGCGAATAACGAGCCACTCACAGGTGTAATACTCAACCAGTTTGATGCTAAAAAAGCCCGTAGCTATTACGGCAGTGGCTATGAGTATGGCGACTACTATGCCTCACAATCAGAAACTCACTAAGCTGGTCTTTTCCGAGAATGAGGCGGGCCGTCATTCCAGCAACCGGTTAGGTGGTTCCATAACGTGATCGATCTTCACGCCCACTTACTTCCTGGTGTAGATGATGGCCCAGACACCTTAGAGCAGTCCCTGGAGCTCTGTCGCCTGGCTGCTTCCTCCGGCACCACGCACGCCATCTGCACTCCTCACATTCATCCCGGCCGCTGGGAAAACACTCGCAAATCTATCCAGGTAAAATTCGCCAAATTGCAACGAGCAGTAGCCCAACAGTGCATCCCGCTGCATCTTGGCTTCGCCGCTGAGGTACGCTTAACCGACGAAATTATTACCCAGATCACAAACAACCAAATCCCTTTCTACGGTGAAGTGGACGGCTATGAAATAATGCTGCTGGAATTCCCCCACAGCCATATCATCCCCGGCAGCGATAAACTGGTGCAGTGGTTGATGAATAGGAAAATACGACCATTAATCGCTCACCCCGAGCGCAACAAGCAGGTAATGAAAGATCCGGCGCTGTTGCAACCCTTTATTGATGCGGATTGCTGGCTGCAGGTAACTGCCGGTTCGATTATTGGCGCATTTGGCGACGGCGCTCAGACTATCGCACGACAGTTACTTGATGATGATGCGATAACTGTTATCGCGAGCGATGGCCACAATGAAAAGGCTCGCCCTCCGGTACTTAAGGAGGCTTTTACTCATACCAGTGAAGTTTATGGCGTGGAGCGCGCACACCGCCTGATGCAGAGCACTCCCGCCAGTATCATTTCCAGCCAGTTTCATGGGCAGTCGCTTGCGCCCTTGACGCCGTTCGACTCAGTAGTATCTGAGTAGTTTGAGATGTTCCTATTGATGAAGGCCTACTTGTCGGATCAAGGATTGAGTCCTACTTTGCTAAGAGCGCTCTTGGGCAGTGCCGGTATCCGCACAGCTGGCATGGGTTTGAGTTTTCTGGTGGGGGTGCAATTGGCTCGTGCGCTCGGGGTAGAAGGTTATGGCATCTATGGGCTTGCCATGTCGATTATTTCTATAGCCATGACTTTTGCAGCATTTGGTCTGCCGCAACTTGTCACGCGCGAGTCTGCCAGGGCTTATACAAATAACGATTGGGCAGGGCTTTATGCGCTGCTGCGATGGTGTAGCCGCACGGTTTGCCTGCTCGCATTACCGGCCGCAACTGTTGGAATCATAGCTGCCTATTGGCAGAAGGATTCCTCAGGAATTACTCTGCTATATGCCGTTGTGGCCGGTCTGCTTATCGTGATACTTACGCCCCTGGCCAATATTTATGGCTCAGCATTACGAGGGCTTCAGCACATTGTAAAAGGGCAACTCCCAGAGGCAATTTTCCGGCCGTTGTTCTACTCGCTCTTTCTGTACGTGGGTGTAGTTAGCTATCCTTCAGCTGTTGGGCCTCAGGGAGCAATGGCGCTGCAGGTTCTGGCAGTAGCGCTTTCCGCTCTCGTTGCTTATTTTTTACTACAGCGAGTATTACCCAAGGTGTCGCCGCTAGATGTCACTCACGCGCAATCGGCGCAGTGGTTCCAAGGTGCATGGCCAATGGCGTTGACTGAGGCCATGCGTGTTGTGCAGGGCAACCTGCCAATTTTGGTCTTGGGGGTGTTGGCTAGCACATACCTGGTAGGTATTTATCGGGTGGGCAGTTCAGTGTACCTATTGCTGACATTTCCGCTTACGCTAATCAATATAGTGTTTTCCCCCATTTTTGCACAGCTTCACAGCGCGCAAGAGCAGCACAAGTTGCAGCAACTGTTAGGTTTGGCCAGTCTGGCTATGGTTTTGGGTGTGTTTTTATTGACGCTCCCCTTTATCTTTTTTGGTGAGGATATTCTGGGGTTTCTGTTTGGTGATGAGTTTCGTGAGGCCAACTCTATACTTCTCGTTCTTGGGGGGGGAGCAATTGTAGGGTCTTTTTTTGGTCCGGGTGCTACCTTGTTGAATATGACTGGCCATGAACGGCTTGTGACGCGCAGTCTAGGTTTTTCATTACTTGTGTTTTTTGTTATCGCTCCTCCACTAGTTGCGATGACTGATGCAGAAGGGGCGGCAATTGCCAGTTCTATAGTCTTCATTGCGTGGAATGCGGTAATGTTTTTTCGGGCAAGAAGGGTTTTATCTCTAGACTCGTCGGTCATCGGTGGTTTGAAGTTCGGGTGGCGATCATGACACGTTCTCGTGAATGGATGATGAAAAAGCATTGGATCCTCTTCACGCGTAAGCTTGGTTCAGGATTAACACGGTCTAAAAAGAAATGGAATTCCGCTTCTATACGTTTAGGTACCACTTTAAATGCAAGTATAAAAATTCAAGGTAAGTATAATTTTGGAAAAGGCGTGGAGCTTCGAGCGACTGATGGCGGAATTATTCAGCTTGGGAAGAGGGTGTCCATCGGAAGGAATGCGGTACTAATTGCCCAAGGGGGGGAGATTGTGATCGGTGATGATTGTTATATCGGTGATGGTTCCTTCATAGTGGGCGACGGTGCTGTGATTGGCGCCCATGCGCTTGTTAGGTCAAACATTCCGGACGGAATGTTGGCGGTGGGGCTGCCTGCCAAGGCAGTTCGATGTTTGAGAAATACCGCATAAATTGTCTAGTAGATAGGATGTGTTGATATCGTTTTTTCTGCCTGTGAGATTTGATATTTTTCCCAGATGAAACATGAGCCAAAAAGAATTGCCATTCTTCTTCCTGACCTCGCTGGCGGTGGCGCTGAGCGTGTGAGTATCGATCTCGCCCACGAGTTTTTTTGCGCCGGCCATGAGGTGGTATTTGTGCTGATGCGAGCCGAGGGTGAGCTTCTGACCGAGGCGGGATCTTTATTTCCGGTGATCGATCTAGGCGCGCAACGTGCTCGGCAGTTGGCGCTGCCCCTTGCCCGTTACTTACGTCATGCACAGCCTGATGCGCTACTAGTGGGGATATGGCCGTTGACAACAATTGCAGCCCTCGTGGCGCGCATATCTGGTTTCCGTGGCAATGTCACTGTGAGCGAGCATGGGATATTGTCTGCACAATATATGACTTGGGGTAAGGCTCATCGTATGGCCTTGCGTGCCAGCATGGCTATGGGTTATCGCCTTGCAGATGCACGCATCGGCGTATCCGTAGGTGTCGTTAGAGACATCGCGCTTCTGGCCAAGATGCCCGAGAGTGACTTTCAGGTGGTCAACAATCCGGTTGCCCCCAGACCGAAACCCGATCTGCAGGTATTAGCTGAGATCGACGCGCGATGGGGTGTCCCACCTGGCGCGAGAATTCTCACGGTAGGAAGCTTTAAACCGGTCAAAAATCATCCTCTTTTATTGCGCGCCTTTGCTAAGCTTATCCAGAATAGAACCGAAGCGCGGCTCATCTTTCTGGGTGCAGGAGACGGTGAGACCAAGCTGCGGACTATGGCGCATGAGTTGGGAATTAGCGAGCAAGTGATTTTTGCAGGGTTCCACAATGATCCAACTTCATTTTATTGTACGGCTGACCTTTTTGTGCTGTCGTCCGATTATGAAGGCTTTGGTAATGTGATCGTCGAGGCGCTAGCCTGCGGTACGCCAGTTGTGTCCACCGATTGCCCCTCCGGTCCAGCTGAAATTTTGCAAGACGGACGCTATGGAGCGTTGGTTCCTGTTGGTGATGCAACAGCGTTAGCAGATGCCATGGAGACATCACTTGGTCGAGTTCATGATGCTAATCGACTGATTCAAAGGGCGCAAGCATTCGAGCCTCACATAGCGGCTGAGAAATACCTTGATCTCATGTTCCCCACAAAAAAGCGAGAGGCATCGGGTCCACAATAACTGCCGTACAGCAATCCTTTTTAGATAAACTGGAAGGGCACGAATTTAAAGATAGATTATTTGGTAATTGAGATTGAGTCGATTTACTGCGTTTCTGCTTGGACTGAGTGTTGGCACCTTAGCAACATACACTGTTATTGCACTGTTAGTTTTCCGAATTCCAGACTGGCTTGTTTTAGCTAATCAGCCAGAAAAGGCAGAGGTCGGGGTGGTATTGGGAGGAGGAGGGGGTAGCCGTTTACGCGCTGGCCTGTCCTTGTATGACGCCGGCTTTGTTAGTCAATTGCTGCTCGTAGATGGTAAAAAAAGTGCGTGGGAGCATATACAGAAAAATTTATGTCTGGACTGTGCTATTGACGGTAAGGATGTGAGGGTTTTGGAAGGTTCCACAAACACGTTAAGTGATGCCGAGCTTGTGGAGCAATTTTGCTTAGAGAATAGGGTGAGTAGCTTGTTGATCATCACTGATCCGTACCATACAAGACGAGCCTCATTGATCTTTCATTCACGAATTAGCCTGTCGCAAGTCAATATTTTGGTGGTGAGCTCAGGCGACTATGCGAATTACATGTCTCCTGAAGAGCTATGGTGGACAGATGAATCCACTCTGCAAGTGGTACTGGCCGAAACGAGTAAGATCGCCTTTATGTTCTTGAAGAGGTGGGTGTAGGTATGCAATACAGTAAAAATGCGCGTGCTTTTTTTCCTTTCAAGAAATAGAGAAGCGCGTTGCCCTTTTTCTGAGAACTCCAGCACAAATGTGCATGGGTAATGGCATGCAAAAAAAACTCAGCAAATTTTCGAACGAAGGTTGATCGCACTTGAAGATCCTCTATTTGACGCGCACTGGTTTGTTGGAACCCCTGGGACAAAGCCAGGTGTTTGCTTATCTGCGAGGCCTATCTGCTGATTACACTATCACTCTGATTACCTATGAGAAGGCCGCAGATATGGCAGACGCTGGAGCTATGGCTAGAGCTATGGAGCAGTGTGAATCGTTTGGTATTCGATGGCTCCCCAGACGTTTTAGGTCTCATCCCAGATTTTTAGCGTCGGCTCTGAGTATGCTCGATATGGCACTGCTCGCTTGGAGAGAGGTGCGGCAGGGTGAAGCAAGGCTCATTCATGCTCGATCTTATATTCCGGCAGCAGTCGCACTCCTGGTTCATCGATTGACTGGGGTACCCTTTGTGTTTGATATGCGTGCGCTCTGGCCGGAGGAACTTATCACCGCCCGACGATTGCGGCGTGATAGTTTGGCCCATAAAGCGATTACATGGGCGGAGCGTGCCTGCCTTCGCGAAGCTGCAGGTGTGGTTTCGCTCACTCAAGCTGCTGTTGAATACCTACAGCAGACCTATCCAGATGAACTCGCCGGTCAGAAGATGATTGTGATACCTACTTGTGCAGACCTCCAGAGGTTTAAGCCATCAGAGCGGCATGAATCGCAAGCCCGTGTGCACGGCTGTATTGGCACTGTGCTTAGTGGCTGGTTTCGGATGGATTGGCTCGCTTCCTGGGTGCGGGTGGCACTCCGTGGGAATACTTCCTCCAGGTTTGATATCGTGACCCTTGATGACCAAAAAGAGATTCGCAGACAGATCGACCCTGAGGGTGAATATGGTGATAGATTGAGCATCAGGGCCTGTCCATCAGAGCAAATGCCAGGGGTTTTGCATGGACATTCTTTATCGGTAATGTTCTTTGCTGATGGCTTGAGTAAGTTGGGGAGCTCTCCCACGCGCATGGCCGAAGTGCTAGGTTCGGGGCTGCCGGTAGTAGTGAGCGCGGGTATTGGGGATGTGGCACAGATTGTAGCCGAATATAGAGTGGGGGTGGTTGTCTCAGATAACTCTGAAGAGGAGATGCATCGAGCCTATGGTGAGTTGGAAGATCTTCTTCTGGAAGCTGATTTAACTGAGCGTTGCCGCAGGGTAGCAGAGTTAGTGTTTTCTTTGGAGCTTGGGGTTAAAAGCTATCGGACGCTTTACCAATCTGTGTTGGGTGATCCTCTAAACTGAGGTCTATATCCGTAGAACCGAGAATCAATTCAAAGGTTTTGACAAAAAATCAATGAAAGTCACAGACGCACCGACGATATTATTCTTGACTAAATATTCACGCAAAGGTGCCAGCAGTCGTTATCGCACATTGCAATATGTCCCATATTTTGAAGATGCTGGATTCCATTGCAATGTGTCTACGTTGTTTGAAGATGACTATCTCGAACATCGCTATCAATACGGTAAAGCCAGTGTTGGTATTGTGTTGAGGTCTTACTTGCGCAGGTTGAGGACTTTGCTGCGCGCGAGAGACTATGACATGTTAGTGATCGAGAAAGAACTTTTTCCTTACCTTCCAGCTCTAGCAACCCGAATATTGAGATGGTTCGGTGTTCGCTATACATTGGACTACGATGACGCGATATTTCATCAATATGATAACCACCGCTCGTTCATTATCAGATATCTTCTAAGCAAGAAAATTTCTAATGTGATGCGGGGGTCTGAGGTTGTGATTGTCGGTAACAATTATCTCGCTGACTATGCAAGTGCAGCAGGAGCGAAAAGAGTCGAAGTTGTGCCCACGGTTTTAGCTTTAAAATCATATCCCCTGCCATGCCAAAGGTCTCGTGCGGATGCTGTATTTAAAATTGGGTGGATTGGCTCTCCTTCTACAGCTAAATATCTCGAAGCGATCGCTCCCGCTCTAGCTGAAGTTTGCTCTGGTGGTCAGGCGCGTGTGGTTCTCATTGGGTCTGGGCCTTGCAGTTTATGCGGAGTGCCAGTCGATATTATTGAGTGGAGTGAGGAGACTGAGGTTGCTGAATTAAATCAGATTGATGTTGGAATAATGCCGCTGCCTGATGAATTATGGGCGCGTGGTAAGTGTGGATTTAAGTTGATCCAATACATGGCCTGCGGCTTGCCCGTGGTGGCGTCTCCGGTCGGAATCAACAGAGAAATTGTAGAACATGAGCACAATGGCTACCTAACAACTGACCATGCATCCTGGGTAGATGCCCTGACTGAGTTGCGTGACAACAAAGCTATTGGAGAAAAAATGGGTCGACGTGGTCGAGCGATAGTGGAGAGTAATTATAATTTGGAGATCAGCGCTACTAAGTTGTTAGGGGTGTTGAATGCCACTGTATCTCTTATCAGGGACTAAAATATGTGCGGCTTAGCGGGGTTTTATAGCGGAGATCCGTCGGAAAATTCGGAGCGTGTCATCGAGGTGATGACTAGCTCTTTATTTCGACGCGGGCCTGACGTGTCAGGAGTCTGGCTCGATGCTCCTGAAGCTTTAGTGGCACTGGGCCACCGACGGCTTGCTATTTTAGATCTAACGAAAGCCGGCCATCAACCTATGCACTCTGCCAGTGGACGCTACGTGTTGGCATTTAACGGAGAGATCTATAATCATTTAGACTTGAGAGCAAAGTTAAACGGAGGCAATCTGTATGCAGTCGCCTGGTGTGGGCGTTCTGACACTGAAACCCTTCTTGCGTGTATAGAAGCTTGGGGGTTTCAACAAGCGCTTGAAGCCATTACTGGGATGTTTGCTATTGCTGTTTGGGACAGGGAACAACAATCTCTGTTGCTCGCCCGCGATCGATTGGGTGAAAAACCGCTTTACTATGGTTGGCAGGGCAATACCTTCCTGTTCGGCTCGGAACTAAAGGCCCTGAAGGCGCATCCGGCGTTTGACGCCGAAGTCGACCGTGGCGCTTTATCTCTGTTTTTGCGTCATAACTTTATCCCGGCGCCTTACTCGATATCAGAATATATACAAACTTCCAGCGGGGACCTGGCTTGAGATTAACGCTGGGGATACCGAGGCTGTCCCTCAGCCTTACTGGCAGTTTTCGGCCGCGGCAGAGGCCGGCGCAGCCGCCCCTTTTCAAGGCAATGACACAGAAGCCCTGGAAGAGCTTGAAAAAGTTATGTTAGGGGCAGTACATGGCCAGATGCTGGCGGATGTGCCACTTGGAGCGTTGTTGTCCGGTGGGGTCGATTCTTCGGCTGTTTGTGCGTTAATGCAAGCTCACAACAACCTTCCAATAAACACGTTTACCATCGGCTTTGATGAGGAGCAGTACAATGAGGCAGAGCATGCCCGGGCGGTGGCAAAGCACCTTGGTACGAATCACAATGAGCTGTACCTGAGCGCAAATGACGCCCTGAACCTGGTGCCTGAGCTGCCGTGCATATGGGATGAGCCGTTCGCTGATTCCTCTCAACTCCCTACCCATCTGGTTATGCAGCTTGCGCGCAAAGACGTGACGGTTGCGCTATCAGGCGACGGGGGTGACGAACTGTTTGCAGGGTATAACCGCCATTTTCATGTGCCCCGGCTCAGCAGCAAGTTGAGTTTCATGCCTGCGTCTATGCGCAAGTTTACCGGCGCCCTGTTAACTGCTGTTCCGGCGCCCGTCGTTAATAAATCGTTGGGCCCGTGGGCCAAGAAGCGAGGCGTAGCCACGCCAGGGGATAAGGCCCACAAGCTCGGTCAGAGATTTGGCAATGCAAATTCCGCTAGTGTGGATGATCTCTACGTCTCTCTGATGACCGAGTGGCCCAGCGCTCATGCCGTGGTCGTGGACGGTTATATGCCTACTAACCTGCTCGATACTCGAGGAAGCTGGCCACAGCTGGAGGACTCCGTGGAGCGGATGATGGCTCTAGATGCCATGATGTACTTGCCGGACGACATTCTGGTGAAGGTTGATAGGGCTGCTATGGCAGTTTCACTCGAAACCCGTGCACCTTTTTTAGATCATAATCTTGTGGAGTTTGCCTGGCAGTTGCCTATGCACATGAAGCAGCGCCATGGGCAGGGGAAGTGGCTGTTGCGCCGGCTTCTCGATCGGCATGTGCCCGGTAAGTTAATTGAGCGCCCGAAAATGGGTTTTGGTATTCCGTTGGATCAATGGCTGCGCGGCCCGCTGCGCGACTGGACAGAGAATCTTTTGGATGAAGAGCGCTTAGCAAACGAAGGTTTTTTTCATCCTGCCCCCATTCGCGCTGCATGGCAGGAACACTGTCACGCAGGCGTCAATAACGGTTATCGATTGTGGTCTATTCTTATGTTTCAGTCTTGGCTGGAGGTGCAGTAGGTAGTTCGATATGTGGCCTTATTGGTTTATGTTTTTTCTTGCGGCTCTCGGGGTGATCGCTTCACTGCGTGACCTTAATGGTGAGCTAAAAAACAGTGAGCATCGTCTGGCCTGGGTCGCAGTTTTAATAATTTTCACGCTGATGATTGGCTTTCGGCATGATGTCGGTGGAGACTGGGCCAATTACGCCAGGCATTTTAACCATATCAGTTACATGACTTTTGATGAGACTCTGCAGTACACAGATCCGGGTTATTATTTGTTGAATTGGGTAGTGGCTAGGGCAGGCGGGACAATCTACTCGGTAAATCTCGTTTGCGCTGTACTGGTCGTATGGGGGGTTGGTCATTTTTGTAGGCAGCAGCCGATGCCTTGGCTTTCCTTGCTGGTATCGGTTCCGTACCTGCTCGTCGTTGTGGCTATGGGTTACAGTCGACAAAGTGTGGCGTTAGGGATGGCCCTTATAGCTCTCACTTACTTGGGCAAGCACCAGACATTGAAATTTGTAGTTTACGTTCTGCTGGGCGCCTTATTCCATAAATCCGCTGTGCTATTACTGCCTATTGCAGCGTTGTCCGCGACTACTAGTAGAATATACACGTTCATCTGGGTGTGTGTTGTGGCCGCGAGCGGAGCATATTTCTTGGTTTTGGATTCCGCGGAAATTCTTTGGAAAAACTATGTGGAGGCTAATTATCGTTCCCAGGGTGGTTTAATTAGAGTGCTGATGAACGCAGTTCCTTCAATAATACTGATTGCGCTCAGGAAGTGGCTTTTCTATAGCGATACTGAGAGAAAGCTGTGGGTGTGGTTGGCCATATTTTCTCTAGCTACGGTGCCGCTGGTGACAATTTCATCAACAGCAGTAGACAGAATCGCCCTGTATTTTATTCCGTTACAGTTATTCACTTTTTCTCGCCTGCCCTTTTTAGCGAACCGAATTGAGTGGCGACAATTGCTGACAATTGGTGTGGTGGCTTACTATGCACTAGTGCAGTTTGTCTGGTTAAATTATGCTTCACACGCTTTTGCCTGGCTACCGTATCAAAGTTATTTTTACCTGTGAAAGGGCAAGTTTATGCCTCTGGCTATCGCATGAAGATTGTCACTCTCTCGTCCAATACTTCATGGTATTTGTACAACTTTCGAGCGTCTACTATTCGTTGCTTTATCAAGAATGGCTATCGAGTGATCTGTCTTTCTCCGGAGGACGACTATAGCCAAAAGTTAAAAGATGACCTCGGATGCGAATGGTTGCCTTTAGTTATGAGCAATCAGGGAAGAAATCCCTTTAAAGACGCAGGTTTGGTTGTCCAGTTCTGGCGTTACTACCGTCAATTGCGGCCGGTTGCGGCCTTGCACTTTACGATCAAAAACAATGTATACGGTACCTGGGCTGCCCGAACTCTGGGCGTGCTCGCTATCAATAACGTGTCAGGCTTGGGTACAGCATTTATACGCAGAGGGCTAATTTCGGCAGCGGTGCGCTTGCTATACAAGGTCAGTCAGCCACTTGCATACCGAGTGTTCTGCCAGAATGCAGAGGATATGAAGAAGCTCGCGGATTTGAAACTAGTTCCTCTGTCACGACTGGAATTGTTGCCGGGCTCAGGTGTAGATTTACAGCGGTTTCATCCTGGCTTAAAAAAAGATCACACTGGCCCGTTTCGTTTTCTCTTTGCTGGACGAATGCTGGCCGACAAAGGGCTAAATGAGCTCATTGCAGCTGTAAGGGCGATCAATGCCGAGTGTGTAAGGTGTACACTTTGGTTGTCTGGATTTGCGGACGTGGAAAACGTTTCTGCTGTCACAAGTGCCCAGTTGTCTGAATGGAGTCGAGAGCCAGGAGTTGAATGGCTTGGCCCTAGTGATTCAATGGAAGATGTCTATGCACAGGTAGATTGCGTAGTGTTGCCGTCTTATCGTGAGGGAATGCCGCGTAGTTTACTAGAAGCAGGTGCTATGGGGTTGCCGGTAGTGACTACAAGTGTACCTGGTTGTAAGGACGTGGTTGAAGATCGAGTTAATGGGCTGGTGTGCGAGGTCAAGTCTAGTGAGTCCTTGCGACTTGCCATGGCATCTATGCTGGAAATGACGCAAGAAAAACGCGCGAAAATGGGTGAGCAGGGGCGTAGGCTCGTTTCTTCGAAGTTTGACGAAAAAATAGTCGTCGACGCGACTCTGCGGGCTGTCGAGTCAGCAGTAACTGCCCGTAAATACAATAAGCCAGCTGCTTAATTAGGTTTGGGTTATCATTTTTTGGCTTTAGACTGCGTATTTTCTTCGATAGTCTGTAAACTCACGAGTTGAGTTTTGATGACAATTGTACTACTCCTCCGACACAAGTATCCCCTTGGTCTTTGACACTTCAGATGCAGTTGTGGGTCCTCTGCGGTCAGTTAGAGAACGTTCTATAGGCCGATTCAATGCACATTGGTTTCTGAGTTGCTATTGGAGTCGCCTAAGATAAGCTGGCAGTTTCGCGGGACTGTGAAGAAACGAGCTCATAAGATGCAACACTCTAGCGTGAGCGTCCAACAAGTTGGCGACGGCAGGTGAGTTGTAGCGCTTTTGTAATATCTGTAATTGAACTGCGGTTTTACGAGGATTTATGCTGGCACCGTTCGCAGGATACAGCATTAAAGCTTCTATGATATTCGAAAAAACTGCGTGAGCGTCACTACACTGTCGCGGCAGCGAGTTCCAATCAATAAATTCTTTTCCAGTTTCGGAAAGCCTAATGTAATCGCAGGCCTCTCGAATAGGAATTGTACGGCGAACCAAGTGTCCATCGTGTACCACCTTGCCTAGTATCAGGTGTGTGATCTGGTGATCAAAACTAGGTGTGAGAAATCTTGCACCGTGACTTTGCTGGACTTGTGCTCTTTTAAATAAGGGCCCTAAGGGGTTTTTCTGCTGAAAACGTTTGGGTAGAAAGTGCCGATGCAATTCTACAGAGGTTTCGTAACCCTCTTTGATGAGTGGAGGAAGATGATGGTGAGCGGCGCTGCTTTTTATCGCTGTTGACGTGTTTAGTAGAGATGTTGATTTGGAATAAGATTCAGCAGTTGTATTGCAGAAGTTGTAACCCTCGGCAAGGAAAATGTCAGCAGCTATTGCTAGTTGTTCCGGTTCTACCAGCAAATCGATGTCTAATTGTTTGCGAAAGCCCAGGTCTTTTGTGCTGGGGTCTAGCAGTTGTAAAGTGCCTTTCAAAAATAGCGGAGTAATTCCGGCCCGGTTCAGTTGAGTTGTGATTTTTAGAGACTGCGCCTTAATCTGCATGTTGCGCACGGTGTTGTCTATTAGGGCTTGCTTGAGCTTGCTGCGCTGATGTTCACTTAAAGTGTCGGTGCTCACCTGCTGATCATTGCACCTTACTGCAAGGGCAGGTAGCACGTCGTTCACTGCTGCTATATCAAACAGTGCTGGCAGTTGCCGATTCATCTCTGCCTGTATTAAGCGTTGATCATTTTGCCCGCCTAGTACTTCGCAGAGTATCCTGAAAATAGACCAGTTAGAATTGTTGCTCATGGGGCGAGTGTTTTTTCGAAATATACCAAGGAATTGTTCTGGCAATACCACCGCTGATATCGAACTCCGGCCTATAACCCAAATTTTTTTCAGCTTTGCTGATATCAGCTTGTGAGTGCAGCACATCGCCATCGCGAAAAGTGCCATATATTGCCTGCTTCTCATAGCAGACGTTATTGTCGGCAAGCGTACGTTGCAGCGCCGAAAAAAGCGTGTTTAGGGAAGTTCTTCCTCCGAACGCCACATTGTAAATAGAGTCTCTGGCATCTTCGCTTGATGTTGCTGCGAGTAGATTTGCCTGAACGACGTTGTCGATAAAACAGAAATCCCTGCTAGTTTCTCCATCTCCATTAATGATTACATCGTAGTTGCTGATCATCGCAGCGATCCATTTAGGAATTACCGCAGCATAGGCGCCGTTGGGGTCCTGACGTTCGCCAAATACATTAAAGTAACGCAGCCCTATGGTGTTGAAATTGTAAGAGCGTGCAAATACCTCGGCGTACAGTTCATTTACGTACTTGGTCACAGCGTAGGGCGATAAGGGCTTACCGATATTTTCCTCTACCTTGGGTAGCGCGGGGTGATCTCCATAGCTTGAGCTGCTGGCTGCATAGGTGAAGCTTTTTACCAAGGCATCTCTACTCGCTATTAGCATGTTCAGGAAGCCGTCTACGTTTACACGGTTGGTGGTGATGGGGTCTTTCAGGGAGCGAGGCACTGAACCCAGCGCTGCCTGATGAAGAACATGATCGACTCCAATGCAGACTCGTTGGCAGTCGTCTGGATTAGTAATGTCACCTTGTACAAAGTTGAACCGTTGCCATTGCTTCTCATTGACCAATGATTGAACTTCGTCCAGATTGGCCTGGTGGCCAGTTGCAAAATTATCAAGGCCTATGACTGTCTGGTTAAGTCGAAGCAGAGTTTCTACCAGGTTAGATCCTATAAAGCCTGCAGCTCCGGTAACCAGCCAAGTGGCCGGTGTGGCAGTGATTTGATCTTTTACTTTTTGATAAGGCGTCATCGCTTACAGTCTTATGTCGCTCGCATCAGTCGGCAACACATTCTTCAGGTCGTACAAAACGTGCCTTGACTTACCCATGGCGCGAATCTGCTGTGCCGTCATGTCTCTGAATTGTTGGTGGGCTACCGCAATGATAATGCCGTCATAAACGCCCGCTTCAGGTTCGACGATCATGTCAATATTGTATTCATCGTAGGCGATTGCTGCGTCCGCCCACGGGTCGTAAGTGTCCAAGTCTACGTTATAATCTTGCAGTTCGCGTATTACGTCTACAACTTTGCTGTTACGCAGGTCTGGGCAGTTTTCCTTAAATACTAAGCCCATTACCAGCACTCGCGCACCCTTGATGTGTATGTCCTTTTCCAGCAGCGCTTTAACAAATTGGGCCGCCACGTAACTTCCCATCTGGTCATTAATGCGCCGCCCCGCCAGAATCATCTCAGGGTGATAACCGATCTCTTGGGCCTTATGCGTTAGGTAGTAGGGGTCAACGCCAATGCAGTGGCCGCCTACGAGTCCGGGTTTGAATGGCAGAAAATTCCACTTGGAACTCGCGGCCTGAAGTACGTGATCAGTCTCAATGTCCAAGCGATTAAAGATCATAGCCAGCTCATTCATTAGCGCGATATTGACGTCCCGCTGCGTGTTCTCGATAACTTTGGCGGCCTCTGCCACATTAATACTCTGAGCTTTGTGAGTACCGGCGGTGATTATGGAGTTATATAGTTCGTCTACATAGTCAGCTGTTTTCTGGTTGGAGCCTGCAGTTACTTTGATAATGGAGGTGAGGCTGTGCTCCTTATCGCCCGGGTTGATGCGCTCCGGACTATAACCCACGTGAAAGTCCCTATTGAATGCCAGGCCAGAGTGCTGGCTTAATAAGGGAACGCAGTATTCCTCGGTAGCGCCGGGGTAGACGGTAGATTCGTAAATCACAACGTCGCCCTGTTTAAGCAGTTTACCTACTGTGGTGCTGGCCAAACCCAGTGGTCTGAGGTCCGGTCGATTGTGTTGGTCGATAGGTGTGGGCACGGTAACAATGAAGACGTTGGCGTCTCCGATATCCGCCGGCTCGTGAGTAAAAGTAAGCTGTGTGGCGTGTTTCAATTCAGCCGCGTCAAACTCCAGCGTGCAGTCGTCGCCTGCACTTAGTTCATCAATGCGTACCTTGCTGATATCGAAACCGATGGTTCGGTATTGCTTACCAAACTCTACGGCCAGGGGCAGGCCAACGTAGCCCAGGCCTATGACGGCTATAGTGGGTTGTTTCACCAATCGATTCATCTCGCTGAAGTAATAGTGCTAGATAGCGACTACGCTACTAGACGACTAAAGAGATGGTACTGTGAAGAGGCGTGAAAGTGAACGTTTTTGGCGATCATTCTCTGCTCTGTATGGAGAGCAGGTCTAGAACAAAAGCGCAATGCAATCCGAAAACCAGGAAGTAACCAGCGAGGCTGACGTAAGCCGGAACAGCTTCTAACGCCAGACCCACAGCGATGCCGCCAGTCGCGTAGACTACTAAAATCGTTAGCGTTTGCCGAGGAGTGAACCCCATATCCATTAGCGTGTGATGTAAATGCGACCGATCGGCGTCCATCACTTTTCGGCCACCTCGATAGCGCCTCAGCATGGTTGCAAGCATATCCATCAATGGCACGGTTACCATCCACAACGCGGTAACTGGCTCAATAACGGCCCAATCTCCCTGAGAAAAGTGCACCAGCGACGCTGTTACAAGAAAGCCCAGAGTTATGCTGCCGCCGTCTCCCAGGAACACCTTAGGCAACAGGTTATTGTTGGGGCCGAGGTTGAAGATTAGAAAGACGCCTAAAGGTATCAGCATTAGCATCAAAAACTCAGCCTCAGGATGTCTGTTGTCAACGGCGAGGCAATACAGAGCAAGGAGGGGTAAGGCAATAGTCGATGCTGCCAATCCATCAATGCCATCGGTCATGTTGTATGCGTTAGAGAGTCCTGCCACAGATAACGCCGTCAGCGGAATGGTAAGTAATAGCAGGTATATGTCGCCGAAGGCCAATAGGTTCCCGACGTTATCAATGGCAATGCCGCCATAAGTCGCTAGCAGTGCTCCCGCAACATATTGGATAAGTAAGCGCAGGCCGGCATGAATCTGTTGAAAATCGTCAAATACACCCACTAAAAATACAGCGATCGCTATAACCATCATCTCCGTTGTGTAGGGTTCAATGTCGAGGAAAAGTGTCCCTAGCAGGATGGTCAAAAAAATGAAAACACCGCCGGTCAGGGCGACAGTGCCCGAGTGCTGCTTTCTGGCATCTGGGTGATCGACCAGGCCCAGTCGTGCCCCCAAACTAATACTAATCCTGGCGACGACGACAGATATGAGGGCAATAATGGCGAAGTGCATCGTGTGTTTCTTTCGTTCTCACCCCAAAGGCTGTGAAACAAGCAAAGCTTATCGATAGCTCAAGCAGCATACTAACCGTTTCTGGGGCATCTGACAGCGTGTGGATAAAGGTTTGAGCGCAAGCCCAATGAGACATAATCACTACTAAATTTTGATTCGGTGCCTGGATTGCATATCAGTCAGTCAGTTAGCCACTCGTCACCACAGCGGGTTACAATCAATTCCTTGTTGATTTATCTGAGTTTGTTATGCCCCACTCTATTCTGGTCACCGGCGGTGCCGGTTATATCGGCACACACGCCTGTACGTGCCTGGCCGAGGCGGGTTATTCGGTGGTGGTCCTGGATAACCTCTGCAATGCCAGCGCCGAAGCAGTTGCTCGTGTAGAAGAGCTCACCGGGATGTCGGTGCCCTTGGTGCAATGTGATATTCGCGACTCTGTTGGACTAGATCAATTATTTGCAAGCCACGACATCGCAGCGGTCATGCATTTTGCTGGCTTAAAGGCGGTAGGTGAGTCGGTCGAGAAGCCACTGGAGTATTACGACAACAACGTCAATGGCACTTTGGTGCTGTTGGCGGCTATGGAACGCGCCGGGGTCGATAAGTTTATATTTTCCTCTTCCGCGACGGTTTACGGTGATCCGGCATCTGTGCCGATTAAGGAAAGTTTTCCCACTTCAGCGACCAATCCTTATGGCCGCTCCAAGCTAATGGTAGAGGAAATTCTGGCGGACTGGGGCCAGGCGCGTCCCAACTGGAGTATTGGTCGCTTGCGCTACTTCAATCCGGTTGGTGCTCATGCCAGCGGTCGTATAGGAGAGGACCCTCAGGGCTGGCCCAACAATCTGATGCCCTTTGTGGCCCAGGTGGCGGTAGGCCGACGAGACAAGTTATCAGTTTTTGGTAGCGACTACCCGACTCCCGACGGTACCGGCGTGCGCGACTACATTCACGTCGTGGATCTGGCCGAGGGTCATGTGGCGGCACTGGAATACGTGCTGGATAACGCCGGCGTACTAACGGTTAACCTCGGCACTGGCGTCGGCGCTTCCGTGCTGGATATGATTAGTGCTTTTGAACAGGCGAGCGGTAAGAACATACCCTACGAGCTGGTTGATCGCAGGGCAGGGGATATCGCCGAGTGTTGGGCAGACCCGGCAATGGCCGAGTCTTTACTGGGTTGGCGGGCCACCCGCAGCCTGGAGCAAATGTGTGCCGATACCTGGCGTTGGCAGGAGGCAAACCCCGAAGGTTACGGCAATTAAATCTGCCCAATGGCGCCCCAAAGGGACAAAACGATTAACCCTATATTCGCCACAAACCCGATCATCATGCCGGTGCCGCGGGTTGCAGGGTCTTTCATGTACGCCTGACGGTATAGCAATCTTCCCACCATAAACACCACACCCAATCCAGCGGCCCACAGCGGGCTGAAAAAATACGCGCAAATCCACATGCTTGGCAGTGTCACCATCAACTGCTCCAGAGTGTTCATCTGCACCCGAAACGCTTTCTCGAAGCGCTCATCACCGCTAGTGGCGGGGGCAACAACGGTGTCTTTGCCGCGTGCGAAGCCGCAGAACATCATGTAGGCCATGTATTGAATGATTAGAAGAATCGTAACAATCGCAACGTATTGCATGGTGTAGTTCCTTTAGCTTGGTATTATTAAGAGTCGCCTGAGTATACAGGAGCCCCACTATTTCTTTTTCGCTTACCAAGTTGTTATCGCTGCTGGTCTATCCACTAAGCCTGTCACTCCTGTTAGCGCTCATGGCGCTGCTACTTTGGCCCCGGCGACGAACATCAGCCTCTTTGCTTGGGATTTCGATGGTATGGCTTTATGCCTGCTCCACTGCGCTTGTAGCCGACTTTTTGATGGCCAGCCTAGAGGATGATTTCAGGCCCAAGGCGATGTCGGTTGTACCTAAAGCCGATGCGATTGTAGTTCTGGGTGGCGCCACTCGCGGCGATACCTATTGGAGTAGCATGGCGGACCTTAATGCGGCGGCAGACAGGCTTACTCACGCCGTGTCCCTGTACAAAGCAAAGAAGGCACCGCTGGTATTACTGTCCGGCGGGTCCACCACTGGCAGCCGCCCAGAGGCGGAGCAATTGCGCGATTACATGGTATTGATGGGATTGCCCGATCGTGCGCTGTTGATGGAACGCCAGAGTCTGGATACCCAGCAAAACGCCCGCTATTCGGCGCTGATTTTGCAGGGCAGGGACGTACGCAGGATTTTGCTGGTAACGTCTGCATATCATATGTCACGGGCTGTTCCGCTATTTGAACGTCAGGGCTTTGAGGTGATTCCCGCCCCCACCGACTACCAGCGACTCGTGGGTAAACCCGCAGTGCCGCGCTGGCTGCCGACAGCGGACGATTTATGGCGTAGCACCGCCGCCATCAAGGAATATGTCGGTTTTCACTACTATCGATCCCAGGGTTGGCTCTAGTTGGGCTTTTTTCTGTGACCTGCTTCAAGGTTTAGGTGACTCAGTCGCTTTTAGCTCCAATGTCTCTTTATAATTGCGGTAAATATAAAACGGTAATGCCAGTAAAACTATGGCTCAAAAGCATCCAATAAGGCTGATCAGCAAGGCGTTTTTGCTCGCCACGGGGCTCTTTTGCCTGCTGTTGGCTGGGTCGCTGACACAGGCAGCTTCGACAACCGACGGACTGCCTTTTATAACCGGGGAAAACCTCCGTGAGGGCATTTCCCTGCGCGGTCAATGGCGCTTCAAGCCCGGTGATAGTATCGCTTGGGCCACACCGGCAGTGGACGACTCCAGCTGGTCCAGTATGGCAGTGCCTGATCGATGGCCTAGTGGTGGTTTTCCTGAATCCGGGCAAATGGCCTGGTACCGCCTTAGCCTGCGGCTGGACCCTGAGCTGGTACGAGAGAGCCAGATCTCGCAGTTGGCCGTTCGAATTGGCAAAGTGCTCAGCGCTTATGAGCTTTATGCGGGCGGCAAGCTGGTGGGCGGCGTTGGTAGTTTGCCGCCGCTGAGTGAAGTGATCTACGACCAGGAGCGCGTTTTTGCTATCCCCACTTCTGCCATCAGTAAAGACAATGTCCTGATACTCGCTCTGCGCGTATGGGGTGGTGATGAGGCACTAGTAAAGGCCTGGAGTGGAGGCCCCATTTCCGGTGTTTACATGCTAGGTCAATATCGTGAACTGGTGCTCGAAGGCATGGTGAGTGAGGTGCCGGGGTTGCTATTTTGTGCACTTATTCTTGGGTTTGGCTGCTACTACCTTTATCTCTATGGGCGAAACCGCAAGCTTAGTACTTACCTCTGGTTTGGCTTAATGGCGTTGAATATTGGGATTTATGGATTGATGCTCACCCAATGGAAGTATTTGTTTGATATTTCATTTATCGCTATGAAGAAAATAGAACTGGGCGCTATCTATATCTTTCCTGCGCTGGCCATACAAATGCTTTGGTCTTTGCTGCGTTTGCCGATTGGTCCGCTGCTCAGGGCTTATCAGGTCAGTTTTGTGCTCGTGTCTATGATAGTGGTCGTTGTACCCGGGGACATTATTCACTATCAGACTCTGAGTTGGTGGCAGCTATGGACTTTGCCGGCTATTGCTACAGCCCTCTGGGTGATGGTTGGCCAGGTGCGGGTCGGCAACCCCGAAGCAAAAACGGTATTACTGGGGGCGATCATCTTTCTTGCCACCGCCATCAATGATTTACTGATTGACTTGGTGTATCTGGATTCCGTGAGGTTGGCCCCACTGGGGTTCGTCGCCATTTTACTGGCCATGGCGGTGTCAATGGCCAATAGATTTACGGCCATGTATTCCAAACTTGAGTCGGAGGTGGCAGAGCGCACGGCGGACCTTAGCGCGGCCAACAGGCGATTGGCTGAGGCAGCCAGAGTAGACCACCTCACTGGTCTGCTAAATCGTCGCGGCTTTACCGAAGAGGCAGAGACCGAAATTCGCCGTATGTTCCGTTCGGGCAAAAGTTTTTCCCTGGTGTTGACGGATGTCGATAACTTCAAAAGCTTCAATGACCGTCATGGCCATGTTTGCGGTGACCACGTGCTCAAACGGATGGCCAGCATCCTCGAGGAGCGTACCCGCGACGTGGACCGGATTGCTCGCTGGGGTGGCGAAGAATTTATCCTGCTGTTGCCGGAAACTGAAACTGAGGGCGCTGCCAACCTGGCCGAGAAGTTGCGTGAATCGATTGCTGAAAACGTGTTCGAATTCGACAACCAGCGTTTGAAAATTACCATGACATTCGGTATCGCCAGCTTCCGCAGAGGCGAGTCCCTCGATACCTGTATCGCTCGTGCCGATACCGCGCTTTACCATGGTAAAGAAGGCGGCCGAAACAAGGTCATGATTGGTAACTATAAAGGACTCAGCGTGGTTAGCTAGGCTGCCTTTTTGGCACCGATTGGCTTTAGCGGCTGCGAGTCTTTTAGTCTCTGAATGCTAGCTGTAATACCGGTCTTTGTATTCGCTGTAGTTCAGCCCTGTCCAGCGCCTGAATGCTCTGTAGAAACTGTTTACCTCTAAATACCCAAGCTGGTCGGCCAGGCATTTGCCGGGCAGCCAAAGGTTGCGCAGCTGTTGCTCGCAGCGATACTGTCGTGCCCGGTCCAGCAGGAACTGGTAGTGGGTATGATCGGCGCGTAATCGTCGCCGCAACGTTGTGGGACTAATACCCATGCTCTCGGCAATAGAGTCAGCCCTCACCCGTGACAGGTCGTCGTTGAGCAAAATTTGAAGAACGCGATCGGTAGTGCGATAGCGATGATGGGTGCCCGGCTGTTCCGAGCGCATGCAGCAGTGAGGCTCCCCACTGCCGAGGGGAATTACGTGTTCCATAGCCATAACGTCCTTGTCGTGGTGTATAGAAACTTGTCAGTTGTAGCCGCAATCGGCGCGGCGTACTATTTAGACTAGCACAGGATTTTTTATTGGGAAGTGGTTGGCTGAATTTGATGAAGGGGTCGGGCCTGCGGTGTCCAAATGATCTACAGCAACTCCGGTGAGGGGCAATCCATCACAGCGGCCATTGCCGCAATGATCTCTTTTTCTTCAGGGCTCAGCTGCCCATCTTCCCCGGCGGCGAGCGTCATGGCCTTCAGAACGCGTGGCTTCAGTAAGGGGTAGCAATCTGCCAGTTCGTGCACTGACTTGCTAAAAGCAGACACACTGCATTGGTCACGGGGCAGCAGTTGCAGGCTGTCCAGGCCCAACTCCCGGGTTCCCATCTGAAACACTGTTGCAGTGTCGCCGCCGCCTTCATGCGCCAGTACCGAGAGTGTCACTCGCAGATGTGGCTGTACCTTGCTTAAGCTCCGATGCCGAGCGCGACTGGGTTTTACCTGAATAAATTCAGGGTCTAGATAGTGGCGTACCAGTTGGTACAGGCACCATTCATGCAGTTCGGTGCGAGCGTCCGCCTGAATAAGTTGGAGCAGCGTGGTTTTCAGGCTTCTGTACTGTTTGAGTGAGATTGACTTGAGCGCGGGCAGGCACAATTCCAGCAGTGGCAGACGTTTGGGCGCGCCCAGTTCTGCTACCGCGGGAAACAGAGTATGGGTGAGCACCGCAAGCCCGCGAGTTTTACTTTGCTGCAACACATCTATCTGCAGCGGATAAACGTCCTCGTGCACATTCATCAACAGGGCACAGGTCAGGGCATGGGCACCCAATGGTTCGTGGCTGTGCCGCACCAGTGCTAAGGGTATTTGTGCCTGCTCAGCCGTTTCAGCCTCGAAATCCACGGTCTCTTCGGCGAAGTCGGCGTCTGGCAGAGCCTGCTGAGTCCCGGCAGACGAGGCAACGGAGGCCATGGCGGCGGCAACCAGCGCAGCCCTTTTCGTGCCGGCGACGTCACGGGGCTCGATTGTGGGATTGGGATAGTGCTTTGGTTGGCGCTGAATGTACTGACCGTCCCAGCGTGCATCCAGCCGACGAATGCGTTCCTGCAGCGAGGGGTGGGTACTAAACAGCTGCCACAAGTGGTGTTCTATCTGGCCAAAAAATATGTGTGACATCTCCGCAGCTCGCGCCGCATGTACCAGGGAGCCGGGTATGTATCCGCCAATGACCTTAAGCGCATCAGCAATGCCACCTGAGTCGCGAGTAAATTGAACCGCGCCCGCATCTGCGAGGTATTCTTTTTGACGACTGATGGCTGCCTTGATAAAGCCGGCAGCCAGGCCGCCCAGCCAGCCCAGTATCCATAGCGCCAGCCCCAGCATGGGCAGTGCCGCGTCATTCTTGCTGCTGCGGCCAGTGCGCACCCGGTTATTGCTGCGCAGCAGGATATGGCCCACATCGCCGATGAAGGTGATCCCCTTGAGCATCGCTGCCAGACGGATGTTAAGGCGCATATCTCCGTTGAGTATATGGCTGAATTCATGGGCGATTACGCCCTGTAGCTCATGGCGCTTGAGGTGATCAATGGTCCCTCGGGTGACCGCAACCACCGCATCTGCCGGCACAATGCCTGCGGCAAAAGCGTTGATTCCTCTCTCGTGATTCATCACATATACCGGGGGCACAGGCATATTGGCTGCCAGCGCCATCTCCTCTACGACATTGAGACACCGCCGCTCCGCTTGGTCGCGAGTCTGTGGAAGAATGCGAATGCCTCCCATGCTTTCCGCCACCACTTTGCCGCCAGTCGATAGCTGAATCCACTTAACCATTACTACCAGCGTCACGGTTGCAGTGATGGCCAAACCAATGCCGCCAAAGCGCTCCCAACTGAAATAGGAAAAAAAGCCTGATACGCCGCTGCGGCTGCCGCTATAAATGCTGTAGTCGTCACCGAAATAAAGGAAAGCGGCTACTGCAGCGTTGGTCAGCAAGATAAGCCCCAGCACGGCCAGACTGAAGAGCAGCACCAGTAAACGCGAATTGCGCCGGGCGACATCTTGTTGTTGGAAGAAGTTCACTCAGGCTTACCCCGTTATTGTTGCGAGCGACAGATTAGAGTGAGCCAGTGGCGACAGTACAGGTGTTTCACCGTAATGCCCGATTGAATTAAAACTGCACCTTGGGCGCCGCCTGAATTTCCGCAGAGTCCTCAAATTCCAGTAGACCAGCGTCTTCTGGATGCCCAAATTTAGCGGCGAAGAATACCGGCGGAAAACTCTGGCGGTAGGTATTGAAGTCCATTACCGCATCGTTGTATCCCTGCCGGGCAAACGCGATACGATTTTCGGTAGTGGTTAGTTCTTCCGACAACTGCTGCATGTTCTCACTGGCTTTAAGATCAGGGTAAGCTTCCATGGTCACATTCAGTTTACCTAGAGCCCCCTGCAGCGCTGTCTCTGCTCCGGCGAGTTTGGCAATGTCGCCACCGCCAAGATTGCTGCCCTCAAGCGCTTTGAGAACCGTTGCCGCGTCGTTGCGCGCGGTAATAACGGCATCCAGAGTTTCTCGCTCGTGGTCCATATAGCCCTTGGCGGTTTCTACCAGGTTGGGAATCAAGTCATAGCGACGCTTCAGCTGTACCTCGATTTGGGCAAATGCATTTTTGAAACGATTTTTGAGTGTGACCAGCCTGTTGTAGATGCTGACGATGTAAATCACCAGCGCCAGCAGCGCGAGCCAGAAGATAGTGCCGGACATAAATTTCTCTCCAGGAATAAACGATCAGGGCTACGACGATGGTATCACGGCATGAAATGTCGATTAACCACCGGGGTATGAGTTCGCGTGAGTTGGAGTTAGGTTTTTTTAGCTGGCGGCCTTTAACGCAACCAGCCCGGCTTTCTCGATATCACCTAAAAGCTGCGCCATGTCCTCCAATAACTGGTCGGCCTCCACCTCATACTCGTTCAGCATAGTGTCATATATCTCCTGTAGATTGCCGGAGGAATCAATCAGTTGCCAGATACGGGTGCCCACTTCGTCCAGTCCAAAGTAATGTTCGCTATTGAGGTCCAGCAGTACGGTTTCGCCAGAAACTTCCTGGGAGATAACATCAGGTGAGAGGGTAACAACTTGATTGAGGTCCATGGGGTGCAGCCTTTAACCGTAAGGCTGATAGGGTGCGTCGACAGGCCCCGAAAATCAAGTATAGGAAATCACTAACCCCGACCAGCGTTGAGCGCTCATGGCGGCATCCCGGCATTTGTTGCGGATGGGTTTATCATGCCATCCCGGATTTGCACAGGTGCGATGGCTGCCGCTTTCGTATTCAGTTACATTGCGGTTCGGTTTTTGAAAAAGAGTCATAACAGCATGCTTGAGAACCAACGCATTCTAATCACCGGTGCAACCGGTCAAGTCGCCAGGCCGATCGCAGAAAGCCTGGTGAAGAACAACCAAGTATGGGCAGCGGCTCGCTTTAGTAATCCGGATGCCAGGGGTGAACTGGAAGCTCAGGGCATTAAGACGGCGACCTTCACCATTGGCGATGCAGATCTCGCACACTTGCCAGATGTGGACTACGTGATTCACTGTGGCTGTAATACCGATCCCAAAACGTCCGATGAAGGCATGCTTAATGCCGAGGGCACTGGCTTCTTAATGCAACGCTATCAGGACGTAAAGGGCTTCTTTCACATGTCTTCATCCTCGATTTACCGGGATAACCCTGACCCGCTGGCGGTTATTGCAGAGGATGCAGTGCTCGGGGGTTTCTCACACTATTCGCATCATTACGCCATGAGCAAGCTCGCCACGGAGGCTGTGGTGCGCTATCAGGCCCTGTCCCTGAACCTGCCTACTATTATTGCTCGCCTTGATGTGGCTTACGGTGAACACGGACACGGCGGCGTGCCTATGGTGTTGGTAGATTTCATGAAAAACGGTTGGCCATATCAACGCAAGGCCGATAGTGAGAGTTATTGCTCGCCCATCTACCAGGATGATATTACGCAGCAGGTTCAGGGCTTGCTGGCCCATGCAGCAGTGCCGGCTCCGGTGGTTAACCTGGGGGGTGATGATCCTGTTTCAGTGGAAGCGATGGCCGCTTATATTGAAGAGATTACTGGACTGAAGTTGACGATGAACAGTGGTGACAATGCGATGTGGCAGATGAAAATTCTGGACAGCAATAAACGCATGGAGCTTGCCGGTGCCTGCGAGTATGGCTGGAAGGACGGCATCCGCGCTGCTATGCGCAAACGCTTTCCAGAGATTGAACTTAAGGCCTGAGCCGGTGCCGCTCAGGCCTGAGTTGCTTATGCTACGTTCAGATATTTGCTGACATCCACGTTATCGATCTGTGACGCTGGCAGGAAGCGCTCGGCGTATTGCAGATAAACCTCATCGCGAATAAATAGCTCAAAGCAGTCCTTATCCAGATGTTCATCGAGTACCATTTTATGCAGGATATCGATGGCAATACTGATGGGTTTGGCTTTTTTATAGGGCCGGTCCGAGGCAGTGAGCGCTTCGAAGACGTCGGAGACCGCCAGTATCCGCTCGGGAATACTGAGTTGTTCTCCCGGGAGTTTCCTCGGATAGCCAGAGCCACGCATCGTTTCGTGGTGAGTGGATGCGTAACGTGGCACGTTTTTCAACTCGTCAGGGAAAGGCAGGCTTTCTAGCATTTTGATGGTGCTAATCATGTGCTCGTTGATCTTGAACCGGTCTTCCGCAGTCAGTGTGCCCCGGGAGATAGACAAGTTATAAATCTCGCCCAGGTTATAAAGATTTTCCGGTATATCCATATTGATATTAAACTCGGCCGGATAATCTGTAGATCGGGTGCGCTCAATCAGGTGCTCGGGGCGATCCTGTAACAGATGTTCTGTCGCCGGTAAATCGGCAGTTTCATTGGGCGGCGTACTGAGTTCTTCGACCGGAGACAGACCCATACGATCATCAAAGTGCCGTTGCCAGGTTAGGTTGGCGATAGACTGCAGCCTCTCCTGTTTTTCTGGGTCCAGGAACTCGCCACCCACGTTACACTCGGCAATGAAAGCATAGTCATCCTGCAGTCTTTCGCGTTGGCTGGCCAGCTGCTCTTGCAGCGCTTGCTCTTTTTCGGGATGCTCAATGAGCTCCTTGAGGAAGTCGATTTCTGCATCTCGCCACAGCGTCTCAAAACGCATGCGCACTTCGTGGATTCGATTGTAAATAGTTTCCAGTTTGCTGCCTTTATCGACGATGTGCTCTGGCGTAGTGATTTTGCCACAGTCGTGTAGCCAGGCGGCTATTCTGTATTCCCGCCATTGGTCTTCATTGCCCAGGGTGAATGCATGGAAAGGACCATCGGAGCTTGCAGATGCCCTTTCAGCGAGCATAAGTGCGAGCTCGGGTACGCGCTCGCAGTGGCCTCCGGTATAGGCAGATTTGTCATCAATAGCTTGCGCAATCAACTGAATGAAAGCATCCATTAAGTCACGCTGCGCTATTTCATGGGCCTTGATAGCCCCCACCATCTCCACCATGGACTCTGACAGCTGGTAAATTTCCTTGATATTGGACGGCACTTGCTGCACTTCGTCGTAATGACGCAGACTGATCTTGTCGTTCTCAAGTGCTAACTGCCTGATCGGGCGCACAATGGGGGTGGCGAAGGCCCAGGACAGTGCAATCAGAAGCAGCAGAAACCCTGCAGTAAGCGCGCTGGACAACTTTACCTTGTCCATAAAGGGATCGATGACCACTTCTTTGGGGACCAACATTCCCAGTGATAGCGAGCCCTGGACGAAGGCGGACAGGTTAGCGGCATAGGCGTAATATTCTCGGCCATCGATTTCGATTGGCAGCAGTCTCTTCTGCTTCGTTTCGTCGTTGGCCGCTTGAATGAAGTCATCAGAAGGAACTGCCATATTTTCCCCGTCAGCTTTGCCGATCTCGTAATTCAGCCATTGACTGTTAAGGTATTTCCTTTGCTCAGGGCCTAAAGCTGCAATCGCTTTATCAATAATGTCGACTAGCTGTGGGTTGCCTTCTTTGACCAGAATATGCAGATTTTCTGGCACATCCCCGGTTCCCAGGTCTATATCGATATCGTATTGAATGCCGGTGAGGAAATAATGCTTTTCCAGGTACCGCAGGATCATTTCGTTATCCATGGCAGCATCGACACTGCCGTCCTGCACACGTTCGATGCCTTCAAGCGTATTCCTGGTCGCGACAATCTCCACGTCTGGAAAACGCTCTTCCACCACCGGTACAACCGACCAGCTGGAGGGGATAGCCAATTTGCGCCCCGCTAATTCGTCCAGGCTGCTAATGGCGGGCGAACCTTCTCTGGTGACCAGAGTCCAGGGAAGTCTGGTGTAGCTGTTAGTAGGCTGACCCCACTGGGCGTTTTCCTCACTCAGGCGCACCGAGTGTAATAAATCTATTTTCCCGGCCTTGAACTGGGCGACCAGATCCGTCCATGTGAGGCCTTGCACAAAAGTGATGTCCAAACCAATCATTTTGGCGATCATGCGCATAACATCGACAGAGTAGCCCTGCGGTTTGCCCAGCAGGGTGTAGTCGATGGGAGGCCAGTTCGCTTCGTTCGAAACTACCAGAGGCGGCAGCGAGGCGATATAGGCTTGTTCCTGTTCAGTGAGCAATAGCTGAGGCACCTCAAAAGATGCCGCTTCCTCGGATGCCTTGTTCGAGGCGATAATTTGTCCATCTGCTTTGTAGATGAATATTTCTGACTCATCTGAAATATCCTGATCCCTCAGGAAAGCGGAGAGGGTATCCAGCGTCATATCGATACCGATTACTGAATCGGTGTCCGCGATTCGCTTGGACAAGGTTCTGCCGGGCACACCTAGCTGGGCGAATAGATAAGGTGGCGAAACATAGGCTGAGTCTGTCTTGAGAGCCTCGGTATACCAGGCCCTCTCGGTTGCCAGAAAATCGGTGGCCTCGCTTCTGACAATTCTGGTGTTGAACGAATCGTCCAGATATTCAAAGCGCCGGTATTTTTCGATAGCGGAGCCATCAATGCTGATCACCACCCACTTGTCGCTGTGGGTGGCCCGAAGTGACTTGCGGGCCGATTTGCTTGCGTCGAGGTTGACCAGTTCGTAGAAGCTGCCGTCAGCGTAACCGAGATACATACCGTAGTAGAGAGGATTGCGCTGCATGACACTGGCGAACGTTGCGAGGTGCTTATCTACCTCATCTCGGTTGGTCATATTTGGATTGTCTGAGAGCAGCGAGATAACCGTTGAGTTCTGGTCACCGATCGCATCCCATTTGGTTACTATCCCTGCAGAGGCCGTCGTATAAAGCTTGGTTGCCGCCTCGGAAGCCAGTTCCCGGCCAAAGTGATATTGCAGTCCGATAGCCAGTGCGGCGGTGAGGGCAGTGGCCAGCATGAACACGGCGACCACAGTCATGCGAATGCTGATAGCAAAGTGCTTGGATTCTTCTTTCATTTAAATCTTTTAACCGGGGGTCATTGCGAAGTAATAACTAAAGCACAGTTTGAGGGGATGTCACTATTTTCTGTAAACATTAAACGGACATTTGCGCATTTTGTGGACCAAGCCATTCATGTTTGGTGTTAGCGCCCTGCGTCTCTTTGGTTTTTAAGATTCCTAGGGGACCGGGATGTGAGGGTGGTATAAAATTTAGCTATAAAAAAACCGAGTCGACTGACTCGGTTCCTTAATATGGTGCCCAGAAGAGGACTTGAACCTCCACGCCCTTGCGAGCACTAGCACCTGAAGCTGATATCCCGACTCCGGTCTAATCCGGTCTTCAGCGTATAATCTCCGTAAATTACTGATATATATAACAAAAAAATTCGGCATCCCGGATCCCGGTTAAGACCGTTTTACGCCGTTTTGGTCGCAAATGGTCTCAAAATGGGCGCGATGCCTGGGCAAAATGATAACACCAACTGAGCCCGTGAGAGAGCGGTTTTAAACCGACGGCGGCTCTCTTGGCATCTCTTATAGTCTGTGGACCACCAAGTACGCCCCTCGCTGATTGGTAGGTAGGACTTCGACCGCCCCGACTCAGGCTCTCTTGCGGACTGAGCCACGGACATTCGTTCTGGTTGGATTAAGACCGCACTCGTCATCGGCCGTCATTTGAAATAGATTAGTTCGAAGGCAATTCGCGCTGCTCTTCTCGAGCCTGGAACGCCAAGAAACGCAGTGGCAGCTTCTGTCGTAGTTACTCAGCTAATCGGGACTGGGACGGGCGCCCGCGTCACTACCCGCTTTTTCGCTCTGTAGTGACGTGAGCAGCGAGTGTCTTACGCCTTCTTCACCCCGGTAAACTACCGCATTGGATGAATCGCGACAGGCCCGAAGGCCACTTCTGATGTGGCATTATCCGGCCTCCCGATACAGGCAGTTTTGTTCGGTCTCCCTGGTCTCCAAGGCGGAACCACCATGTTGGCACAAGGCAGGGATGGCCTTGGCAAAACCGCCTACGAACGCCATCAACCCGAGCAGACACTACTCTACCAACTCGTCGAAGCGTACTTTCCCGCCCTTGTGGACCAACTGGCCCAGCAGGGCAAATCCCTGCCAGACCATGTCCACAGGGAATTCGAGGCCTACCTGAAGTGCGGCCGCCTCGAGCACGGCTTTCTCCGGGTACGCTGTGACAAATGCCATTTCGAACGACTTGTAGCGTTTTCCTGCAAGAAGCGCGGATTCTGCCCCAGTTGCGGAGCACGCCGCATGGCCGAGACCGCCGCGTTGCTGGCGGATGAAGTCTTCCCCGATGTGCCATTGCGCCAATGGGTCATCAGCTTTCCCTTTCCTCTGCGCTACCTGTTTGCGGCCCACCCCCAGGCCATGGCCAAGGTGCTGGGCACCGTTTACCGGGCGATCTCCACCCACCTGATCCACAAGGCCGGATTCTCGCTCAAGGATGGCGCCGCCGGAGCAGTTACTCTAATCCAGCGCTTCGGTTCCGCCCTGAACCTCAACATACATTTCCACATCCTGTTCCTGGATGGCGTCTACGTCTATCGCGACAACCGCCCACCCCGATTTCAACGCGTCAAGGCGCCGGACAAAGCCGAGTTGGAGGAGTTGGTCCAACTGATCAGCCAACGCGTCGGCCGCTGCCTTGAACGCCAGGGCTTGCTGGAACAGGACGCCGAGGGCGCCTGGCTGGATCTCGACCCCGCCGAGGATACCGATGCCATGCCGCAGATTCTGGGCAGTTCCATCTCCTACCGCATAGCCGTCGGCCCACAGCAGGGACGTAAAGCTTTCATGATCCGCACCATCCGTCCGCTGGACAGAGCTGATCCTGGGCTGGAGCGGGTGGCCAGGGCCAATGGTTTCTCTCTCCACGCCGGGGTCAGCTGTGATGGGAATCAGAAAGACAAGCGTGAGCGCCTGTGTCGGTATATTTCCCGCCCTGCCGTGGCAGTTCCTCGCCTTTCACTGAGCTCCACGGGCAAGGTGGTTTACACCCTGAAGACCCCGTACCGAGATGGAACGACACAGGTAGCCTTCGATCGGGGCGGCCATCCGCCGGTGGATTTCGTTGCCCGTTTGGCGGCTCTGGTGCCAAAGCCGAGGGTCAACCTCACCCGCTACCATGGCGTTCTCGCTCCGAACCACCGCTGGCGTGGGCTGGTCACACCAGCCAGGCGCGGGAAAGGCATCAAGTCTATCTCCAACGCAGAAGTCCGCACACCCGCCGAGCGCCATGCCGCCATGACCTGGGCCCAGCGCCTAAAACGTGTGTTCAGTATCGACATCGAGGTCTGCGGCCGCTGCGGTGGTTCTGTCAGGGTCATCGTCGGGGCGCCGAACCGTTGCATTGAGGATCAGGACGTCATACCCGATAAAGCGGGGCAGGCCCTCGATCGAATACTGAATCACCTGCGCCAGAAAGAACAGGAAACACCGACTCGGCCATTGCTGGTGCCACCGACCAGAGCGCCACCTGGGACGTTGCCTCTTTTCGCTGGGAAGGATTCCAGCACAACAGCACTACACCAGCAAGGAAGCCAGTGAATACCGCATGGCATGAGCTGTCGCGTGCACCCGTTCAGGAATGAACGTATTTGAATGGCATGCTCAACGCCGCGAACAGGATTTTCGGGTCAATAGACGGGTATTTCGACAGGTCAGCAGGTCCAGTCGATACAATTAGCGAGGATGTCTACTCTCAATAGGCCGTTTGTATTTCCTATCCTTAACGCTCTGATTCTGCTGCAAAACCTCGGAAAACCCAGCAAACAGCAGCTGGTCATCCACAGTCGGTGCGGCCTGGCGGGGCATCACTATATTATAGCATTATATATGCTATAATATTGGTGCAATTGTATTCAGTCATTCGTATAGATGAGGATTCCCATGAACGTAGAAAACAAATTGGTGGCCAATAAAGAGCAAATCAGGGGCTTTATGAAAGAAGATGCAGGCACACCAGTTCATATGGTGAACCTGCTTAAGTTTAAAGATAAAGCGGAATATGAAGATGGTCGTGAAACAGATCTGACAGGGCAGCAAGCCTACGCGATCTATAGCGCTGAGATTAAGGGGCATATCGAAAAAGTGGGTGGGCAAATAGTCTTCGAGGGTCAAGTTAGCCAATTGCTGGTAGGAGAGGTAGAAGATCTTTGGGACATGATCGCTGTCGTCAGGTACCCCGACGTGCAGGCGATGGTGAAAATGACCAGTGATCCTGCGTACAGTGAAATCGCGATACACCGAATCGCGGGTCTGGAAGGGCAGCTCAACATTAAAACACTGGAAGGGCCGCTCACCCCTTAGACTAAAGTCTCCTGGCCCAGGCTGTCGCGGTTTAATCCTGCCGGTACTTTGTCCAGGCGGGAACGTCAGCGACAATTGGCGCATAGAACGGCAAGGCGTGGATGCGCTCTACGTAGGCGGCATATGCGGGCCAGCGCGAGGTGTCGACGCTCACGCCTGCGAGGTTCAGGTTGACGAAGCTGGTGGTCAGGGCGATGTCCGCGAGTGAGAACATGCCGCCTACCATGTATTCGTCGTCTCCGAGGCACTTCGTCAGGTAGTCAAGCGCTCGGGGAAGGGTCTTTCCGAGTAAATGGTCGACAAGCTTCGTGTTTGTCTCAAGCTTGAGGATCTTGGGCTTCACGACGCGCTCGAAGAATATACCGGCCGTTGCTTCGTTGAGCTTCGAGCCTCCGTACTCCTGGAACCACAGCGCTCTGGCACGGGGCTGCGGGTCGGCGGGCAACAGGGGTGGCTCCGGGTAGCGCTGCTCGATGTAACTCAAGATCACCGAAGAGTCGGGCAGTACAAAGTCGCCTTCCTGCCATACGGGGATCTTCGACAGGGGGCTGAGCTCTCGGAACTCAGCTGGGGCGCCGAATGGCGTTTGCTCCACGTCTTCGAACTCTACGTCCTTGTAGGCGAGGGCCACCCTGACCTTGCGGACATAGGGTGAGACGGTGCCGCCGTACACTCGCGGCTTCTGCTTGTTCAATGATTTATTCATAGGATAACTCAGCCGAGCCTCAAAATTCCGATCACCAAACCAATGGTAATCAATTCAAAGACAATGCCTATCACGCCTTCCTTACTTTTGCCGTCAGCTATCAAGCTCACCACACGGCCCAAGATCACCGCTGCCATGAGGCCGATGATGGTTAAAGCCCAAACCTCTCCGTGAAATAAGAACAGGAAAATGGCAATGCCTGAGGTAATCAGGAGGCCACCGATATCTCCCCTCAAGTTGCTCCTGCCTATATTGGCGGTGGTCGAGATTCCGGTATCCGCCATCATTTTTTCAAGGCTGAAAATCCAGCGCCCACCCATAGTCAGCAGTAGAAGCCCCATTAAACCCAGGCCCACTTTCAATATAATCAACATAGGCTATGTCAAGAATTCCTTAACGAATAATAGTAATACAGAATTTACCGGCGAAGAACTCAATCTCGTTGGTCGAGTCGCTATGGGAGATGTGTTGCGCGCAGTGCCGGGGCGGGCTCAGTGGTCGAACACCGAATTGAGCATACTTGCTATTACCTTGGTTGCCTGTGCTTTACCCAAACCCTGATGACGGCGCAGACGATTCCACATCTCAAACGAGATGATAGCATTTGCCGATTCACGCGCGGTGCGGTCAAAGTCCTTCAGTTCGGGTAGCCACTCATCCAGTTCCTGGCGCAAATTACTTTGGTGGCGCGCATAGTTCTTGCGTAGTGCTCTGGAACGCCAGAACTGGGCCTGGGTTGATAGAATAATATTTTCATGATGTTCCCAAATGAAGCTCCGAAACTCGATCAGGCGGGTTATGCGCTCTGACAGGGGAGCGTCAGGCTCAACCGATGGGATTCCCCCCGGATACTCCTTCTGGAGATCGTCCTGGAGCATTTGATCAAATGCGATATGTAGGTTTTCCATGTCATCAAAGTGGCGAAAGACCGAACGAATGGCGACGCCGGCTCGAGCGGATATCTGCTGCGCACTCGGAATAAGGTTGCCTTCTTTAACCATCGCCATGGTTGTTCTGAGAATAGCCTCCTTCATGCGTTCACCGCGTGCTATACGGCCGTCTTGTTCTACCGCTTCTTCAGATTCTGGCACTGCTTGATCCCTTGATTAAAAAGCCTGCTTCATATAATGACGCGCCAAAAGAAATAATTCTAGCGCTGTTATGGGTTTCGATCGCCCACCGAGTATTCAGGCGGCTGTGGTCTGCCCAATTTCGGCATGTACAACAGCGCCGGCCAATCGATTCGTGATGATCTGCTCAGCATCGCTAACAATTGTCTGTACCAATTCCCGGCAGGTGGGAATGTCGTTGATCAGGCCCCCACACATGCCTACGGTTACCATACCTGCATTGATGTCACCGGTTTTCCAGGCTTTATCCTGATTGCTACCGGACACCAGGGAATGCACCTCGGCAAACTCGCCTCCTCGTGACTCGATATCGACCACCTGGTCTGCGATGGAGTTGCGATATACCCGGGCGGTGTTGCGATAACTGCGGAAAATCAGGCGTGTCTGGTTTTCATCCATTTCTACAAACTTTTCTTTGATTGCATGATGGATTGGTGCTTCCTGCGACACCAAAAACCGGGAGCCCATATTGATGCCGTCGCAACCCAACGCAAGTGCGGCAACCAGGCCGCGTCCATCGGCGATGCCACCGGAGGCGACCACCGGAATCTTCAGCGCCTGGGTGGTGGCCGGAAACAGCACCAGCCCGCCCACATCATGCTCTCCCGGGTGGCCGGCGCACTCGAAACCGTCGATACTGACCACATCCACGCCAATACGCTCGGCGGAGAGTGCATGACGTACGGTGACACATTTGTGAATCACCTTGATGCCCGCCGCCTTTAACCGATCCATGAACGGTTCCGGACTGCGCCCTGCCGTTTCCAGGATTTTGACGCCACTGTTGATGATTACGTCGAGAATATCGTCGTAATCGATCTGAGTGGCGACAACGCCGACAGTAAGGTTTACGGCAAAGGGTTTGTCAGTCAGCGAAGCGCAGCGAGCGATCTCGGCTTCCAGGCCCTCGAGTGTCGGTTGGGAAAGGGCTGTCATTACGCCCAGGGCGCCTGCATTCGATACCGCGGCCGCGAGGTCTGCAGTGCCGACCCGCATCATTCCGCCGCATATGATAGGGGTTTCAATGCCCAACAATTCTGTCAATCTGGTTTTCACGCCAAGCTCCCAGCTCATGAAATCAAAATCCGAGCATACACAAATAGCAGTGGTAATGTCAATATATGGGCTTTCCGGTCTTGCTCAGGTAGAAAACTCCTTGAGTGATGAATCATGTGGGCTGGATTGTCTAACTAATATGGCGTACCCTATGCTAAAACAATACGAACTATGGTAAGAGCCGGAAGATGAGCGAGCGAGAAGCCGAAGGCTACGACATTTCGGCGGTAGAGCAGTGGGTCGCGGAGGGAGTGCCCGACCTGACCCCGCCTTTTAAGTGGGAGCGACTGGAGGGTGGTCACTCCAACCTGACCTACCGGCTGCAGGATCAATCCGGGAAGCTCGCGGTTATTCGCCGCCCGCCGAAGGGCGAGTTATTACCCAAAGCCCACGATATGAGCCGCGAGTGGGAATTGATTTCGTCGCTCGGCGCCACCGGCTTTCCGGTGCCTGCAGCCTATGGCTTTTGCGAGCGCAAGGAGGTGACTGGAGCATGGTTCTATGTCATGGGCCATGTCGAAGGTCGTCCTCTGCACAACGCACAGCAAACATTGGATTGGGTGCCGGAGGATAGACGCGTCACGCTGGCATACTCGCTTATCGACACACTTGCTGATTTGCATGTGTTGGACCCGGATGGCATTGGCCTGGGCGAGCTTGGTAAAAAGGAGGGATACGTGGCGCGGCAGTTAAAGACCTGGTACCGCTCCTGGACGGCATCGATCGAGCCTGCAAGATACGATGATCGGCGAGCACATGAACTGCACCAGTACTTTGTCGAGCATATGCCGGAGCAGGGCATGGCGCGCGTAGTACACGGTGACTACGGCTTCCACAATTGCCTGATCAACGAGCAGTCCACCGTTGCGGCCGTGTTGGACTGGGAACTTGCTACTCTCGGTGACCCGCTGGCAGACCTGGGTTACACCCTGAACCTCTTTGGGGAGAGCCAGGCCGATATCGATACCAACTCCGAGATGGCTACCTCGCTGCCCGGCTTTCCTCCCCGAAGTGTGCTGGCGGCTCGCTATGCCGAGCGTACCGGGCGCACCCTGGAAAAGCTGGACTATTACAGGGGGTTCAATTACTGGAAAAGAGCGGTAATCGTCCACGGCGTTTACGCCCGTTATATGGCAGGCCAGAAGAGTACGGAAGGCGTTGACCTGGATGGATTGCTGCAGACTATCGACAAATCGCTGAGTTCAGCACAGCAGGCTGTTGACAGGCTGGAGTACTAAATGAAAGCAAAGATAACAACCTGGGCAATTCGTCTCCTTATAGGGCTATTGATTCTGCTGGCCCTTGCTTATCTGGTCCGCAGCAGCCTGGTGCCGGCACGTACGGCAGGCCTGTTTTTGGACTATGCAGAAGGGGTGGATTGGATTCCGGCGCCGCAGAACCCGCTTTTTGACGGCGGCAGCATTGAATTTGCCGGATACGATCCGGTGCAGTTGGCCGGCCCAGATATGGGCGAGTGGGAGGAAATGGTGATCGTAAGTTTCTCCAGCGACGATCGCTATGAGGATTTCCTGAAGCGCATCGAAGCGCATCAGGGTTTGTCGCGCTACAATCTTTCGCTATTTATGCCCGGGTATGAGCAGCGCATGTTTGCCAACTGGATGCTGCGTCGCGATCGGGGAAACGACAGCGTCAATATTGATGATAGGGCCACGATCGACGAAGCCATTCCCGCCAATCCCCATTATGTTGATCGTTGGCAAGACATTTTTGCCGGCGCCTACCGGGGCGAAATAGTCTTGCTTAACTTTGTGAGCCGGAACAAAGATATGGGTGACGCTGAGGGTGCAGAAGACGCCGAGGAACTGGAAAAGCAATATAGTAAACCTGCGATGCGTATTCTCGGCAGAATGGGAGCACAACTTGCCGCTGTAGGCAGTGTAGAAGAGGTTGTTGTAGGGCCGGAGCCGCGCCAGCACGACGAATACGGCTTTGGCCACTATCCCTCGGTTGATGCCTTTGAGGTTGTATTTACAGCGCGCGGTCGACTTGCCCTCGTTCCCACCCGGAACAAGGCCATGAACGCGGACCGTTCCGTTGGTTATTGGCTTAAACCGTATGCACCATTCAAGCTGACTGCAAAGGACCCCTGACGCCGTCTAGCCGGGGGTGTATGCACCTTGTGGAATGTTCTAGGGTGAAAACGTGCGTGATCGTGCAGATGTTGGAAATCAACCACACTCGGAAGAGAAGCAGTAGATGAAAAAGGTTGATCGTATTCGAATTCTGGGTGATACCGGATCCCCCTATACAAAAAAAATGTTGGCGGTTATGCGTTACCGGCAGATTCCCTACAGTTTGATCTGGGGAACTCCAGGTCCAGTTCTTGACGAGATGGGCCTGGCTAGACCCAAACCGTTATTGCTGCCGGTTATGGTGATGCCACAATTTGATGGTAGCGACGTTGCCCGCTATGACTCCACGCCAATTATCCGCGATCTTGAGGCCATCTATACGGGTCGCTCGGTACTGCCGGACGACCCGGCCACAGCCTTCCTGGATTACCTGATCGAAGATTTCGGCGACGAGTGGTGCACCAAGTATATGTTTCATTATCGCTGGCACCCCCCAGAGAGCGCTGATAATGCCGGTACCCGATTGCCGCTGGGTCACAATATTTGTCTCGATTCTGAGGAGCACCAGCGAGCAAAAGAAGATTTTGCCAGGCGCCAAATAGACCGCCTGTACGTTGTTGGCTCGAATGAGATGACTGCTCCCGTTATTGACCGAAGTTATCGGCGTTTTCTGGCAATAATGGAGGCCCACCTGGCCAGGCAGCCCTTTATTTTGGGTAATAGGCCGGGGGCGGGGGATTTCGCTGTTTACGGGCAACTCAGCCAGTTGGTGGGGTTTGACCCCACGCCGCGAGCTATCGCCCACGAGGTTTCGCCACGCACGGTGGAATGGGTTGATTTGATGGAGGATCAAAGTGGTCTTGAGCCCGATGAGGAGGCATGGAACGACGTGAGTGACTTGCCAGGCACGTTGCGTGAACTGCTCAAGGAAATTGGCCGTGTTTATGTGCCCGCGATGCTGCGCAATGCCGCAGCGGTAGCGGCAGGTGAGAGCGAATGGGAAACGGAAATTGATGGCACCGCCTGGAGCCAGAAAACGTTCCCCTATCAAGCAAAGTGTCTGCGCTGGCTTAACGAACAATATGATGCTCTGGACGCCGACAGCCGCGATAGAGTGGATGCGGCATTGAAAGGTACCGGCTGTGGAAGGCTGATTGGTCCGAACGAACCAGATTCTGAGGAGTCACCATGAAAAATCTCAAGCAAAAGGTCGCGGTTGTCACAGGTGCGGGCTCCGGTATCGGTCGTGCCACGGCTCTGGCATTAGCGGATGAAGGCTGCCTGCTGGCAATATCGGACATTAGTGAGCCGAACCTTGAAGATACACGCCTTGCTGTTGAAGCGCTTGGCGCGAAAGTACTGGCCAATGTACTGGATGTTGCCAATAGAGAGGCTTTCGAGAACTATGCCAGTGATGTCGCGAACACCTTCGGTAAGGTAAATATTGTTATTAACAATGCCGGGGTCATTGTGCGTGGCAGCCTGCAAAACACCAGCATTGAAGATTTTGAGTGGATTATGAATATCAATTTTTGGGGAATGGTGTATGGCAGCATGGCTTTTCTGCCCTATCTCAAAGAATCTGGCGAAGGGCATATCTGCAATGTCTCCAGCATGTTCGGCATGATGGCGCCTGCCAATGTGGGGGCGTATGCCGCAGGCAAGTTTGCGGTCAGAGCGTTTAGCGAAACCCTGCGTACGGAGTTGGATGTAGAGGAATGTGGCGTCAGCGTCACCTCGATTCATCCGGGCATGATAAAAACCACGCTCTTGCGCGATGGAAGACTGGATCCTTCGCTACTCGAGGAAATCGGGGCGGCGGATGAAGAAGAAGCTCATGCTCAATACACTCAGAAAGCCTTTAACACTCCGGAGAAAGTCGCCGATAGCATCATCAAGGGTATAAAGAAGAACAAGATGCGAGTACTGGTTGGGTTTGATGCCTATCTCGTGGACTGGGCAACGCGCCTGACTCCGGTTCTATTTCGCCGGCTGGCGACCAAAATATTAAAGATCGATAAGGCCAAAAGGCAGAAAGCGGCGGCAGCATCTGCATGAGTCACAAGTCTGAAGATGATTGTTTTCGCCATCGATTGTGGGTTTATCTATGAACGCGGAAAGGTCTCCCGAAAAAGATCTGGATATTGTTGTCTTTGGAGCCACCAGCTTTGTGGGAAAACTGGTGTGTCAGTACCTTGTCGCGCAATATGGTGTCGACGGGCAGGGCACTGGTCGCATTTCAGAACGGGTGCGATGGGGTGTTGCCGGTCGTTCCGAGCCCAAACTGAACGAGCTGAAAAAATCGTTAGGGGCGGACGCAGAGCATCTGCCGGTGGTTCTCGCCGACGCAGAGTCAGAGTCAGACTTGCACAGCTTGTGTGCGCACAGCCGGGTCATAATTTCCACGGTAGGCCCCTACGCACTATACGGTTCCCCTCTGGTTAAAGTGTGTGTTGAGACAGGCACTGACTATTGTGATCTTACCGGTGAGCCGCAATGGATTCGACAGATGATAAGACGTTACGAAAGCGCGGCCAAAGACAGTGGCGCCCGCATCGTCCATAGTTGCGGTTTTGATTCGATACCGTCTGATATGGGCACCTGGTTCCTGCAACAGCAGTCAGCACGAGAGCACGGAGAAACCTGCGCGGAAGTCTGCATGCGTGTTCAGACCAGCAAGGGCGGGATATCGGGAGGAACAATAGCCAGCTTACTCAATCTATGGAAGGAAGAGGCGAAAGATCCTGAACTGCAAATGATCATGGCCGATTCCTATTCAAATTGCCCTGCGGATGCCGTCAGGAGCAGTGAGCAACGAAGTATCAAGCGAGCCGAGAAGGATGCCAATGCGCAAGGATGGATCGGCCCTTTTCCTATGGCACCAATTAATGAACGGATGGTGCTGCGCTCCAATGCGCTGGCGCCCTATCACCAAGACTTCAGCTATAACGAGGCAGTAATAACGGGCGCCGGGTTCGCCGGTGCATTCGGCGCAAAGGCATTGGCGGCAGCGGGGCGCATCGGCAGTTTTGCGCTGCGTTTTCCGTGGCTGATAAGCTTGCTGGAAAACAAGGTGCTTCCCAAGCCTGGAGAAGGCCCTTCGGCAAAAGAGCAAGCCGAGGGCTTCTTTGATTTACTGTTTTTCGGGTCAACCAGTGGCGGCAAAAAGGTCGCAATCAAGGTAACCGGTCAAGGCGACCCGGGATACGCCAGTACAGCAAAGATGCTGAGCCAGGCTGCGGTTTCTCTTGCCCTGGATGTTTCCAAAACTGAAAAGGCAGGTGGTTTCTGGACCACCGCCACTGTGTTTGACGGGCGATTAATAGAGCGCCTTGAAAAATATGCCGACATGAAATTCGAGCTGCTATAGGGCTTTTGAAGTCATTAGCGATTCGCCACTATCACCAGCTCTTGCTCTTGTTTTTCCCCCCGCCAGCCGGCTTGGAAGTGACAGATCTCGAGCAGGCCTGATAGTTCCAGTAATCGCTCTGCCTCGGCCAGGTGTTCTGTGCCCAGCTGCAGATAGAAATCTCGCAAACGTTGGCATCTCCAGGCCGTATAAGGGGGGACCGCTGAACCGATACCGATGATCTCCCCGGGAGGCCTGTCGCGCAGGCTCTGATCGGCTTGCTTCACCTGGTTTAACGCCCGTTCGCCATACCACTGGCCGAAGCCGGCGAGCACATGCTCCATGGATGGCGTGAGGTATAGGTCGCCTCGATCCGATTCCCCGGCCGCCGCTAACATGTGTTCCGTCCATAGAGACAGGCTGATACATTCCCAATGCATATAATCACTGAGTTCACCGGGGTCGCGATAGAGATGCCCGTACATTGCGTTGAGCATGCCCAGGTCTGCAAGGGAAGGCCGATCACCGAGCAGGAAGGGCGTGGCAGTGAGATGGGTATCGAGGCGGGACAGAATGTCGCGTGTGGCTTCTATGTGTAACTGCGGGTCATAGTCAGTTCCAGCCAGCTCAGCAAACCGCTTGCGAATTGAGGTTCCTATGCGCACGCCGTTATCAATCCCGCGTTGGCGCAACTGGGTATCCTTTACGCGTTCACTGGAAACCTGGCTGAATAGCCGCTTGGCCCACTCGGCGTTGCGGTCATGGCACCAGCGGGTTGTCATTGCCCCTTCAAGAATAAAGCAATCGGCTATCAGTTCTGTGATTAGACTGACCAGGTGTAGCAGTGGATCAGCGGGGATAACCGGACGCGCCGGGTGGCGCTTTTCGAGCGCTTCAACAATATCGCAGCCATCGCGCAGTACCGCACCGTCCGGGCACATTACCACCGGGTATATATGCGATCCGGTAAGCTGCTTGGCGCGCATAATGGATTCTATATTGGCGGTCACTTCGACATAGGGCAGGCGCTTGTATAGCAGGCAGGCGCGCACCTTTGCGGAGAAGTAGGAGTTTTTTGACCCAATCAGCTCGTACTCATCCGGGTATATCACCAGCTGGTGTTGCTGCGCCTGGTTGGCTTTGTCCTGATCACTCATAGCGGCCATCCTGTGTCATTGATTGCCAAGGGCCTATTTTAGTTCAAGTACACGGTCACGGACCGGGCGCATCCGTAAGTTGAAGAAATCCATGTAATAGTTCTGGTAGACGCGCCAGAGCGACGAATCGCCTTGTTTGGGGAATAAATCCATGCCGCGTGTAACATAGCCTGACGACAGGTCGAGAAAAGGAGAAGCCTGCATGCCGTTTGCATCTGCGCGGGGTGTGGCTATTCGTTTCCCGGAGCGACGCATGTGGTTGCGGAGCCGGCACACATACTTACTGATCAGATCCGCCTTCAGTGTCCAGGAAGAATTCACATAGCCAAATACCTGGCCCAAGTTGGGCAGGTCCGACAGCATGGTACCTCGATAGACGAAGTGCGATGACAAGTCGATTTCCTGACCATCAACGGTCACTGAAGCGCCACCCAGGTATTTCATGTTCAGGCCCGTTGCCAGCACGATGATATCTGCCTCTAAAGCATTCCCGGATTCCAATTGAATTCCGGTTTCAGTAAAGCTGGAGATCTTGTCGGTCACGACTTCGGCGCGCTCTTCGCGAATAGCCTTGAACAGGTCATTCTCCGGGACTGCACACACCCGTTGGTCCCACGGGTTATATCTGGGAGTAAAATGCTTTTCGATATCGTAGTCGGCGCCCAATGCATCACGAGCCTGTTGCAACAGTGCATTGCGGGCCAACTGCGGCCTCCTGCGTGCTAATTGATAGCCAAACATCTGTGCAGCCATCTGTTTCCAGCGGGTAATGCGGAACGCCCAGGTGTTCGGCAGGAACTTGCGCAGGGTTACAGCCCAGGGATCTTCGATTGGATTCGAATAAATGTACGTTGGCGAACGTTGCAGCATGACGGTGTGTTTTGTCTGCTTCGCCAATTCCGGAACGAGTGTTACAGCGGTGGCACCGCTGCCAATGACGACTACTCGCTTGCCCTGATAGTCGAGCTCTTCAGGCCATTGCTGCGCGTGTATGACTTTGCCTGAAAAACTATCGCGACCAGGAAAGTCGGGCGTATAGCCGGCTTCATAATCGTAGTAGCCGCAGCACATCATTAGAAAATTACAGCTAAAGCAAACAGTCTCCTCGGTATCTGTTCGCAGGGCCGTAACCGTCCAGCAGGCGTCTTCTGATGACCAACTGGCGCTGATTACCTTGTGCTGAAACCGAATGTGCTTATCCACGCCAGCCTCCCTGGCCGCTTCGGTGATGTAGTTGCGTATTCGGGTTCCATCCCCCAGAGACTGTTTAGCCAGCCAGGGTTTGGACCCATAGCTGAATGTGTACATATCGCTGTCAGAGCGAATACCGGGGTAGCGAAAAAGATCCCAGGTGCCACCGATAGCGCTGCGAGTTTCCAGCAATGCAAAGCTATCTTGCGGGCATTCACGCTGCAGGTGTCGCGCTAAACCGATACCGGTAAGGCCCGCACCCACAATAAGAACATCGACCCGCTGCGCTTCATTAGTCATATACATCCCTCAGTTGGGCCAATAGATATAGTCATCACCCGGCTCATAAGGCTGACCTCCGTGCTTGTCTATGACCATCGGCCCAGCAATTACCGATGGCCAGATAGGGTCAACCTGCTCTGCGTTGTGTGCGGCCAGCAGGGCTTCGAGTTCTGCCAACTTATCAAGGCGTTGTTCGGCCAGGTTTCTCTGCTCAGTAGGGTCGGCACTGAGATGAAACAGAAACTTTTTCTGCGGGGTTCCAGCCGGTTGATCCGGCTGGTTGGCGCGAATCAGCTTCCAGCCCTCATGCAGAACCGATTGGTGGTGACCGGAACGCCAGAACAGGGTGCGGTGGGGGGGCTCGCTGCGTTCGCCGAGTATAAAGGGAATCAGGTCTACCCCATCTATCTTGCGATCAGTCGGCAGTGCGGCATTCGCCGCGGCGGCGATTGTTGGCATCAGGTCCATGTGATGCACCGCGCGTTGATAGGTTCTACCGGCGGGTAACCTGGCGGGCCATTTGGCGATAAACGGCACGTGCAGGCCGCCCTCGAATTGAGTCATCTTCCAGCCACGATAGGGCGCATTGATGTCAGCTTGCTCGATGATGTGAGTGCCACCGTTATCGCTGGTGAACAGAATCAGGGTGTTGTCTGTAAGCCCGTTGTCGGCCAGGGCCTTCGTAACTCTGGCAACGCTGCGATCCAGTGAACGCAGCATGGAGGCGTATACCCGCAGGCCGTGCTCTTCAATATGCGCCAGTGATTGATAATCTTCGCGACTGGCCTGTAGTGGATTGTGCGGACCCCAGTGTGCAAGGTAGAGGAAGAACGGGCGATTTCGGTTGGCTTCAATGACTTTAACCGCCTCATCCGTGTAGTAGTCGGTCAGGTATTTCGCTGGTGCGAACTCTTCACTACCGTTGAAGCGCGCGGAGAATTTTCCGGCAGCCCAAACCATTCGGTCAGTGACATCGTGCGGAAATTTCTGGTTGACCACATTGGGATCGTCCTCAGGCAAATACAGGAGGCCGCTGAGCTCAAGGCTGTCGTCGAAACCCTGTTGATTGGGTGCCATATCGCCTTCCGATCCGAGATGCCATTTGCCGATATGCGCCGTGTAGTATCCGCTATCGCGCAGCAGTTCGGCGACCGTGATCTCGTTTGCGGGCATACCCGCCTCGTAGACTCCAGGCATGGCATCAGCTCTTTCAGCGTCGATGAAGCCCGGTAAGGCGCCTGGATTCTGGTCAAGCATCCATTGGGATATGGTGACACCGATTTTGGGGAAAGGAGTAAACTCATAGCCAAAACGGGTGTTGTAACGGCCTGTCATGGAAATGGCGCGGGAAGGGGCACAGATGGCGTTACCCGCGTAACCGTTGTCAAAACGCACGCCTTCCGCAGCCAACGCATCGATATTGGGCGTCATCAGGCTGCCATCGGCGGCACCGCCGTTGTACAGGGAGATATCGTTAAAGCCCATATCGTCCGTCATGATCAGAACGATATTGGGTGGACGTTGCTCTACAGGCAGCGCGGCAATATCGGGGCCCGCAGACCATTTAACCGGCCGGTTCGGCGCCACGGGGGAGGAAAGCGCCGTCAGCCTGGGCATGGCCCAGACCAGTAGGTCGACGCGATTTTGCCAGCCGATACCTGCGGTGACTGCAACCAGTAGCAAAGCGACAAAGAGTTTTCTCATGTCGAGGATTGAGCCTCCAGAACACTACGTGCTTGCCACCAACCCACAGCGCAGCCGATCAAGCCCAGCAGCAGAGCCAGCACTAGCCTGGGATCGCCCAGGTAATTGAACGGGGCAACGGGAAAGGCGATGGTTTTAGCCAGCGCGGCCACCTTGAATTCGTGCCTCCCAGTAAACTCCGGATTGGTTGAGATCTCGATCATGTCGCGTCGACTACGGTAACGAACACCAGCGGCTCCGGTCCATGTCTCCATGCCATCTGCATTCATGATATCCATAGCCCGGTCGGACACGGCCTGGCCCTGAAATACGGGATGACTAGCCCTGGACAGCATGGCCGGGAACATATATTCCATGTATTTTGCCAGTACCTGATCGGTGGTCTCACCGGGCTCCACCCCTTCGATCTGCAAGGGCGTGTCGTTCATTTCCATGATGTTGATCATCACGAAATCATTGCCGTCATCGTCTTCCATGAACTTGCGAAAACTGGCGAGTTCCTCGGGTTTTGCTTCGACTTTCTCGAGATAATGGTCGATTTCCTGCTGGGTAAGTGGCTCCTTGAACGAGGTATACCAGCTGAAAAATGCGACGTAGATTACCGATATTATTAGCCATGTCCACTTGGTGACTGTCACGAATACTTCTCCACTAAATGTCTGCGCAAGTAATAATTACTGACAGGATCAATTATTTGATCAGGAGACTATATTATTAGCACTGCCTGTGTCAAAATAAAAATAGCGCACGGGCAGGCTTACGCTGCAACGGTGGCCGGCAACGCGACACCAATCGCACAAGATAAAAAGGAGTAAGAAATGAGCCATACAAACAGACAGTGGATACTGAAAGAACGCCCTATGGGATTGGTGGGGCCGGAGCACTTTGAGTTGGTGGAGTCTCCTCTGCCGGAACCAGATCTGGCTTCGGGCCAGGTACTTCTCAAGACCCTCATGCTCAGTTTCGAGCCCGCCATGCGTGGCTGGCTGGACGACCGGCCAAGCTACGTGCCCCCGGTCGGAATCGGCGAGCCCATGCGTGCCCCCGGCGTGTGCCAGGTGGTCCGCTCGGATAACCCCCAACTGCCTGAAGGTACGCTGGTGCAGGGAATGGCGAACTGGCAGGAATACAGTATTGGCGACCCCTCGGCCGCTTCATCACCGAGAGCACTACGCGAGGGTATGCCACCCAATCTCGCCCTTGGTGTTTTCGGCGGCACCAGCCTGACGGCCTATTTTGGCCTGCTTGAAGTAGGTCAACCGCAACCGGGTGAGACTGTACTGGTTTCCGGTGCTGCCGGTGCCACCGGCAGCGTTGTAGCGCAGATCGCCAGGATCAAGGGTTGTAAGGTGATCGGCATTGCCGGTGGCCAGGAGAAGTGTGCCTGGCTAAAAAACGAGTGCAAGCTTGACGCGGCGATTGACTACAAATCGGAAGACCTGGACAGCCGCCTGCGGGAGCTGTGCCCAAAGGGGGTGGACGTGTTTTTTGACAACGTCGGGGGCAACACACGACAGACTGTTCTGAATCACATGGCGGAGTATGGTCGCATAGTGCTGTGTGGCAGCATCTCGAGCTATAACGACGAAACCCCACCACCCGGTCCAAATAACCTGGATTTGGTGATATCCCGGCGCCTGCGCATACAGGGTTTCGTTATGATGGATTACATGGCTCAAGCGGGGAAAGCTATGAAGGAACTGGCGGGGTGGGTGAACGGGGCGGAAATCGTCTGGCGGGAAGACATTCAGGAAGGTTTCGAAAATATTCCCGCGACCCTGCAGCGCCTGTACACCGGCGCTAACGAGGGCAAGCAGTTACTGAAAGTGGCGGATCCGCAGTAGGGAACTAACTTGGCAGTACCGTTTAATGAATTCCGGTGTCCCCCGTTAATGATGAAGAGCCCTTACGTTTCAGATACATACACTCGACAAAGGGCTCCATGCACCCCACTAGCGACATAGAAATCACGCTCGAATCCAGGACACGCCATCATACCAGCCGCAAAAAGAGTGCCAGTAGCCACTCGCCCCTTTTCCAATCCTGTCTCTAGATCAACTACCACGGCGTCGACAGACTGGTCGGCTAACACATCGTCGAGAATCACTTCTCCTGTGTCCGGGTAATAGAGTGCTTGGTTGGAGTTGGCTATGTCGCGAACCCACAGTTCGGTAAAGTCGCCAGCGCCGTTGAATCGCCACGCTCCAGTTTTTCGATTGAGCGTATCAAAGGCCATCAAAATGCTCTTATCCTGCACATAAAGCGCTGAAGCCGCTTGGCCCCCTGCAGGCAGACCGAAGGGGGTAAGTACATCCGATGAACTGCTGTCATGTGTTGAGACTCTGTGAACACGTAATGGAGCCTGATTCAGAGGAGAAAACGCGATGGGCTTTGTGCCGACAGGGTAAGCACGCATCATGGACTCAACTGGAGGAAGATCACCCATATCCATAAACCATACGCTGTCATCACCAACAGTGTTGCACCAAGCAAAGCCCTGATCCTCGCCGGGCAAGTCATAGCAAGCACTCCAGTTTGGATCCATGCTTAGATGTCGGTCCTTGTAGATGAGTCGATGAACATGGGTAGGAGTTGTGGCATACAGACTGTCCCAGTCCTTCCCTGGATCAATGCAAAAACGTCCTATCGAGGACCCGACAAACTCGAAAGTATCCAAACACTCGAGATTGCCCGGGTCAAAAAGGGTGAATACGGAATTTCTGCTTGGGTCGTGTTCCATGCTGCGCGTAACCATCATACCGTCCGACAAACGCATCACGCCGTTATGCGCTTGATCTACAGGAAGTTCCATCTCAGCGACTAGCTCAAGATCAAGATTAAGCTTGTGGATGTACCGACCAAACCCGGTAATGATAGTGCCATCTGTGAGTACACCCGCGCCACCACACCAGTTGTGCCCCCCTGTAGCCAACTCTGGTGAGGTGTTAATCGTATCCAACGTATTTGGGTCAACCTCCTCAACCCAGCCAAATGAAACATCAGGCTGTCCTGGGGTAGAGCAACCAAATACGAAAAGCCTACCATCAACATCGAACGTGGCGATAACCCACCGTCCAGCTGAAAATTGGCGTGATGTAATGGCTAATCTCTCATTGGGCTGAATATTCAGCCCTGGACTCCGAGCGTGCTTCTGGCGCCTGACGCCACCACATTCTACTGGGTAGTTCGAATTCTGATAGTACCCGGCGGTCCCCAGCTGAAAATCCTGTAGCGTCATGTTCTTTCCTCGGTTTGGTTACAACGTTGTTCGGTAGGCAACAGCTATCACTATCAGCAAGGCGAGTACCGCGAGGAGTAGTTTCCCGGATAGTGTGCTTGCCAAAATCACTGCTCCAATTTGGATCTGCAAAATGTTTGCGTTCAAAGCTTCAACTGACTGGACAATTTAGTTTATCAAGAGACTACACTAATAGCACTACATATGACAATATGTAAAGTAAAGCGTCGGCAAGCTTACGCTGCAGCGGTGGTCAGCAGCTCGACGCCAATCGCACAATATTGAAAAGGAGAATCAGATGAGCCATACAAACAGACAGTGGTTACTGAAAGAACGCCCTATGGGATTGGTGGGGCCGGAGCACTTTGAGTTGGTGGAGTCTCCTCTGCCGGAACCAGATCTGGCTTCGGGTCAGGTACTTCTCAAGACCCTCATGCTCAGTTTCGAGCCCGGTATGCGTGGCTGGCTGGACGACCGGCCTAGCTACCTGCCCCCGGTCGGAATCGGCGAGCCCATGCGTGCCCCCGGCGTGTGCCAGGTGGTTCGCTCGGATAACCCCCAACTGCCTGAAGGTACGCTGGTGCAGGGAATGGCGAACTGGCAGGAATACAGTATTGGCGATCCCTCGGCCCCTTCATCACCGAGAGCACTACGCGACGGTACGCCACCCAATCTAGCGCTGGGTGTCTTAGGCGGTACCAGTTTGACTGCCTATTTCGGGCTGTTTGAAGTAGGCCAGCCACAGCCTGGAGAGACTGTTCTGGTTTCCGGCGCCGCCGGGGCCACTGGCAGTGTGGTGGCACAGATTGCCAGGATCAAAGGCTGCAAAATCATCGGCATTGCCGGTGGCCGAGAGAAGTGCGAATGGCTAGTCGATGCTTGCAAAATCGACGCGGCGATAGACTACAAATCAGAAGATCTGGACGGTCGCCTGCGAGAGCTGTGCCCAAAGGGCGTCGACGTGTTCTTCGACAATGTCGGAGGCGAAACTTTACAGACCGCTCTCAACCACATGGCGGACTTCGGTCGGATTGTCGCCTGCGGTTGCATCTCCAACTATAACCATGAGAGTCCGCCGCCGGGGCCAAACAACCTGAACTTGGTGATATCCCGGAGCCTGCGTATGCAGGGCTTCGTGATGATGAATTACATGGCTCAGGCGGGCAAGGCCCTGAAGGAGCTCTCTGGATGGGTGAATGCCGGGGAGATCGCCTGGCGGGAGGACGTCCAGGAAGGGTTCGAAAATATTCCCGCAACGCTGCAGCGATTGTACACCGGCGCCAATGAGGGTAAACAGTTACTGAAACTGGCCGACGTTCAGTAGAGCCTCATCCGTATCTTCAGTTCATGCCCTGATGCGTCAATGGGCCTTGGATTTTCGAACTGCAAGGTACAGCAGTACTGCTAGTGCTATAAGCGCGGGAACCGCTCCTGCGAAGGCCGGGGGCGTGTACGTATAGTGATCGGGGGTCAACGGATGCATTATCTGCACCATGCAGATAAAGAACTGCTGCATCAGCATAAGCGCTAGCATCAGCGGGATCAGGCTGCGGTAACGCCAAAGCACCAGGGCATTGAGCGCCGCGAAACTCATTTGAAACGCTCCTCCGCCCGATTGCAGCATGTAGATGACGTCGTTTGGATTAGGCGTGCCTTCAAAAATTATGATACTGGCGATGGAGTTTATTCCCCCGTCGGGAAGGAGGAGATGAACTGTGCTACGGAAGAACCCAGCGGCAACGAAAAGACAGAACCCGTAGAAAGCAATGGCCCCACCACGGTACTCGTTGTCGGCCGTTTTGGGAAAAATGATGTCGAGGGTTGATGTCATGGGTTTTTCCTCTTCAGCTGTGAGTTCCGGGTGATATTCTGTTGTCGCTAGTTTGGTTAGCTGGAGCTCTTTCCCAACGCTATCGCCTCTTCTTCATACTTTTTATAAGACGACTTCACAAGCGAGTGATTTAATATACATTCAGCAACAAGCTCGTTACTTTTTTCGTCGTATACCTTTGTCAATGTCCAACTGGATTCTACACGACGGCTTTCGGCTAAATGAATGACTTCACGCTGTAAGCGGTAAGGGTGATTAACGAACAGAGGCCCCTTTATCAATTTAATTTCCTGATCGACAAATAATCCAACGGCGGGACCTTTGCGGGGTATTTCGGCTTCGCGGGCGGAATATTCAGTGAGCACACTGATCATTTCAAACGGGATTATCGCTTTCCCCCAGGGGGACTGGCTACCGCCCGCATTTGTGTACCAGGATGATGGTTCGGTCATTCTCTCGACTTTCTCATTCAGGCTAAACGGATAAAGATCACCCATTTGTTGATCAAAACCCATCACCACATGTTCATCCTGTTTGCCTTTCATGCCGATATGTTGCTCTGCCAGAATCACCAGCTGCTGCGAAGGGCGTAGCCTGGCGCGGCGGCGATCCAGTTCAGATTCCGGGTGATTCGGGCCGATACAGGCACTGCCTTGCAAAACCGGGGTGCCATCTTTTTTTTCAGCCCAAATTACCGCGCTTTTTTTATCGTCGGCAGGTGTCGCGAAAGCGCGAACTTCTTCGCCTTCGATCACCATGTTTTGGTAGTGAGCACTGATGCAGCCGTTTTCAAACCAGGCTTTACCAAACAACTCAAATAACAGGTGGTCGAACTGACTGAAGTGGGTTGGTCCCTCGATCGGTGCGCCGGAGAACCCTAGATCATTTGCCATGTTGTCATCGTGAATCGACACATGCCCTTCGTAGGTTTGTTCCTGCAACATTTGGCGAGGGTGGCGCAAGGGGCCACAGAGCGTAACTGCTGTTTTAAATGCAGTCATAATTAGCGTTCCCACTTGTAGTGAATTAGTGAACCGTCCCGTTTACTGCGCCACCCAGGCTGCTCTACAAGGATTGATTTAGTCCTATAACCATTAACCCGTGATTGTCAGCAATTTCCGCAGTATCGCCTCACACTCTGATTGTTTCATCAGCCGAGGTACCGGGTACTGCGGGTGAGCTTCTGCGAGCGCACGCTTAGCCAGGTTGGGTATATCCGATGCCCGCAATTGCGCGATACCGGTTGGGATATCCATATTCCGGTTCATCTCCCGCACTTTATCTATAAAACGCAGAGACAAGGTTTCGGTGGGCTCATTATCGCGGCCGATACCGCCGATAACAGCTAGTTTTGCCAACTGCGCCTCACAGTCTTGCCGACAAAAATCGAGTACAAAGGGCAGAATAACGGCATTGGCCAGACCATGTGGCACGCCATACAGTCCGCCGAGATTGTGAGATATGGCATGAACGTAGCCAACCATTGCGCGAGTAAAGGCCAGGCCTGCATGGTGTGAGGCCATGGCCAGGTTTTGGCGGCGGTCCACATCCGTGCCATCGAGATAGGTCGCTTCGAGGTCTCGAAGGATAATTTCCACGGCCTGCTCGGCGTGTAAGTTGGTGTAATCGGAAGCCCAATTGCCAATATAGGACTCCACCGCGTGAGTGAGAGCATCCATGCCGGTGGACGAAGTGATATGTGGTGGCAGCCCAATCATCAGTTCCGCGTCCAATATAGCGTAGGGCGGGACCAAATATGGACTGGCAACACCGAATTTTTCGTGGCTTTCCGGGTCACTCACCATCGCCCCGAGGGAACACTCCGACCCTGTGCCTGCCGTTGTGGGTACTGCGAACAATGGAGATAGCGGCCCGGAAACTTTCATGCCACCTTGCATCTGGATCACGGTCTTCTTGGGGTTACCTATCCTTGCGTTGATAACCTTTGCACAGTCCATGGGCGAGCCGCCGCCGAAGGCGATGATACCGTCGCATTGGTTCGCCCTGTAAATCTCAACGCCCGAGTCAATGTTTGCAATCGTCGGATTGGGTTGCACATCGTCGAATACCGTACAGTCGATACCGGCTTTGTCCAATGCTTGCACCAGCGGGTCGATCAAGCCGATGCCGGTAATGCCTTTGTCAGATACCAGCAATACGCTTCGAACACCCTTTGATTGAATAAGTGCTGGCAGCTTCTTCAGGCTGCCCGGCCCGCTAAGTAGTTCTGGCTCGGGAAGGTCCATTCGGCCCATTATAAAGCCGATAAATTTACTCAAGCATCGAATAAAAAATTTCTTCACCAGCCACATTTGTTTTCCCTCTTCAATCTATTTCTGAGATTGAGCAGGCTGTTGAGAAGCCAGATTCGCTCGTGGTGTTTGGATTGTCTGAATATTATGGCGTAGTATATGCTAATATATATAGCGACACAATGAGAAAGCCTAAAGGGAGCCAACAATGAGCCGGACATCGGATAAGCCTGTCTACACTCTCTATGGCTCCTATGCATCGTACGCAACAGCAAAGCCGCGTAGCTATCTCAGGAAAAAGGGAATTCCTTTTGTTGAGCGTGTACCCGGTACGCCTCGGTTTCGCGAGTACGTACGCAAAACCAGCGATAATCACCGCATCCCGCAGATCGAAACGCCCGACGGTCAGGTGATACAGGACAGCATCGCGATCTTTGATACACTGGAACCGCAATTTCCTGAGCCTCCGGCCTATCCGCCGGGCATTCGCCAGCAAATGGCTGCGCGCCTGTTTGAGTTTCTGATTGATGCCACACTGGGTCGTTCTGCCTGGCATTACCGCTGGAACTACAAGGACGATAATTACGACTTTGTCGGTCGAGAATTCGGCCGTTCATTCTCACCTCATGGTGCCGATGAAGAACTCGCTCATTTCGGTGAGGTGATTGCCGAACGGATGAATGGGTTTCGAACAACTGTTTTCGGTGATACACCTGCTACGTGGCCGCTATTCGACGCGATATATCTGGATGCACTGGGAATTCTGGAGGAACAGTTCCGGCAGTATCCTTATCTTTTTGGTGGTCTGCCCAGCATCGCGGACCATATATTGATGGGCCCGTTATTTGGTCACTTTGGCCGTGATCCGGTGCCCTCTAATATCATGAAGCTAAAGGCCCCGCGAGTATTCCGCTGGACGGAGCACATGAATACCCCTGACATCGTCTCGCCCGAGCATCATGATATTCCCGAAGCTTATCTGGCTGATGATGAGATTCCCGAGGGCACATTGGCATTCTTGCGTTTTTGTCTCGAAACCTATGGTCCTGCTATCGTTAAATCGGTAGAGCTCTACAACAACTGGGCGTTAGACAAAAGCCAGAAATCCTCCGGTGATATGTTGTCCGACAAGCCGAGGGACCACGAACCTGTGATCTGCCAGTTCACCGCGACGGTTCGCGGCACGCCATTTCTTCAATCGGTATCGAGTTACGAGATCTGGGTCATTCAGCGGGTGCTGGACTGGATAGACGCGCTCTCTGACAATGAGAAAAAAGCGTGCCACAGCCTGTTAGCACGCTGTGGCGGAGCGCAAATCTCTGACCTGAAGCTGGAGCGCCGCTTGACCCGGGTTGGGACCTACATGGCATTCGAGTAAGGTGCTGCTCATGCAAGCGGTGAGCTCGACTATTACCGCCTGGCTTAGAATTTGAAGCCCAAATCTGCTCCGTAAGTACGTGGTGCATTGTAGTGGCCCGCAATACTGCCCAGGGTATCGGTAACGAACTGGCCACCGCTGATATAGCGATCGTCGGTGAGGTTGTTACCCCACAAGCGTATGCGCCAGGTTTCGTTGCTCCAAGTGAGGCTGGCCGACAAATTTTCCCGGTCCTGATTGTAGGCTCCGCTGACGCAGCTGCCCCTGTCCTGGCAATACTCTACCGAATCACGATAATTGTAGGAGATCTGCGGTGTCAATGTGCCACCAGCAACCGAGAAATCCATGCGCGCACCCAGTGTATAGGAGTATTCCGGCAGTCTCGGCAGGTCCTCGTCCGAGCGATCAATAGAGCAAACCTCCAGCGGTGCTGTATCCAATTCAATGCAATCCAGCCCCAACTCATTGCCCGCGCCTCCGCCAAGAATCTGGGTGTCGTCAAACTCATCGATGTCACCGTCGTTCAACGTCAGGTTGGCCGTTAGCTCAAGGTTGCTCAGCGGTAGCCAGACAGTCTCGATCTCCAGTCCCATTACTGATGATTCCGCGGCATTGATGGCCGTACCCTGGGGTGCGCCTGTGGTGGGATTGAGCTTGACGCTAGTGAGCTGGCGATCGGTATAGTCCATGTAAAACAAGGCCGTGTTGATGGACAGCGTGTTGTCCAGTGCAACCAGTTTCACACCAAGCTCATAGTTTTTAACTTCCTCAGGTTTGAAAGTGCCCAATTCACCGCTAACCGGGTCGAGCTGCTCTGATACGCCACCCGACAAAAAGCCTTCTGAATAAGTGAGGTACGCGTTGCCGTTATCGACCCAGCCTATGTTTTCGAAGGAGTAGCCCAAGCTGACCATCGGCGTCCAGTCGTCGCTATCCACGGAAACGGTCTGGTCGTTCTGTGGATCGATGGACGCTATCCAGTCGTGCGCGATATTAAAAGTCTCTATGCCCCCAGGCAGAAGCCATGCGCTGACCTCGCCACCGATAACACCCCCGAGCGGTTGTGCCGGTGGATTCCCCACAGTGGCATCGGGAACCAATCGCGTGCGTCTGAACTCGCGCGTTTCATCGGTGTAGCGGATTCCGGCACTGACAGTCCACTGGTCTGCCAGATCCCAGTCAAACTGGACATAGGCGGCCATTGATTCGTTATCCGTCTCAGTATCCAGTAAAGAGAAGTTGTAGAACAGAAAGTTGGTATCGCCGGGCAGTGGGAAAGGCGCGCCGGGAAAGCGGTCCGCACTCAAGGGTCCTTGCCCACTGGCCAGATTTACTGTGCCATTTTCCTCGAAGTAATACAGACCGGTTGCGAAGCTCAGTTTGTCGTTCAAGGTGCTGCCGGTCAACTGGAACTCCTGGCTGAAAATATCGGTCTGAAATCCATCCGTAGCCGGAGTAGAGGCGCCGGCGGTGAGAAGCGCTATACCCACGGCGTCGACGTCAGTGGGCCCTTCGCTCTCGATGTCTCGCCAGGCGGATATGCTCTTGAAGCTCAGGCTATCGCTGAGCTCCCACTCCAGCGTGGCAATACCCTGCCATATCTCTTCCTTTGTATCGGGCGTGAAGTAGTCGTTTATTACATCGTCTTTACCCAGCGCACCGTTATCCGCACAATGCTCCGCGTATGTCTTGCCGGTAGTCTCCAGCAAAAGCGGGGCCAGCTGCTCAGCCAGGAAACCGGCCCCGGGTTGGTCAATCGGATTGCAATCTTGACCAAACCCGGCCTGGTCCGTTTCACTGTAGCTGAGGTTCAGGTCAATAGTGACGGCGTCCGTGGGAAGCCAGCGCAATTGGCCCTGGCCTCCGACGCGATCCTCCTCATTGCGCTCGCTGTCGTCCCACTCGTTGTCGATGTAACCGTCGCGGTGCACAGACCAGGCTGACAAGCGGGAGTTCAGGGTGCCCTCTATCAATGGCACATTGACGGTTCCTTTGAAATCCTGTCTGTCGTAGTTGCCTACGCGGACTTCGAAATCGCCCTCCCACCCGTCCACCGGTCGGTTGGTGGTATAGATGATGGCACCGCCCGTGGTGTTTTTGCCGAACAAGGTACCCTGGGGGCCGCGCACAACCTGTACGCTGGCGAGGTCTACGTTGTCCAGGAGACCGCCCTGCATGCGTGAGAGGTACGCACCGTCGACATAGATACCGACACCGGAATCATAATTGATACCAGGATTGCGGGCACCCACACCGCGGATGTAAATCTGTGCTTGTGCATCGGTTGCCACATCTAAGTTAGGTACCACCCGTGCGAGATCGGACAGATTGCGCAGGCCCTCGGCGCGCAATTGATCGCCACTGAATGCTGTCACTGCCAGTGGTGCGTCCAGCAGGGTCTCCTGCCGTTTACGGGCAGTCACTATGACCTCCTCAAGGCCCACTATTTGTGCGGCGGAAGGCAGGGCCACCATACTCGTGCTTGCTGCTGCAATGGCGGAACAGAGTGCGGACGGCGAAATGGTGGCTAGCATTCTATTTTTATACATAGCTAATTGCTCCTGAGGGAAAATAGGGGGGTTAGATGTGGTGCGATCAGGGTTTGTCTGCGCTGCTGGAGTGATGTCACAGCGGGTCGCCACCCAGCACGGCGGGTGTCTCACAATATGTCGTTAGAATATACCGCTGGTGATCTTCAATCCTCTGGGAAAGAGCCTCTGCAACTACCGGGATCTCTGAATTCATTGCGAAGTACTCCAACGCTTTTTTGTTTTGTCGGGTCAGGGGCATGATCTCGGGGGGAGGGGGCAGTACCGTAATGCTCATTGTCGCCCAGTAGACGTCAGCGGCGGTTAGCGTCTCGCCAACGAGATAGCGAGAGCCGCGCTGTTCCTGCGCTTCGAGGCGGCGATCGATCAGGCTGACTACCGCGGCGACCTTGTCCGGAGCCGCGGTACAAGCCGCCTCGCTGTAACCGTATTTTCTTCCCAGCGGGGTATCGATCAGAATTCTCATATTCCAGACCATCCCGTCCTCGCCCATTACGACAGCGCAGAGGCCGAAGACTTCAGCGCGGAGCTCGAAATCATCAGGAATCAACGAGGGGGAGCCCGTTGCGCCGATTCGTTCGGCCAGTGCGAGTTGCTCACTCCAGACGTTTCTGGGCCGCTCCTCGTTGTGAAACATCGTGGGTAAGCCGGTCTGGCTGGTCAGCTCGTATAGCCTTGCCTGTCGATCCTCGCCGGTGGCCTTGTCGATGCCCATGTGTGGATGCAGTACCCGGATCAGCGGCACGCCTTTCACAAAACAGATGTTCTTGAGGGCCTCAGAATACACAGCCGGCATTCCGGGGACGAAGGTGACCCTGGTGCCGGTTTTCATGGCCGCAGCTTCGTCGAGGCTGATGAACTCTGGGCCGGATGATGTCTGCACTGCATTTGAATGTCGCTCGTTGTTCGACATGATGCGGTACTCTCGGAAGTTTATCGTTATCACTGGCCTCATGTTATAGCATGAGGTATGCTATTAAAGCAATCGCTGCGAAAATATATATCCCGCTGGCTCGAGCGTGTGGATACCCGACGGGCGTTTGACCACCTGGCATAATCAATTTCCCTGGTTCAACCGGCCTTGTCATACATTGTCGGTGACACCGTAATCACTATCAGGAGGCTTTCTTGTAGGGAGGCCTCATGGTCGCGGCAATTTTGGACACGACCTTCGATGTGGTGAAGATTGACTTGGAATGACTGAAGTTCTTGAAGCCATCGTAGCCATGATATGAGCCCATGCCGCTGGGCCCGACGCCGCCGAAGGGCAGGTCCTCCTGGCCTACGTGCATGATGACATCGTTTACGGTAACTCCGCCCGAGGTTGTTCGTGTCAGCACCCGGGTTTCCTCTGCCTTGTCCTCGCCAAAGTAATACAGCCCCAGTGGTCGATCTTTGCTGTTCACATAATCCAGGGCTTCGCTCACGTCCTGGTATCGCTTTACCGGGAGTAAGGGGCCGAAGATTTCGTCTTGCATGATTTGCATGTCTTCGCTGGGGTCGAGTACCAGCGTGGGAGGGATGCGACGGTGCTCCTGCTGAGAGAAATCTTCTTTCGCGGGGTTAAGTTCAGCCAGGTTGGCACCTTTTGCCTTCGCATCGTCAAGGTAGCCCTGCAATCGCTGGAAGTGGCGCTCGTTAACGATGCTGGTGTAGTCGGGATTATCCTTAATCGTTGGGAACATCCTGGCAACGCAAGCACGCGCATGTTCGACAAATTCATCGCGGCATTCTTCCGGTAAATAAACGTAATCCGGTGCCAGACAAATTTGCCCGGCGTTCATGGTCTTTCCAGCAATGATATTGGTTGCGGCGAGCTTGAGATCCGCAGATCGACCGATAATCACCGGTGACTTGCCACCGAGTTCCAGTGTTACCGGAACCAGATTCTCTGCTGCCGCCCTCATAACATGTCTGGCGACCGATGTCGCGCCGGTGAATATCAGGTGGTCGAAGGGAAGGCGGGAAAAAGCGCTGCCAACTTCAGGGCCGCCGGTAAATATTGCGACTTCCTCTTCGTCAAATTCCTCGGCGAATACCCTTTTCATCAACTCCGATGTTTCTACCGTGAATTCAGATGGCTTGATCATGGCGCGGTTGCCGGCGGCGAACACTCCGGCTAGCGGGCCGAAAGTGAGTTGAACCGGGAAGTTCCAGGGGCTGATGCAGCCGACCACGCCAACAGGCTGGAATTCGAGGCGGGCGCGCGCTCCAAGCAGGCCCAGGGGGAACATAACCTTGCGTTTTTCAGGCTTCATCCAATTTTTCAGATGTTTTCTGGCGTACTTTAATGGCTCAATTGAGCCATCAATATCTGTCTGTTTGGACAGTTCGCGAGAGCGGTGTCCAAAGTCGGCGGCCATAGCGTCGCCGAAACGGGGTCCATGTTTCTTGAGTATGTTTATCGCCCGATCAATTCGATCTATTCGTGTTTCGGCGCTGACAACACCTTCTGTCAAAAGGGCTTTTCTTTGCCGGTCCAGTGCTGCCTGCATGTCTTCATATATCGGCTCTGCCATGAAGTTCTCCCGTGCTTATTTGAGTTGAATACTTAGCGAGATCACGCGCATTTGAGTGCCTCTTTCACCGCGATGCGACCTGCCATGGTCTTGGGCATAGCGGCCAGGACATATATTGCTGTGACCCGTATGGTGAATCACCATGGTCATAAACATCTCTTTCAAAATCCATGATACTGTAATAAAATAGCATTGCATATGCTATAACTATTTTTGCATAGTAGGGCTGGTGTGGAGAGAGACACTGATACATCGGCCAGGCACAAAACTGGAAGAGAAATGAAAGATTCAAGGAACATACAGTTGATTGGCGCGGTCGGCTCGCCCTATACCCGCAAGATGCTTTCCCTGCTTCGCTACCGCAGAATCCCGCACAAAATCACCTGGGGGCAGCCGGAGTTGGTAATTCCCACCCTGGGGCTTGAGCTGCCAAAACCGGTACTGCTGCCAACATTCATATTGCCGGAAGCCAACGGCGATTTGAAAGCCGTGACCGATTCCACACCCATAATCAGGCGATTGGAAGCCATGAGCCCGGATCGCTCAGTTCTTCCTATCGACCCGGCACTGGCTTTTATCGACTATTTGCTAGAGGACTTTGGTGATGAGTGGGTCACCAAATATATGTTCCACTATCGCTGGCACCCTCAAGCAGATGCCGACAATGCCGGCACCTTGTTGCCACTACACTTTCGTGTGAATTTGCCACCCGAGCAGCACGAGCAAATGAAGAACATGATACCCGAGCGTCAGATCAGTCGCCTGTATGTGGTGGGTTCCAATGATGCGACCGCTCCGATTATTGATGCCAGCTACCGGCGATATCTACAGGCGATGGAGGCACACCTGAAGGCCCAGCCCTATATGCTTGGTAACCGGCCCGGTGCCGGTGATTTTGCCATGGTTGGTCAGTTGACCCAATTAGTGGGGTTTGATCCAACGCCCAGGGCTATCGCCCACGAGTTATCGCCACGCACAGTTGCGTGGACGTCACTAATGGAAGATCTCAGTGGTTTGGAGCCAGGTGCCGATGATTGGAATAGTACCAATGAGATGCCAGCTACACTGCGCGGCATTTTGACAGAAGTAGGCAGAATGTATGTGCCGGCGCTGTTGGCCAATAGCCGGGCTGTTCAGGCGGGGGAGAAGACCTGGGAAGCAGAGATCGATGGTGCGCTCTGGACGCAACAGAGCTTCCCTTACCAGGCAAAATGCCTTAAATGGATTAACGAACAGTATCAGGCGCTTGGCACTGAAGATCGAGCGCGTGTCGATGGCATTCTGGCGGGTACCGGATGCGAAGCTCTGCTTCTGGGGAATGTGTGATGGGCCACGGTACTAAACCATACTTCGCGACTTGCGATAGAAGCCGTTCGAGCCAGAAAATATCGGTACGAGACAGTAACAGATAAGGAGATGCAAGAATGGGTTTTGAGATAAGTGAGAAAGTTCAAAAGATCAATGCGCAACTCGAAGCGTTTATGCAGAAGCATATTTATCCCCGTGAGCACGACATGGCCGAATGGTGTCTGGATCCGGGAAATTTGTGGCAAACACCACCCTGGTTTGACGAGCTGCGTGAGCTGGCAAAAGCCGAGGGCCTGTGGAATCTGTTTCTGCCCCACGAGTATCAACCCTGGAGCCCCGGCTTAACCAACGTGGAGATTGCGCCGCTGTTTGAAACGATGAGCAGGGTGGTATGGGCGCAGCCAGTGTTTAACTGCAACGCGCCGGACCGGGGCAATATTGAAGTGCTGGCCAAGTACGGCACAGCCCAGCAGCAGGAACAGTGGCTTGAACCACTGTTGGCTGGCGAAATTCGCAGTGCCTATGCCATGACAGAGCCCCAGGTTGCCTCCAGCGATGCCACCAATATGGAGCTGGAAATCAAGCGCGATGGCGATGAGTACGTGCTCAACGGCCGCAAGTGGTGGACCACTGGAGCCGTCAACCCACGCTGCAAGGTCATGCTGGTAATGGGCAAGTCCAACCCGGAGAACCCTCGCCATAGTCAGCACTCAACCATTCTGGTGCCCCGTGACGCCCCGGGGATAACACTGGTGCGGCCGCTTCGCGCCTTCGATAACCTGCATTCGCCCGGCGGTGAAGCGGAGCTGCTGTTTGAAAATGTGCGCGTACCGGTGAGCAATATGATCAAGGGCGAGGGCTGCGGCTTTGAAATTGCCCAGGGTCGCCTCGGTCCCGGCCGCTTCCAGTATGCGATGACGCTGGTGGGGAACGCGCAGCGCTGCCTGGAATTAATGTGCGCACGCGCCGATGAGCGTGTGGCCTTCGGTGAGAAATTGAAGAAGAAAACCAGCGTTCAGCACGAGATTGCCCGCTGCCGTTGTGATATCGAGCAGGCTAGGCTGCTGACCATGCAGGCCGCCCACGTGATGGACTCCGAGGGTGTGGAAGCGGCAAAGCCCTACATCAGCATGGTTAAGATTGTTGCACCGAACATGGCACAGCAGGTGGCGGATCGCGCCATGCAGGTGTTTGGCGGCATGGGTGTTTGCCAGGATACGTTGATACCCGAGGTCTTCACCCATGCCCGAATCTGCCGTATTGCTGATGGCCCGGACGAGGTGCATATGTCACAGTTGGCGAAGCTGACAATGCGCGAATTGGCAAGCTGATATGGGTGTCCTGGCTTACTCCCGCGAAGTGGTACGGGTTCTGGTGGAGTTCGCGCAGATAGTACCGGTTTTAGCCGGTAAGAAACCTAAAAAGGGAGATAAGGCATCGCTGGCTACTGTATTTGAAGATTCGGTGGCCCGTAGGCCACAAAATATGATGCTGCTGTTTGAGGGGCGTCAGTGGACTTACAGCGAATTCAACGCCGAGGTTAACCAACTGGCGCATCTGCTGCAGGCGCGGGGCGTCAAACGGGGTGACTGCGTGGCGGTGCTGATGGAAAATCGCGCCGAGTTCATTCTCGCCCTGTTGGCGCTCGCCAAACTGGGCGCGCCGGGTAGCCTAATTAACAGTAGCCTCAGCGGCAATGCCCTGGTGCACTGCCTCAAAGAGACCAGCACAAAGAAATGTATTGTGGGAGCCGAGCGCACAAACAGTCTGGCTGAGCTTATGCCCGAACTGGCGCAGGGCCTGAATTTGCAGGCAGGTCGTGACTACTTCTGGGTGCCCGAGGTGGGCGAAACTGCCGATAATAATGGCTGCCCGGACTGGGCCGAAAATATTGCCCTTGAGATGGCGAGCATGCCACAAGACAATCTGCAGGTAACGCGCGAGATCTCCGCCACCGAGACAGCGATGTATGTCTTTACCTCCGGTACTACCGGGCTGCCGAAGGCGTCGTTACAGCCCCATTTTAAATATCTTGTGGTAGCTCGGATGATGAGCAAGCTCGGTTTTCAGGTCAAACCCAGAGACCGGCTGTACCTCTGTCTGCCGCTGTACCACTCCACGGGTATGATGCCCGGGCTTGTTAGCTTTATGGCACATGGGGCCTCGATTTTTCTGCGGCGCACCTTTTCAGCCTCGAACTTCTGGCCTGAGGTGCAAGAATACCAGACCAATTGTTTTGTCTATGTCGGTGAACTGTGCCGTTACCTGGCGGATCAGCCGGAAAGTGCTGCCGAGAAAAACAACCCCCTGATGAAAATGATGGGCAATGGTCTGCGACCGGATGTGTGGGACCAGTTCAAGGGCCGCTTTGGCGTGCAGCGCATTTGCGAGCTCTACGGCGCCAGCGAGGGTAATTTCTCGTTTTTGAATGTGTTGAATAAAGATAAAACGATTGGTGCTGCACTGAGTCCGGTTGCTCTGGTGCAATACGATATTGAGAACGAAAGCATTGTTCGCGATGGCGAGGGACACTGCATCGAAGTGCCGCTGGGTGAGCCGGGTTTATTATTGGGTAAGATCACGCCCGAAACTGAATTTGAGGGCTACACGAACCCCGAGGCGACGAGCAGCAAGATTGTGGAAAATGTCCAGACCGATGGTGACCGCTGGTTCAATAGCGGCGATCTGGTGCGGCAGATCGATGTCGGTTTTGCCATGGGTATGAAGCACTTCCAGTTTGTGGACCGCACCGGCGATACCTTTCGCTGGCGCGCCGAGAATGTATCTACCAACGAAGTGGCGGAAGTACTCAACGCCCACCCCCAAATTACCATGGCCAATGTCTACGGCGTGGAAGTGCCGGGTGTTGAAGGACGAGCGGGCATGGTCGCCTTTCAGCTAGAGGGTGGGGGCGAAGCGGCAGCGGCGCTGGACATCAATGCATTCCAGGCTCTGGTGGAGCGGGAGCTGCCCGCTTACGCACAGCCGGTGTTTATCCGCGTTCTGCGCAATGTGACGACCACGGCAACGTTCAAGCTGCAAAAAAACCAATTGCGTGAAGAGGCCTATCACCCGGACAGGGTAGATGGTGACACGATCTATGTCCGTAAACCGCGCAGTGACACTTATCAATTGCTGGATGCTGCCTTTTATCAGCAAATAGTGGCTGGCACATCGGGTTACTGATAATCAATGATTATTATTGATGGAGATATCTTATGAACCTTTTTGATTTAACCGGCAAGGTCGCCTTGATAACCGGGTCCTCGCGCGGGATCGGCAAAGCGATTGCAGAGCAAATGGCTGCGCATGGCGCCAGGGTCGTTATTTCCTCGCGCAAGGCACCGGCCTGTGAGGAAGTAGCCAAAGCAATTAATGCGGAACATGGTGACGGTACCGCCATTGCGGTAGCTGCCAGCATCTCCTCCAAAGAGGATCTGCAAAGGCTGGTAGAAACAACGAATGAACAACTGGGTGAAGTGGATATTCTGGTCTGTAATGCAGCCACCAATCCTTACTATGGTCCGATGGACGGCATCTCTGACGAGCAATTCAAAAAAATTCTCTCTAACAATGTGATTTCCAATCACTGGCTTGTTCAACAGGTTGCTCCGGGTATGCGTAAACGCAAAGAGGGAGCCATCATCATCGTGTCCTCCGTTGGCGGCATGACAGGCAGCACGACAATTGGCGCATATAACATATCCAAAGCGGCTGATTTCCAACTCGCGCGTAACCTGGCGGCGGAATTTGGGGCCGATAATGTCCGTGTAAACTGTATTGCGCCAGGCCTGATCAAAACAGATTTTGCCCGTGCTCTTTGGGAGGACCCGCAAATGCTGGAACTTGTTACGGCAACAGCGCCTATGAAAAGGATCGGGTTGCCGGAAGAAGTTGCCGGGGCCGCGGTATTTCTCGCTGCACCCGCGGGTAACTTCATTACGGGACAAATTATTGTCGTCGATGGTGGTGTCACAAGCGTCTGAAAGGTAGAACCTCTGTTTAACGACGGTCCGCCAGCCCACAGCGCCGTGGAAAAAAAGGACCAGGCCAATGATTGAGCTCGAAAAAGACGACAACATTCATGTCGCTACCATGAATAACAATGAGAACATGATTTCGCCAGAGTGGCAGGATCGAATGTTGGAGATTCTCGATATAGTAGAGAGCGATTGCTCGGCCGGGGCCGCTATGGATTCCGCGACCGAGATTCAGACATGGACATCGGATTGTTGTTGTCTCTCGCCCACTCAATGATACGCTTATGATGGTCATAAAACTGCCAGGAGGACATCAAGTCGCAAAACTGCTGTTGCAGTGGTGTTTTAGATTTTGACTTGCTTGATTTGAGATCGAGCACATCATAGTACTCGGTAAGTGCAACACCGCTAGGTACCGCCCTGAGTGATGAAGGAAGGTTTTTCTTCGCGAGCTTCACCAATAGATCATGCCAGGAGTTTGTTGCGCGCGCTGCGACATATAAATTGATGCCATTCCCAATTACGAGAGCAATATCGGAGCGATGTCTTCGGAGTAATGTCTTAATTTCCACTTCGGCTTCTACCCTAGCTGTTGACGGATCTTATTAGCGTGTCCGGCAAATGTTCGCTTACCTTGACGGCCTGATCCAGTCTTGTGTGCCGTTAATGTCTTTCGGTTCCAGGTAGGCCCCCCCAAGTGGTTGTATACGATGATTATGGCGTGTCGTGTAGACGTCGATAGACCCTACTGCGTTGTTTGATTTTGTTTAGCGGGCTCCATACATTTAGCATTAGTCGGTCTTATCGATCTATTTATATACATCAAAGTTACCATATGAACTATATTAATATATCAGGTGCTGACAAAGATGAAACAATGATCTATTATTATATATAGCGTAATCTTTTTGATCTATAATAGTAGATAGACGGTGAGGGTATGGAGACGATAGGCGAGATCGCGAGAATAATCAGGACCGCCCGTGAAGCTAAGGGCCTGAGCCAGCGCGCACTCGCAAAAATCGCGGGGGTGCCTCAGAGTCATATCTCCAAGATCGAAAATGCCGGGGTGGACCTCCGTGTGTCGAGTCTGACTCAAATTGCCCGCGCTCTGGACCTCGAACTGGCGCTTGTGCCGCGTAAGGCCGTTCCAGCGGTGAAGTCCATTTTGCGCAGCGCTCAACCCGACTTACCCAGCCTGACGAGCCTCGCTCTGAGTGATGACCTGGCTAAGTTGGAAAAAACTGCCGACAAGATAGCCGAAAAGCTCGGCTCGGTGAAGGAAGCGGCTCAGCTCCAAAGCCGCGTACATGATCTAACGCGGTTTTCCATGCCTGAATCCTTTCTGAGCAACATCAGGGAGCTGCAAAAGGAACTGGACAGGGTTAACAGGCAGCCCGATCTCAAGCGCTTGATAGAGTCACTTAACAGTGTGCAGGCGTTACGTAATGCAATAGCGCATTCTCCGGCGGAGGAAGTCAGGCGAGTGAGCCGATCCGCATACAGTCTGGAGGATGATAATGGCTAATGTGTCTGTGCTGGAGGTCCTCTTATACGGCGAGCCTATTGGTACGCTGACGCGTGTTGAGGGTGATCGCAGCTTATTCGCGTTTAATGAAGAGTACATTGCGGATGAAAACCGGCCCGTCCTAGGGCTGGGGTTTAAGGACAAATTCGGAGAATTGCTGACCGAGTTCAGACCCTATCAAACCCAGGTAATGCCATTCTTTTCCAACCTTCTGCCCGAAGAGCGGCTGCGCGAGTACCTCGCCGAGCGGGCCGCTGTGAGTCCCGAGCGAGAATTTTTCCTACTCTGGGCCCTGGGGAATGATTTGCCAGGTGCGGTGAGGGTCCAGCCTGCCGATGGTGAGGAATGGCCTCCCGAGGCTGGGGAGCCGTTGGACGAGGGGGTAGTGCGCGAGCGTGAAGAGAAAGCACTGCGTTTTTCTCTGGCCGGTGTACAGATAAAATTCTCTGCTGCTGCGAGTGCCACCGGTGGGCTGACCATTCCCGCCAAAGGGGTCGGCGGTTCCTGGATCGTAAAGCTGCCGTCTGATAAACACGATGGTGTGCCTGAAAACGAGTTCTCGATGATGACGCTCGCGCGCAAGATAGGCATGAATGTGCCTGCGCTGGAGCTTGTCGACATTGCTGATATTGGCGGCTTACCGGAAGACGTGGCCGCGATGAAGGGACAGGCACTTGCCATTGAGCGCTTTGATCGCTTGAGCGATGGGAGCAGCGTGCATATTGAAGATTTTGCGCAAATTTTCGGCATTTATCCCAAAGACAAATACAAGAAGGCCAGTATGTTCAATATCGCCAGTGTCATCGCAGCCGAAAGTGATGACGCCGATATCCGAGAATTCGTGAAGAGGCTCGTCTTCAATACGCTGATCGGTAATGCCGATATGCACATCAAGAACTGGTCCGTCTACTATCCGGATCGGCGGATCGCCCGGCTGGCACCGGCTTATGACTTTGTATCCACGATTGCATATTTGCCGGATACTGAGGCGGCACTCACCGTCGGACGTTCCAAGCGCTTTGACCGGTTTGATGAAGACGAGCTTGTGTATTTGGCTGACCGGGTTGGGCTTGCCAAGGCGTTTGTGCTCGATACTGCGAGGGAAACAGTGGAGCTGTTTCATCAGCACTGGGCGGCAGAGAAGAATAATCTGCCACTGTATTCGGATGTGGCAGTAAGGATTGATAGCCACCTGGGAACAGTGCCATTGGCCGCAGTGCCTTGAATCTAGTGAGGGGCAGACAAATATGGCGACCAAAGAAGACATTCTGGAACAGATTGTCGAGGAGTGTACGTCGTCAGCCAACTTGGGACCAATGGGCCCGATTTTTAAGAGACACTTTTCTGCCAGTTGCTTCTCCAGTCTAGCCTGCAAATCGCAGGTTGTGTAATTTTCGCTGGTTCAGCGTGCGGGAT
>NZ_SHNP01000008.1:0-137640 GCF_026262685.1 Candidatus Seongchinamella marina
ATATCCTTGACCGTCTTTTCGGTGTTTGACATGCTCATGATGATGCTCCTGTACTTCAGTTTAAAAGTAGCAGAAGTCTCTCTTAGCAAATCAAGTCATTTGGTACCATCGTGGCTGACGGGATACATATTACTGCCTGATCCTATTCCTTGGGCTGGGATTGAGGCCAATCATAGAGAGACTGCGTCTTATAGAGATATCACATCATCTGCTATCAAAGCCGTTTGAAAAGAGACGGGCTCGCGAGGCAATGCTCCGTGAAGTCAAGGCAAGACACGATGCGCATGCGATATCACACCGCCATAGACACAAGCTCAGCGATGATCTCCCACCAAATTGGTAACGCTAATTAAGCATTCAGTAAACAAATTTAGGACAACGTAGAGGTTTATCCATGCCAAAGAAGGTTGTGAGTTGCGAAATTGAAGGCCAGACTCTTGAGGCGGTCAATACATGGTTTGGTGGGCTTCGTCTGAATCTCAATGGGGAGAAGGTGGGAAGCTTTAAGCCGAAAATAGCTCCAGAAAAAGGCGTGCCCGCGATCACTGCTATGGTTGATCTTCTTGGTGGCCGGAGTAGCAGGGTCGAGGTTTTTGCGAAAGCGACTACGTATGTGCAATTAAAGATTCATGTTGACGGTGTTCATGTTGCTGGAGACGCATTTTAGTCACATATCCATTTCTTATTATATATTTCTGTGATTATTGGTTGATTGCCTGTATCTCTGTAGTACCTTGAACAAGATTTCATCCCTGGGTTGAGCGCACTGTGGAAAACACTTTCTATTTCAAAGTATAAGCAGGATTAACGCTATCTTTTCGGTCAATCCATTATAAGCAACGTTCCACTGGCAACCACTTATCGCGGACCAGGCTGTTAACTATTAGTATAAATGCACTAAGTGGGCCATAAAATGCCCCTAAAGTCCGTAGCTTTCGCTAACGAAACTTTTTCAAACCGTACAAAACACCGCCAGCCTCTTCCGTTAGCAGCTTTTGTCATCACACTCCCTGTATTTGTTAGCCGTCGAAGAGACTTGTCTGGGGAGGGGCCCGAGGTTCCGGTAACTGATTTGCTGTGACTGGTGCCAGGAATTTGGTCTCCAGATGATCAAGGATTTTGCTGATGACCAGCTTGGATGATCCTCTACGCCATTCAGGTCGCGCCAACATCGCTGTTCATAAAGCGCGTCGTGAAAAGAGAGATGGGAGAAGGTGTAGGTCTTTTCTTTTTCCTTGTCGTCTTGCCCGCCACCTCCTATGTTGGCGCCACCTGGATCGCCAACAAATATTTCTAAGGCTTCATCCATTGCTCCCGGTAAGGGCGTTTTACTCGAACGTGCCATTCCAGGAACGTTCGCACACGGTGAGGCAACTTTTCTAGTTTAACTAGATCGACCCTGTAGCGAGTGGGAGTAGGCGGGGAGCGACGAAACTCAAGTTTCTTCGGCGGAAATGGATTCGACCTTCAGCCGGAAGCCCTGACCCTGATTTTTTAGATCTGACACGAACCATACCAGGGCCTCGGAAACAGGTGCGTCAATCGCTTTTGGGACATCTGTGCCCGAGACCACTGCGATGATTGGCGCTTGTGTTCCGTTACCAGCAAACAGGTAGACCAGATCGGTACGAGGTTCAGTATCGAGAAATTCAAAGGTGAAGCGGAGGTGTTCACCGGCGGGGGCCCTGACCAGCCACCGGCAGTCGGAACCGATCGCGTATTCCTGGGCGCCGCTACCGTCCTCAAGCACTACCGGAGTGTTGCGCTCATAGCTTTGGGGGCAAAAGCGGTTCTGCAGTGATGTTGGCTCGGCCTGAAATGCAAGCATGGGCCCAGGTGAAGATGAGGGCGGGTCAGCCTGTTGCCATCGGATACGCAGCTCCGTCACCGCATTGGTGATGGCGGGCATATCCGCGATTTTCCCGGCGTACAGCCCTCGACCCGATTCGGCCTCCCGGAGATCAACCGCTACTGAAGTTCCGCTTCCAATTGGCACATCAGGCGTCAGCGTAATGCGGTCAAAGTAGCCCTCGGGCTCCAGCAACACGCCCTCTTCGGGGGCATTTGTATCCAGAAACAGATAGCCCTTGGGCACCGATGTGCTGGTAATGCTTGGCAGTTGACCGAGCACACAGTCCCGGGATGAAGACATATCGAGACGCCCCGCCCCCAGTCGTCCCCGCTCAAACTCTTCTAGCTGGGTATGAGGAACTGCACTGGCAAGCAGACAGGCGCGAGTGAACCCTGAGCCGGGGGCCGTGGCCTGTGCCATGGCCACAGCCGCAGCAGAGGCAACCAGTGCGGCCGCAGGTGACGTCCCGCTGCGCGGCACCCGCGCGGTTGCGTCACCAACTGTGAGCGATTGGACATCTGTGCCGCGCGCCGCGATATCAACGAAGCCACCGTAGTTCGAAAGCAAGGCCCTTTGCTCTCCATCCAGACCGGCAACCGCCAGAACGTCTTCATGGCCCGCGGGGTACATAACCTGCTCGGTGCCCAGGTTACCCGCCGCAGCCACCAGCAGGGCGCCACGTGCGGAGGCAGCGGTCAAAACCGCGGCTTCCTCCTCGGTAATTGCCGGATCGCTCCAGGCCATCAGAATAACATCGGCCCCCTGGCGAGCGGCGTATTCGACCCCTGCATAGGCCTGACTCAGAGCAAGATCTTCAGACGTATCCGACAACACTTTTACCGGCATGAGTCGTACCCGGTGCGCTTCGGGCCCCAATGCCATTTGGCTGTAACGACGTATCAGGCCGGCAAGGTGTGTACCGTGATCAAAGCCGATGCGATCCGTCGGCGGACTTGGGTCGGCATCACCGTCGGCGAAATCCCAGCCCACCGCATCATCGACCAACCCGTTGCGATCATCGTCCACACGGTTATTGGGAATTTCCCTGGGGTTATGCCAGATAGAATCGGCAAGAGCAGGATGATCGAGCCAGATGCCATCGTCGATGACGGCTACTACTACCTCGTGGCCCGGTGAGGATTGAGCGTGAGCTACAGGTACCAGCAGGCAAAGGCCCAAAAAAGCCACGTAGCCTGGGAATGTGAAGCGATGAGAACAGTTCACGTGGTTCTAAATCCGAGAATATGGCGGCTGGTCCAGGCCAGCCGCCCTGTCAGCCGGCTACAACTATGGTGTCTGAGGTGGCGATACAGAGGCACCATGATTGTGTAAGGGCATCTGCTGGACAGTAAGGGTTATAATCTCCCTGCCGCCCTTCTGACCCAACCTGCGGTCAGTAAGACCTGGGCCATTTCCTGCATGCAGCAGAGTCCTGCCACGCATATCTGGCAGGGCGAAGGTTGTTCGCCCATCGCCTCCATAGATGGTGCCCAATATAGAGAATAAAGCCGTGTTCTGACTAATAGACAACAGCTGGCCATCACAGAGCGCCCAGTTACGCGGCGCAAAATTTCCACCAAAGAGACTTATCTGTCCAATAAGAGGCTGCTCTTGGCTGCGACTGGGGAAAATCCCCTGAAGCGCGATAATGCAGTTAATCGTGACATAAGGCATCATGTTATCGTGCGGTTGGCCGCCTCCGGTATTGGCAACGGCTATCGACAGGCTCTGGTTGACCCACGTACTCTGATTTCCATCCCACATCAATACATTGCCGTTCGCCGTCGCGGGGTTGAGGCCTATATAGTCACCCGTCGTGTCGGATTCGATGATTAGCGGTGAAATGACGCCATAGGAAGCGCCCGGCTCACCCTGGGTCCCTGGCGGCCCTGGCGGCCCTACGGGTCCGATTAGGCCCTGATCGCCTTTATCACCCGGATCTCCTTTATCGCCCGCATCGCCCTTATCGCCTTTTTCACCCTGTATCCCCTGATCTCCTTTTTCGCCCTGTGGGCCCGCAGGAATGAGATCTATCGCCCCTTCAAGCGAGTCAAAGTTCTCGTTGAACTTCTCTGCTGAAATAACCTGCCCATCGTAAAAAACATGAGGCACCTCGGTCTCAGCAACGGCAAAGCCGCTGACAACCATAAGGCTCAGAAAGATCAGTCTGATCATGTCAACTCTCCTTGACGCGCATAAGATAAACAACAACCCACAAAGAAGCTGCCAGGGTTACTGTGGCCCACAAAGGCATGAAGGGAACGGGGGTGGCTTGGACTACTCCAAAAGCAGCCTCACCGAATCGCGCAAAACCAAAACGAGGTAGGCCTTGCGCAAACGCTAGCGCAGAAAAGAGCAAAGCCAATAGAGCAAAGAGCCACTTCATCGGATAACGCTACCACGGAAAGCAAGAAACCAGCAAGCAAAAACAGGACTTAGCTAATATGGTGCCCGGAGCCGGACTTGAACCGGCACGATCGCAATGATCGGGAGATTTTAAGTTCTCTTTACTACGGGATAACCCATCTAAATACATCTTTAACCCATTGTTATTATGGGGTTTTTATTTTTTAGGGTTTTGTCTGGCTGTATTGAACTGGGTTATTTGTGTCAGCAGGTTGTCAGCAGAAACACCCCCCGGGGAGGGGGTCGGGTCTAGTCAGCTGGTAGGAGTACCCTCCTCCGTTTTCAAAAAGGTCGGGGGAGCCTTGACGCATCATCTATTTCAAGAGCCCTTCTAAGGCGTAGTGGGATCAAACGATAGGAGGGCGGCATAGTCTTAACCTATTTACTCGATTTAGAAGAGTTCGAACTATTCATAGTCGCATCGTAGTCGCTGAGCTCGCAGTAAGTCTGTTGTTGTCAGAGCTCAATTCCCTATCTGATACAATTCATTAACGCGGCCCAAATCAGTGACCCTAGTTGTTGTCAGAGCTCAATTCCCTATCTGATACAATTCTCTGGAACTCGGCATCTTGATGTATCTGTTGTTGTCAGAGCTCAATTCCCTATCTGATACAATAGATGTTATCTATGAGAAGCCTGAATGACTGTTGTTGTCAGAGCTCAATTCCCTATCTGATACAATCCGACAGTGTGATGACAACCCCACTACCTGTTGTTGTCAGAGCTCAATTCCCTATCTGATACAATTCGTCGTATCTGGACATATCCATCTCCCAGTTGTTGTCAGAGCTCAATTCCCTATCTGATACAATCGCTTTGGTGGTAATGCTCGCAATCGTGATGTTGTTGTCAGAGCTCAATTCCCTATCTGATACAATAGACACTTGAGAAGTCACTGAAAGTAAACGACAAACTGCTGATTTTGGAGGATCACATTTCAAAATAACTGGTACTGCGGCTCGGTCTTTCGTATTTTCCTACCACGATTATCAAAACTAACGATGTTTTCGTACTGAGCATCGGTGAACTGCAGAATATCAACTTTCCCACGATTGGGTAATCGTCGCGTGATTCGTTTGATATGGGCAGCAGCGACATTCTTTGAACCACAATATCGTAAATAAACAGAATACTGGGTCATCTCAAATCCGTCATCGAGCAATTTAAAACGAAATTGTGCAGCGGCCTTGCGCTGGGCCTTTGTTTTTACTGGTAAATCAAAGGCCAAAAGTAACCACACCACGCGGTTTCTCGGGCTACTCACTCGACGACCGAGTGAATGCAGAGCGATGTCGGAAGGCGCAGCCGCTTGACTTCTGATGTAGTCACCGCTACCAATGAGTGAGCAATTCTTGTCGTGGCCTCAACAAGTTGGTAACGACTGTCGTCTATTAAAATCTCTTTCTCGACTATCCCAGCCAGCGTTTTCTTAATAGCTGGAGTCAGGCCCTCAGACTCCACACTGTCTCGCACGCACACCACTTGAAAATCTACAAGTGGCCTAAAAACCTCCATCAGATCATCAGCAAGGCGAAAACTCGAGTACTTGTTACTATGGTGCAGAGGAATATTTGGATGCAAACCTGAGCCTGCTATCGCCCTGCAAACACAAGAGCGCAGAATCGTGTAACCGAAGTTTAATGCTGCATTAGTGCCTGGCAGCTCGCGGTTGCGACGAAAATCAGTCCCAAACAGAGAAGGCCAATATACCTGAGCCGCGACCGCTTCACGATTATCGCCATCCCCGGAACGGACTTCTTTGAGTAACCGATCTAAACGCTTAGTTGATTTATCGAGGGCGGCTAATACCTCTATTTGGCCACGTATCTTGCTCCGTACGATATCTGCCCATATTTGCCGTTTCGTTGCTTTTGGAAGCGCGATCTGGAAATCGATGCGCTGGGCTTCCAGCGAGTGACTGTCAGCCGGCCAAAGCCATGACGCTGGTTGATAGTTTTTCCCGCAAGAAACCAGCCAAATATTCTTCGATGCAAGGCGTACGATCAGATCATTGCTGAACGTGATTCCGTGAGCTGCAATAATGACAGCGCATATGTCATCCAGAGCGACTCGAGCCACCTCTTGACCCGATTCTGATATTTTCAGAAACCCGCGAAAGGCACTTAGATGTCGTCCACTTGTGGAGATTTCAATTATTCTATTTGCCATACCTATTTGTCGGATCTTTTACGGCACCGATAACATCGATAAATACGCGCCGAGCGTTAACCTTGCGCAGCGAGTTGGGGCTTTTAATCACATACTTAAAAACGTCGTTCTTGTCACGGTTTCTCGCATCGACATTTGATTCCGTAAGAGCCGCAAAGGATATTTTTCCACTGCTAAACGTCGCAACCCGCATCAGTGTATCTCGACCGTTGTAGTCAAACGCTACAATGTCATCTCGACACAACCTCATTACGAGTGGTCGACCGTCATACGAGATCCGCTTGCTTTTTCCGTCGTCCAAAAACTTCCTGTAGGCCGCTTGATTAGCCTCGAAACTACTAATAACGCGACCACCCCATTTGCCATTTTCTAAGTCTTCTATCTCATAGCAATAGTTGCCATCACCTTTGTAACCCTTGTAGGGCGTACCGCCAGCGTCTTCAATGGTAATCACGCTCATACGCTCTTCAACGGTACATTTTTTAGCTCTTGATTTTTCCACAAACTCCAACAGCGCTTTTTCATAGGAAAGAGTTGCATTCTTTACGTGAGCCTGAATTGCAGCGACCAAGATTTGGTCAGTGACTTTATCTAAATCTTTTTCTTTTAGAGCACTAATGGCTTTACGGTATCGTACTGTCGATACGCCACGATCATCAGGCGGGCTTACCAGTCCATAAGCAGTTTCGTTATGAAGCGCTGCCTGGACGCCGTGGTCCGGCTTGTATGAGACTACTAGCCGCTCTATCGAGGCTTTTACATCGCTGTAAAAACTCTTCCAAGGTGGCTCCATGGCATTAAGCCGATCAGATAATCGCTCAATATCGCCTCTACTCGCATAGTAACTCGCAGTTTTTATGAGTGACGCGTCTGTAAGTGCAACCACCACAGCATCGATAGCATGGTGACGATGATCATGTCGATTTTTTCCCGCCTCTTCGCTCAGTATTTTCTCAAGAGAAAGCGCGCGCCGAAATAACGCTGTCAAACGGCCTGGAGACACACGCACTTGCGAAGGATTGCAAATGGCCGTTAGGTATTGCCTAGCGACGCGTGAAATATAAGCGGTGTCGTTGAGCTGACGCGCCAACCATTCATCCCCACAAAACTTGGAACGCGCATCTGGAGCGAAGCGTCGCTGCTTGTTTACAGGGAGTCGATGTGCGCGATCCAAAATATCGTCCCAACAATACCCACCTTGATCATCACCAAAGGCTTCATGCGGTGTGCGTTTACCCTTATCGTTATTGGCCTTACGAGTCGCAAGCGTCTTATTGCTCTGCGAGTCATCAAGGCAGTCGGCAAAGGGTATAAGGTGCTCTATCTGCACATCTGCGGTAAATAACGACTGGATTCCTATGCGCTTTCCACTGAACGGACAACAACGGTCCATGGGATCCTCGGCCAGCTCCTCCCACAATGTAAGGCGCAGTCTGTTATCGTAGGTATTCTTCTGACCCAATTCCGCTAGACGTTCGCCGTGTCGTTCATTGCGCTCCTGATTCTTTTTCTGAGTTTTCTGAAGCTCGCGCTTTGCTTTTTGACTCAATTTAAGATCGCGAACAACTTCGATGTGAATTTCATCGGGATGTCCGTATTTTTTTACGATGGCGTTTATAACTTTGCGAAGTTGGTTTAAGGCGACATGAACAGTGGGGTTTGCAATACGTCCGTATTTTGCCTCATCCGCATTACTTGAATTCGCTATCGGCGTGCCGGTGTATTGATGCAGGATTTCTCCGTAGTATGGCAGCTCCCTGTGCCACTCTCCCGTATAACGATTGCTGTGTGCATATCCAGCAAGACCACACGCTTTAAGTATAAGCAGGATTAACGCTATCTTTTCGGTCAATCCATTATAAGCAACGTTCCACTGGCAACCACTTATCGCGGACCAGGCTGTTAACTATTAGTATAAATGCACTAAGTGGGCCATAAAATGCCCCTAAAGTCCGTAGCTTTCGCTAACGAAACTTTTTCAAACCGTACAAAACACCGCCAGCCTCTTCCGTTAGCAGCTTTTGTCATCACACTCCCTGTATTTGTTAGCCGTCGAAGAGACTTGTCTGGGGAGGGGCCCGAGGTTCCGGTAACTGATTTGCTGTGACTGGTGCCAGGAATTTGGTCTCCAGATGATCAAGGATTTTGCTGATGACCAGTGGATCTTCGATGCTGGCGATAATTTTCACTGCTGCGCCGCAACGATTGCAGATATTGATATCGACCTTGAGCTGCCTGCATCCTGTTTGCTAAGTGCCCCTTCCTCTCAGTATGCAACTGTATCGCTTGCTTACCCAAAGACCTGTAAAATTGCAACGTCAATTCAAGAGTATGTTCTGAGGTTTCATCACCGCCAACCACTTCAACCAGCGGCAACAAATTAGGGGGATTAAATGGATGGCCGATGACGATGCGATCGGCAAGAATACTACCTTCCTGTAGGTCCGAAGGCATGATTGTCGACGTTGAAGATGCAAAAATGCATTCGGGTTCGACGTGGGCTTCGATAGATGAAATAAGCTCTTTTTTGGCCTCTAATCTCTCAGGACCACTCTCTTGAATAAAGCTCGCTCCACTAACTGCAGCCTGAGGTGACGAAGAGACCTCCAACTGGTCATCGTTAAATTTGAGGTCGGAGGATTCAATGCGCTCATACACATCAGGTGAAGGATCCCAAACATTGACCTTGTAGTCGTTGCTCAAGAATGCCTTCACCCAGCTCAAACCGATGACACCACAGCCCAAAATTGCAACCGTCATTCTGTCGTTATTCATTATGTCTTTACCAATACCAATAAATAGACTATCCACTTAGCCAACTGCACGAGCCAGTGGTCTTTTTTACAAAAATATAAACACCTAGCGAACCGGCAGCGACAACATGCCACCTAAGATTTCCTGCTGTGCTACAGCAGGGTTTACTACCGTCGACCAGTTACCCTCCACATTTGGATGAGCATTGAACATCGGATAGTTAGATGATGAGATATCCAGGCGTAGTGATGAGCCAGGTTGAAATTTCCACTCTATCGGCGTCAGATTAAACTCAAGCTCAACAACAGAGCCAGCGACATATGGCTGCTTGTGAATTGAACCATTTCGATAACTCAAAGAGGTTATATCGTCCCGGATATTGATCACCCGCCCATCGGATAATTTCTCTTGCACTTTGACGGTAAAGGCACTGTCAGGTGCATCTGATGAAACGTTGATAAGCACTTTGATACTGCCGGACAAGGTAGGCGGTTCGTTAAGAACACCTGACTCAAATGACATTACATCATCTCGAAAACAATTATCATCACCCTGCGCTACAGCTCCCCCGGAGTAGAGATTATATGATCCCCCTATCGTTTTAACCGGCTCATTGGGATTGTAATGATAAGAGGCTTTACCTGAGCCAACAGGCCGGCTAAACCCCAATGTGCCACCATCGCAAGTAACCGCACCGCCTAAATTGCCCAGGTATAAATCCAACGTGCCTGTTTTTTGCGGCCACGAGGGAAAGTGATTCCAACCATTATCCACGTTGTCTTGCAGGACGTATCCCGATTCTGGCAGTTGCTCAACCACCTGTCCTTTGAGGTGAACATCGAGCCAATCAAGTGTCATTTTAAAAGAGTATCCATAGGTATTTATAAATTCCAACACTGAATTTTGCCAAACATGATTGCCATTTCTAATCATGAGCAGGCTACGGGTGCGCTGGGGGAGCTCATCAAAGACTTTAAACTGCCCATTGAGGAAGAAATCGTGCCACGCCCCCATCATTAGTACGGGCATCGAGGCATTTTTGTGCGCATTTCTAGTAAGCGAGTAAGCCTCTGAACTCCAGTATTCCCCGACCTTGTCTGTATTAGCCAAATAGTCTTCATACCACTGCGCGTCTCCCCTTAAGAAAACGTCGTTGTTTTCAATCGCGGGGCGATGCGCTGCCATTTCTTCAAAAGATGCATCAGGAAGGTGCAGGCTTTTCGCCCATTCCGTCATGACCCCCTGAACAAAATGACCATTCCTATGGATAATTTCATACCAGTCTCCATGAGAAATATCTGCCACAACGGTTTTAACCTCTTCTGGCATCTGATCGATCATGGACCACTGAACTACACCCAAGTATGATGGCCCGAGTGTAGCGATATTGCCATCCTGCCAGGTTTGCTTAAGCAGCCAATCTAATGTTTCAAGCCCGTCACTTCTTTCGCTAATGACCGGATACCAATCGCCTTCAGAGTCATGCCGCCCGCGAACGCCCTGATGCACACAGGCATAGCCATAACGTACTTTCAAGCTACAAGTCGAGCGATTGTAAGGATCGCGCATCAGAATCACCGGCCAGGGGCCCTCACCTGCTGGCAGGTAGACTTCAGCGTCAAGCCGAACACCATCACTCATACGCACCTGAACCGTACTGACGCTGCCAACTTCGGTCTCGAATGCCGGCAAATCGAGAGCGAACCGCACCACATCCCCCCGGTTGATATATACAAATGTCAGTAGTAAGCCGATTACCAGTAGGAGCGATGCTATTATCTTGAATGATTTACCCAACATTTTTCTGCCTCATAGCTGTATAACGCAGGCCTTGCCGTATACGAAAGACACGCGATAAAGTCTTAGACCATCATGCCGCGATCAATACGAACGTCTATGCCATTAATATGCACCGCTTCATCTGAGACCAAAAAGGCGATATGAGAAAATGCGCGATACCCGGATCGTGCGCGAACTGGGCGATAAGTTGACGCAGTATTTTGCATCCTATTCCAACCCTAAATATGATCTTTGGCAAGGAGGGGTAGCCAAAGGCAATACACCCAAAGTGGGTATGTGGTTAGAGCGTAATCCCTGGCCGTGGATCAAAAACTGTTTAATGATTTTGTGCTTAACAATGCGTCTGAAGAAGTTTGTGCCGAGTAGCTGAATTCTTCGATCCTGACCGACAGTCCTACTGCTTTTCAATTGCATTTCCTGAATACCATATGGGTGAGGTCCAAGCGCGTTCCTGTGTTGTAAATGGAGTAGTTTCAGCATCGCACCAATTGGGTCTTCCTTGACCTTGCGACGAAGCACACAACCAGCCAGTAGACCGGCAACTCGGGTTTTCGACTACACGGGCGTAATACACAGCATCCTGCTCACTATCAAAATCCGGGTCCTGCCAGGTTCCGCATAATTGGCTATGGCCTGGCCCCTCTGGCTGGCAATCGTCGACGTCTACCGTTGCCGTATTGGCACCACCCGCAACATCGAATACCTTCTGGTGAATGTTGCCATCGCTATCAGCCCAGCCTTTAACAATCTGTGCACGTTGCAGTAAATTACCTGGGTGTTCGCTTGTTCCACTATCCTGTTGCGCCATTAGCAAAAACTGTGGTGACGTGTTTTTGAGTGAGGTTGAATCCAGTGTGCCGCCCATCGGTACTCCTGCCTGATAGGCCTTGCTCACAGCACCTGGATCTTCACACAAGCTGGCTTCAAGTGTATTGCCCGCGAACATACGGATGCGCATGCGTGGGCCACTGGTACCGTAAACTTCGCGTCGACGCAGTGCGTCAAAAATCGACGAGCGGGTATTCTCTTCTGCCCAGACTGCCACTAATCCGCCTGCGGTGCGGCCTGGGCGCGGATTGGGTTTACTCCCGCTTAAATCGCTGCGCCACTCTTCTACTGCTCCGGGCGCACCCGAATGGGTGTCGGTACTACCGATAAAACCTAATTTGTAAGGGTTAACGCCCAATCGCTGCTTTTCTTTTAAACCTTCCACCAACGCATAGCGTCCATAGTCCAGGCGTGACACACAACCTTCGTTCATTAACGCGCCGCGAGATACACCGGCTTCGCAGTCCTCTGTGCCAGCTTGTCGATATTTTTCCCAGTCACATAATTCGTCGGTGCCACCCAGCACGTTCCACATACCGTTGCGACATTCCGAGTCACCTTTAATTTGTGACATTTCCAGTACAGGTTCCATTGCAGCGCGCAATTCCGCCAAATCGGCTTGCTGTTGTAAGCTGCTGCCAGGAGGGTAACTAACAGTAAACATGTTGCCATTCGACAGGTTCGGGTTATGAGGAATAGAAAGTACATCGCAGCCGGTACCCGCGTCGATACATTCATCCTTTAAACGCTGCCAGAGTATCTGTACGTCGGGCTCTACCGAGTATGGTATCGGCTCGGTCAGCACCGAGGCATTTTTGAAAATAATATTACGGTGCACTTTGGACCAACTGGGTGTGGCGGTGTATTCATAGGCCACAAAAGTTGTGAAGTCGCAGGATCCGCTGTCATTGTTGAATTGCGCTGCCATTTGTTGCGTATTTTCCCAAACAGTTTTACGCGCCTGTCGACAGAGCGATCCGTCGTTTCCACATATGTCATCGCTGACAAGCTGCCCGCCTGTTTTCTCGAGAAGAGTCTTGATGTATTTTTTAATGTCGGCTTTGTCCGCTACGATAGGTGCCCGGAAGTTTTTGCAATCTTGCGTATTAAAAGCGGGCGAGCCGCTAGTAGTACATAAATTAACGGCTCCGGAATCTGAAGCGTGGTCGGTTATTGCGGCGAAATCCAGCGGGCGGTCAAGCTGTGTTTCTATGCCAAAGCCTGGCAGGAGAATTTTTTCGCCACGGGCGAATTGATAGGCCTCTGCAACGCCTACTCGCGTACCCGACATATAGGCATCGACCGACTGGCTAGTATGCACGTGAAGATCGCCCCAATAAACATCACGCAGTGGGTTATAGTGATTGCAGCGATCAGCTCCCACTGTTTGTGCTGTTACCGTTTGAATACAAAAACCTAGTAATAATGTGTATAGCCACACTCGCGGCTTTCGCACACAAGACGTTAAACCCTGCAAATAACGCGTAACTACCATCTGTCCACTACCTATTTTGGGCCACTCATAATCGCCAACACACCACGTTGGAGTAAAATACCCCCATCAATGTCGAGTACGATTCCGGTGTTAAAACTGCCGGCATCGGAACAAAGAAATAGTGCCGATAAGGCAACGTCTCTCGGCTTACCAATTCTTTTCATCGGTGTCCATGCTGTCAAACCGGCCTCGACACCAGGGTGGGCTTCCCTGAGGTTTTCAAAATCGGGGGTTTCGATGGCTCCCAGCCGTAAACAGTTCACGCGAATGTCGGGAGCCAGTTCATGCGCTAAATTGCGCGTCGCCTGCTCCAGGGCCGCTTTCGACGCAGCGTAAGGGATACAATTGTCTTCTGCCACCGAGGACATACCCGAAGAGATATTCAGGACCGAGCCATTGCGTTCGCGCAGATGCGGAACGGTCATACGCACCAGATTGAGCGCTGCAATAAAGTTCAGCTCCATCGTTTGCACGATAAAGTCACGGGTTAACGATTCGGTCGGGCCGTGCCCGCCACCCCCCGCGTTGTTTACAACGATGTCGATACCACCAAATTCCGACACTATAGTATTCACCATTGATTGAAGCTGGTCTTCACTGGTGACATCGCAACTTATTGCCTTGGCACTGCCACCTGAATCGGCGATCTCGGCAGCGGTAGCATCAATTTCACTTTGTGTCCTCGCCAGACAAATCACTGTCGCACCTACTTCAGCAAAAGCCAACGCAATTCCCTTGCCAACTCCGCGGCCAGCTCCTGTAATAATGGCAATTCTGTTTTCAAGTTTAAAATTATCAAGAAGCATAAGATAAATCCTTCGAATGACTAAGTAAGCTATGTGAACACAGGTTTTAATCCTGCGTTTTAAGGTGCAACGTACTCTTCAGGTTGCTTGATATTTTTTCTCCCAGAATACGCACAGCCGCACCGCGATTGAGCAAGCGCGACATTATGAATGTATCGATCGCTGTTCGCAGGCTGGGCCTGGCGCTGGCTTTTTTGCCCAACGCCGAAAGTGCTGCCCGGGCCGTATCTGCTGGCAACATAACGCCCTTCACTTTTTTGTTTTCTTTTAACTTGGGGTTACTACGCCGAAGTCCGGGAGTATTGGTTGGGCCTGGTGCGAAGGAGAGCACATCGACGCCTTGCTTGCCCCATTCGTACCAAAGCGCCTCTCCTAATACCAGGTTATATGCCTTGGTAGCAGAATATTGGCCCACAAATGGCGTTCCGTGATACGCAGCGTCCGAAGCAATTAATATGACCCCGCCACGACCGCGCTCCAACATTTTTCTACCCAGCATATAAGTAATTTGCATCGGTGCCGTTATGTTGACTTGAATACTTTTTAAATGCATATCGATAGCGGTGTCTGCAAACGGGCCAACCTGGCCAAATGCAGCATTGGAGACAAATAATCCTATTTCCTGACCCCCTATCGCTGCCAACGCCTTGTCCAGGTAATTTGTATCCGACAGGTCTACTACCTGTGTTTTGACTTCTACCGCATATTGCTGGCGCAGTTTTTCTGCTGTGGTCTCAAGCGTCTCCTGCTGTTTATCTAACAGCAATAAATTTAATTGGAGCTTTGCCAGCTCTTCGGCAAAGCTTGCCCCCAGGCCTTCTGCTGAACCGGTGACCAAAGCCCAGGGGCCGTATTTGGAAACGAATTCTGCTGTTTCAATTGCCATGGTGTATACCTCTCTTGGTTTTTCTGGATAAGGTCCTTACTCTTCAATGTCTTTAGCCCAGCCAAAGCGCTCGAACAGATCACCAAATTCTGTATCTATCCAGCGTTCGTCGAGGCCAAATTCCTCGAGGCTATAACGAAATGTCGTACTGTGTTTTTTCTGCTTGGTTCCCAATGTCTGTAAGGCATCAAAGTACCGTTGTGTGACCGGCATATCGAGATCTCGGTACACCGCTTCAATTGCCGCCGCAGGGTCAGCCTTTAGCATGGCGTAATGCAGAATGGCGTAACGCGTACCGGGGTTATTATCAAAAACCTCTAGCGGGTGACGATAGTTGTACACAGACTGTTTGGTCAGCATATCGATACTTGCCTGCACACGCTCAGGACTCCAACCCATTTGCTTCCAGCCGGAGGAGGTGAGTTTTATTAGGCTGGGTACCGCCTCTCGCGGGTCTCGCAGGTTCAACACAAATCGTGCATCGGGAAATACATCGATAAGAGTTTGCGTGCGCCCTGTCCAATAAGGATTTTTCGACAAATGTACTTTGCTGCCACCATTCAGGCAAAGCTGCCGGCGCACCAGCTCCTTATAAAAAACCATTTGCTTGTGGCCTTTTTTTTGTCTTCTTTTTACTGTCTCCTTGCCTGGCCAAGTATCCACATAGTAAAAATCGAGTTCGCCCATCCACGGCATTTTGGTCATCCAGAGTCCCGCGGCCATGGAATAAAAGAGTGAAATATCATCTTCTTCGGGTAGGCACAGGCCCATCTCGTGCATGTGCCGCGATGGACCGTAGCGTTTTTCCTCAAAGCGTTCGACCATACGACCTAACATTCCACCCAGCCAGGGTCTGTCGATAGCCGCGATGGCACGAATAGCTTTCTTTTGCAGCAGCGAAGGGAAATAACACTCCCACAACAAAAACGAACTGAAACGCCCCTCATCCCGGTCCATAAGGCGGAAGGTCAGGGTAGTGCCTGAACGTCCGTGACCGATAATAAACACTGGATTACTAACATCGGTTCGTCGCAGCGATGGAAATAAAATCGGGTCAAGCGCAAAGCAGATAGCGTGAAAGGTAGAAACCAGGGGAACGTAAAGCAGTAACATCGCCAGGTAATAGCTGCGCACACGCAATGATGGCTCGCCCCAGGCAAGGCGCAACATTTTAAAATAATTATCAAAATCGAAGTAAAATAACATGGACATAAGTTTTGGTGCCAGAGTGGTTTCGACTGAGCGCATCTTGCCTCATAATTAATTGTGCGGTTCACATAAAAACACCGGAATATTTCTATCTGTGCGCGTCTGGTATGAATCGTAGTCGGGATAGATACTATTCATGTGCGACCAGAGTTCGCGCTTTTCATCATCACTCACCTGCCGACAGTGATATTTGGCTTTTTTACGGTACTGCTAGCCACGGCCGGGATCAGTGATACAGGGCCCGGCGTATGGCCTCGGCCGACATCTCCTGGATGCGCCGGGCGCGCTCAGGTGAGCCCATAAAGCCGTGCAGGGCGCCGTCCTCCCGATGCAGGGTGACAGGTACGCCGGCCTGCCGCAGCATGTTGGCGTAGGCCTCCCCCTGGTCGCGCAGGGGGTCGAACAGGGCGGTGATCACCAGCGCTGGCGGCAGGTCGGCGAGATCGTCGGCCAACAGCGGACTGACATAGGGATGGGTGCGTTGTTCCACCTTAGGTACGTACATGGCCATCACTTGCCGGATACCGTATACCGTCAGCCCATAGTCGTCGCCGGTTTCGTCGTAAGAGGGCCAGTGGTGGGTATCGCTGAGATCGGTTGAGGGTACGCTGAGCATTTGAAAGCGCAGTGCCGGCCCCCCTTGGTCGCGGGCCCGCAGGGCCACGGCGGCGGCGAGGTTGCCGCCTGCGCTCTCACCGCCGACGGCGATCCGCTGTGGGTCGCCGCCAAGGCTGGCGGCGTTGGCGTGCAGCCAAAGCAGGGCAGTGTAGCTGTCGTCCAGGGCTGCGGGAAAGGGGTGTTCGGGGGCGAGCCGGTAGTCCACGGAGACGACGATTGCTTCTGCCATGTGGACGAGGTGAGTCTGCATATCGTGGAATGCGAAACCGTCGCCCATCCACCAGCCCCCGCCGTGGATATCCAGGTACAGCGGCAGGACTCCATCCTTCTGGGGCCAGTAGATCCGAATGGGCAGCGGCTGCCCGTCGGGGCCGGGAATCTGGCGGTCCTCGAAGCGGACGTCAGGATGGGGTTCGATCGCGGAGAGCATTGTCTCCACCATCTGGTTGGCCCGCACCCTGGCGGCGGCGTCGTAAACCGCCGGCGCAGCTTGCAGCGACATCGCCTTGGCCAGCAGGGCAGCGCGGTAATCCAGTCGGCCGAGGGGGGTGAAGGTCCAGCTCCAGCTGAGTGCCAGGGCGACCAGCAGCATGGCCACTATACCGATAGACAGTAGTTTCACTAGTTGGGCTGAACGAGGTCGTTTCATGCGCGATCCCATTAAAGTGATCTCTTTAAAATATGAACAATAAAGAAACCTCTTTACAATGTCAACGGCATCGGCAACAGCTAATGAAAATGCGGCAAGGCAAAAATGGGTGTTGGATCCAGTTAATCAGCACCTGGTTCAGGTGAGCTTAAAACCGTCGTCAGCGTCGTTATCAGATGCTCCCTGAACATCTTTTTACCACCAAACACCTGCCGAATTTCCCTGGGGCTCATGCGGGAGACCAGGCACAGTTCGTTTACCAACAGCAGCGAGTAGGCAATCATACGGGGATAGATGGACTGCGGTCGCAAGTCACCCAACTGTTTGCCAATCAGCTTGAGGCTAAGGCTGCGGAGGTCTTCCCGTCGAGGTATCAATGCCAGGTTCGTAGATTCGCTGTTCAGCTGGGCCATGATCTGCAGGTACCTGGCGCCTCTCACATCATCGAGCTTGCGGAGATAGGGTGTGACAGAGCATGCTACAAAATCACGAATGCTGACGGGTGGCTTCATTTGTTCCAGCAGTAGTTGCAATTCGGACTGGGCGAGCGCGGAGTGCTCCTCGATGATTTCATCCAGCAGGGCCTCCCTGCTGCCGAAATGGTAGTGCAGGGCCGCTGTATTTTTTTGATTTGCTGCCTGGTTGATCTGGTTCAGCGATACTGCTCTGCAGCCTTGTTCCGCGAACAGTGCTTCTGCCGCCTCCAGGATAGCCTGACGACCTTTACTTTTCCTGGTTTTTTTATCCTGGGAGGGCATTACTTAAATTCTCTTCTGGATTAAATGTAGCACTTCATCAACTATTGCCGATGCTCTTGACATTGTAAAGAGGTTCCTTTATATTTTATAAAAATAAAGAGATATCTTTAATAGTGTCCTGTATGAAAAAGTCGCGTTTGCCTCTGTCCCTGCTTTTATCTGGTGTGGTCTGGATTGACTCGGCTGTTGCTGAAGAGCAACCGATGATCCATTACTTGCAGTAATAGCCAAGGAAAATATTATGTGTATAACTGCTAAAAGAAACCCCCTGTTGTCGGCGCTGGTGGCTGCCGCGTCAGTCCTGACCGCAGACGTCGCTAGCGCCCAGGCTCAGGTTATTGAAGAGATAGTGGTCACCGCCAGAAAGCGAACAGAAAGCATGCAGGACGTTCCCATGGCCGTGAGTGCTTTCAACACCCAGCAATTGCAGGACGCCCAGGTCAACAATATTACCGATCTGCAGAGGATGACGCCCAACATCACCGTCAACGAAACCAGCGGCCTGCTCTCGGGCAACGTGCAGGTATTCATCCGCGGTATCGGCAATGACCCCGGCTTCGACCAGGGTGTGGGCATCTACGTCGACGACGTCTACCTGAACCGTACCAGCGGTGCCCTGCTGGAAGTGTACGACGTGGCGCGTATCGAGGTATTGAAGGGCCCCCAGGGCAATCTTTACGGCCGCAACACCATTGGCGGCGCCATTAAGTATGTGAGCCGGGAACCCGGCGATGAATTTGAAGCGGGCCTGGAAGCCAAGGTCGGCTCCGACGAGCTGGTCAAGATCAAGGGCAATATTTCCGGCCCGCTGGTGGACGGCAGGCTCTTCGGCGGCATCGGATTTCTGGCACAGGAGCGGGACGGCTACCAGACCAACCGCTTCGATGGCAGCGAGTGGGCGGATGCCGATTCCTGGGCGGCGCGTGGCACCTTGTTATGGCAGGCCACCGATGCACTCTCGGTGAAACTGGTGGCGGATTACAATAAGGATGAATCAAAGCCGAGCATTCCCAACCGGGCTGCTATCAACGAACCAGGTATTATCGCTATCTCTGACCGTATAACCGGAGCCAACGATATCTACGGCCCGGGTACCGCGATTCTCGATACTGCCAGTGATATGAGTATGCCGGTGGATGAAGACGACGTGAATACCGCCCACCTGTTCCCGGGCTTCAACGTGGCGGAAATCGAAACCAAGTCTCTGGCTGGAACGGTCACCTGGGACATCAACGATGCCTGGACCCTGAAATCCGTCACCGCTTACCGGGAACTGGACAACCCGCGGGCCTTTGATTTCGATGGCAGCGACCAGTTCTTCATAGAAAACACCTTCCCCGAGCTCGAGAGCGAGGAATTCAGCCAGGAACTGCAGTTGAATTTTTCCGGTGACACAGTCAACGCGCTCATGGGTCTTTACTACCTGGATGGCAGTTTTTCAGCCGCGAGCGAGATCGATACGAGCACCCGATTGCGGTTCTGGTCTGACCACAAGTCAGCAACCTACCAGGACGATCGCGATCTGGAATCGATTTCCGCCTACGCCAACGTGGAGTGGAATTTCGCCGAAAACTGGCAGCTGTCTATCGGTGGTCGTTATACCGAGGATGAAAAAGACCAGGATATTCGAGCGTTCGCGGAAGAAACCTTCTACCCATTTGCGTTCACCATTGCCCCCGGGGTGGATATTCTGGGGATTGGCGAGGGGTCTGAAGAACTCGTGGAATCACACCCACAGTTCGTGACCTGGTTTCCCAATGATCTAGCACAGTCGTTGATCGACAGCGGCGTACCGACCGATCCGCCGCTGACCAGTTCGCTCATTACGCGAGTGACCACAACGACGTATCCAGTGGACCTGATTGCCGATGACAAGTGGGATGAATTTTCCCCAAGTGTCAAACTAACCCATCACCTGGCCGACGATACCATGGTGTACGGCGGCTTTGCTTCCGGCTTCAAGTCGGGCGGATTCGCGAGTGACGGCAGCCTTGCGCTGCCCTATGAGCCGGAAATCGTTGACAGTTATAGCCTGGGATTGAAAACGACCTTGCTGGAGGGCAGTCTGCGGCTGAACGCGGAACTGTTCTACAACGATTATGAAGACAAACAATTGTCGACCATAGAAGTAACCGAGGACGGCGAGATTAGTAATACCATCGACAACGTGGGTTCGGTAGAGTCCTTTGGTGGTGAAGTGGAGATTCTCTGGTTGCCTCCCGTCGATGGTCTGACGGTGAACCTGAATGTCGGCTACCTGGACAGCGAAGTGGATGAATACCTGGAAGCCAACGAGCAAGGGGAGATTGTCGATGTGTCCGACGACCGGGAGCTTGGCTTTGCACCGGAGTGGACGGCACAAGGGCGGATATCTTACGAATTTGGTGTCGGCAACGCCGGCACCCTGCTGATCTCCGGCGATGTCGCCTACCGTGATGAAATGTATACGGATTCACCCATCGACACGACCGATGAATTCCGGACCCAGGCATTGTCGGATTCGCTGACCACGTACAATGCGCTGGTGGCCTTCACCACGGAAGATCAGAAGTGGCGCGTTGCGCTTGAAGGCAAGAACCTGAGTGACGAGCGCGAACTGGTGAATACCTTCACGCTGATAAATTATATGTTGGGCGGTTACAACCGTGAGCGCACCTGGGCTTTGTCGGTGGCTTATACCTATTAAGCCAGGGGCCAGCAAGCGCTGGGGTACTAATGTAGAGAAAGAGGCAGAGCGTAGTCGAGCTATTTTAGCCTGCGAAGATGCTAATCACATTAATGGTGACCATATTCGAGTTGATGGCGGTTTAATGACCGAAAAACCGCTCTCAATGCCCAGTGTTTCTCGTAAAGCAGCCGTCTCAGCCCGCATGCCTTATCCCAGGGCAGGAGTAGCATGAAAAATAGACCGAACATCGTAGTATCTGTAGTGGCACTGGTATCAATCCTGTTAACTTCTGTGCTCAACGCCAATGAAGCCAAACGACAAGCCTATTTCGGCGAACTCCATTTGCATACCGGCTTGTCTACCGACGCGTACATTAACGGCACGCGCAAACATCCCGACACCGCTTACCGTTTTGCGCAAGGTGACCCGGTTATGCTGCAGGACGGCCAGTTCTGGCAGTTAAGCCGCACGCTGGATTTTGTTGCCATTACCGACCATGCAGAATCCTTTGGCGATTTACCGCTGTGCCTGCAACCCGATAACCCCGCCTTTCGCTTGCCGATTTGTAAACAGGTACGTGCAGGTAACCCCGTTGCCTCGCAGCAGTTGATTGGTCGTTGGCAGATCACTTCCGCGCAGCGACATGCCGGTATATGTGGTGAAGATGGCAGCCGCTGCACTGAGACCGAAAAAACAACCTGGCAAACGTTACAGGAATCGGCCAATAGAATGAACAAGCCCGGTGAGTTCACGGCGCTTATAGGTTATGAGTATTCCCCGGTCATTCTGTCGTACAGCGGTACCAGCAAGGTACACCGCAATGTGATATTTCGCGGCGACCAGGTACCTGGCCAGGCGTTTAGTTCCTACGATGGCACCATTGAACAATTACATGCATGGCTCGATGAAACCTGCAAGGAACCCTGCCGTGCACTGACCATTCCGCACAATACCAATGCATCGGCCAGCCGTATTTTCTGGCCGGATAAAAATTCCGATGGCACGCCATGGACTAAAGAAATCCTGGAACGACGCACGCGGCTGGAACCATTGGTTGAACTTTACCAGGGCAAGGGTTCATCAGAGTGTCATCCCGGCCTGGGAATGACCGACGAAGAATGTGGTTTTGAACAATGGGTGCCCAATTGCAGTGAAGATAACCTGTTGGGTTGTTCGACCACCAACGACATGGTTCGCGATACCCTGGTGCGCGGATTGGCGGTAGAGCAGAAGTGGGGAATTAACCCGTTTCAGCTGGGCTTTGTTGGCAGTACCGACAGCCACCTGGGTACCCCGGGTGCCACCGAAGAAAACGACTATCGTGGACAGCTGGGTTATCCCGATGATTCTCCGGCGCGCCGGTTGGGTCTCGAGAGCTACTACGACTATGAAGGCAGGGAAGAGGTCAACATGGAAGAGGGAGGTTGGGGATTTATGGGACCGACCAAGTTTAGTCCCGGTGGGCTAGCGGTTGCCTGGGCCGACGACAATACTCGAGAAGACATCTGGGATGCTCTGGCCAGGCGAGAAACCTATTCAACCAGTGGCACGCGAATACAGGTTCGTTTTTTTGGTGGCTTTGACTTTGACGGTGACGCACACCAGCGAAACAACTTTATCAAGCAAGGTTATCGCAAGGGTGTACCTATGGGTGGTGAGCTGGCCGCGGCTGCCGACGGGCAGTCGCCGACATTTATTGTTGCTGCACTACGCGACCCGCAAAATGCACCACTGCAAAAACTGCAAGTGATCAAGGGTTGGGTCGAGAACGGTGAGGCGCGCTCGGCAGTTTACGATGTTGCCTGTGCCGGGGGAGCACAACCCGATGCTTCGACTGCACGTTGCCCGGCCAGGGAAGCAAGTGTTGACCTGAAAACCTGCGCAATAGATGAAACACAAGGTGACGCACAGTTGGCTACAACGTGGACTGATCCCGATTTTAATGCCAGCGAATCGGCACTGTATTACGTGAGGGTGTTAGAGAATCCCGTGTGCCGTTGGAGTACTTATGACGCCAGGCGTGTTGGTGCCGAGCTACCAGAACATGTACCGGCAACCATCAAGGAACGGGCCTGGACTTCGCCGATTTGGTATAAGCCTTGAGAGGATAGACGCTAGTGGTTGCTTATTGCACCGCCGGATCAAACTGGTGCGTTGATGACGAGGTTTGACGATGAAGATTGAAGGGCGTGAAAATTTGCATTCAGACCTTGTCTCTGTGCGATAGCCAGCAGTCCTCAATCTAAGTTTTGATGGTTTTAGTGAACAGGTGAAAGATGTCTAGATATACAGATAAGGTGGTTTTAGTTACCGGTGCAGCGTCGGGTATTGGTAAAGCATCTGCTGAGCGTATTGCTGGTGAAGGTGGCAAGGTTGTGTGTGTTGATAGGCAAGCAGAAGCAGTAGAAGAAACTGCCGCTGGAATTATTGCCTCAGGTGGAGAGGCAATGGCTTTTGTTTGTGATGTGACTGATCAAGACTCTATAAATGCAACAGTCGCAGCAACAATAGAAAAATGTGGCAAGTTAAACGCCTTATGTAATGTTGCAGGCGTGCTACGCTTTGATCACACCTTAGAATTGTCAATGGAAGATTTTGATTTTGTGATGAATGTAAATGCCAGGGGTGCATTTATGATGTGTCAGGCAGCGATTCCACATTTACTAGAAACAAAAGGCTTTATTGTTAATGTGTCTTCTACTGCAGCTTTAGGTGCTCATGCCTGGACACTTGCCTATTCGGCATCTAAGGGCGCTTTGTTGTCGATGACAAAATGTATTGCCGTAGAGTATATGTTAGAAGGTTTAAACTGTAATGCGATCTGCCCAGCCGCTATTGAGACCCCTATGGTAGAGGCAGCAGCACATCAAATCCCTGAAAATGTAGATGTACGCTTATTCCAAAAAGGCGCCTTGCCTGATGGTTCGTTTGCGCCGCCATCTGACGTGGCTTCCACCGTTGCTTTTTTAGCCTGCGAAGATGCTAATCACATTAATGGCGACCATATTCGTGTTGATGGCGGTTTAATGACCTAAACCGTAACAGCAATGTACGAATCATTGGGGCTGCCGTTGTCTGAAGATTTCGACCATTGGCTACAGGCGCATGAATACAAAGAGCGCAGCCACTCGAGCAAATTTGAATAAAGTATTGATGATTATGGTGTATCGGAAGCTCGTATCGAATCCGAGCTATCCGACTTGTTTGAAGAGTATGCTTGGCCGCGCCAGGCTTCTGTAGACAGCTAAAAAAGTGGTGTGCTAATGGATAAAGGAGATATTACTTCAATGGTGAACACAGCGTTGTCAGAGCAGCAACAGGTGGAACGGGATAAGGCGGAACTTCGTGACGCCTGGGACGACCTGATCACCGAACTTCAGGCGGCCAGGGATACGATTGACAATCCTGAACGCTTTCCTCCCGAGGCGACCACTCGTGTTCTAGCCGAGGGCTATCGTTATCTGGCAGGTTTTATTCACCATGGCATAGAGCGGAGCTTTCATGAAGATCCGAACTTTCCGGCCTTTCGCAATGCCCTGTCGGTGTTTAACAAGTCCACGATCGAAAATTCCGATGCCATTTACTTCTACGCGCCTATAGATGGGCGACAGCGTTACCTGGTGCAGGGGAAGGTCAAAAATTGGCGGCACTGGCGAGGTGAAGCGCGGGTTAAAGGTGAAGCGCTGGCACCCCAGTATCTTATATTTGAAGTCAGTTCCGGGAATCTTGTCGGGGACACAGGGGATCTACGCGAATTGATGCCTGGCACTAAAACCGGTTTTGGCACGCTGGACAGTTCAACACTACAAGTGGGGGAAAATGGTGAGCTGCAACTGTTGCTCGCCCCGGAAAAGCCCGATGGGTACACGGGTAACTTCATCTGTACGCGTAAGTCTGGTAAATCCGACGACGCCACCGACGGCTATCGCTACGCAAGCTATGTCAGCGGTAGACAACTTTTTTATGACTGGGAACACGAGGAGGCAGTTCCGCTGACTATAACCCCACTTGACAAGTTGGGAGAGCATCCGCCGGCATTGATGCCCTCAAGCTCCGCTGCACACCTGCGTCATATGGGTGCTGTAATCAGAGGTCAGATGCACTTTTGGATGAAGTTTTATGACAAGGTGTTGAATTGCAACGGCACTTACGATCCCTCAGCAGGGGGGCCGTATTTCATGCCGGTGAACAGTTATAACAATCCTAATGCTGCATCCGGTGAAACAGGGGGCGGCATGCGCACCAATATCTATGCCGGGGGCATCTACGACCTTGCTGAGGGTGAAGCCCTCTATGTGGAGGCTACCTTCACGGGTGACCCCGTCTATGTGGGCTTTCACCTGGGTAATCTATGGGGCGAGTCGCCAGACTACGCCAACCATCAGAGCAGTCTCAACCTGTTCCAGATGTATATGGGAGAAGATGGCATACAGCGGTGGGTTGTGTCGCACCGCGATCCCGGCGTTAAAAACTGGCTGGATACCACGGGCATTCCCCGGGGCTACCTGTCCCACCGGTGGGCATATGCGGAATTTCCGCCCGAAGAAAACTGGCCGACGATCACCGCCAAAAAAATCCGGTTTGAAGACATCGAGACACACTTTCCGCCCGATATGCCGCGGGTGTCGCCGGCGCAACGCAAAGCGGAGATTGCCATTCGTCAAGCACACGTCCAACGACGTTTTCGGGTGTTCTGACTCGCCTAACGCTACTCTTGTTTCTACTCGCGGGTGAGAAAGTTCATCACCACATCCTCTACTTGGCGCAGATAATGCGAGTCTGAGAGCCAATCAGCGTCGTGTTCCAGGGCAGCGTCCAGCAGTGACCTGCCCCCAAGACCGGTTCCGGCTCTAGAGTCAGAGCGACACTAATGTTGGGTCATTTGCCAGCCCGCACCCACCGACTATCAGTCGGCAAGTGTCACCCATCCCCCCAGAATAGTCGGCAGCTCCAAAGACCTATAAGTCTTTGAAAAATATATAAAATGGTGGGCCCACCAGGACTCGAACCTGGGGCCTGCCGATTATGAGTAGCTGGGAGAGGGGCGATCCTTGGCAGTAAGCCGAAGAAAGGTAACGGAAATTTCTGCGGGGGAGGGTGTAATGAACCGAAACCGAGCCTATACCCGTCGCATCGATCTTCGGCTAGGATGGACATTCAGGAGTATACTGCATCGCTATCTTCCCTTAACGAAAACGTAGCTTAGGATCAATTATGTTACGTACCACGTTCAAACTCGCTGTTTCGGGTGTTCTGTTTTTAGCACTGCTGTCGGGCTGCAAGATTCAAGTGCAAGTTCCCAACAATGGCCGGGTAGCGACAATATCGGGCAGCTATCTGTGCGAGGCCTCCCAGACGTGTGAAATTGAAGTTGTCGACGTGTTGTTCAATGAGACATTCGTTGCTGAGCCGGCAGAGGGGTTCCACTTCGAGGGCTGGCGCCGGGAAGCTCTCTACCTGTGTGGCGGTCTCTCCACCCCCTGCCCACTGGTTACATCCGGCTTCCAGGGAATCGAGATTCTAATGGAATTTCTAACCTCAGATGAAGTCTGGTTTCTGGAACCAGTATTTAACGCATGCGATGAGGCATGTAAGCTGGCCGCGTCCCTGTCCAGTGACCATACGCCCGCAAATGAAGCTTTGCTGCGCTCATTAATTGAGAATGAACTTGATAGTGAGCAGTTTTACCTGGTGGAATACTGGCGCCTCGATCAAGACAATCTGGAGGCAGATACGTTGAAGTATAAGATCATAACAATGCGGCGATGGCATTTTTCAAAAAAGAGAAGCCTGTTTTTAACGGTAAATAATGAGAGCTTAAGTTGCTGGCAACGATGGCCCCTAAAAAAAATAAGTGAAAGACAATCATTGTGGAGACACACATGAGCTGAACAAGGTATGCCAAATCCCTATTAGCATTAGCATTAGCAATTGCGGGGACGGGGAGAATGGCACTGCCTTAAGAATGTCATGTAGGGTGGAATATATTCCACCACCGGCCTGCAAATCATTAACGGCTGGTGGATTATAATCCACCCTACAGTAGCATTTTAAGCTTAAGGCAGCGCCATTCGGGACGGGGACGCCGATGGCGTTGTCGGCCAACGAAGAAACTTCCGCTTTGCTGGAGGAAATTGTTGTTACCCTCAGGAGCACAGTCTGATGAAACTAACCATTGGAGTTGGTGACTATCGAAAAATAGGCATTGAAGAAACGATAGAATATATCCAGTTTGCGGAAAAAATAGGCATCGACAGCGTGTCGTCTGCCGAGGCATGGTCCACCGATGCGGTGACATGTCTGGCGTTTATTGCCGCGCGTACCAGCAAGATAAAGTTAGGCAGCGGTGTAATGCAGGTGGGGCCCATTTTTTTAAAAGACTTAGATAGTTTCACTAAATAGAGGTGTAATGTGATAATAAAAAAAAGGTTGTTTTGGCGGGCGTTGGCGTTGATGGCGAGTATTTCCTTAACCTCGACCTCAATTGTCTCCACCGCGGCTGCCGGTGATTTTGCCGATTTAATTTTTACTGATGCAAAGATATATACGGTAGATACGTCTAAACCGTGGGCGCAGACTGTCGCAATAAAGGACGGTCGTTTTGTGTATGTCGGTGATAATGAAGGTGTAGAGAAATGGATAGGTTCAAAAACTGAGACAGTAGATTTGGGCGGCAAGTTTGTGTTACCCGGCCTAGTCGATTCACACACCCACCCTGGGATGAGCGCAGTTTATTCCGAGATGACAACCATGCCTTTTACCGATTCAACTGGCATGCCCTACACGAGCCGAAAAGACACGTTAGCATGGCTTAAGAAATTCTCCAAAGAAAATCCTGATCTACCTGCCATAGTTGCTGGTTCTTGGCGAGTTGCAGACTTTGGCCCCGAAGGCCCCAATAAAAGAGAACTAGATGAAATTGTTAGTGATCGCCCTGTGATTCTGATGGAGCAATGGGGGCACAGCCAGTGGATGAATAGTAAAGCACTTGAGATGCTGGGTGTCACTCGCAATAGCGAAGATCCGGCTCCGGGCCTCGCTTTTTTTCAACGTGATTCAACGGGTGAGCCAACGGGGCTTTCCATGGAGTACGCTCATCTTCCCTTATGGAAGAAACTCCTTAGACCCACTGAAAAACTATCGTCGAAGATGTTAACTATTCTCGATTACCTATCCTCACAAGGAGTGACTTCTATTCTAGATGCTGGAAACCTTGCTTATGATGAAGAGGTGTATGCAGCTTTATCACAACTTGATAAAAAAGGACGGCTTCCTTTGAGAATAGAAGGTAGTTATCACATATACCTTCCCAATCGAATTGATAATGCAGTAGCTGAATTAAAACGTCTACGTAGTGCCTATAGTGGCGATAAATTAACATTAAATACTATTAAAATTCACTTTGATGGTATTGCGCCAGTTTATACGTCAGCATTGCTATCACCCTACAGTGACAACGCAAAAATTAGTGGTACTACCCTATTCGACGAGTCTCGATTATTGGTATTTATGCGTGAGTTACATAAAGAAAAAATCGATTTGCATATTCATGTTACGGGTGATAACGCTGCACGAATTGCACTTAATGCCTATGAGGCAATCACAGATGAAATAGGCAAGCAACCGGACACACGTTTAACGCTGTGTCATCTTGACTATATGAGTGATGAAGATGTCCCACGATTCAGACAACTTGGTGTTGTCGCTAACTTTACTCCACATTGGCACGGGCTAAGCGAAACAGAGTTGGGTTTTCAAACTTTAGGAGAGAGAAAAAACAGAACGATGCGAGCTAAGCCTTTGCTGGACGATGGTGCCGTGGTTAGCTTCTCCAGTGATCAGTATTCACTTGAAGCACTTGCGCAGGCTAATCCTTTCTTGGGCATGCAAACTGGACATAATCGTCAGGGGGTTATAGGCGGAATTGCAGCTCCAGTATTGCCGCCGATAGAGGATCGCGTCAGTTTGAAAAATATGATCAAGGGGTACACCTACAGCGGGGCTTATCAATTAAATATGGAAGATCAGCTCGGCTCTATTGAGGTAGGGAAGAAGGCGGACATGGTGGTGTTAAGTGATAATCTTTTTGAAGTAAATCGTTATGAGCTATACAAAGTTAAAGTTGAAACGACATTGTTGGACGGTGAGGTAGTATTTAATTTACAGTGAAAGTAATGCTACTACAGCTATTGGTAGGGATGGAGTAATGCGCCACCCTAGTGAGTGTGGGATTTTTAGAGTGGATTAATAATCCGTCTAGCCACTCAATATAGATTAGATAGACACTGGTGTGAGGACAATTTTCATATGAATACAGTTAGAAGTAATTACGCTCAGTTAATAAGCCGATTGCAGAATATGAATAAATATAATTTTAAAACAAAATATTTTTCAGCTTTATTGCTAGCTATAGCAGGTCAAACGAATGTCGTCTATGCTCAAGATTTATTCTGTTCTGAAAATAATTTCGTTCAACACTTAGAGGGTAATTGGAAATCAATCTTTTACGCTCCTAATGAGGGTGGGGTGTGGGGTTACTCGGATACTTATATTACAAATATAATAAGCGTTTTAGATGGTAAAGGCGTTCAATCCAATGAGATTTTAAGGGCCAAGAATTGGACTCAATTTCAAACATACACGATGATGTGTGATCCCGCTAATGGAGGTTACAAACTCGTATTTATGGATATTGTATCTAATGTTTTAAGCGTTGATCTATATGTGGGAACGCCTAAGGATAATGTATTATCGTTTGAGAATATGACAACTTCAATTGATCCAAAGTCTATAGAGAAAAACCAATTCTGGAAAATTAGTTTTACTATTATAGATAATGATCACTTTCAGCTGTATGGAGCCTCAACTATTGATGAAGGAAAAAACTGGATTCCTGCTGCTAAAATTGAATATTTTAGGGAGGCTCTTATTGATTAAGTATGATCCTGCCCACCAACAGTGGACACCTCGCCTGCATAGAGAAATTTTTAGAAGTATAAGCAGGATTAACGCTATCTTTTCGGTCAATCCATTATAAGCAACGTTCCACTGGCAACCACTTATCGCGGACCAGGCTGTTAACTATTAGTATAAATGCACTAAGTGGGCCATAAAATGCCCCTAAAGTCCGTAGCTTTCGCTAACGAAACTTTTTCAAACCGTACAAAACACCGCCAGCCTCTTCCGTTAGCAGCTTTTGTCATCACACTCCCTGTATTTGTTAGCCGTCGAAGAGACTTGTCTGGGGAGGGGCCCGAGGTTCCGGTAACTGATTTGCTGTGACTGGTGCCAGGAATTTGGTCTCCAGATGATCAAGGATTTTGCTGATGACCAGTGGATCTTCGATGCTGGCGATAATTTTCACTGCTGCGCCGCAACGATTGCAGATATTGATATCGACCTTGAATACGCGTTTAAGTCGCTGCGCCCAGGTCATTTCCCTGTGCTCATTTACTGGCGACTCTGCACTATTTGTGCCCTGCAAGCCCTGACGGCTGCTACCCTTGCCACGCTTTGCCGGCGTCACATTGACTCGGTGCTTGCCTGCACCATCGTTATGGGAAAATTACAGCTTGACGATGGCAAAAACTGACCAAAAAGACGACACGATTGAATATTCAGGAGCGACAAGCTTATCTCTGATCTCAAAAACTTAACTTGCCGATACCCAGTAGAGAACACAAGACAACTCAGCAAAAAATGGTCGCTGAAGAGCAAGAAAAGCGCGTTTTGTTGCTGAGATGTGTTTTATTCTTACGATCCCTGGGGGCCTCTGACGCCATTTAGTGTGAAAACTTTTGAGTTTTGTAGAGACCGCCACCCTAACTTTATCCGTCGATAGGAGTGTCAGAATGCCAAGTGAAACCAGCCGACAACTAAAGGTTGATCGTCTCTACGACGCCGCGGAAGCCGCTGCAGAGCACTATGCCACCTATTCGCTCGGTCAGGTGGAGACTATCGTCCATGCGGTTGCTAAAGCCGCGGAGAAACAAGCTGAGTTCTATGCTGAATGGTCAGTACGAGAAACAGGCTATGGTCTTGTCGAGGCCAAAACTGCAAAAAATATAGCGACCTCTACAGGCCTAATTTCGAGCTATAACATTGCTGATTACGTGGAGCCCCGTATCGATCATGAGAAAAAGATTCTGATGATCCCAAAACCCGCCGGGGTAGTGATAGCACCCATGCCGTGCACCAATCCCATAATGACGGTGAATTTTAAGATAATTGCCAATCTGATCGCCCGCAATGCAGTAATCCTATGCCCTCATCCGGCTGCTAGAGATGTTTGCGTGCACGCCGCCGATTACCTGGGAGATGTGGCCGAGAAGGCAGGAGCTCCCAAAGGCTGCGTTCAAATTTTGGATCAACCCAGCATTGAAGTCGTAAATATCCTGATGCAGTCACCTCGTACCAGTTTGATTATGGCTACGGGGGGACCTGACTTGGTTCGCGCGGCCTATAGCTCTGGAAACCCGGCGGTAGGGGTGGGGCCCGCCAACGTTCCCTGCTACGTTCATAAAAGTGCCGACGTTGAAAAGGCAGGCGGAGCTATTGTCGTTGGTAACAGCTTTGATAATTCTCTGCCATGTACCTGCGAGTCCGTAGCACTCGCTGACCATGCCATTAGTGACCAACTTAAGCGGTCGATTTCAGAGAATGGAGGGTGGTTCGCTGAAGGTAGCGACAACCAGACTCTACGTGAATTCCTATTCCAAGACGGTATCCCCAATCCAGCCGCCCTAGGTAAGAGTCCTTTGTGGATAGGCGAGCAGGCCGGTATTGCCATCCCAGGTGAGACCAAATCCATAGTCTTTGAGATTACCAAAATTGGTCACGACGAACCAATAAGTAAAGAAAAGATGTTCCCCGTTCTGGGGTTTTATAAAATTGAGGGAGGCGTAGACGAAGGAATTTCTAAGGCACTTGAGATGTTAAACCTTATAGGGAAAGGCCATTCTGCGGTGATCCATGCAGAGGACCCAGGAGTAGTTGCCCGCTACAGCATGGCAATGCCTGTATGTCGTCTCGCGGTTAACACACCGGGAATGACCGGCTCTGCAGGAATGACTACAAATTTGTGCCCTACTGGCGCTGTGGGTACAGGCTTTTGGGGTGGCAGCTCAACAGATCAAAATATCGGCCCTCAACACTTGATTCAGTATACCGCTGTCGCTTACGACTCGGACCCGAGTGTGAAGATGGGAAATATTGAAGAAGCATTAGCCAGATAAAATGGCCGAACAGCGATGGAAATGGGTCCGGCTCCGTGAGCCAGGCCTGCTTTGGACAGGTACGTGCCTTACTCTCAACCTCTCAAGGATGAGCGGTACTGTCCTGGCGTGTGCCCCGTGGCACGCTTGAATGCTCGGGTAAAATGCGCCTGGTTTGAAAAGCCAGTCATCAAGGATATTTGCATAAAGGTAAAAGTCTCTTTTCTAATGAGGCTTTTAGCCAATTCAAGTTTGCGGCTCAGTACATATTGGTGTGGTGAAACACCCATTGTTAACTTAAATGACCGTGCGAAATGGAAGGGGCTCAGACAAGCTTCGTTGGCCAAGTCCTTCAATGAAATATTGTGGTCGAGATGGTTGACAATATATTCTTCAACACGGTGACTGCGCTTTTTATCCAGCGTGCCGTTGGTTTTAGTAAGGATTGTTCGCCGGGCGGGGGCATTGGAATAGTGTTTCACTAGGTGTACTGATAACGCTGTTTGCATTGAATCGACAAGTAATCGACTGACCGCTGATTCCTGCTCCATCTCCGACATAAAGACTCTTGCAATTTGCTCGATCATCGGATCTTGAAAACCCGATTCATATCCAAGCTGAATGTGCGCGGGATCAAGGTCAAATTCTTGCAGTACTGAATTTGAAATAGGCTCTGCGGGAAGATAAATGTGAAGGCAATCCTCCATATCGCCAAACAACTGGACGTCGTGATCCTCAATACCCGCTGGGCAAATCCAGACAGTACCAGGGACGGCGATGGCATCTTGAACTCGCCCGTCTCCGCGTCGACGCACGCGCAATTTTCCTTCAAGTAAGATCGCAATTTCAGTGGACTTGGGTTCTACCTCCTGAAGTAGGCCCGCCTTATGCTGCCTTCTCTCCGCGAGAATGTTTTCCCAGCCCTTTGCTTCGCTGCTGCAGAGGCGAGTGCCTGCCTCATATTTTAGGTCGCCGTGCGCGTTAATCATAGTTTCCACGTATATGCAGTGACCAGAAGCACCGTGGTCGCGATGCATTCCATATTGAGAGGCAATCGCGCCCTTTTTTATCGTATTTAGAAGCACTGGCCAACTGCACTTACCGAATTTGATAGGTCAAACCCTGTGCAAAATTATCTTACCGGCGCTTCAGTGCCATTGCAAGCGACACTCTCGAGCGGTTATTCCGTTTTGTTCTTTCTAGCTGGCGTTTGAAAAGAAAAGAGCGTTTTTGTGCAAATAGAGGGCAAGAATATGCAAAACCTCTTTCACGCAGACTCTCATACTGATCAAACAGTAGATACATAGAAGGCTATAAAGGATGGGAGAGGAAAGAAAGCTAGTTGGCGCGTGCCCACATGACTGCCCCGATACCTGTTCTATGCTAGTGACAGTGAAGGATGGAAAAGTAACGTCCGTCCGTGGCAATCCAGAACAGCCTTTCACTCGCGGGCGCTTATGTATCAAGGTGAATAACTATCAGGACCGAGTCCACAGCGAAGAGCGCATACTCTATCCGCTACGCCGCATTGGTCCAAAAGGCGCGGGGGAGTTCGAGAAAGTATCCTGGGATGAAGCTCTTTCTGAGATCGGCTCTCGTTGGCGAGGTCTAGTCGAAGAGTTTGGCGCCCAGTCGATTTTGCCCTACAGCTATCTCGGTACCCAAGGCATTCTGAATGGCCTAAATGTTGGCGATCCCTTCTTTAATAAACTGGGCGCCACCATTGGCGAACGAACGTTTTGCGACTCCGGGGCCTGTACAGCCTACGAGATGACCGTAGGGCACACTGCAGCTGTGGATCCCGAGAGCATCGTCCACTCGAAATACATAATACTCTGGGCTTGTAACGCCCTGAGTACCAATTCCCACCTGTGGCCTTTTATTGAAAAGGCACGTAAAAATGGCGCCGCGCTGGTTGTTATCGATCCGGTAAAGACGAAAACAGCAAGGCTTGCCGACTGGCACATAAGTATCCGCCCGGGGACTGACGCGGCGCTAGCCCTGTCCATAATGAACGTGGTTATTAACGAAGGGCTGGTAGATCAGGACTACGTTGATCGATACACCTACGGCTATGAAGAGCTTAAAGTTAGGGCAGCTGAGTACGACCCTGAAAAGGTAGAAAACATCACTGGAATTCCGGCTGATGATATTCGTACGCTTGCCCGCGCATATGCACAATCAGCGCCTGCAATGATCCGTATCGGGGTTGCGATAGAGCGTCATGCGGGAGGAGGCCAGGCTGTTCGCGCTATTACCAGTCTACCCGCACTGGTAGGTAGTTGGCGCAAGCCTGGAGGAGGTCTTCTCCAGCTTCCTCTTTGGGCCTTCCCGGTAAATTTCGCAAAAATGATGCGACCGGACTTTATAGGTAATGACGTTCGAGTTCTCAATCTTTGGAAACTTGGTCAGATACTATGTGACGACGAAAGTCTCGCGCCGCCGATTAAATCTTTGTTTGTCTATAACTCGAATCCGGTGGTAACCACACCCGAACAAGATAAGGTGATAAAGGGACTACAACGAGAAGATTTATTTACTGTTGTAAGTGAGCAATTTCTTACTGATACCACGCTGTACGCGGACATTGTATTGCCAGCCACCACCCAGGTTGAACAAGAAGACATTATGTTTTCCTGGGGACACTTCTATCTCTCTTACAACAATCAGTCCATTGCGCCCCTAGGCGACGCTGTGTCTAACACAGAGCTATTTCGCCGATTGGCAAAGACTATGAATTTCGACGATCCATTTTTCTACCGCAGTGATGAATTGATGATTGACGAAAGTATGCTGTGGGATGAACCGGCTCTTGAGGGTATTTCACTGGATGAGCTAAAACTGCATGGATTTGCCCGTTTAAATCTGGATACAGCGGACCGGTATGCGCCTCACGCTGAAGGAAACTTTCCCACGCCTTCGGGAAAATGCGAGTTCAAGACTTCTCTGGCGGAAAGCGGAAACTTTGTTAATCCGCTATTTAGACAAGGCTATGCGGGGCAGCAAAGCGGAGAACCGGTTGATCCTTTACCTCATTATATCCCGCCTCGTGAATCGCCGAAGACTAATTCGTCTCTGGCTAAAGACTATCCCTTGAACCTGATCTCCCCAAAAAGCCATGCGTTCATTACCTCGAATTACGGGAATATGCCCTATCAAATACACCACGCCGGCGAGCAAACAGTGTTGATTAATCCCGAAGATGCGGGTGCACGAAGAATAGAATCGGGACGAGCCATTTGTATCTCCAGTCGAATTGGAGAATTTACTGCGGTCGCCGTTGTCACCGCCGACACGATGCCCGGCCTGGTGGTTGCCCCCGTTGGTTACTGGCGCCACACCAGTCAGGGGAACGCAACTGTGCAATCCATCATGTCATCTGATTACGCTGATCTCGGGGCCGCACCCACATTCTCGGATGTTCTGGTCGAGATCAAAGCAGTGTAGACGGCAGGACATGACAAGCAATAGAAAAATATAGGAGGTAGTAACGTTAACGTGCCATATATAGTCACAGACAACTGTCAGCGATGTCGATTTACTGAGTGTATTTCAGTGTGTCCTGTCGAGTGTTTTCACTACGACGATCAAATGATATACATCGACCCCGATGTGTGTATTGACTGCGGCGGTTGTGTTCCCGCTTGCCCGGTGAATGCGATCTACGACGAGTTCAACCTGCCTGAACCCATGAGGCACTGGGTAAGCATTAACCGGCAGAAATCCAAAGAATTACCCACTATGACTGAACCGGCGGATCCTTTGCCCACGGCTGAGCAGCGCCGTACAGAACTGGAGTTGGCATTGTCGTGAACTCCGTCACGCCAACCCGCAAAACACTTCGGGTAGCGATTGTGGGTAGTGGTCCCAGTGGGTTCTATGCCGCGGAAGCACTACTGAGATCGGAATACGCAATAGCTGTTGATGTGTACGAAAAACTGCCCGTCCCCTATGGGCTGGTGCGTTTCGGTGTGGCACCAGATCACCCAAAATTGAAACTGGTAGTCAATATCTTTGACAAGATCGCCCAAATGGAGGGATTTCGGTTTATTGGCAATGTCTGCATAGGAAAAGATATTTCGTTGCAGACTTTATCGGACCACTACCACGCGGTGATTCTAGCCTGCGGCGCAGAGTGTGAAAAGGATCTGGATATTCCTGGCGAATCTCTTCCAGGTAGCCATTCAGCTCTGGAATTTGTCGCCTGGTATAACGGCCATCCGCATTACCGCGATCGAGAATTTGACTTCTCCCATGAGCGCGCGGTGGTAATAGGACAGGGAAACGTAGCCCTGGATGTAGCTCGTATTTTGTCAAAAACCGTCGATGAGTTGCAGCACACCGATATTGCAGACTATGCCCTGGAGGCTCTGGCGGAAAGCAACATAAAGCACATTCATGTAATCGGCAGGCGTGGCCCGGTACAGGCAAAATTTTCTGAAAAGGAACTTCGGGAGTTTGCAACACTGGCTAACTGTACGCCTAAGGTGTCTTCCGCTGATATGCAGCTCAACGAGGCTAGCTGCGAGGAGTTGCAGGATGTTAGTCATCTGAATGTCGCCAATAATATTGAGCGCCTAACAGACTTTACCACCTTATCTGTGCCTGCCTCCTATTCCCGCGTCTGTCATTTTCAATTCTTTCAAAGCCCTGCAGTGATAGGCGGTACTGATCGTGTTTCAGATATTGTCCTTGATCGAAATAGATTGGACGGACCTGCCTTTAGTCAAAGGGCCATGGCCACAGGAGAGAGCGTTACTCTTGACTGTGGGTTGGTCTTTCGCTGTATCGGCTACCGTGCCGTGCCCATTCCGGGGCTTGAGTATGATGATAGCAGCGGTGTTCTTAGTCACCGGGAAGGGCGCTTGTTGGCCGACGGCAACATTCTACCCGGCTTATATGCGGCCGGATGGATTAAGCGGGGGCCCAGCGGAACCATCGGTACTAACCGCGGTGACAGTAGGGACACTGTGGATGCGCTACTCGAAGATTTTCATGAGTTTTTGAAGAAACCTACATCAGATGCGGACAAGCTTCTTGCCGATCTGAAGAAAGGCGGGAAGGAGATCGTGCACTTCCCGGATTGGAAGAAAATTGATGCTCGGGAGATCGCTCGAGCACAATCAACCGGGAAACCTCGCAGAAAACTCACCAGCGTTCCCGAAATGCTAATGGCCCTGTAGCCAACTCTTAGTATCAAATTACTCAATTAACCAATAGGAGAGCAACATGAATATGGATCGACAAAAAACCCGTAGTGTATACGCATTAACCATTGGCTACGCGATTCTGTCCCATTTGTCACCATCGGCGGCGGCACAAGGATTGGAAGAAGTAATCGTCACTGCACAGAAGCGCGAGCAAAGTTTGCAGGACACCCCCATTGCGGTTACCGCATTCAGCCAGAGCGATTTGTACAATAAGAATGTCACCGATATATCGCAGATCGCTGACTTCACACCAAATTTGATATTTGACGCAACGGCTCCCTTGAGCGGGGCTTCATCAGCAGCTGTACTGTTTATTCGCGGCGTCGGTCAGTCAAGCTATCAGGTGACTGACGATCCAGGCGTGGGAACCTATGTGGATGGCGTTTACGTGGGCAGTTCCGTCGGTGGTGTATTGGATATTATCGATGTTGAGCGTATTGAAGTACTGCGTGGCCCGCAGGGCACGCTATTTGGCCGCAACACCATCGGCGGTGCCATAAGTATTACCAGTGCACGGCCATCGGCAGATGATGGCGGAAGCCTGGAGATTACGTTGGGTAACTACGATCGCATAAACTTGCGGGGAAGTACCAATTTGGTTCTTACCGATAACCTTGTTGCGAAGGTTTCGGCGGGTTATAAGCGGGCGGATGGTTGGGTGAAGCTTCTGGCCGAGAGTGATGCTCCCGGGACGGAAAATAATCGGAACCAGGACACCCCCGGGAACGACAACGAGGGCTCAGCTAGGCTGGCATTCCTGTATACTCCTACTGATGATCTCGATGTGTATTTTACAGCGGACAAGTCTGTAGTTCGTGAAGCGTCCGCTGCATCTACCTTGTTGGGTGTCAGTAAAATGGGCGAGCCCATCCCTGGCGATGATTCCGTTGATGTCAATTACGGTAATCTATCCGGCTTGTATAACGATTTGACTGCCCCGAATATCGATGTGCCCGGCTACGGAACAAATGTGCTTTATGACGATCGCTGGGTACCAGATAATCCGGCGCGAGAATCCTACCGTAATGGTGTTAACGGCACCGACATCGATACTCTAGGAGCGGCGCTCACGCTAGACTGGAATATCAATGAGTATGTCACTCTAAAATCGATCAGTTCTTTCCGAGATGTGGAGGCAGCACTGAATCGTGACGCGGATGGTTCTCCGCTTACGATAACGCACTGCTTTAATAACTTCGACCACGAGCAGTTTTCACAGGAATTTCAGTTTACCGGCGATGCGTTTGATTCGAAATTAACCTGGTTGGCCGGTGTGTATTATTTCGAAGAAGAGGCCGAGGATGACTTTAAGTGTGAGTTGGGTGGCATTGACGAGGTTAACGGCGGAAGAAGCTCCCTTTTGCTGAGAGCAAGTGTGGAGAATGACAGCAGCGCGGCTTTTGCCCAAGGAACCTACTCCTTTACCGACAGCCTAAGCCTGACGTTTGGCGCTCGCTACACTGAAGATACCAAAACACTGGACCCACTATTCGGGTTTGTGGAGTCGTTTGATAATATCGACACTATAGAAAATACGATTCCTCCAGAAAAGGTTTCGCAGGATTTCGACGACAGCTCGTTTAGACTGAGTGTGGATTATCGCGTTTCAGGAAATTTGGTGGAAGATCTGATGCTTTACAGCTCATACAGTGAAGGCTTTAAAAGCGGCGGATTTAGCTCTCGAACTCTTGTCGCCCGGCCGGAGCCCCTGCCGTTTGATCCCGAAGAATTGGCTACCTTCGAAGTCGGGGCGAAATACCAGGGCTTCGATTCAAGATTGCGTGCTAACCTGGCCATCTTCTCTTCTGAATACGAGAATATCCAGGGTACAGTAATCGAGGGTATTGCCCCGGGGACCCAAAACACCGGCGATTCTGACATCAAGGGATTTGAGCTCGAGTTAACAGGCCTGGCGACTGACAACTTCAAGATCGATGCATCAGTTGCCTACACCGATAATGAATACACCCGACTTGCGCCCTTAAGCGAAGGCGTGGCACCCAACGGTAAGATCCTAATGACTGACAAGTTACCGAATACGCCGGAGTGGAGCTATACAATGAATCTTGACTATAGTATTCCCTTAAGTTCCGGGATCGTTTCATTGAGAGGAGACTACGTCTATTACAGTGAAATCTATAATGACGACTTGAACTCGGAAATTCTGAAACAGCCTTCCTATAATTTGATTGGCGCTCAGATTGCCTACGAATCATATGAGGGAAACTGGGACGTCAGCATATGGGGAAGAAATTTGGGTGATGAGGAATACATCATCAGTGGCGATGACAATGTATTCCTGGGCTTTCGGGAAGCCAACTTCGGCACCCCACGTACCTACGGAGTCACTTTGAGAAAAAATTTCCAATAGTGACTAAAACGAGTTGATCGACGCCGGCGTCTTTCTGACCGGGAAATTTCTCTGGCCAGTCAAGGCGCCAAGTTCTTCAACTATTTGTATAAAGCATCCTCAAGAGTACCAAAAAGTTAACGGGACGAAGTCCATAGAATCGCTACGCGCCACCGTTAGCAGAAGCATTCGATAGTGAGGAGAAGGCATGACGGTACTGAATCAGAGTTATTACTGCGGCGTATCTAGCTCACAGATTATCTATGAAACCATAGGTTGCTACCTTGAGCGGATCTGCGAACAATACCCGGAGAACGAGGCCCTGGTGGTGCGTCACCAGGGTATACGTTGGACCTACCGAGAATTCCAGATCGAAATCGATCGCCTGTCCAGTGGATTGCTGGCCATCGGAATCGAGGCCGGTGATCGGGTAGGAATTTGGGGTCCCAATAGCTCCGAATGGGTGCTCGTGCAATATGCCACCGCCCAAATAGGGGCCATCATGGTCTGTATTAACCCGGCTTACCGACTGCATGAACTGGAATACGTTCTAAACAAGGTAGAGTGTCGCGCAATCATTACGGCCGAGAGCTTCAAGACCAGTCAGTATCTGGATATGCTGGTTGAACTGGCTCCTGAGCTAGCGCGCTGCCGCCCGGGTGAGTTGAAATCTCGAAAACTGCCGCAACTCGAGACGGTCATTCGCATGGGGGAGGAGGCTACTCCGGGAATGTTCAACTTCGCAGCTGTGTGCAAAATGGGTGGTGAAGCTGAGTACCAGCGGTTGGATGAATTGGACGGCGAGCTTAACCCGGATGATCCCATCAATATCCAGTTCACTAGTGGCACGACAGGGTCCCCCAAGGGAGCGACGCTCTCCCACTGCAATATTCTCAATAATGGCTACCTTACCGGTGAAGGTATGCAACTCACACACCATGACAAACTGTGCATTCCGGTGCCCCTCTATCATTGTTTCGGTATGGTCCTGGGCAATCTGGCCTGCGTGGTTCATGGCGCCACCGCCGTTTATCCCGATGCGGGCTTTGATCCGCTGACAACACTGCAGGCCGTAGAGGAAGAAAAATGTACCGCCCTGCACGGTGTGCCGACCATGTTCATAGGGGAACTTGACCATCCAAGGTTCGGAGAGTTCGATCTTTCCAGCCTGCGAACCGGTGTGATGGCTGGGGCACCCTGCCCAGTAGAGGTGATGAAGCGGGTGATTGACGAGATGAATATGAAACACATCTTGATCGGTTACGGACAGACCGAGGTTAGCCCCATCAATCACTTGACACTGCCAGAAGACTCACTGGAGAAACGCACTGAAACAGTAGGCCGAGCGGTACCCTGGGTGGAGATCAAGCTAATCGACGATGACAACCAGGTAGTGCAAGTGGGTGAAAAGGGAGAGATCTGCACTCGCGGTTACTCGGTAATGCGGGGCTACTGGAATGACGATGAGCGAACGCGAGAGACCATCGATATTGCCGGCTGGCTACACTCCGGTGACTTGGGCGTAATGGACACAGAGGGCTATGTCAGTGTTGTTGGCCGGATCAAGGACATGATCATTAGAGGTGGAGAAAATATCTATCCGCGAGAGGTGGAAGATTTTCTGTACACCCACCCCGACATAGCTGAGGCGCAGGTTTTTGGTATACCCGACGATAGAATGGGTGAAGAGGTTTGTGTCTGGGTACAGCTCCATCCTGGAGAAAGTATGTCAGAAGAAGAGCTGCGGGGCTTCTGTAATGACAAGATCGCGCATTTTAAAATACCACGTCATATTTGGTTTGTTGAGGAGTTTCCCATGACGGTCACGGGCAAAATCCAGAAGTTTGTCATGCGGGCGAAAACACTGTCAGAGTTAAGTTTGAGCTAGTTGACATATATAATACATACGGCGATAGAAGTATAAGCAGGATTAAATTGTTAACTACATTGGCGGTATTTTCTGTGCAATTATCGGATCATCGAAACGTTTCTCTCTACGAGTTGGTCCGAATAACGTAGACGACCAATTATTAAGGGATGTCGTTCCATGAATTACGTGAGATTTTCGTCGAAGATCCAGAAGTTCTGGCAATCTGGAGTTAAAAGGCAAAAAGAAGGAGAAGCGATTGCGGCAAAGACTAAGTCGCGAACGGCAGGCTTGGGGCGGTTTTTCTGCCGCCTGGCCCTGAAGCCTTCTATTTCTCGGTCAATCGTTTGTGGGAGCTATTATGAGCAAAGGTAAGATATTGGTCGTTGGAGGGTACGGTGCGGTTGGACGAGTTGTTTCAACTACTTTGGGAAACCTGATTCCAGGTGAGGTGATTGTTGCGGGACGTAATTTTCAAAAAGCAAAGGAACTTTCATCCAAACTGAATCATAAAGTATTACCATTGGAATTGGATATTACCTCGATTTCCAAAGATGAGGAATGTCTCGCGACTGTCAGTATCGTTGTCATGTGCATCGACCAAAAGAACACTCATTTTGTAACTCATTGTATACAACGAGGAATTCACTACATCGACATAGCGGCAAATTCTGCATTTCTTTCCAAAATCGAATCGTTAGATGATGAAGCGAAGAGCCATAATTCTACCGTAGTTTTAAGTGTGGGCTTAGCTCCAGGTATCACGAACCTTTTGGCAAAACAATGTCAATCCATGGTTCAGGATATGAGGTACGCGGATATTTATATCATGCTAGGTCTGGGGGAAAAGCATGGGGAAGCTGCTTTTCGTTGGGCGTTTGAAGACCTCAATGATCAGTTCTCCATCAAAGAAGAGGGGGAAATAAAGCAGGTAAGAAGTTTTGAAGATGGGAAAGAAACCATATTTCCAGGTCGTTTTGAGAAAAGAATCACTTATCGCTCCAATTTTTCAGACCAACATATCATTCCAAAAACTCTTAACATTGACTCCACTTCAACACGGATGTGTTTCGATTCCGCTGTAATGACCTGTCTGTATGCTCTGCTGAAAAAATGCGGTTTGGGTAGACTCTTCAAGTTAAGAATTGTGCAGAACATACTGATTAATCTCTTACAATTATTTCGCATGGGTTCAGATCAATTTGTCGTAAAAGTCGAAGCTGGGAAAAATCGGGAACAAGGTGCGCTATACGAGTGCTCTATAAGCGGAAACGGAGAAGGAAATGTAACCGGATTAGTCGCGGCTAAAGTTGCTGAGCATCTTTACATGTCATCATTTGCGTCAGGAGTGTTTCATATTGAGCAACTATTTACCCCGCTAGAGTTCACTGAAAGTTTAGGCTGTAATGATTTAGTATTTGAAGAAAGACTGTTAAAACAAAATTGGGCTATTGTTGGATAAGCGTCGATATGGGTATCAATGTAATGTAGCCCTGAAAGCCTCAAATATTTCAAAACCCCCAGTCTTAATACACTAATTGTTTGATTATTTGGCCGGTTTCGTCGTCAAAAAATATTAAATATTAGTGTTTCCCATGCTGAGCTGACTCATATCAATGTAGTAACTTTCCTAAAGTGCTACAAATGCGTATCGATGGGTGTTTGAGTGTTAGCAAGCGCTACATTGTGCTTGGCATATCAACCTTTTGTATCAGAATCGGTCTCTTTACTAGGACAGATAGCGAAATTCTCGGAAGGCTGCGACGCAATGTACTGAAATTTTTAGTCTGTTCTCGATTGGACGATGATCTGCGGGGTAATAGGAATGCGCTTACGAGTGGAAGTACCGATACTCTTCGGAAGTGTGCTGTTAACGGCCTGTGGTGGAGGCTCATCTAGTGGGGGCTCAAGTGAATTGTTGGGAACAGGCAACAACACCCCGGTAACGTCTGGGACGGTCACAGTTGGCATCACTGATGGTCCGATGGAAGAAGCGGAAAACCTGGTGCTCAATCTAACTCACATCAGTTTTGGTCATGATGATGGTGATGTTACAAGAATCGGTCTTTCTGATGGCCCAATGAGCCTGGATATGATGAGGTTACAAAACGGCACGTCTGAGAACTTGGTCGACCATGCCAGTTTACCGGCCGGGATCTACCGCTGGATGGAGTTGGGCATTGATCTGGATCAGTCGAGTTTGGAACTCCAGTCGGGCGGACACCATCGGATGCAATTAGGTGACCCTGGGGCAATGCGTATTGAAGAAATGTTTGAGATAAGCGCTGGGGAGCATGGCGACTTCATTATTGATTTCGACCTCCGGCGCAGCATCCAGCATCACGACATGGGTGGAATGATGGGAGAGCGATACGAACTGCATGCTGGAATGCGTCTTACGCGTACCGATCAAGCTGGAAGCCTGAGTGGTACGATCGATATGTCTCTGGTCGATGCATATCAGCTTGATTGTGATTCAAACGCTGGTGGAAATTGGGCATACCTCTATCCAGGCGAAGCCCATGAGCCCGACGACTTGGCGGAGACCGAAACAGATGGAATACCAGGACCTATCGCTACTGATCGCGTTGAGCTCGATGCGATAACAGGTGAATACTTGTACCACTTTTCCTATATGCCAGCGGGCATCTATCGTGTGGCCTTTTCCTGTTCCAGTGAATGGGACGAAGCCGGAGACAGCGATTATCCAAACGACCCTGATAGAAAATTCAACTTCCAAGTATTTGGGGAACCGGTAGAGATTAGGGCGGGTCAAATGTCAGAGCATCATTTAGGGCCTTAGCAAAATCAAAAAAGCCTACTTACTCTCGGCAGTGCCATGTCGAAATTGTGGAGGACTTCGAAATTCTTCTGTAGAAACCAATTAGGATCCTGGGGATTTCCTGTCCAAACCAGATACAAATGCTCTAGGCCATTGATTTTGGCTCTCCAAAGCCATTAAATCGAGTATCGTTGGAAAAAGTAATACCCCTTTGAAACACGAGGGTTAGGTCATTCTGCAAAAAGTCTGACAAGGGCGTAAGTGCGCCCGGGGTCTTGTTGGGCGACATTGGCGTCGAGTCGTCAGTTACAGGTTCACTTTGCTTCGATGATGTGGCCCCAGAGGGACAGGTGCTTGTATGGGAATGGAAACTTCGTGAACGTTACTGTTGTAAAACCGGCGAGGCGGAAATACTGTTCCAACTCTGCGGCCCCGTAAAGCTCTGCACTCCACCATTTGCCAACAAGCAAACTCATCAACCAATTTTGTCGCGTGATGAAGAGCAAGAGACTCCCGGATTCTTTCAGGAGTGAACGGAGGCCACTCAGCGCCTCGACCATGCGCTCTCGTGGCAGGTATTCCAACATGGCGGCGGAGACGATCAAGTCGAAGTTGTTCCATCCGTCTGGAAGTTCCTCCAGGTGGAGTATGTCTGCCTGGAAAAGATCCACCCCTTCGATTTCGTGGGCCAGCAAATTCCCGCTAAAGCGCTCGAGCATTTTGGGGGTAAGATCGAAGCCTCGCATCAAACCCGGTGACAACCCGCGACTCAGGAGGGCCTCTCGAAGTGCAAGCGTAGCGGTTCCGGAACCACAGCCTGCATCAAGAGAGTGGATGTTCGAGCGGAGAAGCTTTGACCGGAGAAAATACGCTCGGATTCCTTGCGGATACGCTACGATGCGTATAAAGCGCTGGTAGCTAAGGTTTCTCTCGGTATACAGTGAAACAGGGTCGAGCGCTGGGCCCACGATTTTTCTCCGATATCTATATAGAGTTTAGTACGCAGAGGGGTCCACGGCAATATAGGGGTGTTAGCCGCACGCTTGCCAGAGTAACTGACTGGGGATACTCGAAAACCTTCACCGGTTTCTTTTTCCCAGAATAATGCCGTTCGCGCTGATCACTTTCGATGTAATCATCGGTCGTGGCCATCGTCGCACGACCGACATTGTCACGGATATGCCCTCGAGGTCGTGATCGAACATCCTCGGATATTCCTTTATGAGGCAGCCAGTGCATCATCCTTTAATCCATCCTCGCACATGCGCGTGTAGGTGTGGTCATAACACTGCTGTACAAGCAGTCTAAGATGCCGTTAGCTAGTCACTGAACCTTGCACCGGACCTTTGGAATCAACGGTGCCGCGTCAGTCGGGCCGGAAGCGGCAAACCAACCACCCGGCCCTAGCCATTATGTTTTGCGAACCTTGCGCCAGGCACGAACAATGGAAGCGCCAAGCCGATCGATGTCAACAGCATCCGTGCGCTGGGAAATGATGGATACCCGCAGAATCTTCTGCCCTTGCCATTCCGCGCCTGTGACATAAGATGTATTCTCCCTGGCTAGCTCCGTGATCACTGCGTCGGTCAGACGGTTCCGCTCCACCAGTGGTTCACCCTCTCCAAAGGCAATGGCAAGTTGGTTGAGAACAACGTCATTGATCACCGTAAGGCCTGCCTCAACTTCCAGTTGCTCTAGCAAATATCGTGCACCGTTGCAGTGGCGTGAGATCATCTCCTCGATACCACTGCGTCCCAGTGCCTGAATCACAGCCCAAGCTGCGAAGCCTCTCGCTCTTCGGGATAACTCCGGACTGAACTGGGAAGGGGAGGGGGCCTCTCTCGGGGGGAGATTGAGATAGCTGGCAGAGATATCCATGGTGCGCCGATGGGCTTCTTTGTTCTTTACGATGGCGAAACCTGAATCATAGGGAATCTGTAGCCACTTGTGGCCGTCTACCGACCAGGAGTCCGCCCGATCAATGCCTTCACACAAATGGCGTAGAGACGGAACAGCACGCGCCCATAGGCCGAATGCCCCGTCAACATGACACCAGGCATTATGTGCCTGAGCAATAGGTGCAATTTCTGCGATAGGATCGAAGCCGCCAGAATTGATATGACCGGCCTGGCAAATCACGATTTTTGGCCCGTCGAATTCCGCTAGTGCTGCATTTAGCGCCTCTGGCACCATACATCCTTGCTGGTCAGTTTCAATCCTGACCACGTTGTTGTCGCCAAAGCCGAGATACCTGAGCCCGGAAAAAATTGTAGTATGTGCCTCATCTCCCAGAAAAGCCTTTATTTCGGGCGCAGCGAATATACCTTGTCGCTCGAGATCAAAATCAAACCTGCGTAATACTTCCGAACGAGCCGCAGCGAGGCAGATAAAGGAAGCCATAGTTGCGCCTGTGCTGAAGCCGACGGAACTACCTCGTGGCAGGTCGAGCAGTTGCAACAGCCAGCCTGATACAACGTCTTCAGCAACCGCTGCCGCCGGTGCAGTATCGTAAATGGCGGCGTTCTGTCCCCAGGCCGTAGCCATCCACTCCGCCGCGACCCCTACCGGGTGGGATGCGCCCATGACCCAAGCAAAGAAGTTAGGGCTGATGTTTCCAACCAGGCCTGGTTCTGCGGCAGCTGCTAGGGAATCGAGCACCTCTACGCCGTCGCGACCAACTTCCGGCACACCCACATCAAACAACGACATCAGTTCCTGCACACTAGCGGTGGGGCGCGGCGGTAGAGTGTCGCGCTCCTTGCGGTAAGCCACCGCGTGATGAATTGCACGCTGTGCCAGGTCTTCGAAAGACTCGTTAACTCCCATCAGGGCTGTCCTCGCAATATAGTGGGTACATTCGACGCAAGGACCAATGAAAACATGGCGAGATTTTGACGATTTGGCGGTCGACTAAAAAATAAAGTGTATTGCGCGTAAATGTAAGAACGACAGCCTGTCGAGAATTCGACAACATAAATGGCCCGTCGAAAAATGCGCCTGAAATTAATCATCGCCCTTGCTCCAGTCACGCCGATTAATTGCATAGCCCCTAACCTTTCCCGCAAACGGAAGCGCCAACATGCCCGGCAGCCAAGAGACCTGTCGAGGTTCACGGTAATAATGAATGCCAATAGTCATACCAACGTGACCGTCACGAGGTTGATCGACATAGGTTCCGAAGAGTCGATCCCAAATGGAGAGATTAAATCCAAAGTTGCTGTTGGCTTCGTTGTCCTCTATCGAGTGATGGACACGGTGCATGTCGGGCGTGACGACAAAGAGCCTTACGACGCGATCAAAGCCCGGCGGCAGTCGCACATTGCCGTGGTTGAACGTGGACATGGTACTGAGAACGATTTCGAAGATGAATACTGCTAGCACGGGAGCGCCCAACGCGAGGATAACTGCGATTTTGATCAGCATGGAAATAATGATCTCGAGTGGGTGGAAGCGTGACCCGGTGGTGATGTCGTAATCGAGGTCAGCATGGTGTACCCGGTGAAGCCTCCAAAGAGACGGTACCGCGTGGACCAGCACATGCTGTAGATAGACGGTCAGGTCCAGTGCCACCAAGGAGAGCAGCACCGCCCAAGGGAGTGTTACCTGGAAATGATTGAGTATGCCCCAGCCGTATTGTGTAGCGAAAATTGAGCTGCCCAAGGCAGCAGCAGGAAAGATCAGCCGAAGAGCAAGTGTATTCAGCAGTAAAACCCCCCAATTATTTGTCCAGCGCATCACCTTGGACACAGAGAGTGGGCGACAGGGCGCCAGGAACTCCCAGGTCGCCATCAGAATGAAAATGCCTAGAAAGAAGACCAGGCGAATTCCAATTTCGTGCTGGGCTACGAAGCTCGAAAATGTCTCGTCCAATATACTGACTCCGTATTCAAGTAAATTCTTGAATAAGATAACGGAGGCCGACATTGTATTCAAGAGATATCTTGAATAAGATAAGTCATAGTCGGTGGGTAGGAAGAATTATGGGCACGTTCAAGAAAGACCTTTTCACGCAATTTGCGCAAGTGGCAAAAGCGGTAGCCAATGCCAATCGTTTGGAAATATTGGAGTTTCTGGCACAAGGGGAGTATTCCGTCGAGGATTTATCAAAAGTGATGGGTTTGACCGTGGCCAATACATCGCACCATCTGCAACAGCTTCGACACGGGGGTCTGGTCACTACACGAAAAGAAGCCCAACGCGTCTATTACCGCATTACTGGCGATGATGTAATCGACTTGATGGGAAATTTAAGGGGTGTGGCCGAGCGGCACCTGAATGAGGTAGATCATTTGGTGAACACCTTCTTGACGAGCAAGGACAGTATGGAGCCGGTTGCTCGTGAAGAACTGCTCCGCCGTGTGAAAGAAGGCTCTACCATGGTATTAGACGTTCGCCCCCCGGCTGAATATGCCGCCGGACACCTACCAGGAGCCGTCAACATTCCGTTAGCGGAGCTGAAAAAGAATCTCGCAGTTTTGGATCTGACACAGGACGTCGTGGCCTATTGTCGAGGCCCTTACTGCATTCTCGCCTTCGAGGCGGTGAAATTGCTGCGCGATAAGGGGTTCCAGGTCAGGCGTCTCCAGGACGGCTATCCTGAATGGAAAAATGCAGGGTTACCCGTGGAAATAAGGAATGAGCACTGATTCTGCGAAAAAGGGATATTGAACGAAAGTTGGTCTGAGTGAAACTGTGTTCGTCTCTTAGCTTACATATGCCGGTTAGGAGAATTGAAAGCATGGAAGTCATGCCGGGTGACATTTGTGAATATTGGGTCCTCGGCAATAGGCGTCATCGCAAGGTTACTGCGCTGAGATACGTTAAGCCAAAATGGAATATCTAGTAGCAGGCTCTGAACGCCAGTAAATCCCCCAGCTAGAGTCTTCATCGCTTCTGAGGCTCTGCGTAGGGATAGGCATATTTTTGCTTGGCTGGAACTGGCATATTCAGCCTGAACATTGATACCCCAGATAGAAGCCTCAAACCTGTCCCTTTATCCAGTCGACTAATAGAGTGTCCCGAATTTTTCACTGGAATTCGGAGACACACAATGCCTGCAAGACGCTTTCTTTCATCATCTATCCGCGAGATTCTATTTGGGGTTCCATCTGGCACCGCCGCTTTGGAACGATTTTATGTTCTGGCTGAGGAGGATCTTGCGTTAGTTCGGTCGCGGAGGAAACCTGAGAACCGATTGGGTTTGGCCATTCATCTGGCGCTGCTACGCCATCCTGGTCAAGGCTGGCAAGAGGGGGATCAAGTCCCCGAGGCCGTTGTTCACTGGCTATCCGAGCAAGTGAACGTCCCACCATCGGCACTCGCGGCATACGGAGGCAGGCAGCCCACGAGAGCAACTCATCGGTCTTTGGCGATTCGACACCTTGGGCTTCGGCCTTTTGTACGGGCTGACTTTCAAAGCGTATCGGATTTAGCCGCTCAGGCCGCATTCGATACAGACGATGCACGCGTTATCATGAGTAGGCTGTTGGAACAAATACGCAGAGAGCGATTGGTAATACCCGCAATCGATACGCTCGATCGAATTGGTCTTACTGGTCGAGCCCGTGCGCGCCGACTTGCCGCTCAATCATTGAATAACGCACTAACTGACGATCAAAAGCATGAGCTAAACGCTCTGATCAATAATGATGACTCCCTTGGTCAGTCCCGTCTCACCTGGCTACGAGGTATGCCACATTCCACGAGTTCGGCCAGCCTGCATGGCTTGCTAGCGCGTCTGAAATTTGTACGAGCATTAGGCCTGCCACCCGATTTGGGTGAAGATGTTCACCCCGTTCGGTTAACCAAATTTGCGCGCGAAGGGGCTGTCGCGCCCGCCCATCTATTGAGCGATTTTGGGGAGCGACGGCGGATCGCGACTTTGGCAGCACAAATGACCGAATTAAACATCGTCCTTACCGATGCATCGATCGCCCTATTTGAAAAACTGACCGGCCAGCTGTTTACCCGCTCCAAGAACAAGCAGAGCCAGAACTGGCAGGCCAGTCAGGCCCAGGTAGGGCGACTGATGCGTCTATTCGGGACCACACTTCATACACTCAGTGAAGCACGTCAGTCGGGAGAAGACCCCTTTGAACTGTTGGACGAGGCAGTGGGATGGGAGCGTTTGATGAATACCCGCCCCGAAGTAGATCAGTTCAGCAACATGGCGACAGAGGATCCGCTGCTCCTGGCGTCTAGGCGCTACGTCCAACTCAGAAAGTTTGCCCCGGCCTTCATGGAGGTATTTGAGTTCGAGCTGCCAGAGGCGGGCGCAGATTTACAGGCAGCTCTCAGGTTGTTAAAGGAACAAAACCAGGAGCGTAAGCGGAAACTGCCGGACATCGTACCGATGCCATTTCCAGCGAAACATTGGAAGACATTGATCGTGGAGGAGGGGAAGCCGGTCCGCCGCGTCTATGAAACGGCGGTGGTTGCCACGTTACGTGATCGACTTCGAGCAGGCGACGCCTGGGTAGAGGGCAGCCGGGACTATCGTCGCTTTGACACGTATTTAGTGCCTAAAATGGAAGCCATAGAGGTTATTGAACAGACTGCCCTCCCTGCAGACGGTGAGGCCTGGCTCGCTGAGCACCGTGAACGGCTGAATTATCGTCTCTTTGAGGTGCAGCGAAAACTCGCGCGCGATCAGCTGGAAGGGGTTCGACTTGAAAAGGGACGACTAAAAATTACGCCCCACGAGGCAGTGACGCCGCCAGCCGGCGAACAACTTGACCGTGCCATTGATGCTGTGATGCCGCGCATCCGCATTACAGAGCTGTTGTGGGACGTTGCGCGTCACACCGGCTTTTTGGAGTCGTTTACGGATCTGCGCTCGGGTCGGACCCATGCTAATCCAGCTGCGGTTCTCGCCTCAATACTGGCCGGCGCAACAAACCTGGGATTAGAGCGAATGGCCCAGGCTTCGAAAAATGTAACGCATGCGCAGCTGTCCTGGGCTTCCACCTGGCATCTGCACCCCGAAAATTACTCCGATGCCCTCGCCAAGATCATTGATGCCCACCACGCGTTGCCTTTCGCGCAGATCTGGGGGAGGGCAGAGCACACCTCGTCAGACGGGCAGTTTTTCCCTTCTCGCAGAAATGCAGGGGAGATCAACGCGAAGTACGGACCTGACCCCGGTCTCAAAATCTATTCCTTCCTGTCCGGGCAGTATGGTTCGTTTCACTCGGACGTTATTGGTGCTACGGTGGGTGAAGCGCCTTTCGTACTGGATGGCCTGATGGGAAATGTCGCGCAGTTTAATCCGCTCCTCCATTATGTTGATACGGGAGGGGTCTCGGATCATGTTTTTGCTTTGTTTCATCTCTTAGGTCTCAGTTTGGCGCCTCGGCTTAGGGATTTCCCAGATCGACGTCTTGCCTGTTTTGGTAAAGCCAGCGTGTGGAAAGGGCTCGCGCCTATTATGGGAAGGCCTATTAATGAGGATGCTGTCCTTGGACATTGGGATGATGCACTCAGGCTGGCTGTCAGCACTCAGCAGGGGACTGTCAAACCCTCTGCCATGTTGCGCAAACTGGGTGCTTATCGGCAGCAGAACCGCTTCTATCTTGCACTAGGAGAAATCGGCCGGGTGCGGCGAACTTTATTCATGCTCGATTGGATTGAGGACCCGAAACTTCGGATGGAGTGCCAAGGCGGCCTGAACAAAGGCGAGGCCCGCCACTCTCTGGCCAAAGCTGTCTTTGCGCATTCCCAGGGTCGTATCTACGACCGGTCAGCACTGGCGCAGCAGAAACGCGCGATGGCACTCAACCTGGTCATCGCTGCAATCGTCTACTGGAATACTTTGTATATGGATAAGGCCACCGAACATCTTCGAAAAATCGGAAAGCTCCCGGATCTCAGTCTGCGGAAGCATGTCTCACCATTAGGGTGGGATCATATCAACCTAACTGGTGATTATGTGTGGGACTCTGGGGCGGCTGAGCGGTCAAATGAGCGACCTTTACACACTGCGGCAGCTAGAAAGTGGGAGTAAACTGACAAATGCGCTGATTTTGAGCCCTTAACGTATATCAGCGCAGTAACCTTGCGATGACGCCAATAGCAATGAAGTGGGGGAGTCCATCTCATTGGTTTGTGCCAAAATAGCCAAACGTGCACGCCGTCGGTACAAAATAAATTCGAGGCAGATAAGGAGCAATACAAAAGCGGTGGTGACCGGGGGGACTTCCGTCGTCTGTCGCTGCCCTGCAAAGTAGCCCGATAAGTCAGGTCTATGGGCTAAACTGAATACGAGCTCGACTTTAATCGTTTATTTGCGTTCAGGCGAGACTACCCAATTACAACTGCGATCTCGAGGGAGGACAAATCATGTATCTGAACGGTTCCTGCTGCTGTAAATCCGTTACATTCTCGGTGGAGTCACCACACAGCTACCCCTTTATGCACTGCTACTGTTCGATCTGCCGCAAGACGCAAGGCGGTGGGGGATTCGCCATAAACATCGGCGCCGTCTATGAAAGCTTGGAGTTCAAAGGCGAGGAACACATCTCGAGCTTTAGTCCGATGTACACGAACCACGAAACCGGGGTGTATGAAGCCAGCCCGGGCAAGCGATATTTCTGCAACCTGTGCGGGAGCGCGCTTTGGGTCTGGGATCCTCGCTGGCCGGAGCTGGTGCATCCCTATGCTTCTGCGATCGATACTCCGCTACCGATTCCACCTGAGCGTCATCACATTTTCTTGGACAACAAACCCGACTGGGTCCATGTTTCGGTAACTGACGTGGACAAGCAACACGATGGATATCCAAACCACGGAAGCCTAGCCCAGTGGCACGAACAACACGGACTTTAGGGTCGAGGAAATTGACGAAACCCGTAAGGCGCCATACGTTCTCTGATCGAGGTCTATTTGCAAGCGTAGGTTACTGCTGATTTATTTCGGATAATTTTGATCCGAAATGGCCTAAAAAATTCGCCATTTTCGCGAATGAACCTGAAAAGATGACCGGGCCACCGGTAGAGCCCAAGCAATAAAAATGTTATGCAAACAGCGTGTCCACAATAGGGCAGTCAGGCACCATGCCACCGCTACACTCAGCCACCATTTCTTTTAAAGTTCGCTCCATTTTACGCAAGTCACGGATTTTCTGCCGGGTATTTTCTAGCTGATTAGTCGTTCGCTCTTTCACCTCTGCACAGGTGTAGTGTTGGCTGTTGACGAGGTTGAGCAGTCCGCGGATCTCGTCAAGTGAAAAGCCAAGCTCTCGACAACGGCGGATGAAATAGAGCCGCTTTAAATGGGTTGTGTCATAGAGGCGATGTCCCCCGCTTGAGCGCGGTGGATCGGGCATCACATTCTCTTTCTCGTAGTATCGAATTGTCTCGATGTTTACGCCCGTTTGTTTCGCCAGCGCCCCACGTGAAAAAGAAGACTTCTTGACGGTCATAGAAATACCTCTTGTACCTGTAGTTACTACAGGCTTTATTATAGCAGATCGTAACAAATATAAGCTGTTCCAGAGTAGCCGCTCATGCTGCATTTAAGGATTAACCATGTCGCAAATTGAGTCAGAGTTATCCATTGTAGTTGGTGTAACTGCTGCCTCTGTGACCTTTCAATGACGAAACAACGTCGGTTATTCGTCCACTGTGAGAAATCGGAGTTCAATGATGGCAAATTGGCTAAATATGCTGAACCGGGTCGGTGACAAGGCTGGCTGCCTTGGCGCCCTGGTCTCTGCGGTGGGCTGCGCAGCGTGTTTCCCCGCTATTGCCAGTCTGGGAGCTGCTGTTGGGCTGGGCTTTCTCAGCCAGTGGGAGGGATTATTTATAAATACATTGTTACCCCTATTTGCGTGGCTGGGTCTGGTGATTCACGCACTCGGCTGGTTTAGTCACAGGCAATGGCATCGCAGCCTGCTCGGCATGCTGGGTCCGGTGTTATTGCTTCTATCACTCTATCCCTGGTTCCAGTACGGTTGGAGTACCTATGTCACCTATTCGTCGTTAGCGCTGATGGTCGCTGTTTCGTTGTGGGATATTTTTTCACCCGCAAACGAGCGCTGTGATGACGAGTCCTGTCCGGTGTAGCCCATTGTTCCCTAATAGGCGATTGCGCAAAAAGAATCATACCTCGAGGAAAGGAAATGAGCTTATTTTCAGTACAGGGAATGACCTGCAACAACTGCGCGATCCATATCAAAGATACTCTGGAGGCCATTGAAGGTGTTCAACACGCCGATGTGTCCTATGAAAATGCCAGTGCAGAGGTCAACTCCAACAGCCGTATCAGTGACGCTGATTTGATTGGCGCTATTCAGGGTTTGGGCTATAGGGCGCTCAAAAATGACCAGCAAAGTTTAAGTAGCGTACCGGAATCGCCTGACACATTAGGTCGGAGTGAATCTCAGCACGTGGCGATAATAGGGAGTGGTTCCGGAGCCTTTGCCTGTGCCATTAAAGCGGCGGACGGTGGTGCCAGCGTCACAATTATAGAAGGAGCTAACGTGATTGGCGGCTGTTGTGTGAACGTGGGCTGCGTGCCCTCAAAGATCTTAATTCGGGCAGCGCAATTGGCGCAGCAGCAACGAAAAAATCCCTTTGCTGGCCTGGAAAATCATGCGCCCGTAATAAGCCGACCATTGTTGGCTCAACAGCAAACGAAGCGCGTTGAAGAACTGCGTGCCGCAAAATACGAAAATATACTCGAATCGAATCCAGCGCTTACGTTGCTTAATGGGACAGCAAAATTTAAGAATGCCAACACCTTGACGGTGAGCAAACCCGACGGCTCCGAGCAGGAGATCGTTGCGGATAAAATTCTGATTGCGACCGGCTCTACACCGATTATCCCCCCCATCGAAGGTCTGGCGGAGACCCCTTACTGGACCTCCACGGCGGCTCTATTTGCCGAAGAGCTGCCGCAACATTTGGTGGTTATCGGCTCGTCCGTTGTAGCCTTGGAAATTGCCCAAGCTTATCGTCGTTTAGGCAGTGAGGTGACGGTGTTAGCTCGCCACACCTTGCTCTACAGGGAAGATCCATTGATAGGTAAAAAACTCACGGAATGCTTTAAAAATGAGGGGATTCGCGTGCTTAATCACACTCAGGCGAAAACCGCAGCACACGATGGCAGTCAGTTCAGCCTCGAAACCAATGCAGGCATGTTGACCTGTGACCAATTGTTGATCAGTACCGGGCGGCGTGCCAATACCGCCAACCTAAACTTAGAAGCGATAGGTCTTGATACGGGTAAAGATGGCGATATTATCGTCAGTGATCGAATGGAAACCAATGTGCCTGGCCTCTATGCCGCTGGTGATTGCTCCAACATGCCGCAGTACGTTTATGTGGCAGCAGCGGCGGGTAGTCGCGCAGGAATAAACATGACCGGGGGAGAGGCCAAACTGGATCTTTCCACCATGCCTGCTGTGATCTTTACCGACCCGCAAGTGGCCACTGTCGGCCTCACGGAGGAACAGGCTAAAGCACAAAATATCGAAACCGATAGCCGCGTTTTGGAAATGGAAAATGTGCCTCGGGCACTGGCTAATTTTGAGACAGACGGATTTATTAAACTGGTGGCAGAAGCTGGGACTGGCCGCTTGCTTGGCGCGCAGATACTGGCACATGAAGGCGGAGAAATGGTCCAGAGTGCTGCTCTGGCGATCCGCAATGGAATGACGATCAATGATCTGGCCGATCAGCTGTTCCCCTATTTGACGATGGTAGAGGGCCTGAAACTTTGCGCACAAACCTTTTACAAAGATGTGAAAGAGTTGTCTTGCTGCGCTGGGTAAGGTCGAGGGAGGAAACAATCAGACCTCCCTGAGTTGGTTACATCGGGTTACCATCCACATCATCAATATTGGTTTCGCCAAAAAAAGGATTCAGCATGAGTAGTGCGAGCTTAGAAATGAGCGAGATTCTCGAGAACAATCCACTAGGAAGTTTTCAAAAAATGGTGATGTTGTTTTGCGCATTAGTAATTGTCTTCGATGGTTTTGACGTACTAGCTATTGCTTTTGCTGCGCCAGCCTTAAGCGCGGCCCTGGATATTCCCAGAGAGGAGTTGGCGTATGTTTTCTCAGCCGGCCTGGTTGGTATGATGATCGGGGCCCTGGTGATGGGGCCGGTAGGAGATAAATACGGAAGACGCAGTGCGGTCATCTTCAGTGTCATTGTTTTTGCTGTGTTTACCTTGTTGACCGGCTTTGTCAACAGCTACGACGAGCTGCTCTTACTCCGCTTTTTGACCGGTCTGGGCTTGGGCGGCGCGATGCCTAACGCGACCGCCTTGATAACGGAGTACGTTTCTAGCCGACAGCGAAACGTGGCCGTTGCGGTGATATTTCTAGGTATGCCTATCGGCGGGATAACAGGAGGATTACTTGCATCTGAATTAATCCCCGTGTTTGGTTGGCCATCGTTGTTTTTTGTGGGTGGCATTGCTCCTTTACTGCTGGTCCCCATCTTGTTGCTTTGGTTACCCGAGTCACCGCGATTTTTGCTCGAACACGAGAAAGACAACGATGAACTAATGCGTGTCATCGCGAGGAGAATTGAGCTCAGGAATGCGATAACTGATAACGCATTATTTGTACAGCATACAGAAGACAAAAAGCATTTCCCGGTGAAGGCCTTGTTCTTGGAGGGTCGCGCTAGGGATACAGTCTTGATTTGGCTAATGTTCTTTTTTAATTTGATGGTGGTGTATTTTTTATACAGCTGGATTCCTACCTTATTGATGCAGGCGGGTTATCAACTGGCCGAGGCCTCTCGAACAGTTGTGGTGCTGAATATTGGCGGGGCGCTTTCGCCCTTTGTGTTTTCTCGACTTATACGTAACTTTGGGTCTAAAGTAGTTCTAACCAGTTGTTTTGTGCTGGGTTCGATCAGTATGATCGCTGTTGGACAACTGGGTTCATCACTAAATTTAGTGATGGCTTTGTCTTTCTTTTCCGGTTTTTTTATCGTCGGCGGGCAAATTAGCATGAACGCATTGTCCAGTTACCTGTACCCGACTCATATTCGTTCAACGGGGGTGGGGTGGGCCAATGGTATAGGTCGGTCGGGTTCTATTATTGGCCCCTTGTTGGCCGGAGCACTAGTGACCGCTTCATTTGGATTAAATATGAATTTTATTGTGTTCGGTGGCTTGTGTTTAGTCACAGCAACCGCCTCGTTTTTTATTAGGAATCATGAAAATAGGGCTCGAGTTTAGAGCTATGGAGGGAGAGGTTATACAAAACAGGCCAAAAGCTTTGGCATCGCGGAGGGTGTTATAGGGCTTTTTTATTCAACTTTCGGTGAATCAGAACCCTCTGCTCCGGCACCTAAAACTGCTTCAATACCAGCCTGCGCACAGGCTATATCCTCGTCTTCAGATCCACCGGACACTCCAACTGCTCCTATGAGCACATCGTCTTCGACTATCGGCACACCGCCACCAAAAGTAACGACTCTCGGGCGCTCGACCATACCTGCCTGGAGTTGCACATTCCCTGCGAGAACCTCTTTCCAGTCCATGGTTGGGAAGCCAAAGCCCGCGGCTGTGTAAGCCTTGTCTTTGGCGATACCCATCGACGGTAGGAACGCATTGTTCATGCGTAAGAACGCGATTTCGGTAGCGGAAGAATCTACCACCGAAACATTGATCGCTATACCCAGGTTGCCGGCGTGGTCAACAGCGGCTTGAGCGATTGCACAAGCCGTTTTCGTTGCAACGTTCCTGTTTGTGACACTGGTCATGAGTTTAGGATACGACTGCCATAAAGCTCTCTACCATAGTGCGGGAATGGTAGAAAATAGCCTGGCCCGAATTATCGGCAGTCCAGGTTAAAACGGGGCTGTCTGGATACCGGTAGCTGTCTTCGGCAAAGACTTCGTTGCGATTGCCCGATGGGTCGAAGTAATAGATTGTCATGCCTCGGGTCAGTCCATGGCGTGTAGGCCCAACGTCCAGAGGGATATCTTTCATTGAAATAATATCGGCTGCCCGTAATACCTGCTCCCACGATCCTAGCAGGAATGATGCATGGTGCAATTTCCCGGGTTCTCCGTGGCGAATAAAGGCAATGTCATGTGCCTTGGTACTGCAGGACAAAAATGCCGCGATTTGTGTCTCACCATCAACAACTTGCTCAGCAAGTTCGAATTCCAGCGCTTCGACGAAGAACCGTACTTCTTCATCATGGTCATCGCCATACAGTAAACAATGATCAAAACGAATCGCTTTCATTCCCACCGTGTCTTCTGACCAAGGAGCGGGGTTAGTTGTGGGGATGCCGTTTCCGACCGATTCTTTTACGGCGTAAAGATCGAACCGGTGACCACCGGGCGCAACGAAACTGACGCGCTCGCCACAACCGTTGAGTTCCCCTGCGGGGATCCTGGTAGTTTCGACACCGAAGTTCTTTACATTGGATTCGAATCGCCACAAATCCTGCTCTGTACGGACCTTAAACGCCATATGATTCATACCAGAAGTGTCTGAAGGTTCCAGAACAACAGAAAACTTATCGTGTTCGTCCCAGCACTTAAGATACACACGACCTTGATCATCCCGATCAGTTTCAATAAGTCCCATATTGTCGCAATAATGAGTTACAGCCTCATCGATATCGAGAACACGTAACTGAACGTGCCCCGGACGCAAAATTCCTGTCATAGCCATGTTGTTTCTCCTGGTTTGTTGAGCAAAAAACTACGCTTTCGTAGTATTTACTGCATCATTCAGGTGACCTAGCACCTGTAATTGAATATCGGATTTAGGAAAAACACGGCAGGCCAATAATGTACCGGCGTTTTCTTCCTGTTCTGTAATACGCACTCTACTCATCTTCTTTGTTTCGTATGTACCACTTAAAATGTGGATTTTACATACACCACAACCTCCACCCCTGCACCCGATGGGAATACCTTTCTTCCCTAACTGCATCATTCCGGCAAGAAGGTGCTGTGTTTCTCGACAACTGAAGGTTTCCTCTGTGTCTGTGATTGTGATTGTATACGTCACAGTAGATCCTAAATATTTTTGAACAGGGGGCTTTTCGTTTTTTCGGTGGCACCGTCCGCAGCGGTCAAAAATTTTTCCATAAACATATCTTTTTCGAAGACGCGGCCACGTATTAAGGCAGTAATACAAGCATCAATCATAGGAGGAGGGCCGCACATATAAGCCCTATAGCCCTCGAATTTTCCTGAGAAGTGTTCGATTGCAACCTCGTGCACGAAACCGGTGGCGCCGTCCCACTCCGCTTCGATATCGGGGCCAGACAAGCCGGGAATATAAGTAAAGTTGTCGTGCTTGCGTTCCAGCTCCAAAAATAAATCCCTGTAATACAGCTCTTGCAGGTTTCTGGCTCCCTGAAACAAGATGATCTCGCGTTTGTCTCCACTTTCTAGTAAATCTAGGACCATGGATTTAGGGCTGGAGAGTCCGGAGCCGCCGCCGAAGAAAAGTAGCGGTTTGGGATCAGAGGTTCTGATGAAAAAATGCCCGTAGGGACCTGAAAAGTCCAGTGTGTCGCCAACCTTCAAGTTTTCGTGAATCCAGGTCGTGGCCTCACCACCTTGAATCAAGGCGATATCAAATTCGATAATATTCTTGTCGTTGGGGGACTGGGCCATGGAGAAGGGTCTGGGTGTGTCTAGCCCAGGAATGTGTAGATTGGCGTATTGTCCGGACTGAAATTCGAGTCCATCGCCTTCGACCTCAAGGAAAACCCCAAGAATCCTTGGTGTGAGTTTCTCCAGTTTTACCACGGTGCCTATATAGTCTTTCACCGGGATATATTGGGCGTCCGGCTCTTCCTCGACGTCCGCCTCAATGACCAGATCGCTTAAGGGCTTACAGCAGCAGGTCAGGCCTTTACCTTCATCGCGCTCAAAATCCATCAGGGCAAAGGGCGATGCCTCGTCACCTATTTCAATGTCACCTTCGAGAATGTCTACTTTGCAGGTGCCGCACAAGCCGTGCCCGCAAGCATGGGGCAGGTAGACGCCCTGTCGCAAAGCGGCATCGAGTATCGTTTGGCCTTCCTCAACCTCAACGGTGACACCCAGAGGTTCAATCAACACCTCATAGCTCATAGACTATATCCTGGTGCCATTGAGGCCTGTGAGACCGGGTGTCTTGAATCGAATGAGTGATTTGTGCTCCACGCCATTTTCAGCCAAAGATTTGTCCATGTCTGGAGAAAAAGCCTTTCCGTCCAGGTTCCACTGGGCCTTGGCCCAATCGATGTCTTTGAATTCATCATGCCAGTTAAATACCGACGGCATTACCTCTGCCACTAGCGCGGCAAAAGGCATTTCGGGGGGAAGCGGAAACGCCTGCGCAGCGCAGAAGACCAAATGATCATCCCAACTGACGTAGACCAGTTGGTTGCCGTGAAAATTCTCGACCTTATCCCGGACAAAATCGATATATCCATCTTTTGCAACAATAGCCACTGTAATCTCCTAGGAAAATGTATTCAAAGAATGCTTAGTCGTCGGAACCGGTTTTTGCCGGTTCGCTCTTGCCGTGCCACTCCTGCCAACGTCTGAAATCTTGTGAGTCGAAATAGTCACTGCCGTCTTCTGCTTCAAACTTGTACCATTTGAGGACTTCTGGAATGGTGGCGCCACCACAATTCCCCTGGAATATCTGATGCACGGGCAACCAGGCCTGTACGTATTTTTCAGGCTCATTTTCAAAAATGTCTTTACAGCCGTCCGAGCAGAAATGGTAGTTATCACCCTTGAATTTAGTACTGCGGAAGCTCAGCTGCATTGGGTCAGTTTCCACTTCGGTGAAGATCATTGGGATCTGGCAAATCTGACAGAGTTGAGGCAAGCTGGGCAGATATTCAAAAGTGCCTTCTTCTTTCTGTTTTTTCCAGTGCTCAAAGCGGGGCCGGTAATACTTGTCAAAGGTATTTGGGTATTTTTCTGACAACCAGTCCATTTTTTCGTCGGACGGTTCGAATGTGTGGAACCCCGTTGCGTTCCCCAAAGCACAAAATACCGACCACACCTGATGGCTGAGGTGTTCAGCTTCTGCGGTGGCCAGCTCATGGTGCTTGGGCATTTTCAAACCGTAGCGACCCAGGTCCTCAAAGAGTGCGCCGCCATTTTCGACAAAATAGATGTCCCAGGCTTCCTTCCAGGACATGGGTGTGTTGGTTAGCATATAGTCCTGCATCGCTGAGACCAGGGCCAATACTCGATAAGCGCGCCAGAAATGTTTGTCTATCCAGCCCTGAATAATAGGCAGGTTGTCTTCGTGCTGTTCCAACATGAACTTGATGATTTCCAGTCCCAGGGTCATGTGCCGTGACTCATCTGACTGCGCAGAAAAGCCAAAGGTCGTCGTGGCCATATCACCGTTGTATGCCGCACCCGACATGAAAGGTACAAAAAGCATGTTGGTCAGCACATATTCAAAGGCGAACGAAATTGAAGTGATAAACTCAAACGGCCCCGCCGATAACGCATCCTCTCCGAATGACTTGGGTACCGACAAATACCAGACTCGATCAGATTGATAGAACGGGTCGTGCAGGCCGGTAAAATGTTTGTTGTAATGGCTAATAGTGTGAATTTGAGTTTGCGCGTGGCGCAGCTCATCGATCGCCTGCATTTGGCATGCGACTCTTGCGCCTTCACCTCGGAAGTGCCGTCCGAGATGTGAAAATCCGTGGTGGGCAGCATACTCCAGCGGTGTTACGCCGGTTATAAAGAGCTTAATGGCGCTGAGATAGCTGGCGTCCACGAGATTGGTCTGGCCATTGTTCTGCGCAAAGCTATCTATAATGGCGTACAGCTTTTTCTCTTTTTCAGCCTGAAATTTCCAATAGGCATCCATGGTGAGACGGAAGGGGTCTTCCCATTTGTCCCAGTCAGTAATCTTGATTCCCTCAAAGGTGTCGTAGGGGAATACATCGTCCATCTTCTGGTAACTCGTCTCCCAACCCATACCCCGGGTCAGTAATTCATAGCGCTTGCGCATATTTAATTTTTTCGCAGCCATTCCAATAACCTCTTATCAATGTTGTCCTGCCTAGGCCTAGCCCCAGCTCAGCTCGAATTTTTCGTCGTCTTCATCAACGTGGCCCGCCAGGGAAATAAGGACGAGGTGAAGTTCTTGTACATCCCATTCGCGACCCGTGAGTTCTTCTACAGTTTCACGTTTCACTATTAGGCTGGCAGCACGTTCCATTCGAACCATACCGGGTTCGTACTGAATATTTACCCCTGGGTTGTCCTGTTCAACCGCCTCGATAATAGGCCTAGCGTCTTCGTTGTCTTGAACAATTAAAAATGCCGTATTTTTTTTCTTGGTGGTCATTTTTCTCTCCCGATTAAATAGTCAGGCCCTGTTTACCCAGCCTGGCAAGCAGTTCTTCTTTGACTTCGGCCAGCTCTGACGTGCCTTCAGGTCCGAATGCCTTGATCGCAACGGGCTCGATTGCCTCACACAGGCGGCTGACCCATTTCTTCAGCCATGCGGATAACAGCTCTTTATTTTCTGTAGATTCTGCCGCGGTAACTTTGGCCAGCGCGTTTGTCCAACGGACTGTTTCGCTATACCACTGGGGCATGAACTCAGTCAGTAACGCGATGGTTCCACCGCCACTTTTCGAAAGTTTTCGTTCAAAGCGATCCCAAAAAAGAGGGAACAACAGGCCATCGAGCACGAAATTTTGGGCAACCATTAGTTCGAACCAATCCTCCAGTACAAACATATCCTCTACGGCATGTCGCAAGCCTTGCCATTCCGGCGCCTCCATCCAGTCAATTTTGGCAGCGTCCAGCGTCGTAGTTTCGTTGCCATCGAGTAGGAGTCCCATACGCGATATATATTGAGCCATACCCAGGCGGTCCATTGCGTTGAACATAGCGACCGAGCAAATAGTTGAGCCGTAGCCCATACAATCGATCTGACAGTTGTTCATATTTGCACCCCATTCGATATGGCGCAGTGGGATTAGGATGTCTCGCACAGACTGCTTGATATCATCGGGTAGTTCTTCCAACAGGTCGCGTTTATCAACGAAGGCGTAATTGTGTTCAGCCACTTCCTGTTGTTTTGATCTGGCGATCGTATAGGTGCCGTAGTAATACTGGCGGGGGTCGGCAAAACTGTACCAGTCCTCCATCACTATGGCCGTGCGACTGGTGTCATAAATTTCATGATTTTTGTCCCACAAGGGGCGATAGTGGAAATTGGTTGTGGGTTGAACGTCGTAAGCCGCTTCCTGATAGCGAGAAGGGGGTCTTTTGTCACCAAAGCGTTCGATCAGGTTTCCATAGCTTAGCCGGATGGGTGTAATTGCCTTCGCTGAAATTTCAATGCTCATGTTTGCTCCTGTGAGGTGACCGTATTCGTTTTTTCATCGGTGAGCCCGGGCACACCAAACCGCCATTTCAGTTTATCGAAGTCGACGGCCGCTTCCTGCTCCGCCGTCAGATGTTGAGCATCGTTGTCTTCGCAAAATTTTCGGAAATGTTCGAAAGGCATGACCAGTTCAACGTTCAAGTTCGGGTCGCCAATCGCAAATTCGAATTCCACGTATTTATCGTGTAACACCTTGGTGACACGAACGTAGCGCTGGCCCGCTATTCCTGCTTGTTGTTTTGATGTAATTGTCATATCACCATATGGCAAAGCAATATCCATGCCAGAGGCGCACTCTGCTGCGCAAAGCATTGCGGCCTTATAAGGTATAGGCACGGGGCTTGGTCAACTTGCAACAACCGCTGGCTGCTGCAGACAGGGCAGTCGCGAGTATCTAAATGCTGAAGTGAGTGTGTGCGTGATCATTTCTTTTATGAATTGATCAAATTGTGCTTATCTTTCTTTCAAGCGAAAAACGTGCTCCAAGAATCGTTTTGGTCGACCGGGAAAACCCGGGAGCATCAGGCCTCCCTGAGGAAGTTTTTCAGCAGTTCGATAAATCGAGCATTGTGCTCTATCTGCGTCCAGTGCCCGCAGCGGCCAAACATATGTAATTGCGAGTTGGGGATCAGCTCGAATAAGGTGGTGGAGGTCACTGGCGGGACAACCAGATCTTCACGGCCGTGCAGTATGAGTGTTTCATGTTTTATCGCCTTGATGTCCTGTGGCTTGCTGGCCAGCGCCTCGACACTCCGCTGACGGGGAGGGGGGAACATCTGGCTGAAGGTCTCTTGAAAGCCGGGCTGGATGCTGGCCTCGTAGCGCAATTGAGCCAGTTCATTGCTCACTAAGCTGCGGTCGTAAGCAAACAAATCCATCATACTGCGCATGTTTTCCACTGAGGGCTCATAGCCCCAGACCTGGTCCAGGCCGGGGGTCAATTCAAAATTGACGCCGGCGGCGCCCATTAGTATCAGCTTATCGACTCGCTCGGGGTGCCGAATGGCTAGGGCAATGGCCAGGGCACCACCAAATGAATTTCCCACCATATGAGTTTTTTCTATGCCCAAGGCATCCATCAGCTCGATGGCGTGCCGCACCCAGTTGTCCATCGTATAGTGGTAGCTATCAACGCGTTCGGTATAGCCAAAGCCCGCCATGTCGGGCGCTATCACCCGATATTGTTCTGCCAGCGCGGGGATGACTAGGCGCCAGTTTGCCCAAGCCGTCACACCGGGTCCGGAACCATGAATGAGAAACAACGGCTCACCCTGACCCACGTCGTGGTAGTTGGTTTTAAAGGCACCTGTTTGGATGGTGTTGGCGATTTCTGGGTTGCTGCTCATGGTCTATGCTCCTGTGGCGTTCGGAAGTTCGAATTGCTCCGCAAGCATTTGGTAGGAACTGATCCGCGGTTTAAACGAGTGTGTGACATTAACAATCATGAGCTCGTCGACATCAAAGGTTTTGGCGATGTGTTCCAGCTCCTCCCGGCACTGGGCGGGAGTGCCCAGAACCATGGTGTTCATGGTTTCCTCGTAGTAGGCCTGGTCTGATGGTTTCAGCTGTTTTACCTTATCCATCACCACATCGGGCGGGAAAAGCGGGTCGCGTAGGCCGTGCCGAAAAGCCTGCACTTTCCAGTAGGTATGACTACTAGCAAGCCATCGAGCCTCTTCGGTCGTATCGGCGCAAATGGTCGCCACAGCGATCGCCGCTTGAGGTTTGTCGAAACTCCCGTTCGATTGAAAAGCCTTTTTGTAGCGCGCGATAATGTCTGGTGGGCGGTCGTGGGTGCCGATGAAGAGTGCCAATACGAAGCCTGCACCTAACTCACCCGCCAGCTCAGCGCTGCCGTCGCTGGAGCCCAGCATCCATACGTCGGGTGCACCCACGTCTCGCGGTACAACAGTGGCGTCGTGATAGGGATGTTCCGAGGGGGTGTTGTTGTTCACGAATCCAATTAAATCCCGCGCCTGCTGGGGATAAAACTGCGTGGGAATAGCCTGCCTGGGAGCTGCTAGAGCTCCTGAAGAAATAGGATTGCCCCCGGGAGCTCGTCCCACACCTAGGTCGATGCGCCCGGGGTGGAAGGCTTCTAGCATTTTGAAGGTCTCTGCTACTTTAAACGCGCTGTAGTGGGGGAGCATCACGCCACCGCTACCTACGCGGATCCTCTGGGTTGCATGGGCGACATTGCTCACCATCATTTCCGGGCACGGGCTGGCGTAGCCCGGAGTATCGTGATGTTCAGCCACCCAGTAGCGGTGGTAGCCAACACGGTCACACAGTTTCGCCAGTTCAATGGTGGTGAATAGTCCGGATGATTCGGAGCCTTCGTCGTGCACTGGGGATTGGTCCAAAACGCTAAGTTTTAAGCTGGACATTATTACTGTAGCCATGATTCAAAGAGATAATAGCCATGGGCGAAGCAATCTTCATGCCACATGAAGGTGTAGTTGAGCGTTATTCAGCGGCTGGTGTTGGTAGCTTGGCGAGCCGGTAGGCAAAAGCCGGGCGAGACAGGCCCAACAGTCTGGCTGCCTTTGACACATTATTGTCGGATAATGCCATGGCCTTGTTTACCAATTCCGCCTCCACCGCTTCCATGGATATAGACTGCTCAAAAATGGTGTCGGCCCAGCTGTCTTGGTCACCATTATTCGTTGCCGTCGAAGTTATACCATCGATGGCAATATCGACATCCAACTGCTGAGCTGCGCGCGTGCCTGAGAGCAACGAGTCCGCGGTAATGCGTTGATTTTTCTCAGTCAGGATCACCCCGCGTTCAATGGTGTTTTCAAGCTCTCGGATATTGCCAGGCCAAGGGTGGTGGAGGAGATGACCCATTGCCCGGTCTGTCAGGCCCAGGGTTTTTGTTGTATAGAGCGATTCGTATTTGTCGATAAAAAATTCTACCAGTAGCGGTATATCGTCGTGACGCTCTCTCAGTGGTGGTATGTGCAGAGGGAAAACATTGAGGCGGTAGAACAGGTCAGCGCGAAATTTTCCGCCCTTTACGGCCTCCTCCAGGTCCTCGTTGGTGGCGGCTATAATGCGCACATCGACGCTGCGGGTTTGGGTGCCGCCCACGGGCTCGAATTCGCGTTCCTGCAATACCCGCAGCAAGCTGGCTTGGGCACGCGCCGACAACTCGACCACCTCGTCGAGAAAAATGGTGCCTGTGTTTGCGCGCTCAAATCGTCCCTTTCTCGCGTGTGTGGCCCCGGTGAAAGCGCCTTTCTCTACCCCGAACAACTCGGCTTCCAGCAGTTCCTGGGGAATCGCCGCACAGTTAAGGGCAATAAAGGGCATCTCGGATCGTTCGCTGTGCAGGTGTATACCTTTGGCGATCATCTCTTTACCTACGCCGGTCTCGCCGGTCAGCAGGACAGAGGCCTTCGAAGTGGCGACCTTGTTTGCCATGGTGCACATTTTTTTGAAAACAGCAGATTCGCCTACCAGCGCGGAAAAGATTCGTTCTTCTTTATGATCTTCTATAGAGGATCTGTCGATCGTTTTGGCCTGCAGGTCATACAGTGTTTCAATTAAAGAATCTGAACTGCTAAAAATCTCGTAGTCTTGGGCGTCCTCCCAATCAGCCAGCGTTTTGCCAACAATATGGCATTCATTGTCGCCCTTGCCTCGGCAGCAAACTTCCTTAAATAAAATTTCAAAGCCCATAATGGTCGAACTAAATCCGCAGGCATAACCAAGCAGGTTCCAACACACAGGCATGTCAAGAACGCCGAGTTCTGCAAGAGAAATTTCCACTTCGTAGGAATCAACCCAAGCAAGCTCCATTAAGAATTGTTTTTTTACGGCGTTCAGTTCTAAAACCGAGGGTATTACCTTGGCCATACCGCGAAGCATGTGTAACTGAGGGCCTGCCAGGAATAGGTCGGTAAGACTGGCCTTTGGTCTTTGCTTGCGGGCTAGCTCAGCGTCTATCTCGCCATTTCGAAACCCCGAGCGCATAAACAAGTTTCGCGAGCGTTCAACGCCGATAGAGGTGACAATTTCCCGCCATATGCTGGCCATAGCGGGAAGGGTCTGGAGAATGCCCCGTTGTTCATCCAACCACACTTTCCCCTGTTCGGGATTAAAATGGACATGGCTGGAAAGATCCGAAGCATCGGGAAGTTCAATTACCACAGCAGGCTCCTGTTATAGGGCGGTGGGGCGAGTTGTAAATCTATTATTCTTGCTTATAAATTCACTATATCATCAACCCGGCACATCACCCAAGTCCTATTTTTTGTTAGCTGGCCAGATGTTTTATTAAATGGTGATAATTTGTTAGATCTCGACTATCTCTCGATAAACCTCCTCCTGTGGTATAGATATTGCTTTAAGAATAACTATATTGTTTATTCTATCGGGCACAACGGATGGCACATCAGGTAACAGTCGGGCACCCGGGGAAAGTTTTTCAGGTGGAGGAGGGGCAAACCATTCTCGACGCTGCTCTTCGCAGCGGTTTCTATTTGCCTCACGCCTGCTCTAGGGGCGTATGTTCAGCGTGTAAAATCCAAATAGTGCAGGGGGAGGTCGACGTCGGCAACGCGTCCGAGTTTGCTTTGATGGACAGTGAGCGCGATGAGGGTCAGTGCCTTGCTTGCTGCGCATCACCGCTGAGCGACCTGACCATTGAAGCGGATGTGGACGAGGAGCCAGATGCACAATACCACACTGTTCGCGATTATCAGGGTGTGGTTACCAGTATTAAGACGCTAACACCCAATATTAAGTCTGTATTTCTCGCCCTGGGGGATGACGGAATTGCTTTTCAGGCGGGGCAATATATCAATTTACACATCCCGGGAATCGGAGGTGGACCGCGTGCATTTTCCATCGCGAGCCCGCCTTCTTCGAACAATATTATCGAGCTCAACGTCGCCTTGATTGAAGGAGGTGAGGCGACTCACTACATTCACAACGCGCTGACAGTGGGAGATGTTCTAAGTTTTAGTGGTCCGTATGGACATTTTTACCTGCGTAAATCACTGCCCGAGCCCTTCGTATTCTTCGCCGGTGGCTCGGGCTTGTCGGGAGTCAAATCGATGATCATGGAGCTAGTCGAGGGGCACGACCCCAGGCCGGTAACATTGATCTATGGGGTACAGAATGAAGAGGATGCCTACTACCGGGAATTGTTTGAGCTCTACGCTCGAGAGCGCCCCGGTTTTACGATGTTACTTGCGGTGAATGAGCCTGGTTCGAAGCAGAGTCACGATGGCGGCTGGGGCTATCTGCAAGAGTGCGCCAATCAGCACTTTGAGGGGAGTTTTGAAGGCAATAACGCCTATGTTTGCGGGCCTCTCGATATGGTCGACGCCTGTCTGGTCAGCTTGATCCAAGGCCGATGTTTCGAAAAGCACATATTCGTCGAAAATTTCTACCATAAAGGCAGTCAAGTCGACAGGTCGAAGCACCTCCTCTTCAAGTATATCTAGGCACCCTTTTCCCGTTCATCGACTCTAGTGAGGTTTTATCATCTGCGCAACTTTCTGTCTGGGGTACCCGGGAGTTAACCAAATGACAATGTTATGTCTATGTATGCGTTCCGGTATACCTGGGTCAGCTGGCCCTTCGTGACTTGGCACCACATTTGCATAAGGTAATCGAGAGGTTGCAAAAATTCTTGGGTTATCCTAGCATGCTTGCATGTTAGTGCGCCCAACCAAAATAATTAAGGAGCGTGTCTTGAAGTTGTGTTTCACCACTCTGTCTGTCGCTAGAGCCGTATTCGTCGGAGCTGCAGCTCTTTTTGCGGTTTGGGCTAGCGCTGCCGATGAAGGCGAGTCATTTCACCGGTTTTGGCCGGACAACTTGTTCGCCGTGGATTTTGTTTCCGAGCAAACGGGCTATATCGCCGGTCAGGGTGGCACCGTATTACGTACCACGGACGGGGGTGAGCAATGGGATGCCCTTTACGTTGGCAAGAACGAGTTGATCCGACGGCTCGACTTTGTCAGTGACACTGAAGGTTGGGCAATTGGTCATCGTGGCTCCATCTTCCATACCTCCGATGCAGGTCTTAGTTGGGAAATTCAATTTGAAACCCCCGGCACTTATCTGCGTGATGTCGCCTTCGTGGATAAGAACCATGGTTGGGTAGTCGGCCACGACGCCACTATATTGCATACCGCTGATGGCGGCGTCAGTTGGAAGAAACAGAAAATGCTAGGGTTTACTGGCCGCGATCTACCGCGCTTGCATGGTGTTTATGCCAAAGACAAAAATACCGCAGTGATCGTGGGAGAGTTTGGCACTGTCGTCCACACTGAAAACGGCGGCGAGTTGTGGCTCCTTACGCCATCCGACATCGGCGTTACATGGCTGGCAGTGTCCGGTCAGGGGGGCTTGATTTATACGGTGGGTGCAGATGGTACTGCAGCCTATCTGGCATTGGCTACGGATGCGCAGCGAAAGGAAATTGACAGGGAAACTGCTGAGGTTGCGGTAAAGAAAGAACTAAAGGCGCGCAAAAAAGCTAAGCGGCGCAAAAAAGAATTTGTAGCCAAGATGGTTGAAGCGCTGCCCCGCGCTGATATCGAGTATATCGTTAATCCCATCGATACGGGAACGGAGGAACATCTTTTTGATTTGACCGCGTTATCCGATGGATCAGCACTGGTGGTGGGCCGTTCTACTGTGCTCAAAGTATCAGTAAATGGCGCCGAGCCACTGTCTCCCGCCATCGATGTGCCTCTCGGCTTTGTTTGGATGGGCGGTGTTTCAGTCGCGCCATCGGGCACTTTCTGGGCAGTGGGGATTCGCGGGATGGTGGTGAAGGGTGATACAACAACATTGCAGTTCGCCACCGCTTTTAATCTGGCCTCGTCAGACAATATAACCCTAATAAGTAATCAGTGGACGGAACGCAATGGTCAGTAGAGTTAGCAGGTTTGTGACGAGCCGCGCGAAGGCAGTCTTCGCGATCTTGATGCTGCTCACAGCTGTGCCTGCGTATTTTGCCTACAGCGGCTTATCTCTCAATGTGGTGCTTGAAGAAATGCTGCCGGAGGGCTCGAAGAACGTCGAGTTATTCCAGCGTTTTGGCGCCGAGTTTGGCGGCGCCAATACCACGCTGATAGAGGTGAAAAATGAAAAGGGCAACATCTACTCAATAGATTTCCTGGAGAAGTACAAGGAGATAGCGGACGAGGCCTATTACAATCCTGATACGCAGCGTCACCTCAGCCAGTCGTTGGTCTTGCGTAAAACCAAAGCGATTAGCGGCGGGGGGGGTAAGGTGGAAATCAGCGCCGTTTTATGGCCAGACTTGCCCCGGGATGAAGAGGCCATGGCGCAGTTCCGGCGAACAGTCAATAACCAGTACCGGGGATTTCTGGTCTCCGACGATGAAACATCGGCGATGGTGATTGTCGATTTCAAAGACGATATTGACTTTGAAAAGACGCTGGAATTTTTCCAAGAGCTGCGCACCAAATATGAAGATGACAGCCTGACGTTGCAGGTCGTGGGCCGACCCATATTATTGGGTTATATCTACCAGTCGCTGGATTCAGTTCTTTTAATTATGCTGACGTCGCTACTCATTATTGCGGCAGTTCTTTACCTTTACTTCAGAACCTGGATCGGTGTATTTGTGCCGATGTTTACGGCGACCATCGCCACCACCTGGGGGCTTGGCGCAATGGGGTTCGCGGGGTATAACCTGGATCCGCTACTGATTCTGTTGCCGGCATTTATTTTCGCCATTGTGTTGTCCCATGGCGTTCAGTTGACAACACGAATACTGGATCACCTGTCAGATGAGGGCGTCAATCCCGAGAACTGTGTAGAGATAACGGAGCGCGGTCTAAGGGGGGTTTTGCTGCCCAGTACCGGCGCGATTATAACTGATGCTGCTGGCTTCGGCGTGTTGGGCTTGGTGGCGATCCCCAGTATCCAGGGCCTTGCGATAATATGCGGCGTATGGCTTTTATCCATAGCGCCAGCACTAATTCTGGCATCGGCGACAATGTGTCTGCTGCCGCCTCCCAAGTCGCATAATACAGGCTCGGTTCTGCTTAATAAGGTGTGGACCTCTGTGGTGAATATTGAGGACCATAAATACATCGTGATTACCATTGCGGCTTTGCTGTTTGCTGGCGGGCTGTACTATTCAAAAAACCTGACGGTGGGCGATACCAAAGGTAGCGCCATTCTATGGCCGGATTCTCGTTTTAACGCCGATTCCGAGGCGGTAAATTCGCGTTTTTCGTTCCTTGGATCAGATGTTATGCAGGTGTACATCGAGGGGGATAAAGACACCATGCTGTCCCCAACCGTCTATCAGCAGACCGAAGCGCTAGACCGCTACATGTATGAGCATATGCCCGAAGTACGTCCCGCGCAAAGCCTTGTGCCAATTATAAAACTGGTTAACTCGGTATTGTTCGAGGGTGACCCCTCTTATGAATTATTGCCGGATAACAAGGAAGAAATTGGTTTTGATATCTATATGTATCGCTCCCGGGGGGAGCCGGGTGATTTTGCGGCCTATACCAATAAAGATTGGGAGATAGGTAATGTCTCGTTCTATCTTCAGGACCACAGCATGCCCACCATTGGCAAACTGAGGAAGCACCTTGATGACTTCTTTGGTGATGAAGCGAATATCACCAGTGAAGCTGACTTTTTGTATTCAGGAGGGCAGGTAGGCATCACTGAAGCTCTCAATGATGAGATCTCGACCTCGAATCAGAAAATCATGGTTGCGATTACGCTCGTCATTGCCGTGTGCATCATGACGTTGTACCGCTCGATATCTGTTGCGCTAATACTCATATTTAGCCTGGCCACTGCAAACGCGCTCACCTACGCCTTTATGGCGTGGCAGCAGGTTGGCCTCAATATCAGCACATTGCCCTTGGCCGCGCTAGGTGTCGGCCTAGGGGTGGACTACGGAATTTATATGATGGATCGGATTAAGGAAGAGTTCAAGCTATGCGGCAGCGTGATTGAGGCGATGCACCGTGCGCTCATGACATCGGGTAACGCCATCGTCATTACAGCTTTAACGATGATACTGCCGCTGGTGCCATGGATAGTCATGTCTCCGCTGCGTTTTCAGGCGGAGATGAGTATGTTGCTGGGCATGGTGCTAATGATGAATATGTTGGGCTCGTTGTTGTTTGTTCCGGCGGCACTGGCAGCCCTGAGACCGAAGGCAATTTTCCCAAAAGAAATACATTGCGACTCGGAGCAAAAAATAGCGGCGTGAAAACGATCATTTTACCTGCAGTTCTGTATGGGTATTAGCGTTAAAACTGGAAAGAGTAAAGATATGAGTATTCTAATAATGAGAGGTGATGTATGAAACTGAAGAAGATTCGAATTGGTCTACTTTCCCTATGTGCGCTTGCAAGTTCGTCAGCTGTGTTTGCACTGGATACCGGGATAAAAGGCTTTACCTTGGATGGACGTTTTGTCCAAAGCTATTCAACACTCTATGACCTGGACGAGGGTGGGTCTGAGGAGGGGCCTGCCAACTACACTGGCGAAGTGAAATTCTCCTTTAGGCCCGACCGGAAATTTACTTTTGTCGGCAACTTTTGGATTCGTGGGAACTGGAATGACCCGGACTGGATAGAACCCGAGGGTGGTTTGAAGAACCTGTTCAACGGTCCTCAAACCGGATTCTCAAGCGGGAGTTTTCAGCACGGCACCAGTCGTTGCGACCTCAATGCCAGGGAGTTTTGCGCACCTAATGACCAGGTCGATATTTACGATGATTTCAACGACGACATTATCCGTGAATTGTCGATGAAATATCGTGACCCCAAGAACCGTTTTACGGCCAAGATTGGTAAATTTCAACGCGGATGGGGCCAATCAGATGGATTGCGATTACTTGATATCGTCAACCCTCAGGATCTTCGCAGTCACTTTGTTTTCAAAAATGCAGATGAAACCCGAATTCCTCTGTGGATGCTTTCCATGGACTTTAACCTTAAAAAAATGGGTCTTTCCAAACCTTTTGAGGCAATTGGTATGAACCGACCCGTTCTGGAGCTAAACATAGCCCCAGAAATTCGTCACAGTGAAATAGTCGTCAATAACCCGACTCCTGGCGCTAATACAGACGGCGGTCTCTTCGGCTTGCCGTGGCCTGATCTGGTTGACGCAGGCTTGCCGCATCAGTCTGGTTTGGGCGCAGTTGGATTTGGTGCGGCGCTATCTGATAACGAGCGCGATGATTTCGAATGGTCCGATCCGGAAGTGTCCGTACGACTAAAGTTCGAAACCCTTGGCGGTACCGCGACACTTAACGGGTTTTACGGGTACCAGGATCTTCCCCTGGTACTGCTGCAAGGCGGAACAGTGCATGTTGGTTCCGGCGTCAATGATGCGTCAGCAGCAGTAGCTAACCAAGATGTAAGTCACCAGGATTTGATAGGCGCAATTTGGGCTCCCAGCTTCGACGGCTCTCCCACTACCGCCGGTACACCCTCGGGGTACCTGCCATTTCTGCGCGGGGCTGCAGGGAAAGGTCCATTGACCACCAGCCCGCTGACTGCCCTAACCGGAGGTGCGTGTAATGACCCGGTGAACAATCCCGGCGGTGGGGGCCTAGAGTGCTCTGTCACGGCCAACCTGGACCTGGATTACACTTTCAGGCAAAAAGTTGTGGGCTTTAGTTTCACGCGCGACATGAGTGATTTTATTTCGGTCGGCCCTAAGGGCACGGGACCGGCTCTCCGGGCTGAGGTTTCCCACGAATTTGACAAACCGTTCAATTCGAGCTTGGTACAGAACCCGTTTAATCCTGCGCAACTCGAGGCGGGCAGCCCTGCTTTGTTGGTATCTCCGAGCGCTGCAGTGGTGGAAAGAGACGTGACATCGGTAATGATTGGGCTGGATTATCCCCTTTGGGTTCCAGGTTGGAAGTCTCAAGAAAAATCCATTTTCACCAGTATCCAATGGTTTAACATCCATACGGAAGATGCAGATAACTTGTTGGCGCAGGCTCCTTATGCCTTCACCGAGGTAGAGGAAGATCAGAATTTTGTCACCTTTCTCTGGGACATGAAGCTTGACAACCAACGCCTGGTTGCTGAGGGACTGTATATCCACAATATACAGGGGCATGGTACCGCCTACAGGCAGCGCATAGACTTCAATTATTTTGGAGGCCACTGGCGTCCGCGCATTGAAGTGCAGAGTTTCAGCGGTAGAAAGGAAGTTGCCCCCGTAGGATTGTTTGACGACAAGGATTACGTCGAAATTTCATTAACCTATCAGTTCTAACAAGTACTCTTTTTATTAAAAAGGATATAGCGATGAATTATTTAAAAGTTTCAATTCGTGCAGTTCTGGCAGGCACTGTGTTTACCAGTTTGTCTTTGGCTGCTGATACCAACCGCGCACTGGATGCGTGGAAGGCTTACGCAGCGCAATCGGGGAATCCCGATCACGCCAGGTGGGTGGAAGAGATTTCAAAGCCGGAAGCTCTGCGCTTGGCCAAAGAGTGGTCGGAATTAAGGGGTTACGATGCCTATGACTTAATTGATAAAGCTGAAATACCGGCTGATTTGAAGCCGGGGTTGAAGATCACCAAAGACAATGCCGACAAATACCCTTGGCTAAAAGACTACTTGCCAGCTGAGCACCTTGCTGCGCTGACCTCAGATTGGGGAAACATAGCTGAGATCACCATTGTGCCAACCAATACCTATTACATGCACGAAGGGTATTTGAAAGGCACCAGAGAACTCAAGGAAAAGGGGGTTGAAATACAAATCTCTGACAAAGGTGAGCTGCTTTATCCGGATGGCTCCTACGCTTTGATGTCGGGTGCGGCGGCGACGGCCATTCCTTTTTTAGACCCGAAGAATGGTCTAGAGCTGAACTGGGATTATGTGGCTCACTCGGTGGGTACCGATACACTGGATTTTGAGCCCATTCACATGCGCGCCTGCACACCTGATGGAAAGATCGACGTTGATTATAAGGCCGACCTGTGGTGGTGGCATTATCACAATCGACAAAACGTGGGACCAATGGGTGAGATCGAAGGCAAAGAAGATTACATTGAAGGCGGTTCCATCTTCTTTAAGGAACCCTACGATATTCGCGGCCTAGCCGGTGTTCGTCAACGCTACCCGGAAGCAGGGAAGCCCGATGATTTCAAGGTCTTTATTCCCAGTCTGAGACGAACGCGGACTCTCACGGGGTCAGACGCCCAGGACCCCATCGCTTCGGGCTTGGAGCTGACCTGGGATGATTGGCGGGCCTACTGGAGTAAAACAGATGTCGACAATTTCGAGTATAAAATGGTTGGCCAAGGATTTATCCTCGCCTCACCCGAGGTAGGCTATGTCTACGACTCCATGGTGTGGACCGAGAATGCATGCAATGTCAAGTCGCTTGAGTTGGAACTCAGACCGGTCTGGATTTTCGATATTATCGATAAAACGGGCAAATACATGTACTCCAAGCGCCGCACCTGGGTGGATAAGGAGTTTTATTACATGCAGTACCATATGACCTGGGATCCCCGCGGAAATCCGCTTCGCAATTGGGATGATGTAAGAGCCTGGCGTCCTTCTGTAGGAGACGCACAATGGAAATCTGTTATCGTCAATAACTATGTCACTAAGCGCTTTAGTTCACTCAACATGGACTCGCAGTGGGAAGACCGGGAGGACCGGGTTTCAGAAGAAATGTTCGATGTCGACCAATTGCGTGATTATCAATAAACGCAGTTAGAAGCTGTACTTTTCTAGAACCCTGTAGACTTTTCTACAGGGTTTTTCGCTATTTGGTCCTTTGTAAACTCGGGGATACTCGCGGCTAATTGTTTGTCTTAGTTTGAAATTATTCTTTGCTATGCTAGCATGTAAGTTGATTGAAAAGACGACTTCATGTCTGCGGAGACTCCCATGGGAAAACAAAAAACAAGGCTAACGGTAGAAGAAGTCAACGGTGCCTGGGCAATAATACCCACGCCTGCCATCGAGGGGTCTGAAGACTGGCGTATCATAGACACAGTAGACTATGACGAGGTAGCCCGTTCTGTCGCAGGTTTGATTGATGCCGGCGTCGATGGGATTATGTGTCAGGGCACCTTTGGCGAAGGTGCCACCATGACCTGGGATGAAAAGAAAAAGATGACCGAGGTGATGGTAGAGGCCTCAGCCGGTCGTGTTCCCATTTTTGCGGGAGTGACCACCCTCAACACCCGCGAAACTATTGTGCAGTTGAAACATGCGCGAGATATCGGCGCGGACGGCACCATGCTGGGCGTGCCCATGTGGCAGGAAATTGATGTACCCGGTGCCGTGCAGTTTTATAAAGATGTGGCCGAAGCTGTTCCGGAAATGGCAATCTGTATTTACGCCAATCCTGAGGCCTTTAAGTTCTCCTTCCCCACGCCGTTCTGGGCGCAAGTTGCAGATATCCCACAGGTTGTCAGCTGCAAATATATCAACATAGCGCAGTTACAGCTCCATACGATGGTTTCTCGCAAACAGATTCGTTTTATGCCGCTGGAGTTTGACCATAAAGATGCCGCCAGAATGGACCCGGAGTTTCATACGGCTTTTTGGTCGCCCTGTGCTTGTACCGGGCCCGAACTGACGATTCATTGGCGCGATATCATTAAAGAGGCTGTAAGCACGGGTGACTGGTCCAAACCAGATGCCCTGTACCCGCGTCTGATGTCGGTACTGTCAAATCTGTTTCCACCTGGGGGCTTCGCCGAGTTTTCTCGCTACAACATCCAGTTGGAAAAAGAACGAATTAATGCGGCGGGTTGGATGAAAGCTGGGCCTTGTCGTCCGCCATACAGCACTGCCCCCGAGGCTTATCTTGCGGGTGCCACGTTGGCCGGAACCGGCTGGGCAGAACTCAATGAAATGCTAAAAGTAGGTAGCCTTTAACCGCGCACATCCCGAGACCTGCACTAAATAAAAAAGAGGATACTACATATGTCTGACACATCTAATGCGGACCCTTCGCTATACCAGAGCCAGTATGGACATTTCATCAATGGCGAATGGGTGACAGGAGACAGCGGCAAAACGATCGACTTAATGAATCCGTTTAACGCTCAAGTGCTCTCACATATAGCGGCCGGCAATAGTCGTGACGTGGAGCGAGCAGTGGCGGCGGCGAAAAATGCGTTTGGCAGTTGGTCGCAGAGCTCACCTAACGAAAGACAGGAACTACTGGTGGAAATCGCCAGGCGCCTGAAGAATCGCCTCGAAGACTACGCCATGCTGGAGACGCTGAACAACGGCAAACCACTGCGCGAGTCGCTCAACTTTGATCTACCCCAGGCCATTGGGCAATTTGAGCTTTTTGCGGGTGCCGCCTACCATCTTCACGGTGAGACGTTGGACTACCCCGATGCGATCGGCCTCGTGCACCGCGAACCAATCGGTGTATGTGCTCAGATCATTCCCTGGAATGTTCCTCTTCTTATGATGGCCAGTAAAATTGCTCCCGCGCTTGCAGCGGGCAATACCATTGTGATCAAACCGGCCGAAAGTGTCTGCCTGTCGATAATGGAGTTCTTTAGAGAAATGGGGGATATTATTCCGCCGGGTGTTGTGAACGTTGTAACGGGTTACGGTGCCGATGTGGGTGAGCCTTTGGTGACACACCCGGATGTACGAAAAGTGGCCTTTACAGGCTCGGTCCCCACAGCACAAAAAATTATGCAGTATGCCTCCCGCAATATAATTCCTCAGACCCTGGAACTGGGAGGCAAGTCAGCACAGATTGTCTGCGCTGATGCAGACCTCGAAGCCGCGGTCGAGGGCGCCACCATGTCAACTGTGCTCAATAAGGGTGAGATATGTCTGGCAGGTTCCAGATTGTTCCTGCACGAGTCCATCCAGGAAGAGTTTTTGGCGCGCCTGAAGGTTTCCCTAGAGGATATTCGCCTGGGCGACCCCGCGCGCATCGAAACACAGATGGGCCCGCAAGCCTCGGTAATGCAACGCGACAAGGTGAGCTCTTATCTGGAGCTGGGCTTGGAGGAAGGTGCAAGCGTAGTGACCGGTGGGAGCCGAGCATCCGGTGCTGGCCTAGATCAGGGTAACTTTATTCAACCCACTATTTTCAGCGATGTGAGCAATGACATGCGCATTGCACAGGAGGAGATTTTTGGCCCGGTAACCTGCGCCATCACCTTCAAAGATGAAGACGAGGTCATTCGCCTGGCCAATGAGTGTAACTACGGCCTGGCCGGCGGTGTGTGGACGCAAAATATCGGCGCTGCACATCGAATAGCTAGAGGTATGCAAACAGGCACGGTGTGGATAAACCGCTATTACAACCTGAAGTCCGGAATGCCCATTGGCGGCTACAAGCAAAGTGGCTTTGGTCGGGAGTTTTGTTTCGACGTGCTTAACCACTACACCATAACCAAGTCGGTCATTATCAACTTGCAGGACGGCCCCATGGGTATGTATGCGCAATAGGCCGGCAGTGAACATTCGATTGGGAGATTACCAACCATGAGTGAACTGGTCAGACTCTGTAAGGTGGAGGAAGTCATAGAGGGCACGCCCCTGGCTATCGCCTCAGAAGGGTTTCCGCCGCTGGCGGCTTACCTGCACGAGGGCACCTACTATGTCACCGACAATACTTGCACCCACGGCATGGCAATGTTGAGTGATGGCTATCAGGACGGTCACGAAATAGAGTGCCCGTTCCACGGCGGAGCCTTTGATATTACCAATGGAGAGGCAGTTTCTTTTCCCTGTCAGATTGCCTTGAGAAGCTATACGGTCACCCTCGATGGTGGAAATATCTGTGTGCCGGCTTCTGAGGCAGTTGCGTCCTAAAAGCGCATTACTTTAATAAATCAACTTTTCGATGAAAGGCTAAGAACATGAAGATACAAGCAGCAGTCATCCGGGAACAATCGGGAAAGTTTCAACTCGAAGAGTTAGAGCTTGAGGAACCGCGCGCCAACGAAGTAGTGGTTCGCATCGCCGGCGTAGGCATATGTCATACCGACATTATCTGTCGCGATCAGTATTACCCGATCCCCATGCCTGTCGTGTTTGGCCATGAGGGCTCAGGTGTTGTGGCGAAAGTGGGCTCGGCCGTAACCAAAGTGGAGGTCGGCGACCATGTGGTGCTCAGTTACCTAAGTTGTGGGCATTGCCATCCTTGCCAGGAAGGTAAATCGGTTTACTGCCTGGAATTGTTTCCCAGAAATTTTTCGTGTACCCGAGAAGACGGGTCCACCACTTTGCGCAAGGGCGATGAAGTGGTACACGGTAACTTTTTCAATCAATCATCCTTTGCCTCTCACGCGCTGGCAGCCGAAGAGAATATCGTCAAGGTTTCAAAAGATGTGGATATCGAGTTACTGGGCCCACTGGGTTGCGGTATACAAACCGGTGCGGGCGCCGTGATTAACGCACTAAACCCCTCTGCCGGTAGCTCCATCGCAATCTTTGGCTGCGGCCCCGTAGGGTTAGCTGCGGTGATGGGAGCACTATTGACCGGTTGTGTTCAGATTATTGCTGTGGACATGAATCCCGCTCGTCTGGCTATGGCCAAGGAGTTGGGGGCGACCCACACCATAAATCCCACCGACTCTGATCCTGTGGAAGCGGTTCAGGCTATTACGGGTACAGGCGCACATTATTCCCTGGAGTGTACCGGTTTGCCTCAGGTGACTCGGCAAGCAGTGGACTGCCTGACACTGACCGGTATCTGCGGGCAAATTGGTGCAGCACCGCTGGGTACAGAATGTGCCATTGATATGAACAATATTTTATTTGGACGCACGTTGCGCGGCATTGTAGAAGGCGACAGCATTCCGGATATTTTCATTCCACGTATGGTCGAGCTCTATAAGCAGGGGCGTTTCCCACTGGACAAACTGGTGACCTATTACAATTTTGAGGATATTAATGATGCCATTAAAGATGCCGAAGATGGCACCGTTCTGAAAGCCGTACTGCGATTTTGAATTGAACTGAACTGAACTGAAGGTAAACGCCGATGGACTATTTACGTTACTACCTCGCCACGGCAGTCGTATTGTGCGGCTTTGTGGGCTTTTATTGGGGAGGTTATTGGGTCTTTCTAGGGGTGGGTACGTTTATACCCCTGTTGATCATGGATACGTTGCTACCCTATGACCATAGGCCGCGAGAAATTCGTTACCCCATTCTGGCAGATATTCCGCTTTACCTGCATGTCCTACTTATGTTCATGGTTTATGCTTCATACATTGGTTGGGCTGCCAGTGCTGGTAGCAGCACCGTACCTATTACTGCGGGCCAATGGCTGGGCGCTGTTCTGACATTGGGCTGGCTCGGAGCAGTACCGACCCTGCCGGTTAATCATGAATTGATGCACAGGCGCGGCCGTATTCCCCGGGCCTGCGCGACGATCCTGGGTACCTTTTATGCGGATCCCACGCGTGATGTAGCACATGTGCATACCCATCATATACATCTGGCGACGCCTAAAGATTCAGACACTGCGAGGCGAGGTGAAACCGTATACGGCTTTGTTTTTCGCGCCACAGCGGGTTCGTTTAAGGACTTCTTCCAACTGGAAAAGGAGAGTTGTACTAGGCGAAATGCCGGTTTGTTCAGCCCGCGTGGGCGTATTTTAAGGGCACTCTTGCAGGTGGCAATACTGTTGGGAGCTTGCGCCTGGTTTGCCGGGTCCGCAGCCGCCCTGGCTGCACTGGCCGGCACCATCGTCGCTAAATTATTGGTGGAGATGTTTAATTATTACCAACACTACGGGCTAGTGCGCGTGCTGGGAAGCAATTATGGTCAGCAGCACCTGTGGAATCATCTCAAACCTGTCAGTCGGCAGTTGGCATTCGAAATAACCAACCACAACGACCACCACATGGACTCCTACCTGCCATTTTATCGCCTTCAGCCGAAGGTAGAGGGCCCACAAATGCCCAGTATATTTTTGTGCTTTCTTGCAGGCTTGATTCCTCCATTATGGTTTTCCTACATAGCGCAACCACGATTGAAAAACTGGGATCTTGAACACGCAACAGGGGAAGAGAGAGAGTTGGCTAGAGAGGCAAACCGCGTGGCTCACTGGCCGGACTGGCTGGATGCCAGCTCAGCGAACTAAGGCAAAGGCGATATCACCTTGTTCGGTAAATTAATAAGCAAAATAAAGAGCCAGTTTGAACCGCGTCTTGCGACTGTGGAGCCCATTGGTAGAACATTCGAAGTGGCAAGTGATCAAACCTTGCTACAGGGTGCCCTGGCGGCCGGGCTCGCTTTCCCTCATCACTGCACGGTGGGTACGTGTGGCAATTGTAAATGCCGGCTCCGGGAGGGGGACGTCAGGGCGTTAGTGGATTCTTCAGTAACTTTAACGCCGGCGGAACTAGCAGACGGCTTTATTCTAGCGTGCCAGAGTATGCTTAAAAGCGCAGTGACAGTAGATGTTGACCTGCACGATGAGCTTGAAGCGCAGGTGTCTGCACAACACATGGGTACGATAATGGCGGTGGAGAAATTAACCCACGATATTATGAAAGTATTCGTAGAAATTGAGCAGCCCATGAATTTCATGGCCGGGCAATTCGCCGATATCGGCTTGCCTGGATTTGGTCGGCATCGCAGTTACTCATTTGCCAATACGCCTGTCACAGGTGGTACTAGCCAGCTAGAGTTTATTGTGCGCAGCGTTTCCGGCGGCCAGTATACCCAGTGGTTGTTTGCGCAGGACCGGCTAGGTGAGCCCTTTGAACTGCATGGTCCCCAGGGCTCATTTTGGCTTCGGCCCGCCGAAGCGCCTGTTTTATGTATTGCCGGTGGCAGTGGCATGGCGCCGATACTTTCCATCCTGGGGGATATGCTCAATAAACGTATCGAAAGACCCGTAGCTTTCTTTTTCGGCGCCAGGCAGACACGCGACCTGTACTGTTTGCAGCAACTGGAATCTATCAGGCAGCAGTGGCCCTGTGAGTTTCGATTTGTTCCAGTGTTGTCAGAAGAACCTGAACCCTCAGACTGGACGGGAGCCCGGGGGATGGTGACGGAATTTCTGGGTCGAGAATATGCGGGCTTTGATATAGCCCTTAGTCATGCCTATCTATGCGGTCCGCCACCTATGATCGATGCAGCTTTAGCCGAGCTACAAGTTTGTGGGCTGAGCACCGAACACACTTACTACGACAAGTTTCTGGACTCGCGCCAGCTTGAAGTCGTGCAAAACGAGGAAAAATGACAATGGCCAGGACAATCGACTTCAGTTCCTATATTGATGAGCGCCCAGATGAAGGTATCTATCGGGTGGACCGGAGCATATTTACCGATCCGGACCTATTCGAACTTGAGATGAAATATATTTTCGAGAAAACTTGGGTCTTTTTATGTCATGAGAGCCAGATCGTGAACCCGAACGATTTCATCACCACGCATATTGGACGCCAGCCAGTAATCGTCAATCGCGATTCGAGCGGAAATATTAACGCCTATATCAATGCCTGTGCGCATCGCGGATTGCTGGTGGAAAACTGCAGCCGGGGCAACAAAAAACTGTTTATGTGCCCTTTCCACGGCTGGTGTTATAAGTCCAGTGGTGAGCTCGTGCACTTTGGTGATTCTGAGCAAGCCGGCTATTCCGACACCTTCGATGGTGGCGAAATGAGTTTGGTAAAAATCGGTCGTGTCGATAGCTATGGAGGATTCGTTTTTGGCAGTTTATCAGCGGATGCACCAGAATTAACAGATCATCTAGCGGCCTCCACTCCACTCATCGATATGCTAACAGACCAAAGTGATGAGGGCCTTGAAGTACTGCCGGGTATTCAAACCTACACCTTTGATGGCAACTGGAAGCTACAGGCTGAAAATGGAGTAGACGGTTATCACGTTGACACCATTCACGCAAACTATGTCAAGACTATCCAGCGTCGGCGGGAATTGCTGCGCGGTGATGACCCGGTCAAGGCAGCGGATGTGGGTGGAATCAGTAAAGCTCTGGGTGGTTACTACGACCTGGATAACGGTCATGTACTTTTGTGGAGTGAGTTCCCCAACCCCGAGGCACGCCCCTTGTACTGGAAGCACAAACAGCTTTGTGAGCAGTACGGAGAATTGCGGGCCAAGTGGATGGACGGATACCTGCGCAACTTGTTGCTCTACCCCAACGTTTTTCTTATGGATCAGATGAGCACACAAATTCGGGTATTTCGCCCTGTATCGGTGAATAAGACTGAGGTGACCACCTATTGCTTCGCGCCCAAAGGCGAGCCCGCTGAATCCCGCAGCACCCGTGTTCGTCAATACGAAGATTTCTTTAATGCCAGCGGCATGGCCACACCCGATGATCTGGCTGCCTTTAACCAAAGCCAGCGCGGCTTCGAGGGGAGCAATGCGAGGTGGAGTGATATGTCCCGGGGTGCTGCTAATTTTATTCCTGGGCCAGACCAGTACGCCGAAGAACTGGGTCTTTCTCCCTTGGGTTCGGGTTCACAACTGGAGGATGAGGGTATCATTGTCACGCAACATCGCCGCTGGTTGCACCTGATGGAACAGGGTCAACAGCAAGAGGAGGGTGTATAGATGTTAATTGAACAACGGCTCGCGGTAGTCGATCTGGTTTTAACAGAGAGCGCTTGTTTGGACGAGAAGAACTGGGCTGGATGGCTGGACTTGTACACAGAGGATGCCGAGTACTGGATTCCAGCGTGGGACGATGAGCATACTCTTACAACTGATCCCCAATGCGAGCTTTCACTGATCTACTATGGCTCGCGCGCAGGCTTGGAAGATAGGGTATACCGCTTAGAAACCGGCTTGTCACTGGCGTCAAGCCCGCTCCCTAGAACATGCCATACCAACAGTAATTTTCGGGTGGAACAGCGCGGCGAAGATGTGTTGGTGCACTCGAGTTGGGTCACACATTCCTACCGCATGAAAAAGTCTCAGATCTATTATGGTCATCAAACCCATACCATGCGGCGTTCTGGCGGTGAATGGAAAATAAGCGGACGATACATTGTTTTGCAAAACGATAGCATCGATAGCGTACTGGATGTTTATTCGGTTTAGTGCAGATTCGATTCTGAATCAGCGCTAGGTCAGACTAGTAAGGGAGAGGGTTATGCGTTTAGAGAATCAGGTTGCGTTGGTTACCGGGGGAGGCACCGGTATCGGTAGGGCAGTGGTAGAGCGTTTTATTAACGAAGGCGCAACAGTGGGTGTTATGGTCAAGGAGCAGACCCATGCAGATGACCTCACCACCACCTTTGGCGACAAGGTTGTCGTCAGTGTTGGTGATGTGCGCAAATTTGAGGATAATCAGCGCGCCGTTGATTCGGTAGTGAGTACATACGGCAAGTTGGACTGCTTTGTCGCTAACGCCGGCATTTGGGACTATATGGGTAGTTTGCAGGAGCAAGACGCCACTACAATTGAGAACAGCTACGCAGAATTGTTCGATATCAACGTCAAAGGCTATGTGCTCGGTGCAAAAGCGGCCCTGCCAGCTCTTAAGAAAAGCCGCGGGTCTATGATCTTCACCGCGTCCAGTTCCAGCTATTTTACCGGGGGAGGCGGCTTCCTCTATGTGGCTACCAAGCACGCGGTACAGGGTCTGATCAAGGCGTTGGCCTGGGAACTGGCCCCGGAAATTCGTGTCAATGGTGTGGCGCCTGGTGGCACACTGACCAATTTGTCCGGACCGGCCTCCACCGGCATGGATACTGTACATATGTTGGATGCACCGGGTATCGAGGAGCTGATTGCTGGCATTACTCCACTGGGTATTCCGGCGCAACCTGAAGACCATGCCGGTATTTTCGTACTGCTGGCCTCGCGCGAAGACGGGCGCTACATGACGGGTACCACTATCCTCAGCGACGGTGGTATTGGCGTTGGGAAAAGGCCAGAAGAGTGAGCGGCGAACTGGAATATTTTTTTGACTTTATGAGTCCCTTTGCCTATCTAGCGCACGATAGCGTGTGCCAATTGGCAAAACGTTATGACAGGGATCTCATCTACAAACCCATCAACCTGCCCGAGGCGAAAATCGCGGCGGGCAACACCGGCCCATCCAATCGTGAGATCCCAGTCAAGCTACGCTATCTTATGATCGATATAAACCGCTGGGCAGAGAAACGTGATTTGCCCGTAGCGTTTCCCGCGTCGCTGGATTCCCACAAAATGAATGCGGGCACTTTTTATGCTCTGGAGAGGGGTGTTGCGGAAAAATATGTAAGGGAAGCCTTTGCGCTGGGCTGGGGGCAGGGCGGGGATATGAGTGCTGAGCGGACCCTGTCCGACCTGGCAGAGACAATGGGCTGGTCAGTGGCGGAGTTTGTCGCTTATGCCAGCATGGCGAAAGAGCTGCCCGAATACATAGCCTCAAACACGGAGGCGGTAGAAAAAGGGGTGTTTGGCGTGCCAACAATTATTATTGACGATCAGATGTGGTGGGGCAACGACCGACTGAGTTTTGTCGAAGAATTTCTTGCACAAGAATAAGTCAGCGATGAACTCGCAGCCCCGCTATTGCTATTATTGTTCCACCTGCGCGTGATTCAATGCACGTTTTATTTTGGCTCGAACGTCTTTGGAATCTTCGCTGAGTAAATAGGCATTTTGATAGGCGCTAACAGCCTCGTTGTATCGCTTGAGGTGCATATAGGCGTCACCGACGATCACCCAGCCTTTCTCTTTAGGTTCGGTTTTAAGCTTTGCTTCAATGCGTTTTATCTGTCGTTCAATTTCCTGCTGTTCTGCCAACGCTTGAGTTTGTGTCGTGTGCTCAACGCTCGCTCGTTGGCTTGATACGCGTGTCTGGTTAGGCTCTGTGGCCATCGATGTTGCAGGCAGTGACATACCGGCCGCTGCTATCGCGATCAGTAGCGGGGTGAATTGGTAACGTCTTTGATATTGCATACTGTATTTACCCTGCTAATTTAAGTTCTGCAACGCCCATGCCGCATATCCATTCAGGAATTGGCTCGTAGCAAATAAGCTCTGCTCCCTTAGCACCGACAGCGCCCATTGCCATAATCCAGTTGCGAATTTCCAGTGAGCCATTGCCGGCGGTTTCAATAAGGTATTCATCGGACATGGCGATCAGCGCCTCCACGTCACCGGCCGCGACCTTATCCAGTACCATGCGGTCGAACTCTTCATTGACCTGGCCCATTTCCGCAGTTCCAACCCAGTGGCTGATGCCTCCTGTGCCAAAAATTGCGACCCTCTCGGCACCTTCGTAAGCCGCCACTGCCTGGCCAATCATCTGGCCCAGTTCGTAGGCGCGGCGTGAGCGCAATAGTGGTTCGACGCCCGATGCGGTATAAATCGGAATGGATTTAATACCACTTTCGTTCGGTTTCACCGCAAAGTGGACGGGTATCATCGTGCCGTGCTCAAGCGTAATATTTTTGGCTACAGCCCAATCAAAGCCGCGGTCGAATCCAAAGTTCATAATGTGTGTGGCCAACTCCGTGTCTATTTGAACTGGATACCGGTCAATGCCCAACCAGGGTTCCCTCGGGCCATCCGCATCGCCAATGGCAATAAGGTACTGAGGCAGGCAGTGAGGGCCAAAGTTGCAGTAGTGGTCGTCGCCGATGACGATAACGGTATCGACATTCATGGCCTTGATCCGGCGGTTCACTTCTTCGAGTGCCTCAAACACAATATCTGCTTTGGCCTGCTCATTGATTTGTGGCGTCGACGCCATCAAGGGGTCGTGGGGGAGACAAAATCCAGCAACTAGTTCAGCCATGCTCATATCCTCATGTAAGTGTGATTGGTTTGCGGTTCAGGAAGCCGGCGGCGCCGAGACTTTTTCATCGCTCATATGATCCAGGTAAGCGAAGGGCATTCCTTCTGGTCCATTGATCATAGGCCAGACCATCATGGTCAGTAGGGTGCTTACACCCAGTTCGGCCAGTGTTTTGAGGTCAACTTCCGTCAGGGCCTTACTCTCTTCATCATCAAGTTGATAGTGGGAGAGATATTCAACGGGGTTTGCCTGAAATTGCCCAATTCGTTCCGGGTTCTCACCAAACTCCCACAATATGCGTTCAACAGTATTTACACTCATGATTATTCTCCGTGGCTACGGCTAGGCAAAAAAGTAAAGGTTTTTGTCCTGAACGACGCGAGCGTCCAAGTCTATCTTACGGCGCGCTAGTTTAAATGTCGTTCCGTCCTGGCGCAGCAAATCCTCTCGGCCGCCAGTGTGGGTGTAGTGCTCCGTTTGCCGACGATGGCGCTGTATCGTGAAGTTGCTGTATACCCGCAGCTCTCCGGGTATTTCGGTGTGGTAGGCCTCTACATTCGAAATATTATGCCGTATGCGGGACGGAGGGTCCTCCATCCAGACCTGTCCAGTGTAGAGTCGTTCCACACGCATTTTCAGCATGGCATAATCATCGTTGTAAATGGCGGCGTCATCGGGGGTCGGTGCCGGGCGTTTGTCTCTCCGAAATCGCTGCTCATAGACGGGCAGCCAATAGTGAATGTCCGGAGCCACTAAGTGTTCAAGCCACTCTCTATAAAGCCCGTCTTGAAGCATGCGGGCCTCAGTATAATAATGTTGTTCAATCTGGTGTTGAAGCTCCGCTGTTACACGTCGCGCGGTTTCCGCGGGGGCTTCTTTTGGCTGTGTGTCAGTCGGCATAATTATCCCTGGAATCAAGACGCGGTGGGGTGGTTTTTCCAAAAATCGCGGTTTTCAAAAGTGCTGTCCCAGCTGTCATCCTTGTCCCGTATTGCATACCAGTTCTCGGCCTTTAGCATCTCTTTGTAAAAGCGATAAAAACCACGATAGCTGGTTTCACCGATGAAACTGGCACCTACAATACCCGGGTAATCCGGATGGGGCCCCTCATGATTCAGCCCCATTGTAGATCGGATGGTACCGCGCCGTGTTACAGAGCCGCGATTTGAGTAGGTACACGTCATCATGTTCTCGCCGTCGTCTGCCTCCAGCGTACCGGCGGTGCCGAAACTGAATGCAGCCCCTTTCTGTATCTTTTTTCTCAAGTCCAGATCCATATCCTTGTGTACCAGTGTCCAGGTCCACACTTCGATCTGATGTGGGCCCCGCGGGTGCCAGACTTTGAAAGTATTGGTCCCGTATAGAAATGAGTTGTTTGGAAATAGCGTACTGTTCCAGTGTCCGTTAAACAAATTCGCCCGGGCTTCTCCCAGATTTTCAGCCACTTTCGGCAGTTGCTCCGCAATAAATTTATCGTAGTCAGCGCGGTCGACTTGTATTGAAGTCGCGGCGTTGTTGATCACTCCGAAACCGTGGCCATGCCGGGTGGTAAATTGTTTACCCATGTCATCGAAGGGCATGTCCGCGCGATTCCCGGCCAACCCGGCCAGTTCTCCACCCATGACTTCCAGGGCTGCAGCGTGTGTCCAGCCAACATGATAGGCGTCACCCACAAAGTTTTCCGCGGGCACCTTCCAGTTACAATCGAGGATAGACTTACTGGGTGGCCCCAGTAGCTCAGCACCATTCCCGGCGCCAATCATCCAGGTATCCAATAGCCAACCAAATTCCCCCAGGTACTCTTCCAGGGAAGGCGCATCTGCATCGAAGCAGCCATAGAGGAAACCACGGTAGGACTCAACCCGAACCTGCGGGAGGCCGCAATCTTCCTTATTCACCTGAGCGTGGCAACGCTGCTCTAAAGGTATGTCAACAAGGGCGCCGTCGGTACCAAATGCCCAGCCGTGGTAATTGCAAATGAAGGCACGTGCGTTGCCGCTCTCAGCGTGGCAGACTTGATTGCCCCGGTGAGTACAGGAATTGATGAAGGCGCGAATGGAGTCGTCTTTCTGGCGGCATACAATGATTTCATCTTCGGCCATGCGGGAAGTGACAAAATCGCCATAGTTGGGTACGAGGCTCTCATGAGTCAGGAAAAGCCAGCATCGGCCAAAAACCCGCTCGATTTCCAATTGATAAAGATCCTGATTCCAGAATATTTCCCGAGACTGTTCACTCCCATCGTTATTGACTAATTCATCGAGATCAATCATCTTTCCAGCCTTCTTTAATTGCTCCAGCCCGGTTACCGGATTACGCTGATATCTGTGCACCTGCACAGATATGGGTAAGCTATATAGCTCGGATTTTATAGAAAATCATAGCGCGCTGAATATTGTAATGCTAGCATTACAGTTTGGTGCTTGGCAACAAGAATGCTCTTTTCGGTCTTATGGAATAATTCTCAAATGAGCCACCACATAGGGAAATATAATGAGTACGGTAACGACACAACGGAAAGATTCCAAAGGTGCACTGTCGGGTAAAGCGGGTTTGATACTGACCGAGCTGGAAAACAGGTTTGTCAGTGGTAAATACCAATTTGGAGAGCTGCTTTCCATCAATTCTTTGGCCGAGGAATTTGAGGCGAGCCGACAGCCGGTTAGTACGGCAGTCAGTTACTTGCGGAGCATGGGCTATGTCAACATAGTTCCTCAGGTTGGGTGCAAAGTGGTGTCTCCTAGTAAGCAAGAGATTGCAGACTTTTTCTATACCCTGGGGAAGGCAGAAAGCGGAATTGCTGGTAAGGCCGCTACTCGATGGATTGATAACGAGATTGAGCAGCTACAGCAGGTGGAGTCCGTCATTTCGGGCACAGCCTTTGATACGTTGGAACATCGGGATGCCTATGCCGATTCGGTCAATCATTATCACTACAAAATCCACGATATGGCGCGCTCCCCGAGTATTTCGCTATGGCTGGAGAGCCTGTGGCGGCTCGCGGACTTTTACCTTTGGCAGGGAGCCAGTATCAATTTTACTAAAGGAAAAGTTCAAACAGCCCATAAGGAACGCAGAGCAATCATCCGCGCAATCAAACAGTGCGATGTGTCATTGGTTGAGTCACTGATGGAGGAGCATGTGAATGGCAAACCCCGGCGTGTCGGAGTTGTCTAAGCCCAACATTGCAATAATGATCGGTGATCCCGCCGGTGTGGGCCCCGAAGTTGTGGCTCGTTCTTGGGCCAGCGGTGAATTGCATCAAGTGTGTCGCCCCATTCTGATCGGCAGCGGAGCAGTCATGCACCAGGCGATGCGCGATTGCGGCTTGTCCCTGGCCATAAATATCGTTAACTCCTTAACAGAGCAAAGTGATGACGAAGGAGTATTGGACATTCTTGAGCCAACCGAGTTTGACTCTGGCAGCTACACCCCAGCTCAGGATAACCTTAGCTGTGGCGCTATCAGCGCACAGTGGTTGGATGAAGCCGACCGGATGGCCAGAACGGGAGAGTGCGTCGCCACGGTGATGGCACCGATCAGTTCTGTCTCCATGAAGATGGCTGGCGTTCTCGACAAGGTGGTCAATGTGGAACCGGGGCAAAGTTACCTTTTTCTTATCAGCGGGCCGCTGCGGGTGATGCATCTCACAGATCATATGCCTTTGCGTCAGGTGTGTGACGTAATCACAAGTGAGTTGGTGACAAGTGCTCTTAAGATGCTGGATACAGCATTAAAATCCTGGGGAATAGAAAAACCCCGCATCGTGGTGGCTGGACTGAACCCTCATGCCAGCGGTGTTGAAGAAGACCAGGAAATTGCGCCCGGGGTGGCTCGTGCACAGTCCATAGGTATCGATGCGACAGGCCCCGAGCCACCTGATTCCGTGTTTAGGCAGTGTATCGAAGGGCGCTACGATGTGGTGCTGGCGATGACTCATGACCAGGGTCATATCGCGATTAAAACCTGGGGCTTTGCCGGTAATTGTGCATTGGTTTTAGGTCTTCCTTATGTGCACACTACAGTAGCACACGGCACAGCCTATGATCTGGTTGGTACCGGTCGCGCCGACCACACGATGGTGTTGACTGCCATAAAAACCGCTGCCAGCCTGGTGGCAGGTAAGGGGTTCCTTGAATAGAAGAAGACACGAAGCTCCATTAAGTATGAGGTAATTATTATGGCAACCCCCGTTACATTTGGAAGTTTGTTGGAGATAGATGGCGTAACAAGTGCTGTTCGCTGGCGAGAAGCTGTGCCTGGCAAGGGCGCTGTCTCTCCTCCGCTCCTGCTTGAGTTTATTGGCGACATGACAAAAGACAGAGCCAGTCGTCTGATGGCCCACGCCGAAGCGGCGGGCTTGGCTGTTTTTGGTATCAGCCAACTCAGTTACCACCGGGCACCTCAGGACAAGTCGGTGGTTTACCCACTCGATGCCTACTATGTGCACAGCATGAATGGTTCGGTAGTGGCCAGCATCAACCGGGTTGGTGTGTTGCTGGATAACGCGGTAAACACCGACATCCAGGGTTTGATCCAAAAAATGAACCTCGTGGACAATAGCTAACAGGAGCTAAAGTAATGGTTTTCGACGCGCATGAAAAAATGATTCCATCGGGAGAGCTGGCCAGCAATTGCCTGTTGGCAGGCGACCCTAAGAACCCGCCCTTGTTGTTGCTACATGGTGCCGGGCCCGGGGCGAGCGCCGCATCAAATTGGCTGCTGTGCGCCCCCGATTTAGCCCGACATTTCTACGTCATTGCGCCCGATGCCATTGGTTTTGGGAAGTCTGAAATGCCCAATCCAATACCTGAAAAAATCAGCAAGTGGATGGGCTACAGAGTTGAGCAGGTCAAGGGTCTACTGGCTGAGTTGGGTATTGAAAAAACCCATATTATTGGCAATTCAATGGGTGGTGCGCTGGCCATGCAATGTGTCATTGAAATGCCCGAACTTTTCGATAAGTGCATGTTGATGGGCGCTATCGGAGCGCCATTTACGAAGTCGCCCACGCTCGCGCGGATGATGAGTTTTTATGACGACCCCCGTATCAGTCGCTACCGGGAGCTCATTGAGAGCTTTGTATACGACCCGAGTGTATTTGACAACATAGATGAGATAATTCAGGAGCGCTTTGCCAAAGCCATGGATCCCGAGTTGCGGCCTATTCAGGAGTTGATGTTCAAGGCGATGAATGAGGGCATGGATAGCATAATCATCCCTCCGCCCGTCCTGAATCGTATGGAGCACGAATGGGTTATTGTGCATGGCAGACAAGATAAAGTCGTTCCATTAGAAACCAGCCTTTATTTTCTCGAGCACTTGAAAAACGCCGAGTTACATGTCTTGGATCGCTGTGGCCACTGGGCGCAAACCCAGCGCTGGGACGCGATGCTTCCTATCATCATGAATCACTTTTTGCCCCAGGTGGCATGCTAGACCAACGGGTCATCGAGGATGCAGCACGAGCGCTTGATTCAGCGCTAACAAGTGGTGTCACTATAGGTCAGTTTTCGACGCGTTACCCTGATATGACTATTGAAGATGGTTATGCCATTCAGTCGCGATGGACGCGGTTGAGGATGCAGCAGGGTCACAAAATTGTGGGTCGTAAAATAGGTCTCACCTCCCGGGCCATGCAGCAGTCAGCGCAGATAACAGAGCCCGATTACGGTATCTTGTTTGAAGATATGGTGTTTTCAGACAATTCTGAAATCCCCTTTGATCGGTTTATTGCGCCTATGGTCGAGCTCGAAATAGCCTTCGTGCTCGGAAAGCGTTTGGAGGGTGAGCACATTAGCTTGTGTGATGTATTGAGCGCAACAGACTACGTCTGCCCGGCGGTTGAAATTGTCGACTCCCGTGTGATCCGCATTGATCCCCAGACGGGTAACCGTCGCAAGGTCTTCGATACCATCGCCGATAATGCCGCCTCTGCTGGCCTTATTACGGGCGGACTCCCGGTTAAACCTGGAGAGGTAGATTTACGCTGGGTTGGCGGGATCCTGTCACGTAACGGGCTTATCGAAGAGACAGGCGTGGCAGCGGGCGTCCTCAATCATCCGGGTAATGGGGTGGTGTGGTTGGTTAAGAGGCTGGCGGCCCACGGCATTGCTCTGGAGGCAGGGCAGGTCATTTTGGGCGGTTCTTTTACGCGGATAGTGGTTGCCGAGCGGGGCGACACCTTTCATGCGGATTTTGGCTCCCTGGGTAGTCTAGGCTTCCGTTTTGTATAAACTGGCTGACATCTCTGGATAAAAGATGCATGTACCGATAATCGAAAACTCGTTCAAACGGGCGCTAAATGCCGGGCAATTGCAACTTGGTGCGTTTATGGCGCTGGCCGACGCGACCACAGCAGAATTGATGGCAAACACTGATTTTGACTGGTTGGTGATTGATGGCGAGCACGGCCCAAATGATATTAATAGTATTACACGGCAATTGCAGTCATTGGCGGCATACCCTGTAAAACCAGTTGTCAGGCTAAAGGATCACAACGTAGCCAATATCAAACAGACTCTCGATATAGGGGCTCAAACCCTATTGATACCAATGGTAGAATCATCCGGACAAGCCACACAATTAGTCAAAGCCATCCAATATGCTCCTAAAGGTGTTCGTGGACTGGGTGGCGGATTGACCAGGGCGACCCGCTGGGGAGCGATCACCGATTATCTTCACAAAGCGGAAGAGGAGATATGCCTGGTGTTGCAAATTGAAAGCCCTGAAGGTATCGAGGAACTCGAGGGAATTGCTCTTACTGAGGGTGTTGATGCTGTATTTATAGGCCCGGCCGATCTTGCCGCATCGATGGGATATCTGGGGCAACCCGGCCACCCTGATGTCTGTCTTGCTGTCGAACAGGCCATAGAAAAAGTGCACACGCTCGGGAAGCCAGTGGGTGTTTTCTGTGGAGAGCCATTGCAGGCGAAACGATACAGGGAGATTGGCGCGAGTTTTTTTCTGATTGGTGCGGATACCATGCTGTTAAAAACGGCAGCTGACCATCTGGTCGCGCGATTTCGTACTTGAAAACTAAATAGTGAATTAATCAGAGATTTGTTAATTCTAGAATAGGAGCTAATCATGTCATTGTGGCTGGATTTTATGGGCGCAGAAATTCGCTATGTGAAAACGGCGTCTTACGGAAAAACCCGTATTGCGGAGGCCGGCACATGCAACAAGGAGACACTGATTCTCTTGCACGGGGTAGGTGGGCACTGCGAAGCCTACGCAAAAAATGTGGTTGCCTTATCGGATGAGTTTCACGTAGTAGCGTACGACTATGTAGGGCAGGGCATGTCCGACAAACCCTTGCTTGATTACACACCGATGGTTTTAGTTGATCATTTACGCGAATTAATGGATGCACTGGGTGTTAAGCAGGCGCATTTATCAGGCGAATCCATGGGTGGCTGGGTGTCAGGGCTTTTCACCATTGAATACCCCGATCGCGTTTTAAAACTAAATTTAAATACCGCAGCCGGCTTACCGATTATTACCGACAAAGGCCGAGAAGAGTTACAAGACTTGATCGACCTGACATCCAAAGCCACAACAATGGGCCCACCCACGTTTGAAAGCGTTAAAAATCGTATGAAATGGTTATTTCACCCGAATAACCACGATAGCATGATAACCGATGAGCTGGTGAACACTCGGCTTACATGTTACCGGCAACCCGGCTCAAAAGAAGTGGCTTCCAAAGTGCTGGCCATGATTGGTATGCACGACGACTACCTGATTCCAATGGAAAGAATAAAGAAGGAAACCCTTTTCCTATGGACCCATGACAACCCATGCCATGATGTTCCTTGTGCCGAAAACAGCGCGGCAAAAATACCAGGCTCGATGCTCTACATAATGAAAAATGACGCTGCTCATTGGCCTCAGTACGAATCACCCGAAGAGTTTAATAAGGTATTACGCAGTTTCTTGCGCACCGGAAAAGTCTAATAATTTGGATACGGGCGTATCAAGGCCAAGTAAATTCAGTTGCTATGGATCCTGGCATGAATGGGGACGCGACTACAAGTCGCTTGGGGATTGAATGCCGCGATTCATCTCGCTGGCCAATTTTCTCCACGCGATGATATTACGGTCCGCTTCAAATAGCTGTTCATTGACCCAACCCCAATCATCTTCGTAAAAGGTTTGCATTGCTTCACGCGCCCAAATATCGTCATCATTAAAGCCGTGTAAACTTAGCGGCTTCCAATGTTCATGGAATTCTTTTTCATAGGCCGCTTCTTCAACAGGATTTTCGACACGCCGTCCCAGTGTTCGAAAATACCAATGCGAGGTCTCATCCCGTGGAACATACCATTCAAACTGAATAAGTGAAGGATCGGGGAAAGGATCTACCTTTAGGGCACCGGGCAGCCAAATAGAAATTTGCAGTGCAATGCGCTTGTCGCCGCCCATCACACTATGGACAACCGGTTCGCCCTGAATTGTACCTTCAAAAATCGGTCTTGAATGGGCGCCAAGATTGTCAAACACACCCGTTGGTCCCTCATCACCTTTAACCAGGGTGACCATTTTATTTTCTTCGCCACGATTTGGAGAAAAACCGAGGGGTACCACCGTTTCATTTTCCGGCATCATCTGGCTGTCTTTATGAATAAAAACGTGGGTAGAGTCAAAACCATTTTCAGCACCCATACGCCAATTAGAGTTCACCTTTGTTTTGATGCCATGAATCGCCATATTGTCATCTAAAAAGTTCGGTGGTACATCATGTGATAAAGGAGGAGGATCAATATCCCCCATAAAAACAAAAATCAGCCCCTTGGCCTCCTGGGCAGTGTAGGTTTTGAGTTTGAGTTTGCCGACTCTGCGGCTGCCCGGGTCAGTCAGGATGTCGCAAAGCAGGCCATCCTTCCATTGATACGTCCACGCATGATACCAGCAAGTGATGGTGTCCTTGGTGTAACACTCGAGCTTTTGGGATAGTGGAACCCCCCGGTGTAAACACCGGTCTTTGATAACAAATACGTCGCCATCGATCCGGTTAATGAGAATGTTTTCGCCTAATAACTTCGTGCTAACCGGCTTGCCTTCATTTACTTCGCTGGAGAAAAAAATGGGGTACCAATGATTTCGAAAACCCAATTTGGCTTGCACGTAGCCACGCCACTGCTTGGTTTTTCTTAAAACATCTTCGTTAACCATTTCCATGACCTTTATCTGCTGGGTTCAGAGGTATACATTTAGGTTTTTGCTGAGCAAGATGTTTTGTTTAAGAACGATCAGGCGCTTTACCAGTTCGAAGCTGCTGCCCTTGCGCCGCCAAAGATCTTCCCGGTTACCTAACAGCGTATCCTGGTCCCGTTCATTACGATTGCGATACGCGAGGAAATTCGAGTATACGCGGAAGTGATCGTCCTGGTCGCTTAGTTCAACTTCGACATTGGTGATTAGGTGGGTGTAGCGTGTGGCTGGGTCTTCCGACCAGGCCGTACCTGTTTCGAGGCGTCGCAAGCGCTTTTTTAAGTCGTCCAGATTGTCGTTATAGTAGGCCATTCGTGTCTGGTCTCCAATCTGGTCCGTTTTGTCCCGTCGATAGCGTGTTTCGATGCCGGGCATGAAATAGTGTAAATCTTCAGCCAGCATCTCCACCCACTCGCTGTACCTCTCCTGGTCCATTAACCTGGCTTCTTTATAGAGAACCTGTTGCAGCGAGATGATCAGGTCCAAGGTGGGAGCTTCAAGTTTTGCAGATCCAGTCGTCATTCTACTTCCCCCCATTTTTTAGGTCACTGAGGCCAGCGATATCCCGGGTTTCCAAGCCGCTAAACTTTGGCTCCCACCGGTAGGGGATATCGTTCGCGGTCGGTGCTTCCATCATATCGACCCAATGTTGATAGAAGTTACGCTGGTTGGCATCGTTATACTGGCCGCGATAAACCAGGCCAGGCAGTATCGGGTGATCATCGACTTTGCGATTAATACCGCAGCGGTAGTGGAGTTTCTCCTGGCGGGTCACGACTCCCCGATTAACTGTCGTGCAGTTCTCCCAGTTTTCCCCATCATCCATCTCGAAAGCCCCGCCGGGCCCGAACGTTTGCATGACGCCCCGGGTGACCTCATCTTTGATGTCATCGGGCATTGCTTTGTTGACGATCACCCAGGTTTTCAGTTCAAACTTCCAGGGGCCTTTGGGCTGCCATTGACGGAAAGTGGAAATACCGGGCAAAAAAGAGATGTTGGGAAAGATTGACGCGGAGGCCACAGAGCCAAAAATTTTGGAACGCATCTCACCCAGCCGTTTAGCCATGTCCGGCCGGATCCTGTTGTAGTATTCAATCACCTTGGGGCGCCCCAGCAGTACCAGGTCGCCCATTCCCTCCAGGCCAAACTCCCAGCCGTGACCGTTGATGCTGGCGTGGAAAGAATTCTCCATGTCGACAGGGGGGAAAGGTTCGCCATTGTTCATGGCGCGAGACCCCGAGTCATGGGTCCAGCCAGCGTGATAGGCATCCCCGATAAAATTTTCAACACCAAGCTTCCAGTTGGCGTTGATCTCGGACTTGATGCAGCCACCAATCAGTTCGGTACCACCGTCTTCGTTGTCCAGTAGGATGTCCAGATACCAGCGGAAGTCACCCAGCCATTGCTCCAAAGAGTGGGCACCGGGATCAAAATTGGCAAATATCAGGCCTTTGTAATTGTCCACATGGGCCACCTGCTTCAATCCGTGTGTCGATTTATCGATATCGCCTGGGTCGTAACAATACTCCTCATGCATGCCCATTAGTGAGCCGGCTGAATCGAAGGCCCAACCGTGATAATTGCAGGTAAACCTGCGGGCATTACCGGCATCGGCGAAGCATACCTTGTTGCCACGGTGGGGGCAGGAGTTGAGAAAAACTTTTACAGCCCCGTCTTTTTGCCGGCTGACGATAACTCCATCTTCTCCCATAGATGTGGTGACGAAATCACCGGCATTGGGGATCTGGCTTTCGTGCGCGACAAACAGCCATGAGCGGGCAAAGATCCGATACAACTCTTGCTCATAGATTTCTTGTTCACAAAAAATCTGGCGGTCTACCCAGCCCTCGTTTATGTCAATTAAGTGATTGAATCCCATGGTCTTTTTTATCAGGTTCGCGTCCATTACCAAGCCTCTACTGTTTGGGTGTTCTCTCGTGATTAAAGTTCGCCTTGAAGCGTACATATGCTAGCATGCCAGTTGGACATCCTACAAACATTGCTCGCTGGGGGAAGATATCGACTCCCATCCCAAATTGACCTGGGCTACCCACTGAATTCTACCGCGTCTGCATAACCCGCCCCTTGGTAAAAGGACCGATCATGCTGGAGTCTCGGCAGCTGTGCTGCCTTGTAGACGCTGGAACAGCATAATCAGGATCACAGCCATAGCCAGGAAAAGCAATTGCCCAACTGCGAAGTTTAACCGTGAGGTATTCAGCAAGGGAATGGCGATGCTGGTGACTACGGCACTAATGGCGACCTGTACAAAACCCTGCATTGATGTGGCGCTGCCTCGTCTCAGCGGAAAATAGTCAAGGGCCAAGATCGTGATAGCCGGCATGATCATGGCATAGCCGAAAGCATACATGACCAAAGGCGCGATGACGGAATACAGCGTGGCGGTACTCAGCAGTGAACTGAGCAGATTTAACACCGCAGCGATTATCATTATACAAAAACCTATCGCTATAGTTCGGGCCGGCGGCCACTGGTGTGCTTTGCGCCCTGAATAATAGGACCCCAATATCATACCGCCAACCAAGGGCACGAAGTGTAGACCAAAGTCAGTTGTAGAAAGCCCCAGAAATTCGTAGACAACCGTGGGGGCGCCAGCAATATAGACGAACAAGCCCGCGAACCCCAGGGACAGACTGAAAACCAAGCAAACGAACTGTCTGTGCAGGGCGATTTGCAGATAGGCGGCGCTTACTTTGTAAGGATGAAATGATTGGCGCTTGTCACCGGGAAGAGTTTCCCGTATCGCAAACCCCAATAGCAGAAGTAGGGCTCCAAAGCTGCTGAGAAACCAAAATACACTACGCCAGCCGAACTGGTCCTGTAGGGCGCCGCCCAATATCGGAGCGATTGCCGGGCCCGTGGCGAATATTAAGGTTACCTGGGCCATGGCTTTGTGGGCGGAACTGGTATCGTAACTATCGCGAATCATTGCCCGCGCGATAATAAAGCCGCCGCTGGCTGTCAGCCCTTGTGCAGCGCGCGACATGAGGAAGCTCTTTGCATCGGGAGAAAGAGCACAGGCCATCGAAGCAATTAGATACAGTGACATGCTAACCAGCAAAGTCCTGCGGCGCCCAATTCGGTCTGATAGTGGCCCCCAGAATAAGGTGGAAACAGCAAACGCGAGTAGATAAACGGTCAAACTTTGCGCGAGCAATGCGCGGGTCGCGTCAAAGGCTGCTTCAATATCGGGAAAAGACGGCAGATAGGCATTGATGCTAAACGGCCCCACCATTGAAAGCAGAGCCGCCGTAACTGTTAGCTGCCGCCTGGAGTTTTTATTTTCTTGTGGGCTAAAAGAATCAGTGGGCATCTATGTCGGAAATACTGGAGAGAAAGCGCATTGGGGGCAAGAGTCTTTACCTTATCAGCAAATAGGACTGTTGTTGATTTGCATAAATTGCAATGCTAGCATGCCAGTACAATGCTAGCAACGCTACTGTGGGTGGCCGGCCAAGTCGAGGTGGCGCGTGTATCAGGCTGCTAGTCGTATGTGATCGGAGTACAGGGAGGAATGACGGATAAAATGATGACCCAAGAGCTGAAAAACGAAGTAGAAGACTTGCTCAACCGGTATGTGCAATGTATCGATGACGATGAACTTGAATCCTGGCCAGCGTTTTTTACCGACAGCTGTCTTTACCGGATTATTCCCAGGGAAAATGAAGAAGTCGGTCTGCCGGCAGCGGTCATGTGGGGCGACAGTAAAGGTATGCTCGAAGACCGAGTCGTTGCGCTTCGAAATGCTAATGTGTATCAGGTTCAATGGTATCGGCATATCATTAGTAATCCGTGTATTCGGTCAGTAAGCGATGGGGCAATCAGTGTTCAGTCGAACTATGCAGTGTTTAAAACCTGCAACAATGGTGAGAGTGAAGTTTATAATGTGGGAAAGTATGTAGACCTTATCGTTCGAGATAGTGGTGTATTGAAGTTCAAAGAGCGTTCCGCAATTTTTGATACCCACAAAATTACCACTCTCATGGTAATCCCGATTTAACCACGCTGATTTAAGCCTACTGTCCCGTTGCAGGGATAAAGTAAAAGAAGGAGAAACTGGATGACTGTAAGCAATCGTATGAAATGGCCGGAAAATGCCGACCATACTGCTGTCCCCTATTATGTATTTCACGACCAGGATATTTACAATCGTGAACAGGATAAAATATACAACGGTCCTGCCTGGCATTTTGTTGCGTTGGAAGCGGAGCTGCTCCAACTGGGTAGTTTCAAATCCACCTATATCGGTGACACGCCTGTCGTCGTGACGCGGGGTCAGGATAATGAAATCTATGCCTGGGTAAACCGATGTGCGCATAGGGGAGCTGAAGTGTGTCGACATAGACACGGAGTTTCCGAGGACGGCACATTCACCTGTGTTTACCATCAGTGGGCCTACGATGCCAAGGGCGACTTACGCGGCGTGCCCTTTCAGCGCGGGCTGGCAGGAAAAGGGGGTTATCCGAAAGACTTCGATAAAACTCAACACGGCTTACGTAAAGTTAAAGTGGTTAGTTACTGTGGTGCGATTTTCGGGACCTTCAGTGATGCGACACCTGATATCGAAACTTATATGGGAGAGGATGTCAGTTTGTTCTTCAAACGTATTATGAACCGCCCCGTGGAGGTTCTGGGTACGACTCGCCAGTATATAAAAGGCAATTGGAAGTTTTACGCTGAAAACTCTAAAGACCCCTACCATGCAAGCTTGCTGCACCTGTTTCACGCGACCTTTGGCCTTTATCGGTCCTCTCAAGAGGGGGCTACACTCATTAATAACGATTTCCACACGGTATTGTGGGCGAAGAGCGGCGAGGAGGACGAGGCAGCGCTGGAGGATGTCAAAAAAGACAAACTGAGAACCTATCAGGCAGGCACTTACACTCTCAACGACCCATCGCTCCTCGTGGGACAACAAGAATTTGACGACGGCATTTCACTGGTCATCCTCACTCTGTTTCCCTCTTTGGTATTGCAGCAAATACAGAACACGTTGGCGGTTCGCCAGATTTTGCCCAAGGGTAAAGATGAGTTTGAATTGGTGTGGACGTATTTTGGCTATACAGATGACAGCGAAGAATTGCGCAACATACGGCTGAAACAGCTTAACCTGATTGGCCCCGCCGGATTGATTTCCATGGAAGACGGAGAGTCTACTGAGCTGTGCCACAAAGCGATCGTGAGCGATGGTGATCGCACCAATGTTATTCTCATGTCGGGTAGCGAGACTCAGAGTGAGGGCCACCTGGTTACGGAGTCCGCTGTCCGTGGCCTGTGGAAAGGCTACCGCAAGATGATGGATCTGTAATCCCAAACTGTCATAAACCACGTCCGACGCAGCTGTCAGCTGCGTTCAATCTACGGCAGACCTATTAAGCCGCTGTTGATCGGTATGGAGCAGTAAATGACGCTCTCAAGAAAATGGTCAGTCTGTTATCTGATTGGCACTGTGTATTGCAGTACGGCAATGGCGGGTGGGGGCTATTTTTCCCTGGGTGATGGCCCAATTGCAAGGCAGACAGCAGGGGCGGTTACTGCGGTGGCTGAAGATGCATTCGCGGGCAGTTCCAATCCCGCTAAGCTCACAGCCGTAGGAGATCGTGTTGAAATAGGACTGGAGTTTTTTAATCCCCATCGCAAGGTTAAAAGAACGGACGCCGCGGGCCCTGGAGAGGTTTACAACTTCTCCTCCACCAGTAAGAACTCCCTGTTTCTGATACCGGAAATTGCCTGGTCACGGCAGCTCAGTGATCGATTTGCGCTGGGTGTGACCGCTTATGCCAACGGTGGCTTGAATAGCGAGTATGAACAAACTACCGGTGTTGATGGCACCAACGGAAACCCTGAAACGTGCAAGGACAAGCCAGGCAACTTCTTTCTTGGTTGCGGCAATGCTGGGTTTGACCTGAACCAATTGGTGCTGGCCCCCACTCTTGCCTGGAAGATAACGGAACATCAAAGCATTGGAGTTGCACCGTTAATAGCGATACAGCGTTTTGAGGCTTTTGGCCTACAAGCGCTAACACCGCTTTCTCGTTTTCCAGAAAAGGTAACCAACCGTGGCCACGATATCGCTGTGGGCACGGGTGTAAGAATCGGTTGGTATGCAAAACCGCTACCGTGGATCAGCATCGGCGCCGCATACGCCACAAAAACATCAATGCAGGAATTTGATAAATACGAAGGTTTGTTTGCTGAAGGTAGTTTTGATATTCCTGAAAATTACAATATTGGCGTTGCAATGCGACCGAATCATCAATGGAGTTTGTCCCTGGATATCCAGAAAATTCATTACAGCGATGTCAAAGCCCTAGGCAATAGTGTGACGAACTCGCTCATCGACCCCGTGGTTAGCCCTTTGGGAAGTGCTAGCGGTAGCGCCTTTGGATGGCGCCGTGATCAGACAAACTACAGGGTGGGAGCCGCTTACCGATCGACTCCGCGGCTGACGATAAGGGCGGGGTACGCTTACGGAAAACGGCCCAATAAAGAGAGTATCGAGGCGGTAAGTTTCAGTATGTTGACGCCCAACCCCATCCATCAAGCCACACTCGGGTTTAGTTGGGAAACGACAAGGGGTAACGCCCTACATGTGGCGATAGCCCGCTATCTGAGGAGCAGCTACCGTGGACCTTCAGCGCTAGTGCCCGGTGCGACCGAAACGCTTGCGGCGCATGTTAACACGCTGTCAATTGGCTGGACCTGGGTGTTATAGCGAACAGCCGCTCGCCGTTAGTCGGGTAATGATTTCTCAAGTAGCCGTTTTATCACCGGTGATTATTTGAAAAATTTGGGTATGTGGGATGCCAAAATGGGATTGCCTAGGGTTTTATCAATTGGTGAAAACGGGATTTCGCTGGCACATTCAGGTTTCGTGATAAATCCTATAGAAAACAGCTATATAGGAGGGCTTTTGGTCTCTGGTACGATATTTGCAGTGTAAATTACGAAACTAAGTGTTTACAGTCTTTTGTTAGAGCGACGTCCTGACGATTGATCATACAGTTAACTTTGGTGAGGAATCTTATGAAAGCAGCAGTCTACTTTGGACCTGAAGATATAAAGGCGACAGACGTAGACGATGCGCGCCTGCAAAATTCTCACGAAGTACTCGTAGAAGTTGCCGCCACCTCCCTTTGTGGTTCAGACTTGCACCTGTATCGAGGGGCCCTTGATGGCATCATGGAAAAAGGCCGCTCCCAGACCGGACACGAGCTGATCGGTACGGTCCGTGAAGTGGGAAGTACCGTGGGTAAGTTTAAAGTAGGAGACCGTATTTCCATGGGCTATTCCTGCTCCTGTGGCGAATGTTTTATGTGTCATGTGGGTCAGACCGCTCATTGTGAAACCACCAATAAAGCGGTGTACGGATTTGGTGTCGGGTTTGGTGATCTCAACGGCACCCACTCCGAGGCGCTGGTGTTACCTCATGCAGACGGTCACGCCATCAAAGTGCCGGACAGCATCTCCGACAGCGCTGCACTTACCCTATCTTGCAATCTTCCTACGGCAATCATTGCCAATCAGCTGGCGAATATACAGCCGGGCGAAAAAGTTGCCCTGGTGGGCTGTGGCCCCACCGGTTTATTGTGCCTGGATTTAATCACCCAGCGCGGAGCAGGGCTTGTGGTTGCCATGGATACGCTCGACTACCGTCTCGGTATTGCTGCCTCTAAGGGTGCCGATACCATCAATACGGCTCGTGATGACTGGAAAGAAAAAGCCATGGCCGCTAGCGATGGACGCGGCTTTGACAAGGTAATTGAAGTCGTGGGTAGTCCGGAGTCTCTGCAAATCGCATTGGATATTATCCGCCCCGGCGGCGTTATCGCTGCAATGGGTGTGTTCTGTGATGATCAGTTTAATCTGGTTTTAATCGATGTATTCTTGCGGGACATCTCCTTGCATATGAACGGTTTTGCCAATGTTCAACCATTTATGTGGGAAGGCTTGCGTATGCTGGAGCGCGGGGCCATCCAACCGGATCAATATTTCAGTCACAACTATTCACTGGCCAATATCGATGAGGCTTTTAAAACCTTCCATGAGAAAACGGACGATGTACTCAAGGTCTTGATTCGACCTTAAAGCAATAGTTAAGCCGGCGTTTAAGGCCACTAATTTTAGATTTGATTTATAGCGAGAGATAAAACCATGGCAATACACCAAAGAAATGACTGGTATGACCTGACCAGGGCTACCAATTGGACTCCCAGCTACGTCACCGAGGACGAACTATTCCCCGATGAAATGTCCGGTTCTATGGGCATTCCGATGGAAAGTTGGGAAGTTTACGACGAGCCCTACAAAACCACGTTTCCCGAGTATGTAAAAGTCCAACGTGAGAAAGATGCCGGTGCCTACTCGGTAAAAGCGGCGCTGGAGCGGGCGAAGATTATCGAGAAATCCGATCCTGGCTGGGTCACTATTCTCAAGCAGCACTACGGCGCGATCGCGCTGGGAGAGTACGCAGCGGTAACCGGAGAAGCGCGCATGTCACGTTTTTCAAAGGCCCCGGGCAACCGCAACATGGCGATGTTCGGTATGCTGGATGAAACCCGCCACGGTCAAATACAGCTGTACTTCCCGCACGAGTACTGCAAAACCGATCGCCAGTTTGACTGGGCGTGGAAGGCGTACCACCAAAACGACTGGGCTTCTATTGCGGCGAAGCATTTCTTTGATGACATTATTACCGGCCGCGATGCCATCAGCGTGGCTATTATGCTCACCTTTGGCTTTGAGACCGGCTTCACCAATATGCAGTTTTTGGGTCTTGCGGCGGACGCAGCTGATGCCGGCGACTATACCTTTGCCAACCTGATTTCCAGCATCCAAACCGATGAATCACGCCATGCGCAGCAAGGTGGCCCCGCATTGGAAATCCTTATTGCCAACGGCAAAAAGGAAGAGGCCCAGCTGAAAGTCGACATGGCGGTATGGCGAGCTTGGCGTTTGTTCGCCATTTTGACTGGCCCAGCACTGGACTACTACACTCCCCTGGAGCATCGCGGACACTCCTTCAAAGAATTTATGCACGAGTGGATTGTCGGGCAGTTCGAGCGTTCACTGATAGACCTTGGGCTGGATAAACCCTGGTACTGGGACACCTTTATGGAGGAGTTGGACTCCACACACCACGGCTATCATCTGGGTGTCTGGTACTGGCGTCCCACCATCTGGTGGAACCCCGCAGCGGGTGTCACACCGCAAGAGCGCGATTGGTTGGAAGAAAAGTATCCTGGCTGGAACGCCCGCTGGGGGCAGTGTTGGGATGTGATCACCGAAAACCTGATAGCCGACAAAGAGGAGTTAACCCTGCCCGAAACACTTCCTCTGGTGTGCAATATGAACCAGTTGCCCATTTGTGGCATCCCCGGTGAAGAGCATTGGGATATGAAAGTGTACACGGTAGAAAAAGATGGCAGATTGTTTCATTTTTCTAATGAGGTGGACCAATGGGTTTTCGAACAAGATCCCCAGCGCTACGAGCAGCATATGAGTATTGTCGACCGATTCCTCAACGGCGATGTCGAGCCAATGAACCTGCAAGGTGCCCTGGAATACATGGGCATGGAGGGTGTCGCAGAGCTGGGTAGGGACGCGCACGATTATGCGTGGATTGAGAAAGTGAAAGACAACATGAAAAAAGCCAGCTAGCTTTTTGACTTCAACTCGATAAAAGGGGCCAGCCCCAGGAGATTTAACAATGGCACTTTTCCCATTGCATTCCAGTTTTCAAGCTGACTTTGTTGTCCAGCTCGTGCCGGTCGATTCCGAGGACACTATGGATCGGGTTGCCGAGCAATGTGCTCACCACTCCGTCAACCGGCGCGTACGTAAACAGCCGGGAGTAATGCGTGTCCGGCGCCATCGCACCGAGGAATTATTCCCCAGGGATATGAAGGTCAGTGACAGTGGGCTAAAACCTACAGAAGTCATCGATATTATTTATCAACAGAGTTAAGGGATTGATCTATGGGCTATGAAAAAGTTGCCTCACTGGAAGATTTGTGGGAAGGCGACATGGACACATTTGAAACCGGCGATGGTACAGAGGTTCTGATTGCCGTCGCTGACGGTGGGGAAGTGAAAGCTTACCAGGCCATGTGCCCTCATCAACAAATCTTGCTTTCTGAGGGCACGTTCGAAGAGGGGATCATCACCTGTAGGGCTCATCTGTGGACATTTGAATGTAAAACGGGTCAAGGCATAAACCCGGCGACAAGTTGCCTGGCGGAATATCCTACCGAAATTCGCGGTGAAGATATCTACGTCAATGTAGAAGGTATTGAACCCGTAATGGCCCCGGCCTAAAAAAGGTAAATAAGTTATGAGCAACAAAAGCGAAACTGACAAACTGCTACACAATAACAATGTGGGACCGATCGTGCGAGCGGGTGAAGTTGCCGAGGCAGTTGCAGAAGCCGCCATCATCGATAACCCGGAAAAAGAAGTCACGGTGGAAGCCAACGGTGCATACTCCAGAATTTACGCAGAAAGTGAGTTGATCGTCACACGAGAAACACTGCAAGAAGAGCTCGGTCGGGATTTCAAAATGAATGAACTTGAAATCAATTTGGCGTCTTTTGCGGGACGAATTGAGGTGACTGAAGACCAGGCGCGTTTTTACTACACCACCACGCTTTAACGGATAACAGACTATAGCAGGCTAAAACCATGGCATTTGATTTAGAACAAAAACCACTGAGAACTTGGAGCCACCTGGCAAAGAATCGCAGAAAGCCCAGTGAGTACGACATTGTCTCTAAAAATCTTCATTACAGTATGAACAATGCCGATGCGCCCTGGGAACAGGCGCCGAACTCACCGATGAATATGTGGTACAAAAAGTACCGCAATGAGACTCCACTTAAACACGAAGACTGGGATGTATTCAGTGATCCGGACAAATTGGTATATCGGACGTATAACCTGCTGCAGGATGGCCAGGAAAATCATGTCCAAAGTCTCTTCGACCAGTTTAATGAGCGCGAGCACGACAAAATGCTGGAGGTCGACTGGGTGTCGGCGCTCGCCCAGCTCTACACGCCGCTGCGATATGTCTTTCACGCGCTACAGATGTCTTCCACCTATGTGATGCAAATGGCCCCGGCCAGTACGATTTCGAACTGTGCGACATTCCAGGCTGCTGACCTTCTGCGCTGTGTAACCCACACCGCTTATCGTACCTTTGAGTTGTCTACCACCTACCCCGACATGGGCTTTGGTGCCGCTGAGCGCGGTTGCTGGGAAGATGCGGCCCACTTTCAGCCCATGAGAGAGCTCATTGAAAAGCAGTTGGCCAGTTACGATTGGTCCGAGGCCGTGGTCTCCCTTTGTTACGTCGTATTGCCCATGTTGGCAGAGGGTGTCCTCAAGCCACTATCTGAGGCGAGCCGTCAGGGTAACGACACCTTGATGCCAATGCTCATCGATTCTCAGTTGCATGATTCGCAGCGCCATCAGCGTTGGGCGACTGAGTTGCACAAAGTGCTTTTGGCAGATAATGAGAGCAATGAAGCGGTTATTCAACAGATAGTCGACAAGTGGGTACCCTTGGCCGATGCCGCGATGGATGCTTATATTAGCGCTATTCCAAATTCTCCAGTGAGCGCGAATGACGCCATTGCCGCAGCGGAGAAAGTACGCCGGGACATAATGGGAGCTGCATAAATGGCCACGGTAAAAATCGATGGTGGCGACACAACCTATGATTGTGGCAGCGAAGACACCCTGTTGCGGGCCGCCCTGAGGGCGGGCCTACAAATTTCATACGAGTGCAATTCCGGCGGCTGCGGTTGCTGTAAGGTGCGGGTGCTGGAGGGCGAAGTGGAGAACCTCTTTCCTGAGGCACCGGCGCTCACAGAGCGCGATTTACGTAAGGGGTTTGTGCTGGCCTGTCAAAATAAATGTGCCAGTGATGGCCTGGTCTTAAAGACGCGCCTGGAAACCTGGAACCCAAAATTACTCAAGCCGGCGCGATTTACGGCCACGCTGGCGCAAAAGATTGAGATTGCCAGCGATCTAATTGAGTTCGTTTTCAGCATCGAACACGATGTTGATTATCTCGCAGGCCAGTTTTTCATGCTGAATATTCCCGGTGTTGGCGAGCGGGCCTATTCCAATTCGTCGATAGCTACTGGGTCGCGCGAAATCAAGTTTGTTATCAAACGCATGCCGGTTGGAAGAGGCAGTAATTACCTGTTCACAGAGGCAGTAATTGGAGACGAGTTCGGTTGTGACGGTCCCTATGGCCACTCCTATTTCCGTGATGATGTAAAGCGCGATGTTGTTCTCGTTGCCGGCGGCTCTGGTTTGTCTCCCATGTTGTCTATCTTGCGGTATTTGAGTGTCAACCCGAGTATTGCCAGGGGCGTACAGTTTTACTACGGCGCCAAGGCCTTGAATGAACTCAATGAGGAATACATACGCGAGGCGGCGGTGGGTCTGGGCGATCGATTTTCTCTGAGCTGTGGTTTGTCGGGCTCGGAAGAAGAATGTGGCGACTGGCGCGGAGAGAAGGGCTTCATCCACGAGGTTGTAGATCGCAATCTGCAAAATTACAACGACAACGAATTTTATCTTTGCGGCCCGCCTCCCATGACGGCCGCGGCGCAAAAGCATCTGATGGTAGAGAGGAAAGTACCCTTCGATCAAGTGCATTTCGACCGCTTTTTCTAACGCTTGGGCCAACGATTCATCGGACCAGTGGCAACTGTACGCAAGGTGGGATGGGGTGAAGAAGGGAATAGATAAGTTGGATTGCACGACTATCAGCCTGGTCGCAGATTGAATATCGGCATACTCCATCCCGGTGAGATGGGCAGTCGTATTGGCGGAGCACTCGTTGAGGCGGGGCATCGGGTGCTGTGGGTTTCCACGGGTCGTAGTAAGGTCAGTGCGAACAGGGCGCGTGCGGATGGACTTGAGAGCTGTAATACGCTTGCGAAGTTGGTTGCGCTTGCGGAGGTTGTTCTCGCCGTCTGCCCGCCCCACGGCGCGCTCAAGCTGTCGCAACAGGTAATGGCCGAGGGCTTTGGCGGTATTTATGTGGATGCAAATGCAGTGGCCCCGGATACGATTAGACGGATTGCCTCTGTCGTGACCGCAGGCGCAGATCTCGTGGACGGCGGTATCATCGGCCCACCTCCCAGAGTGCCGGGTAGCACCCGCCTGTATCTCTCGGGTGCTCGTGCCCCGGAAATTGCAACTCTGTTTGATGACAGTTTGCTTGAGGCTCACACCATCGATGGGGTTCCAGGTCGCGCTTCGGCGCTGAAAATGTGTTATGCCGCTTGGACCAAAGGCAGTGCAGCGCTGTTGCTGGCCGTCGCTGGATTGGCACGGGCCGAAGGAGTGGAGAATGTGCTATGGCAGGAGTGGGATAAATCTCAGCCACAACTTCCCGCGCAATTAGAAGCTGCCGTCCAGTCCAGTGTGTCCAAGGCTTGGCGTTTCGGTAGTGAGATGCTTGAGATTGCCCGCACTTTTGAGGGCAGCGGCCTGCCAGATGGTTTCCATCAGGCTGCGGCCGATGTCTATGGGCGGCTGTCGGACTTCAAAGATGGTTCCGCGCCTGAAACAGATGATGTGCTGAACGCACTCTGTAAATAACCGTGTAACACGGCCAGAACTCAGTAAAATGGATTCTTCAATGCGCAGCCTGCTGACAGCCACTCTCGCCCTGCTGGGCTTGATATTAACCCCGTATATCAACGCGGAAGATTTGTCCGCAGTCACTGGGGAGTTCGCTCCCGTATTAGAGAATGCTGACAACCCACTGCTGGCAGCCGGTGCGACGATAAGCCACGAAAACGTAGATCAGTACGCCAGCTGGCTGGACGAAGCCGTGGTCGAAAGCGTGCGCGCGAAGCGATTCCAAATCACCCTCGGGCCCAAGCTGCATTTCCCCACGCACCCGCGCTACTTCAAAGCCACGGAAGACAATCTCGGTGCTACCAAGATTGGCCGGGAACCGGGTGACCTGTCCGACTACATTGGCGGCCGGCCGTTTACCGGTCTGGATACGGAGGATCCGCAGGCGGGCATCAAGGCAGCCTGGAACATGCGCTATGTCTATGCGCCCGACGAGACCGAGACCGCGCGTTTTATATGGCGCTACCGCGATATGAAGAAAGGCAAGCTCGAGCGCACGCTCACCATGTACGGGGCGATTTTGAGGTATACCCACCGCCATTCCCACGATCCAGTGCCTTCACTGGAGACTAATCCCTCGAATCTCTTCTCGGCGCTCTATCTGCGTGTAAGCAGCCCCCAGGATATCCGTAACACTCAGCTGTTGATCCACCGGGCAGAGGAAGACACCGAGCCCGAGCAGGCCTGGATGTACCTGAATACCCAGCGCCGCGTAAAGCGTATTGGGACGGGGCAAAAGACCGATGCCTTCCTGGGCAGCGATATCATGATCGAGGATTTTCTCGGCTACAACGGGCGGATCGTGGATATGGAATGGACCTACCTGGGGAGTGAAGAATTGTTGCTGCCCATGTACGCGCACAACCAGCTCGACCTGGCACAGCAGGAGCCTGACAAAGACGGCTACCGTGACATCGCATTCGCCGGCAAAGGTAGTTGCTTTCCGAATGTCACCTGGCAACTGCGCAAGGTGCACCGATTGGAAGCAGTTCCCAAAGATCCAAGTCACCCGCTGTCACGACGCCACTATGTCATCGATGCCGCCACTTTTTCTCCTATGCTGACGCGCATTTACGATAGGACCGGCGAGTTGTGGAAGCTGGGGATATCCTCTGTGAGTCACTCGGGTTTCCACTCCCCGGAAAATGAGCTCTGGCAGGGCGTGATCACCGATGGCGTGAGTATGATTGATCTACAGGCGGAGCACTGCACTACGCTCACCTTGAAATCGAGATTAGCGGAAAAGCCACTGCGACCTAAATCTTTCACCACAAGTTACCTGCGACAGATGGGACGCTGAGGTGGAATTTCCTGTCTGATATCGTGCGGCGGCGCTTCAGCTGTTCCTATTTTCCTCTAGCAAGCGACTGGTGATTTCGGCAGTGGTCCGGATATGCTCTTCATTGGCTTCGCAGATGGTTTTTGTATCCTTGGCCAGGGCAGCGTCGCAGATAGCGATATGTTCATCGTGCACGTTGCGTCGAGCACTGCCATCGATGCGCGCCAGATTGCGATAGCGCTTGTGCTGGTCATAGAGGATCTCGTGGAACCGCATCAACCAGGGCGAATGGCAACACGATACCAAAGCCAGGTGAAACTCCCGATTGCGGACCTCCCACTCTTGGATATCGGGTTCAGCTAGGGTTTCTGACTTGGTGAGGTGGTGAAACGCGGCGACAACCCGTGACTCCCAGTCATCATCGCTGTTCTGGATACTTTGAGTAAGTGCCATGCCTTCCAGAACCACACGTAGGTCTGTGATCTCCGCGAGCTCGTTCAGCGACATATCAGCCACCCGGAAGCCACGCTGGCCCTGTACGTTGACAAAGCCATCGGCGCTGAGTTGGTAAAGAGCCTCCCTGAGCGGCGTAGCGCCCACCTCATAGGTGCGCTTGAGTAATTCGATGCCCAACTTTTCGCCCGCTTTGAACTTACCGTGGACGATATCCTCCCTCAACAGCAGGTAGGCCTGGTCCGTTAGTGTTTTTTGTTCCATTACTCGCTACTCGTTGGTCGTGTTGATGCGGGTCCAAGGATACAAGTTGGTAGCTATCCCGGATATAGAAGATAGCGTTCATTGTAGAGACTTTCTTGAAAATTCTTATATCTAATGGGCTTAAATACTATATATATAAATCAAATAAATATCGATAAAGTATTGTTAAAACCCAAAGTATCGACTATCGTTATAATATATAAATATCGATAATGGTAAAATATATATAAATATCCCAAATTCAGGAAAGCATAACGCCTAAAAAAAGGCATAACACCTGCTTGGTGTTGTTACTACGGGGGAAGACTGAAATCGATGCATCAGCAGGCCTCCCAAGACGTAATGACCTATTTGTACCCCTCGCTTAACAAACAACAGAAGAGCTAGCAATGAACGAAGTAAAAAACTTTATTAATGGTGAATATTGCGCCTCATCCGGTGGTAAGACCTTCGACAATGTTAATCCCTGCACGGGCTCGTTAAATGGCTCCGTTCACGAGGCCACGCGCCAGGATGTAAACGCGGCGGTGTTGGCGGCCCGAGAGGCTCTGAAAGGCCCCTGGGGCAAAATGACCGAAGAAAAGCGCAGCGCCATTTTGCACGCAGTGGCCGACGGTATAGATCGACGTTTTGATGAGTTCCTGGCCGCGGAATGCGCCGATACAGGCAAACCGTACAATATAGCCAGCCACATCGATATCCCGCGCGGTGCTGCAAATTTTCGCGTGTTCGCCGATGCCGTCAAAAATTTTTCCACCGAGGCATTCCAGATGGCGACGCCGGATGGTAACGGTGCTTTCAATATAGCGGTACGCAAACCCAAGGGTGTGATCGCTGTGATCAGCCCATGGAACCTGCCCCTGCTGTTGATGACCTGGAAAGTTGGCCCGGCGCTGGCCTGTGGTAACACAGTGGTCGTCAAGCCCTCTGAAGAAACGCCTACCACCACTTCACTTTTGGGTGAGGTTATGAATGAGGCGGGAGTCCCTCCCGGTGTTTTTAATGTGGTGAATGGCTTCGGTCCGGATTCCGCTGGTGCATTTCTCACTGATCATCCTGGTGTTGATGCGATTACGTTTACCGGCGAGACCCGCACCGGCGAAATCATTACCCGCTCCGCAGCCAAAGGCTTGCGTGATGTTTCTATGGAGTGCGGTGGCAAGAACCCGGCATTGGTTTTCGCCGATTGCGATATGGACAAGGCGATCGAAGGTACGTTGCGTTCGGTCTTTGCCAACTGCGGTCAGGTTTGTCTAGGCACGGAACGGGTCTATGTAGAACGTACGATTTTCGATGAGTTTGTGGCTCGTCTCGCTGGGGAAGCGGCCAAGTTCAAACTGGGTGTGCCTGATGACAAGACTGTGGACATGGGCCCGGTAGTCTCCCACGAACACCAGAAGAAAGTGCTGTCCTACTATCAGTTGGCGGTCGAAGAGGGCGCCGAAGTGGTACTGGGTGGTGGTGTGCCCGATATGCCCGCTGAGCTCGCGGGTGGCGCATGGGTACAACCAACTATCTGGACAGGTCTGGCGGACGATGCGCGGGTGGTGAACGAGGAGATCTTCGGCCCTTGCTGTCACATTCGACCCTTCGATACCGAGGAGGAGGCCATCGCCCTAGCAAACGACACAGCCTACGGCCTAGCGGCGGCAATCTGGACAGAAAACACTTCCCGCGCGCTGCGTGTTTCCACACAGATCGAATGTGGAATCGCCTGGGTTAATAGCTGGTTTTTGCGCGACTTGCGCACTGCCTTTGGCGGCTCAAAGGAATCAGGTATGGGTCGAGAGGGGGGAGAGCACTCCCTGGAGTTTTACACCGAATTGCAGAACGTCTGCATCAAGATTTGAATCAAAGGAAACGGATACGTTATGAGTACATTGAGTCCCGAAGTCATTTCCCAACTGGCAGAGCACCTTGAGAATGCCGAGTTGCAGGTCCACGACGTCAGCAAAATTACCGACGATTACCCCGATATGGATTTCGAAGATGCCTATGACATCCAATGGGAAATCCGTCGTCGCAAAGAAGCGCGTGGCACCAAAATTGTCGGCATGAAAATGGGGCTGACCTCCTGGGCGAAGATGGCGCAGATGGGTGTTGAAGTCCCCTGCTACGGTTTTCTGGCGGACTACTTCAGCTGCGCCGATGGCGCCGTGATTAAGACCTCTGAATTGATTCACCCCAAGGTGGAAGCCGAGATTGCCTTTGTGACCAAGGCTCCCCTCAAGGGTCCAGGAGTGCATGTGGCAGACGTTATAGCGGCTACTGACTTTGTGCTCCCCGCAGTGGAGATTATCGATTCGCGGTACCGAGATTTTAAATTCGATCTCAAGAGCGTGGTTGCGGATAACTGCTCATCCACCCGCTTTGTCACTGGCGGTCGCAGTCTTCCTGTGGGTCACATGGATCTGCGTACCACGGGTGTCGTGATGGAAAAAAATGGCGAGATCGTGGAGTTGAGCACGGGTGCTGCGGTACTCGGTGACCCGGCGGCAAGCGTGGCTATGCTGGCCAATATGCTCGGTGAGCGCGGTGAGGAAATTCCCGCAGGCACTTTCATCATGACCGGTGGCGTCACGGCTGCAGTGGCGGTAGAGGCCGGTGACAATATTACTGTTCGTTACCACGAGATGGGTTCTCTCAGTATGAGGTTTGTCTAGCCGACGGCTTTCGCCGTCGAACAAGCTGGAATGGATATGAAGAAAAATATGCAAAGTCTGCTGGGTAAAAAATCGGAACTGCCAGCTAAGTGCTGGCAGCGCCGCATCGGGTTGGCGCTGTTATTCATAGCGCTTAGCGCTTGTGAGGCGCCGCTGGATCTTAGTGGCGCTGAAGCTGAAGGCGCAAAGGACCTGCGACGCTACGATATGTTGCAGGCGGCTGCACACAGCGGAGATGAGGTGATGGTGGTCAGCTCTGTGGGTGCAATCGTTGTATCCGGAGACAGTGGCGAGAACTGGCAGCGTTTCGAATTGCCCGGGCGTCCGCCGCTGATCGATATTACTGCCTGTCCTTCCGGCGAGTTCTTCGCTCTGGATACGGAACGGCGGGTATGGCGCCGGGACAGCGATGCGGGGCAGTGGACATCCTCTGTTCTGGATACTCCCGAGAGCACACTTTCTATTCACTGCGCCCCCAACGGTCGCCTTTGGGTCTCTGCCAGCTTCGGCACGCTCTACTGGTCTGCTGGAGATATGCAGCAATGGACCGAGTTCAGCCTGTACGAAGACCTGCAGTTTACGGCCGTGCGCTTTGTCGATGAGAACAAGGGATTCGCGCTGGGCGAGTTTGGCACTGTTCTGACCTCCACCGATGGTGGCGACAGCTGGGAGGCTCTGGAGCCTATCCCCAATGAGTTCTATCCGATGGGCGTGGATTTTCTGGACGCTCAGACAGGTTGGGCTGGTGGTCTCGATGGCGTGATCTGGCAGACCACCGATGGTGGCCTGAACTGGGAGCGACAGCAGTCAGTGACGTCCGCTCCGATCTACAACGTGCACGCAAGTGAGCACGGTGTGTTTGCCGTAGGCGGGAGCGCCAAGCTGGTCGAGCGGGTCGGTGGCAAGTGGCAGGCGTTTGAAGGCGCTACGGAAGTTTTGGCTTTCATGCGCGGTGTGGACACATTGGATAACGGCTCTTTGCTGGTAGCAGGGGGCGGTGGAACCCTGGTAGTTATTCCACTGGCTGAACGCAGCAAAAGTAATGAAGGTAACAAAGGTAGCAACAAGTGAAAGAAGACAGCGTAATCAGTCGGTTCTTCGGGATGATAGAAGTTTTCGTCTTTTACCACCCGAAAACCTTTCTCTCGGTGATATTGTTAGCGACCCTGTTTTTCGCCAGCCGCATCCCCTACCTGGAGATGTACTCCAACTTTTCCGATCTGTTACCACAAGAACATCCTTACATTCAGCTTCATAACGAGGTGAAAGATACCTTCGGCGGCGCAAACAACGTTGTGATGGCGATATCCGTTGAAGAGGGTGATATTTTTAATGTCGATACGCTTGCGCGTATTCATCGGCTAACTCTAGGTGTGGATTCCCTGCCGGGGGTGAACCACAACCTCGTTCGAAGTCTTACCCACCGCACGGTGCGTAAAACCTGGCTGACGGAAATGGGCAATATGAATTCCGAGGCCTACTACGATCCGCTTTATCCCGACATGAGCGAAGAGCAACTGGAACAGTTGCGCCTGGATGTCATGGCCAATCCCAATGTCTATGGCTTGTTGGTAGCACCCGATCTGAAATCCGCTCTGATCCGAGGCACATTCAACGAGGGCCAGTTGGATTACGTGGAGATCTTTCGTCAGTTGGGTGAACTGACAGAAAGCGTGGAGCAGTTGCGAGAGAGTGAGGTGGTGCAGGGCATACACATTTACGCCACCGGACAGCCGGTGTTGATGGGGTGGGTATACAGTTACCTGGGCCAGATCATGCAGATATTCTTGCTTACACTGGGGATTTTACTGGCTCTGTTGGTGGCGTACTTCCGCACTCGCGGCTACGGCATATTACTCCCTTTGATTGGAGTGTTGATCTCAGCAACCTGGGGTTTAGGAATTGTCTCCCTACTGGGCTACAACCTGGATCCGCTGACTCTGGTGATTCCTTTCCTGATTACGGCCAGGGCCATGTCTCACGGTATCCAGTTAGTGGAGCGCTACTATCTTGAGGCTCAGACCGCAAAGGATAACCATGATGCGGCTCGCCGCACCTTCGAAACACTTTTTCGTCCGGGAACTCTGGGTATTGTTTCCGATGCTGTGGGTCTATTGATTATCTCCCTCGGCTCTTCACCGATCAATGTGAAATTGGGTATCTACGCTTCAATATGGGCAGGTACCGTTGTCATTACAGTTCTGATAGCGGTACCCCTGGTACTGTCGTTGTTGCCACTGAGTAAAGTGCAAGGCGATGATGCTGACGCGCAGGTAGGAGTGTTTGCAGCACTGGCTCGCTTTGTCAGCAGCAAGGGCGGTTCTTTAACTATCCTGTTGCTTGCACTCGCCGTCTATGTGGGCGGCGGTATGCTGAGCTCCAAGGTGCAGATTGGTGAGTCTGAGCCCGGTTCTCCCATTCTCTACCCCGATCATGACTACAACGTGTCCTCCAAAAATATCAACGATAACTTTCCGGGCTCCGAGGAAATGTACCTGGTTGCTCAGACAGATGAACCCGGTGGAATGAAGCGCCCCGAAGTGTTGCGCGCTCTGCAAGATTTGCAGATACATATGCTGCAGGATCCGGCTATGGGTGGCAGCAAGGGTATGCCTGACCTGGTTAAACAGGTAAACCGAATCCTTCACAACGACGATCCCCGATGGGCGGTGATTCCAGACGAAGGCGCCTATGTGGGTGGTCTTATGTTTGCCTTCATGGCGTCCAGCCCCATTCCTGGCGCACTCAAAGAGTTTGTTGATACAGACGATCAAACAGCCAACCTGGTGTTCTTCTACAAGGATCACAAAGGCGAGACTCTGCGCCGTGCCATTCATATGGCCAAGGAATGGATCGACGATCCAAAGAACAAAGTTGAGGGACTGGAAGTCCGTTTGGCGGGTGGTCCCATCGGTGTAACTGCGGCGATAAATGAAGCGGCCTTCGAAAGCAATATGGTGATCATCCCGGCAGCGATGGCACTCATTTTTCTATTCGTAACGCTGTTCTACTGGTCTATTCACGCGGGCTGGTTGATGTTCCTCGTAATGACTTTTTGCACCGTGGCAACCTATGCCTATATGGGCATTGTTGGCATTGGAATTAATGTGAACACAGTACCGATTATCGCAGTGGGAATCGGGGTGGGTATCGACTACTCGATCTACATGATGGATCGGGTCAGGGAAGAGACTGCCAGAGCCAACGGCGACCTCGGCGCAGGAATACGACACTCCATTGCAACTACAGGAAAGGCGATTGCCTTCACCGCTACCGCATTGATCGGTGGCATTGTGATGTGGGCCTTTGTGTCAGAGCTGCGTTTTCAGGCTGAGGCAGCACTATTGTTAGTGGTGATGTTGATACTTAATGCTTGGGCGGCGGCCAATCTGGTGCCGGCCTGGATAGTGAGATTCAGGCCGGCATTTATTGTCGGTACACAAGTGCAGGACGACGAAATTCATATCGAGCCGGTTGCGGCTTGATTGACGTGGTGCGGTCGACCTGAGGCCTAGGCTGACCGATTTAAATTTTAAACCCCTGGAGGGAATCCAATGAGAATAACAAGCAAGATTCTAAGCGCGGTGGGTACCGCCGCAGCTCTAGCTAGTCTGGGGGCGACGACATCGTTGGCCCAGGACGAAAAGTGGGACATCGCCGGTTTCGTCGAGAACGCGACGTTTTATCGCGACGGGTCCGGAATTTCCAAGTCGCGTAACACGGGGCAATATGAGTTCAGTAAAGACTTCGGTGAGAAGTTTGGCCTCAACAACTTTCGTGTGAGCGGTACCTTGCGTGCCACCTATGACGCGGTGTATGACATCAACGATGATGAGTACGGCGACTCGGCCGGCGGACCTCGATCCTTTCAAAACGCAGGCAGCACCACAGCCCAGGCTCTTTTTGGTGGTAATGGTGACTCTCCGTGGGGTACGTCAATACTGGGCAACGGCGGTGCAGCTGCCGGCAATCCGATCCCACCGGGTTTTTTGTTTGATACGAGTGGCAACCCCAACGAAGGCCTGCGAGTTTTGGGTGAGGACATGCACAGTCCGAATGGCGGCGTAACACTGGGCGTTCCTGTTCGTCCCTGTGACGAAGACAGTCGCGGTTGTGGTCTCGACGACTACATGGACTTCGATACCGACGATCTGCGCTTCCCGGAGTTTAATGATCAGCTGGATTTTATTCGTGAGTTGTACATTGAAGGCAGTATTCCCACTGGCGAGATGTCCGAGTGGTTTTTTCGCGTGGGCAAGCAGCAGGTTGTTTGGGGGCGCACGGACTTGTTCCGTGTGTTGGATATCATCAACCCGGTAGACTTCTCCCGACAGAATATTTACGACGAGCTGGAGGATATCCGTATGCCTCAGTGGATTGCCAGCGCCGAGTATCGCTGGGGTGCTACCAGCCTGTTTGAGGATCTCAACCTGCAGCTGGTGTGGAACTTCGATGAGTTCCGCCCGAACGCCTTGGGCCAGGGTGGTACGCCTTACTCGATTCTCGATGCGGGCTCCTTCTTTCGCGGTATGAATAACTGCTGGGAAAACGGTTGTACGGTATCCAACTTTGTACCGGCCGGAGCGATTGGTTTAGATGATCCCGGTTTGATCGCAGCGGATTTTGCTCCCGGCGTGATTGGTATTCGCCAGGTGAACCTGCCTGACGGTCATGACCAGGGTGGTATTAAACTGGAAGGTGTTTACGACGGTGTAGGCTTCTCCCTGAACTACTATCATTTCTACCAACAGTTGCCAGTATTGCGCGGTGATATCCCCTCCACGAACGCCTTCACCGGCGAGGTTGCAGACTGGAGTCATCTGATTGCTTTTGATATCGACTTCCCGGAAGTCGACCTGATTGGTGGCTCACTGGATTTCTATGTGGACAGTATCAAGTCCGTATTCCGGATCGAGGCGACCTACACGACAGGCGAGGAATTTGCCAACACCCTGGAGGCGGATCTCTACTCGGACTCCGACATGTTCCGCTGGGTATTGGGTATTGATCGCAACACCTTTATTCCCTTCCTGAACAAGAACAGGGCGTTCCTGATTTCCGGTCAGATTTTTGGCGAGCACATGCTGGATCATGAATTGGAGCGCGCTCCGCTGGGTGATGTAGGCATACCAAACTGGGAAGACAATTACACCATGACCTTGCTGATAAAAGGCTGGTACAAGTCCGACACCATCAGCCCACAGATTATCATGGCTTACGACTACGAAGCTGAAGCGGGTACCTTTGCTCCGTCAGTGGACTGGCTGATCAATGACAATTGGCGTCTGATTGTGGGCTTCAATATCAAATTCGGCGATGGCATGGAAGATCAGCAATTTGACGACTGCCGTGCCTGTAACCCATTCCCTCCGTTCACTGCGACACCTGCGCACGCTGACCCGCTCCAGTCCGGTTCCGTCGGCCTGAGCGGAATCCAGCCTCTGGGTCGCTTCCGTGCAGGTCCGCTTGCCAGTGCCAGTGAAGAAGATGAGTTCCAGGTCACTCTACGCTACCGCTTCTAACCGACATGATAATCAGGAGACATGATTATGTTTAAGAAAATAGTTACTACGATTGCACTGGCTGCCGCCCTGGGCTCGACCCATGGTTACGCCGACGTGGTGGATGATTCCTTCTACCCCTACCGCGATAGCGTGCCCAGCCATGAAGGTCTTAACGTTGGTATGACGATCAACGCGTCTAACGTGGACCAGTTCAAGGATATTCTTGACTCGGCCGTTTTCGATCAGTTGAAAAATGGCCTATGGGAAATGAAGGTAGCAGAGACTACCTCTTTTGGTTTGCATGAAAACTATGTTAGCGCCACTCGCAAGAACCTCGGTAAGGTATCTCTGGGGGAGGGGCTAGGCCAGATCAATAATTTTATGGCTGGGAGACCTTTTCCCGAAGAGCCCAGCACGGACGATCCACGTGCAGGCGAAAAACTAGCCTGGAACTATAAGTATGGTTACAACTGGGGCGATAGTGCGGCGATTTCTCCCTTCTACTGGAAGTATCGCGATCTGGATTCTGGAAAGGTGGAACGTACGCTGAAGTTCAGTTTCCACTTCCTCAACTACAAGCATCGTGTGCAACACGAACCCATACCAGAGTTTCCTGAGAACCCCTCGGATCTTTTCCGAGCGATCTATGTTCAGGTGCTGGAACCTTTTGATGTTAAGAATACTCAGCTGCTGATTCACCGTGCAGAAAACGATCTGGTTCGCGATAACACCTGGTTGTATCTGGGTTTTCAGCGACGGGTACGTCGCCTCGCTACGGGTCAGATTACCGACTCTTTTCTGGGCGCGGACATCATGATCGAGGACTTTGAGGGTTATAACAGCCGTATTTCCGATATGAACTGGAGTTACAAGGGTACGCAGAATCTTTTGTTGCCCTTCTACAATCACAATGACCAGGTTCTGGCGACAGACCTGAAAGAAAGTGATGGCTATCAGTTTGTTGACTTTGGCGGTCAGGGCGGCTGTTTCCCCAATATCTCCTGGCAGCTGCGCAAGGTCTATGTGCTAGAAGCTGATCCGATTGATGATAACCACCCGATCAGCAAGCGCACGCACTATGTGGATGCACAGACGTTCACACTGCCACGGACCCTGATCTACGATCGCAAGGGCGACCTGTGGAAGTCGTGGATAATTGGGCAAGCGCACCCCGATCATCACATGGCAAAGAACAAGGGCACCGGTGTTTCCATCGACGATGCTTTCTCGATGCTGGACGTTCAGGCAGGGCACTGCACAACCGGTCAGTTTAAAGGTCAGGTAGATCCCGAGATGAATCAGGTGAAACTGTTTACTGTGCAAAATATGCGTGCGAAGGGACGCTAGTTCACTCCAGTTGGGTTGGCTAGCTCCTGGCTTCGGCAATACGCTGAGCTAGGAGCTGGCACTTTTTAGGTTACAAAATATGACTGATTCTGTTGATGTAAAACTCTTTTTTAACTTTCGCAGCCCCTACTGTTATATCGCATCCAAGACACTCTTTCAGATCTACGATGAGTATGATGTCGGGTTGGTTTGGCGTCCTCTCGGGGGGTGGTCCGGTCGTTCTCCCCCCGATCGCGCCAAGATCAAGATTCCTCTTACTCGTCAGGATATACGGCGCATAACCGCTAAAATGGGCATCCCCATGAATCCGCCCCCCATCACCACTGATCCCACAATAGCCGGGGCTGCATCACTTTTGGCCCAGGAGAAGGGTTTGCTGCGTGAATGGATTGTCGAGGTCATGCGTGCGGAATGGGCCAATGGCCTGGACATAGGCGATGAGCAGGTACTGTGCGATGTTGGCGAGTCAATTGGTCTGGAAAAAGAGGCTCTGCAGGCAGCGTTTACTAATCCCGAATATCTGCAACAAATGGATGATAACTGGGCGGAGGCTCAGGCACTGGGTCTGATCGGTGTGCCCAGTTTTCAAATTGATGAGGAGCAGTTTTGGGGAGCGGACCGTATCGAATACGTGCTGGATCACTTGCAGAACCTGCGCCTGCGTAAGGTATAGAAACTATGTTGGAATTGTATACTCACCCCATGTCACCCTGCGCGCAGAAAGTGCGTATTGTACTGGCAGAGAAGGGTCTGGACTGGACCGCTCATCACGTCAGCCTGCCGGACAAGGAAAACCTGCGTCCTGAGTATCTGAAGCTCAATCCTTTGGGTGTTGTACCTACACTGGTTCACGATGGTCGGGCGGTGATCGAATCCAGCATCATTTGCGAATACCTTGACGATGCCTTCCCTCAGCCGACTTTGAAGTGTGAAGATCACTACCAGCGTTCCAAAATGCGTTACTGGATGAAGCACGTGGATGTAAAACTGCACCCATCCTGCGGCACGATACAGTGGCCGATGGTGATGCGTGATGGTCTGATGGAAAAGTCCGAAGAAGAGCGTCAGGCACTACTTGATAGAATTCCTGAGAAACCGCGGCGGGAGCGCCAGAAACGACTGGTGAAGCTGGGGCTGGATGCACCGGATGTCGCCGATGCAGTGCGTATGTACCGCAAGACAATTCTGGATATGGAACAGGCGCTGGCCGATGGCGAGTGGGTGGTCGGTGACAGCTTCAGCCTGGCTGACGTGTGTATCGCGCCTTATTTCCAGACCTTGATTCAGTTCGGTTGGACCGCACTCTATGACCAGGATTGTCCCCGGGTGAAGGACTGGTTTGAGCGTTGCCAGCAGCGCGCTTCCTACCAAAGTGCAGTGGCCGAGGATTTCCCCCCAGAGCTGATGGCCGAATTACAGGAGAAGGGTGCGGCGGTGTGGCACAAAATCGCCGCGCACCTGAACTAGGCCGTGTTGACCCTCTACCAACGTACCGACTGCCCCTTTTGCTGGAAAGTGCGCTTGGCATTGCAGGAGCTGTCTGTAGCGCATGATCTCATCGAAACACAATTTGGTGAGAAGCATCCGGAGGTCGTGCGTCACAGTCCCACAGGTAGCGTGCCGGTGCTGGTGGATGGCAACGTCGTAATCTGGGAGTCGTCGGTCATGCTGGACTACCTGGATGCACAATTCGCGCCGGGACGATTGATACCTTCAGAGGCAGGTCAACAGGCGAGCGTGAGAACACTGCACGCCTATTCAGACAAATGCGTCGGGCCGGCTCTACGTGACCTGGTATTTGAAAAGCGCTCCAAACTGGAATCCGAGTGGGATCTGGATGTGATTCAGGAAAGCGAACTCAAATGGCAATCCTGTCAGGCTTATCTGGAAGAGCAGCTGAGCCCGGGAGGGTTCTTTGGTTCAGCGTTTGGCGCGGCGGATTGCGCGTTAGCTGCCCGCTGTGGCGTGGCGGAAGTCTATGGAGCTGGTGTGAGCGATAAGTATCCCAAATTGCTGATTTGGTTTGAGCAAATTAAATCGCTCGCATCATGGAACGCGGCCTATCCCGAGAGTTTCATATCGAGGTGACAAGCTACGATTCGAATTTTTTTAAATTAGGCGTGTCATGCGCCGTTATTTTATGAGGTAAAACCCCTGATGATGAACCAAGAAAAAATCAATAGCCTGGGCGATGAGTTATACGAAGCCCTGCGCACTGCAAACAGTGTATCCCCTCTGACTGACCGCGAAAGCGATATTCAGATCGAGGACGCCTACCTTGTTAGTCAACGTATGCTCAGTCGTCGTCTCGAACTTGACGGCGAGAAAGTTGTCGGCAAAAAAATTGGCGTCACCAGTAAGCCGGTACAGGACATGCTCAAAGTCTTCCAACCGGATTTCGGTTTTCTCACCGATGCAATGGAGCGCCCAGACGCTGCGCAAATTCCCATCGCCGGAAACCTCATCGCGCCCAAGGCAGAAGGTGAGATTGCCTTTCGTCTGAACAAAGATCTGGTTGGCCCGGGTGTGACCGAGCAGGATGTACTGGACGCAACCGAGACTATCATCCCCTGTTTTGAAATTGTGGACTCGCGCATTGACGACTGGAAGATAAAGATCGAGGACACGGTTGCGGATAACGCCTCCTGTGGTGTCTATGTGTTGGGCAAAAATGAGGTCGACCCGAGGGACCACGATCTTCCCAATCTGAAAATGAAAGTGTACAAAAATGGCGAACTTCACTCCGAGGGACTCGGTAGCGCAGTGCAGGGTAATCCATTGACAGCAGTCGCGTGGCTGGCCAATACCTTGGGTGAATTCGGTATTCCGTTTCTCGCAGGCGAGGTCATTCTGTCTGGTTCTCTGGTGCCCCTGATTCCGGTGGTTCCCGGCGATGAAATGTCCCTGGAAGTTGAGGGTATCGGTAGCTGTAGTTGCAAATTTGTCTAACTTGAATGACTAGATTGGCGGCCTTACCGCCAGTGTTGAAACAGAACAATCAAAACTATTGATGGACGAGATCTTATGAGTAAAAAAATTAAAGCGGCCATTATCGGCCCGGGAAACATTGGTACCGATTTGCTGATGAAGGCGATGCGCAGTGAAGTGATCGAACCGGTGTGGATGGTAGGAGTGGTGGCGGATTCTCCCGGTCTGGCACGCGCGCAAGAACTGGGCTTAAAGACGACCGCCGATGGCGTGGACGGGATGCTGGCGACCATGAAGGAAGACGGTGTGCAGATATGCTTCGATGCAACTTCAGCTTATGTTCATGCGGAAAACAGCCGTAAGGTGAATGAGCAAGGCGCGGTCATGATCGACCTGACCCCCGCGGCAATTGGCCCTTTTTGTGTGCCGCCCGTCAATCTGGCCGATGCAGTGTCCGAAAAGGCAATGAATGTGAATATGGTCACCTGCGGTGGTCAGGCAACGATCCCCTTGGTCGCTGCCGTGAGTCAAGTGCAGAATGTTGTCTACGGTGAAATTGTGGCGACGGTGAGTTCTAGAAGTGCCGGGCCCGGGACTCGCAAGAATATTGACGAGTTTACCCGTACCACTTCTCGTGGCATTGAAGTGGTGGGTGGTGCAGACAGTGGCAAGGCGATCATTATCATCAATCCGGCAGAACCGCCGCTAATGATGCGCGATACGGTTCACTGTTTGACCTCGGAGAAACCCGATGAGGAGGCTATCACGCAATCGGTTCATGACATGATTGACGAGGTGCAAAAGTATGTGCCTGGCTATACCTTAAAGAACGGCCCCGTGTTTGACGGTAATCGAGTGTCCATCTACATGGAGGTGGAAGGATTGGGCGACTTTCTGCCCAAGTATGCAGGTAATCTGGACATCATGACGGCGGCCGGATTACGTACCGCGGAGATGTATGCGCAAGAAATCCTAGCTGGAAATTTTACCCCTGTTGCTGCTTAAGCTTATCGGCCACAACGCCACTACAAGAGAGTTGGAATTATGGATTTGAAAGGAAAAAAAATTATCGTGCACGATATGTGTCTGCGAGACGGTATGCACCCCAAACAACACCAGATTACGGTAGACGAAATGGTCACAGTGTCCAAAGCCATGGATGATGCAGGGGTACCGATGATCGAAGTCACCCACGGTGATGGTTTGGGCGGGGCATCTGTGAACTACGGTTTCCCGGCCGCTTCCGACGAGGAATATCTCACGGCAGTTTGCAGGGAAATGAAAAACACCAAGGTATCTGCGTTGTTATTGCCCGGTATCGGTACGGTGGATCACCTGGCAATGGCGGTGGATTGTGGTATTTCCTCCATTCGTGTGGCCACACACTGTTCCGAGGCAGATGTTTCCGAACAGCATATAACGGCGGCGACGAAGATTGATGGCTTGGACACGGTAGGCTTTCTGATGATGGCCCACATGATCGAACCAGAAGAATTGTTAGTACAGCTGAAACTTATGGAAGAGTACGGTGCTAACTGCGTTTACATCACCGACTCTGCCGGATATATGCTGCCCGATGACGTCACCGCTCGAGTAGCATTGGCACGCGCCGAGTTAAAGCCCGAAACTGAATTAGGTTTTCACGGCCACCACAATATGGCTATGGGGGTAGCGAATTCCATTGCGGCCGTAGCAGCGGGTGCCAATCGCATCGATGGTTCGATGGCTGGATTGGGCGCGGGTGCCGGTAATACACCGCTGGAGATTTTTGTAACCGTGTGCGATCGCATGGGTATTGAGACGGGCATCGACGTGTTCAAGGCTATGGATATTGCCGAGGATTTAATAACGCCGATGATGGATCATCAGGTACGTGTGGACAGGGACGCATTGACCCTGGGTTATGCGGGGGTCTATTCCTCATTCTTGTTGTTCGCTAAACGTTCGGCGGAGAAGTACAAGCTCTCGAGCCGGGATATTCTAATGGAGTTGGGCAAGCGTCGTACGGTCGGCGGTCAGGAAGATATGATCGAAGATCTGGCGCTGGACATGGCGAAAAAACAGCAAAAGCAATGAGCGCGAGCGTCGACTCCGGGCCGGTTACTATTTCTATAGAACGCCGCGTCGTAAAAGGCCGGGAGTCCGAGTTCGAAGCCTGGGTCAGTGGCATAACCGTTGAAGCGCTCAAGTTCCAGGGTCACATGGGCGTCAACGTAATTCGCCCGGGTTCAGGCTCGAGTAATTACGTCACCATATTTCGCTTCGATGACTACGAGCATTCGAAAACCTGGGAGGGTTCCGACGTACGCCGTGAGTGGTTAGATAAACTGGGCGATATTATTGAGGGCGACGCTAAGATCATGAAGGGAACCGGGTTGGAGTTCTGGTTTGACCTACCCGAACTTCCTGTTGTTCGACCCTCACCGCATAAAATGGCTTTGGTATTGTTTTTTACGGTTTACGCTATGCTGCTTGTGATCAACACATTGCTGGCTCCCTTTGTTCAGAATTGGACAATGGAGCTGCGCCTACTCGCCGGTGTAATGTTACAGGTGCCTTTAATGACTTACCTTGTGATGCCGCAGGTAACGCGCCTATTGCAGAATTGGTTGTTTAAATGAATTTACAGGTCTGTTGTTCACTTCATTCTGTGGTGTTCTTTAACGCTGGCGAGGAGCGAGACACGAGAACTCGTAAAATGGTTTTTGCCCCTAATTAGAAAGGGACTGGCATAAAAGCAAATCTACAGAAATATGTCGGGGTAGATGATAACCTTGTTCGCAGTGACATCGAACGGCCTCTTTGCAAAACAGATGAAGTACTCATTGAAATAATGGCGGTAAGGGTACACCCGGAAACCATGGCCGTTTCGGTGGTCCCGCCAACATCGAGGAATTTACTCAGTTGCAGCGGACGAGCGTGACTGAAAATCCGGTTATCTATCCATTCTAAACAGAATACAGTTCAGCCTGATTCCCAGTTACATAAATGGACATGAGTTTTAAGGCAAACACGATACAGAGAACAAAAATGAATACAGTCTTTCCTTACAAGAAAAAGTTTAAAACCATCCAGGGTCTTGAGATGGCCTATATTGATGAAGGCAGTGGTGACCCTATTGTGTTTTTGCATGGGAACCCCACCTCGTCTTACTTATGGCGAAATATTATGCCGTATTTTGAAGGGCAGGGGCGGGTTATCGCACCCGACCTTATTGGTATGGGGGATTCTGAAAAGCTTCCGGATAGTGGTGTTGGTCGATATACCTTTGTTGAGCATCGCGAGTACCTTTTTGCGTTGTTTGATGAGCTAGGTATTGATAAAAATGTAACCTTGGTAATTCATGATTGGGGGTCAGCGCTTGGATTTCATTGGGCGCACACTCATCATGAGGTGGTAAAAGCTATTGCCTTTATGGAAGCAATCATTACGCCTATACCGAAATGGGAGCTATTCCCGGCAGATGCTGTTCCATTTTTTCAGGGCTTTCGCTCGGAAGCCGGCGAAAAAATGATTTTGGAAGATAATATGTTTGTAGAAAAGATTCTGCCGGCGATGGTGCTCAGAACTTTATCCAGTGAAGAAATGGACGTTTATCGTAAACCGTTTCTGCACGCTGGCGAGGATCGCCGACCGACTTTGACATTTCCACGGGAATTACCAATCGAAGGAGAGCCAAAACAGGTAGTCGATACAGTTTCAGCATACGCGGATTGGTTGTCTGAGACACAGATACCGAAGTTTTTTGTCAACGCAGAGCCCGGCACGTTATCTGGCCAATCACGCAGCTTTATTCGAACGTTGCCCAATTTGACTGAGATAACGGTACAGGGTTACCACTTTATTCAAGAAGATGCGCCTGACGAAATTGGAGAAAGGATTTCGGAATGGCTAGCCAAACTTTAGGTCAAATATATAAGCGAGATAAGGGGTTTTCCGCAAGCTGACGCATTTTTCTGTTCAACTATACTTTCCCGGACAGAATTCCCATTCTTGGGTCCTTGGCAATATAGGGAGAAAAAGCACACTTTGACCTCTAACATGCTGATATGACCGAATATAAACTTCGAGTTTTAGTATTGCCTTACTACCTGCACTGTCATAATTTTCCTAAACGTAAATACATCGTCGTTTGCGGACGGTGGGGTAAACGATTATTCCCGCGCGCCTATTTGCGTGCGGCCCTTTGAGACCGCTTCCTATTCTAAATCCAGGAATAGCTAGCGTTACAATAACTTAGCGTGTCTTATAAAAGAGGGCTCTAGTGGGAATACTTACTAAGGCTGCACCATCCGCCGCCTCGAACCATAAAATGTACGAGACCACCGAGTATCGCGACGTTTTTGAACAGCGGGCCTGTATGGTCTGGCGCAATGTGAATGACAAAAGTAATCGGAATTAGCGTTAAAAATAGTGCAAGCGCGCTCAGGCGAGTAAACAATCCCAGCATTAGCCCGACACCCGCGATACAGAACACAATTCCGCTGAGATAGAGGAAAAAAGAAGGTTGCCCTAGGGAACTGACAAGGTCGAACCACGGTGAAGTTTCGACACGTTGCAACATCATTTCATGGCGCCCGAAGTGCCCGAGTCCACCGATGATAAAGATCAAGCTCAAAGAGACGCGGAAGATGGGGTCAGAGAACTTTTCGTAAGCCCTAAAGTCGATCATGATTGTTATAACTCCGGAAACAGTGTGTTGCAATTGTTGTGTTTAGCGGCTGTGCCGATCAATCAAATTGACTGACCCTGCTCCGGCGAGCATTGCCGCCACGAAAAGTAATGGCTGTAGTGATCCAGTCGTCAGTGCCGCTATAGCAGGTCCGGGACAGTAGCCCACAAGACCCCACCCAATGCCAAACAGTGCTGCACCAACAATGAGACGAGTATCCAAGTCTGATCGAGTAGGCCTACTGAACACTTCTCCAAACCAGGGTTGATCCATTTTTTTCGAGAGTGTAAAACCTAAAGCCGATACGCTCACTGCAGCCGCGAGTACTAGTGCAAGAGAAGGATCCCAATCACCCGTGATGTTGAGAAAAGAAATGACCTTGTCGGGATTGATCATCTGAGAAATCGCTTGTCCGAGGCCGAACAGGACACCGGAAAGTGTCGCCATCAAATTCAAAGGCATGTCAGGCTCCCGTCAGTTGTGTCGTGAACCAGACGGTGGCTACCCCTGTCGTCAGGAACACCGCCGTTGCCACTAACGAGCGCCTAGAGAGGCGGCCAATTCCGCAAACACCATGACCGCTTGTGCATCCATTCCCTAGCCGTGTGCCGAAGCCGACCACGAAACCAGCAATTAACAAAAGCGGTAATTCTCTTTGTGGCATTTCGAATGGCAGGCCGAAGTACATAACATGAGCTCCAGCTCCCGCGATCAACCCAGTTAAGAAGTACCAGCGCCAAGCAGTGTCATTCCGGCCACTGCTCGATAGGCCAAAAGCGATACCGCTGATTCCAGCGAGACGCCCATTCGCGATCAGCAATAGCGTAGTCGATAGGCCTATAAGCAAGCCACCCAATAGAGCGCTGGCAGGCGTGAAGTTGTCCATATGAGTCCTTCTCCCAGGGTTTTCCTTTAGATTTGCTGTCCGCATGTACCGAGAGAAGTTTGGAAATCGTCTCTTAAGATGGACATAAGGTTATAGTCACGTTATATATTAGTCAATTCTAATTTAGAGTTATCTAATATATAATTCCACACCGATACGATGTACAGGTAGAATTGTGGCTACTAGGAAAAGTGAAGTGACTGTGATGAACCTTGAAGAAATGGCTGAGCATGCTGATGAAGCTATTCAACTACTTAAAGCCCTATCTAACCGCAGTCGACTGATGGTGTTGTGCATACTTTCTGACGGTGAACTGTCAGTCGGTGAACTACTTGAACGGGTACCACTGAGCCAGTCAGCCCTATCTCAGCACCTAGCTGTGTTGCGACGCGACGAGCTTGTAGCCACGCGCCGTGAAGCCCAGACAGTGTTCTACTCTCTCCAGGATGAAAATGCCGCTCGAGTCGTTTCGTTGCTTCATGAGATGTACTGCGAGCCGACGTAGAGTACTGTTAAGTGGCATTCGTCAGTATGGTGTTGACCAACATAATCATCCCTACGACGAAGATGATGGTAAATAGTATCCCTGAAATTACAAAATGTAGCGGATTTCCTTTGGCGAAATCGCGCTTTCTGTTCTGCGATGTCTGAACGCCGAATGCACTTGCCAATATGCTGAGCATCACCTGTATAAATGTTAGCTGCTCTTTCTTCGTATTGTTGTCCGTATGCGGCACGTGTTTCTCCTGAGTCATTTTAGGTTGTAGTTTTTCAGTTTCAATTTTGTCTTTATCGATTAAATGAGCTTCCTGACCTCTTTGTACGCTTCATAGTGCGTTAGAAATACGTTTCCTGAAATTTGAGAAAGAAATCCTGCTCGTTTCAGTGTGTCCATCACCGGTCCCTTGATCTCAGAGAAATGAAGCTGGACGCCTTGTTCTGCAAGTTGTGCGTTAATTCCTTCCAGAACCTCCAGTGCGCTAGCATCTATTTCGTTTAATGCGCTGCACAAGAGTATGACGTGCGCAATTCTGTCTTTTTGGAAAACAGCATCGTATATACGACTTTCGAGGTGATGTGCGTTCGCAAAAAACAAGCTCTCATCCATGCGCAAAGAAAGTATTTCAGGCGTTGTCAGTGTGAGATGCCTTCTAATATTGCGAAAGTGCTCTGTGCCCTCTATCAGACCAACTTCCGCGATATGTGGCATAGATGTTCTAGCCAAGTGAAGAGCAACAGAGACCAGTACACCGCAGGCTACGCCGGTCTCCACGCCAAAGAGGAGCGTGACAACGATCGTTATTAATACCGCCGCAAAGTCACTCTTTGAAAATTGCCATGTTCTTTTAAGGATAGAAAAATCGACCAATGAAAGCACAGCAACAATAATGGTTGCGGCAAGTGTGGCTTTGGGAAGGTAGTGAAGAGAAGGAGTGAGAAAAATGGATACCAAGGCGATACCAGTCGCGCAGAATACGCTCGCCAATTGTGTAGATGCACCGGCATCGAAATTGACGACCGATCTGGAAAAACCGCCGGTAACTGGAAATGCTCCGGAAATAGCAGACGCTACATTGGCTGCGCCCAAACCGACTAACTCCTGGTTGACATCGATGCGCTGACGACGCTTTGCGGCTAGCGTCTTACCCACAGAAACAGACTCAATATATCCGATGATAGAAATCATAATGGCTGGTAGATACAGTTGCTCTACCAGGTCGAAGGTGAGGGTGGGAAATTGAAATGTGGGGAGCCCCGATGGAACTGATCCAACGACAGCCACACCCTTTGTATCCAAATCCAATAATACGGTTATCGCGATTGTGATTAGGACGCCGACGATGGGTGATGCTTTCGCAATCAGTTGCGCGCGGTGGTGCGAAATATGGAAGCGAGCCAGGAATGCGGCTGCGCTGGTTCGAGACCAAATCAAAAATGCCAGTACGAAAACACTGATTACAATTGTGTAGCCATTAGAGTGTTCCCATCCCGCAACCAGAGTTTGTCCCATCTCAAATAGAGTTTGGCCGTGCACGTCTACGCCCAGCGCATGTTTTAGCTGGCTAAAGGCGATGAGCATGCCTGAGGCGGTAATAAAACCAGACACGACGGGATGCGACAGAAGATTTGCCAGTACGCCCAAGCGAAGCAATCCCAGTAGTAGGAGGAATAGACCAGAAAGAAGCGCCAGTATTATCGCTCCAGCCAAATACTCTGCGGTTCCTTGCTGCGCAAAATTGGCAAGTGCCGATGCGGTCATAAGGGATGCTACCGCGACTGGGCCTACGGCGAGCGTTCGACTGGTTCCGAAAAGTGCATAGACGATGAGCGGGAGAATGCTGGCGTATAAGCCAACTTCCGCAGGCAATCCGGCGAGCAACGAATATGCCAAAGACTGGGGAATGAGCATTATCGTAACGATAAGGGCTGCCAAAAGATCGGCAGAGAGAGTCTCCCGGTTGTAACCACGTGTTGTTCGCAGTATTGGAAATACTTTCTCGAGTTGCATTAGTCGAGGCGACTTAACTTTTCTGGGGCCACCATCCATTCACGACCTTTTAACATACCGTGCCAGTAGATACTCGGTAACAGTGTGGCTTTGAGAAACCAGGCTCGCTTGGTTGCTGTCGTTCCATTGTTTACCCAAGAGGGAAAGGATGGCAGCAGCTTTCCACCGTAGCCAAACTCTGCAAGGACAATTTTTCCGCGCTCAACCGTGAGTGGACATGACCCATAACCATCGTAGCCGGTCGTCGGAGCCTGGCCATCAATAACGTTGCACACATTTTCTGCGACGACCGGAGCCTGCTTACGGGCAGCAGCCATGGTCTTGGCATTGGGCGTATTAATTACGTCACCCAGTCCCCAGACGTTGGGATACTTTTTATGTTGAAGCGTGTGCTGATCAACGTCGAGCCACCCGGAATCATCTGCCAAAGGGCTGCTGCGTATGAAATCTGGTGCTATCTGAGGTGGACACACATGTAGCATGTCGAAATCGGTTTCAACCGACTGCTCTTCGCCAGCTTCATTTTTGGTTTTGAACCAAGCGCGTTGCTTCTCACCGTCTACTTTTGTGAGGGTATGATTGAAACGCAGCTGAGCATTGTATTTCTCGATGTAACTCATCAGAGCGGGAACATAGGTTTCAACACCAAACAGAGCCCCTCCCGCATTGAAGAAGTCTATTGATATGTCCTTCAGCGAGCCTTGCCGAAACCAATGGTCTGCCGATAGATAGAGAGCTTTTTGAGGTGCTCCGGCACATTTTATTGGCATCGGCGGCTGTGTGAAAACAGCCTTACCCCTTTTCAGTGCCTGCACGAGTTGCCAAGTATAGGGCGCAAGGTCGTATCGGTAATTCGAGGTAACACCGTTGCTACCCAATGATTCGCTTAATCCTTCTATCGCTGTCCAATCTAACTTTAGTCCAGGCGAAACGATGAGCTGCCCGTAGTGAATACAGCTTCCGTCTTCCAGCTCGAGCTTCTGCTCCTGGGGATGAAAAACTGCGGCGGGTTTTTGAATCCACGTCACTTGGCGGGGCATGAGTTTTTGTGTGGAGCGGCGTGTGTCTTCGGCGCGAAAGACGCCGCCTCCCACCATTGTCCAGCCCGGTTGATAGAAGTGTTCTTGGGAGGCGTCCACAATGGCGATGCGCAAATCAGGCTTACGCTTTAACAAGCTTGATGCGACGGCGATACCCCCGCTTCCGGCACCGACGATTACAACCTCGTGGTAGTCTCTTCCTAGAGGGTCCGTCTGCTCTTTGTTGGGTTCCGTAGCGATGCCCAGCACATCCGATACTTCGAAGCCCGCGCTCTGCGCTGCTTCGAGCAATTCGGTATCAGCGGTTCCTAGCTGCTGGAGACAGGACGCCCAGAGCATGGTGGACCGATTCCCCGTTCGACAGTAAGCGTGGACCTTCTTTCCCGATTTAAGCGAGGCGATAAACTGCGAGCGATGGGTGTCGTTCAGCTCGCCGTTGCGAAAGGGAATGTGCAGCATCTCAATGCTTAGTGATTTAGCGGCCTCTTCCAGACTCGCGAAGGTTTCTTGGTGGTCCGATTCACCGTCTGGGCGGTTGCAGATGAGTATTTCCACACCTTGCTTGGCAATCTCGGTCAAGTCATCAACGGAAATTTGATCGGAAATCGATACTTGGTTATCCAGTGTTTTTATGTGCATTGTGAAACTCCGAGTGGTGAATCTGAATTCAGTGCTTAATTGTCGAACGCGTTGATGGGTATCTTTAGATACACTTTTTGGTTGTCCTCAGGTTCAGGAAAGTGCCCGGCTCGCATGTTCACCTGCAAGGAAGGGAAAATGAGTTTTGGCATGTTGAGTGTGCGGTCACGCGCTTCACGCATATTGACGAAGCTGTCCTCAGTGACACTTTGGTTCACATGAATGTTCCGTTCCCGCTGGGCAGCGACAGTCGATTGAAACTCCACTTCTCGTCCACCCGGTGCGTAATCGTGGCACATGAACAACCGCGTTGTGTCGGGCAAATTCAAAATGATCTGAACCGATTGATAGAGTTGGCGGGCGTCGCCACCGGGAAAATCTGCTCTGGCGGTTCCACCGTCAGGCATAAACAGTGTATCTCCGATGAATGCCGCATCATCCATCACATGAACCATACAAGCGGGTGTGTGCCCGGGGGTATGAATGGCGCGGCACTGTAGATTACCAATGCCATAGCTTTCGCCATCGGTAAAGAGGTGATCAAACTGTGAACCGTTGCGTTGAAATTCGCTTCCTTCGTTAAAAATTTTCCCGAAAGCTTCCTGAACCGAATGAATATGTTCACCGATGGCGAGCTTTCCGCCGACCGCAGCCTGAATGTAGGGCGCCGCCGAGAGGTGGTCTGCATGTACGTGGGTTTCGATGAGCCACTGGGTCCGTAATTGATGACGCTCGATGTATCCAATGATGTCATCGGCGCCTGCATAGCTCACCGCTCCAGAGGAATGATCAAAATTCAAAACTGAATCGATGACTGCACACGCGTCGGTCTCAGGGTCTTTGACCACATACGAGAAGGTGTTGGTTGATTCATCGAAGAAGGTGGCAACCTCTGGGTTCATTGATGGCGTTCCTAGTTGAAGGTTCTGACACGGCGTAAGTCGGGCTTTGTGGAATACATTACAAATATCGTGCCAATCGACAATATAATGACCTATATCATTGTTTTAAAAAGTAATTTCTTCTATCTGCCGTTTTAACAGCCATGAATTTCACTTGACTTGCCCACCTGCGTACGCCATATATGGCATTTAGGGTGTCAAATATGACAGAGGAGAAACCGTGGTCATCGCAACCGATCGTTACGCATTGACGCCAGCACTGGCGCGGATGCTGGAAGGTTATGACTGTCCAGCGATCCTGGTTTCGGCCGAATACGTCATCTTGGCGACGAATAAACGCTATCAGGACACGTTCGGGGAAGTTAAAGTGGCTAGTGCCCCGCATTGCTATGCCGTTTCTCATGGGTACTCCGTGCCGTGTGACCAAGCTGGCGAAGATTGTCCGCTGAGCGCGGCAAAACAATCTGGTCACAAAGAGAGAGTGCTGCATATTCATCAGACGCCTCGAGGGAAAGAGCACGTCGATGTCGAAATGCTGCCTATAAACGATGATGATGGCGAGCTGCTGTTCTTTGTTGAATTACTGAAACCTGTTCCTCTTGCGAGCGGCACCGTTGGCGATGTGGAGATGGCGGGGAGTAGTGACGCATTCAATCGAATGTTAGGGAAAATCTCTCGTGTAGGATCCTCCGATGCCGCAGTGCTGCTACTGGGTGAATCAGGGACAGGCAAAGAACTTGCTGCGAGAGCCATCCACATGTCCAGCAAACGAAAATCCAAAGCGTTGGTCACGTTGGAGTGTGCCGGACTGACGGACTCACTGTTTGAGAGTGAGCTGTTCGGACACGTCAAAGGTGCGTTTACCGGCGCGAATTACAATACGGCGGGGCTAGTGTCGTTAGCCGACGGCGGTACTTTGTTTTTGGACGAGATCGGCGATGTACCCTTGTCGATGCAAATAAAGCTCTTACGCCTTCTTGAAAGCGGTACGTTTAGGGCGGTTGGGAGTGCCGAAGTGCGCTCCTCTGACTTCAGATTGATATGTGCTACCCACAAAAATTTATCGGTTATGGTTGAAGAAGGAACCTTCCGTAGAGATTTGTTCTATCGTATCAACGTGTTTCCAATCCGTACCCCGTCTTTGGCACAACGAATGGAGGACATCCCAATACTTGCATCCACTTTGCTTGAAAAGATGAGTAAAGAGAGGAAGTTTCATCTCACTGAATCAGCAGTTCAAAAACTGACCGAGCACTCATTCAAAGGGAACATACGAGAACTGCGGAACTTACTCAAACGAGCCACGGTGTTGGCAGATACCAATCTCATCGATAAAGATCTGATTATTGAATGTTTTGCTGAAGATTCCATACAACCGACACAAGCAACGGAAGAAAAGAGTATTCGTCTCTCTGCGGGAAAGCATGTCGATCTCAAGGCCGCAGAAACAAATTATCTCAATGAACTGATGGCCGAGTATCCGCAAGACAAAAAAAAGGTCGCGAAAATCGCAGGTATTAGCGTGAGATCGCTGTACCGCAAGCTGGAGTTGAATCCGTAACGGTTTTTACTAGTGTGTCGCCAATACGTTCAGTGCCGAGTTAAAGAATTGGAGCTACATCGCTGTAACAATGTAAAACCAGCTTGCTGCAGCGGTGGCTACGGGAACAAACATCATCACAACCATACTTTTTACAGAAATCATTTTCAGAACCTCAACGTATTGGCGCGTTATTGAAATGTGCAGACTCAAAATTTACGGTCTGTGCTTTAGCAATGCACATCGCGTGCCAGCTACCTGCGAAGTATTTAACTCGTTGTTTTTAAAGGGAGCAGCTCTGCTCCAATCTACACCTCGCTTCGTTTTCGTACCTTTAAAGGAACTAAAATATGTCACTTATGACAAACGTATGTGACATAAATGGCAGAGTCCAAAGCAGCACACTTATCTGCATAACCTACAGAATTTACTCAAAAACCTTCACCGGTTTCTTTTTCCCGGAATAGTGTCGTTCACGCTGATCACTTTCAATGTAACGATCAGTCGTGGCCATCGTCGCATGACCGGCATCGTCACGGACGTGCTCTCGAGGGCGTGTTCGAACATCTTCGGATATTCCGGTGTGACGCAGCCAGTGAAGTATAAGCAGGATTAACGCTATCTTTTCGGTCAATCCATTATAAGCAACGTTCCACTGGCAACCACTTATCGCGGACCAGGCTGTTAACTATTAGTATAAATGCACTAAGTGGGCCATAAAATG
>NZ_SHNP01000009.1:0-77393 GCF_026262685.1 Candidatus Seongchinamella marina
CTCAGACACAATTCGAAAATCAAAAATTACAAGAATTTGTGAGTCACTCGTTGTGTCTGAATAGTCGTGATCAACTATCCCAACAAGTGCCCACACATCTGTCTTCGTCTATTTTGTTAAGCAACACCCAAACCGCCGGGGTTTTGGGTTTTGCGCTGAGGGGCTCCCTCAAGCGCGGAGGCGTATTATACAGCCGAGCCTCGCATTGGCAACTAAATATTTAAAATATTTGAAACCGTTTCGGCTTCGAAGGTTTTTCACTTTCTCTTCCTAAGCTGTTGATAGCCCTAGAATTTATAAGTGAAGCCAAACAGCGTTTTAAACGCCGCCCTCTTCGAAGGGAGGCGAACTATACGCAGCAGCTATTGGTGGCGCAAGCCCTTTTTAAAATTAATCAGCAAATGCCAATTTTTGCCATTATTGGTATGCGTTTTGTAAGTGAAAAGAAGCCCTGAAAGGAACAAAAGAAGCAGTCAGTCGATCTCAAAAAGGTGGTACTTCTTTTTGCCAAGCTTCACGAGGTAGTAACGACCGTAAAGAGCTTCAGACAACTCAAAGCAACCAGTGACGTTAGCATTGGCATCCCAGCCCACCGCTCGACTGTTAATTGTTACCGCGCTGCGCCCAAGAGCATCCTTCACTTGCTTGCCAGAACCGGCCATCCCGACCTCGGTCAATAATTGCGTCAGCGTTTCTGGAAACTGACTCCTAGAAACATGACTGGCAGGCAGCCCGTCTTGACGCAATTGAGCCAGATCGCCCTCTGCGAGTCCCTCTATGGAACCACTGAACAGGGACTCGGTAATACGCACGGCAGCAGCCAGCCCCTCCTCTCCATGCACCAGACGAGTGACCTCACGGGCAAGCACCTCCTGCGCTTCCGGGCGGCCTTCTCTGGCGGCATCGGCTTGCTCAATCGCATTAATCTCAGAGACCTCCAGAAAAGTGAAGTACTTGAGGAAACGATAGACATCAGCATCCGAGCAGCCCAACCAGAACTGGTAAAAAGCATACGGTGAGGTCTTGGCCGCATCCAACCAGATAGTACCCGCCTCTGTTTTTCCGAATTTGGTGCCGTCTGACTTGGTGATCAATGGCATAGTTAAGCCAAAAACCTGGTTACCGTTCAAGCGCCGGGTAAGGTCAATACCGCCGGTGATATTACCCCACTGGTCTGATCCGCCCAGTTGTAAAGTGCAATCATGACGCTTGTTCAGTTCGGCAAAATCATAGGACTGCAAAATCATGTAAGTAAACTCAGTAAAGCTGATGCCACTGCCCTCGCGCTCGATACGCTGCTTTACCGACTCCTTCTGAATCATGGCGTTGATCGAGAAGTGCTTGCCTATATCCCGAAGGAAGGTCAGCACGTCCATGTGTTCCGTCCAGTCTAGATTATTGACGACTTCGGCCGCGACCGAACCGGCGTCAAAATCGATAAAACGGGCCACCTGGGCCTTAAGCTTATCTACCCAGTTCGCCACAATATCCGGCGTATTGAGCTGACGCTCCTGAGTTTTGAAGCTAGGATCCCCAATCAGACCAGTTGCACCACCCACAAGCGCCAGGGGTTTGTGGCCAGCCAGTTGAAACCGGCGCAACATCAGCAAGGGCACCAGGGAGCCGATATGAAGGCTGTCGGCGGTAGGATCAAAGCCGCAATAAAGCGTACGCGGCCCGCCGTCTAACCATGCCGGGAGGTCGTCTTCGCCGGCGATCTGGAATATCAGTCCGCGAGCGTGGAGATCTTCAAGTAGTGCGCTGCTCATGTGCTGGTCTCGTACAATCAACGGGATTGGTCAAAAAAGGGGCGCCAACGATACAACACCGCTTCCCAAATGCAAGCTTCTGGTACTTCTGCCTATAGATGTTGTTGATTATTTTATATACTCGAGCTTCTTTATAACAGGAAGCACTGACGGGACATGGGAGCAGCGAACAGACAGCGGGGGGCCACCGCGATTCGCGCAGAGCAATCACCTCTAGCCAGCATTAGGCTGCTGCAGCTGAAACTAAGGCGGAGGCACCTAAAGGCGGGTGTAGCGATGATCGGCTGCATAGCGATTTTCTTTGGACTCAACACCAGCGAAAACGCCAAGCCGGAGCCTCAGCAAGCACTAGAGGACGCACCGCTTGTGCCCGTTGTTGACGGCGGCGCAGCTGCTGAACCAGCAAACCTCCTTACGCCGGAACCTGAAGCCCCGAAAGCACAACCCTGGAACGAACAGGTTGTGCGTAACGGAGACAATTTATCGCTAATTTTCAAACGCGCCGGTTTCGATACCCAAGATGTTCACCGGGTCGTCACGGAGTCTCCGGACGGCAGTGGACTGGCTCGCATCTATCCAGGACAAACCATCGCCTTTCTCGGCAATGAATCCGGAGAGTTGGCGGCAGTGCGCCATGTGAAAAGTGAGCTCGAAACCATCAGTTACACGCTCAGCGCAAATGGCTACGGCAGCGAGGTCATCACACGCACCCCAGTAACACGACAATCCAATGCTACTGGCATTATCACCTCCTCCCTATTCCTTGCCGGACAAGAAGCTGGTTTGTCTCACACCACCATTATGGATATGGCTAATATCTTCGGCGGAGTGATCGATTTCGTAGGCGATCCGCGCAAGGGAGACACCATGCACTTGCTGTTTGAGGAGCTCTACCTCGACGGCAACAAGTTCGACGATGGCGAAATTATAGCTGCCTCCTATGCGAATCAAGGCAAAACATTCACCGCTTATCGTTATACCGACAGCGCCGGAAAAACCGGCTATTTCAACACCGATGGCGTGAGCATGCGCAAGGCGTTCCTGCTGGCACCCGTGGATTTCACTCGTATCAGCTCCAACTTCAACCCTCGTCGCATACACCCTATATACAAGACCGCACGCCCACATCGCGGAACTGACTATGCCGCATCCACAGGGACACCGGTCTACGCCGCAGGAGACGGCCGCGTCATCAAAGCGGGTTACAACAGAGCGAACGGCAACTACGTTTTCATCCAGCACGGCGAACAGTTCGTCACCAAGTACCTGCACCTGCACAAGCGCAAGGTCAAGCAGGGGGCTCGAGTTTCACAAAGCCAGGTGATTGGTACCGTAGGGTCGACAGGTGCTGCTACCGGCCCACACTTGCACTATGAATTCCTGATGAACGGAGTCCACCGCAATCCTCGCACCATCCACAAAAAGTTGCCCAAGGCAAAATCTCTGGCTGCATCAGAGATGCCGCGTTTTCGCCAGGCCATTAGTGAAATATCCGAACAGCTGGCGGCCCTGCAGCAAGACACCGACAATCGATTGGCCATGACTGAGTCCAGTGAAGACAAAGGCTAGCAGTGTCTAACGGACTGTTCATCGGCCTCATGTCAGGCACCAGCGTAGACGGCATAGATTGCGCTCTCGTTGAGATCAAAGACACCCGGGTAAAGCTTCTACAAACCCTGCAACTTGATATTCCCCCTGCCGTTCGCGAGCAAGTCGCGAGCCTGAGCCACAGCGGCCCGGAAGAAATAGAGCAATTGGGTGTGCTGGACAGGAAGCTAGGCAGTCTTTTTGCCCAGGCCAGCCTGGATTTGCTTGAAAGCGCCGGAAAAACGGCGGGAGAAATTACTGCGATTGGCAGCCATGGTCAAACTATCCGACATCGCCCACCATCAGGCGGTCACAGTCATCAGCAAAGTTTCACCTTGCAGATTGGTGACCCCAACACCATTGCCGAAATGACCGGGATTACCACGGTGGCTGATTTTCGCCGCAGAGACATGGCAGCCGGTGGTGAAGGTGCACCATTGGCGCCGGCATTTCACGAGGGCGCTTTTGCGCAAGAACACAGCAATCGCGCCATTATCAATATCGGGGGCATTGCCAACGTCAGCCTGTTAAAGGGTAATCGCCTGGTGGCAGGTTTTGATACCGGCCCGGGGAACACCCTGCTGGATCACTGGATTAGACAACAGCGACAGCTACCATACGACCAGGATGGCCAATGGGCCGCCAGCGGCGAAGTAGAAGGCCCGCTGCTTGAGAAACTAATGGCTCATCCCTACCTGGCCCTGACTGGGCCTCGCAGTACGGGCAAGGAGGCTTTTAACCTGCCTTGGCTTTACGACTTGCTGTCGGCATTACCTGACATCCCTCCACAGAACGTGCAGGCCACGCTGGCTGAATTCAGCGCTAAAACAATTGCCGATGCCATCGTGCAAACTCATGTAGAGGTTGACGAAATCTATGTTTGCGGCGGCGGCGCTCATAATGGCCAACTGATGAAATGTCTCTGTGCGGCGCTGCCGGGCACGACGGTCGGAAAAACCGATGAGCTGGGGATCGATTCGGACTGGGTAGAAGCCGCCACTTTTGCCTGGCTGTCGTGGCGCACAATATCGAATCTACCGGGGAATGCGCCGGCGGTTACCGGGGCCAACGCAGAGAGAGTGCTTGGCGCTATTTATCCAGGGAACGTGTAAGAGAAGCTTTAAACCTCTTTCTGGACCAATCGGGTCACTGGTTTCAGTCGGCAGAACAGTGCGCCAATAAAAGTCAGCAGCTCCCCAACCTCCAGATCAGCTCTGTTAATCGCTAAATAGAGAAAGAAGCACCGCAACCGCAGGTAGTGGTCGCATTGGGATTGTTAACGATGAAGCGAGAACCCTCCAGGCCCTCGGTGTAGTCAACTTCGGACCCCACCAGATACTGGAAGCTCATGGGATCCACCAGCAAGGTGACACCCCCTTCTTCAATGGCTGTATCATCCTCAGCGACGTCCTCGTCAAAACTGAAGCCGTACTGAAAACCGGAGCAGCCGCCGCCGGTAATATAAACGCGCAATTTCAGCGCCTTGTTTTCCTCTTCCGACACCAGTTCCTGCACCTTGCGCACAGCGCTGGCGGAAAGATTAATACTGGATGGATTGAAAGATTCAGCTACAGACATGATTTTGCTCATGGCCAACAAAATGGCCGTCAACAGTTTTAAGACCCACTATTATCATAAATCCGACTAATTTGGTCAACTTTTAGCCGAGGCAAGTTTACCTGGACCGGATTTCTTGCCCGAACTCGCCTCAGTGACCTCCACCGATGGGTCCGGCGCTTTCTCCCGTCCACCGGTAGCTGCTGTGACGTGAGTCAGACTGCCATTGACTTCAGAGCCGGCGGCCATCTCCAAAAGGGTGTAGTGCACATTGCCCTGCACCCGTCCCTTGGCTGCGAGCTCTAGGTGCTTAGTGGAATATACGTCACCCTCTACCATGCCGTTCACGATCACCGAAGGCGCACGAATCTCGCCCTGGACGAGGCCCTTGTCGATAATGCGAACCAGTGCGTCCTTGCCCTCTTCGGCATAAATATTTCCTTGCACCAATCCTTCAACATCGAGGCTGCCGCTGAAATGGATATCGCCTACGATCGTTGTATCCCTGGCGACTAATGTAGTGTTTCCACTGGGCCCAAAACCTGATTTTCTACTTCCCAACATGGGTAAATTTCTCCGTAACTTGCCAGGGGTATTGTTCCCTGACTTCCATTTTACGCGGCGCGGTGGCTGTAGCCACCAGACTGACGCTTCTGGGCTCAAAACCCTCTGGCAGACTCAGCTCGCCGTCTATGGACTGAAAATAACGAAAGCGAAGGGCAATTTCACTGCCTTCGATGTCGGAGCTGAGTTCTGCGAGCGAATAGCTTACCTGCTGGCCGGCAAGCACGCCAATGACCTCTGCAGATAACTCGCCTTTTAGCTGGGAGTGCTTGCGAGCTTCCTGTTGCGCCACAATTCGATAGGAATAGTAGCCGGGGTTGTCCAGGGCAACCAGCTCCAACGGACGCAAACTCAACCCCTGGGCAATTTCTCCCGGCGCCATCAGGCTGCGATAAAACTGCAACCCCTCTTCCAGCGAAGCTATTTGCTCTTTCTGATCGGCGAGGTCCCTGCGCACCATTTCCAGGGCCTGTTGACCCATCTGGTTCTGGGTGCTCTGGACCTCCAGTCGGGCCTCGGCAACCACGAGCTGTGCCTGTAACTCGGGCAACTGGGTTTTCATAGCCCGATAAAGCTCCGGATTCAGGCCCATACCACTATAGGCTGCGCGCTCACCGATGTAGAAAGCAGCCACCATAAAACCTAATAAAATCAGTACCGCCAGCAGCAGCCGCTGCCGCCAGAGGCGGCGCATTTCCTGACTACTGAGGTGTCGCTTACGAGTAATTGGCATGAGCAGTAATCAGGGCAGCAAGCCGACCTGCTTGAGGCCCATATCCTCAGGCAAGCCCAACATGATATTCATATTCTGGACCGCCTGGCCCGAAGCTCCTTTAACCAGGTTATCGATAGCAGCCATGACCACAACAGTGTCGCGGTCCTGAGGAACCTGCAGGGCGATTTGGCAACGGTTGGCGCCTTTAACGGTGCGGGTCTGGGGGCACGTGCCCGCCGGGAGAATATCCACAAAGGGCTCATCCGCATACCACTCTTCGTAAAGCGCCTGCAGATCAACGCCGGTATCCAACAGGCGAGCAAACAAGGTGGAATGGATTCCCCGAATCATCGGTAACAGGTGCGGCACAAAAGTGAGCTGCACGGGGCTACCGGCTATAGCACCGAGCCCCTGCTCAATTTCAGGTAAGTGTCTATGCCCCGCTACCGCATAGGCTTTAAAGCTATCAGAGACCTCAGATAACAGATTGTCCACCTTGGCCTGGCGCCCGGCACCACTGACACCGGATGCGCTGCTGGCGATCAGATGCTGGCTATCTACCAAGCTATTTGCGAGCAGCGGAATCAAGCCCAACTGCACCGAGGTGGGATAGCAACCGGGACACGCGACCAGGTTAGCGCCGGCAATTTGCTCGCGATTAACTTCCGGCAAACCATAAACAGCCTGGGCCAGGATTTCCGGGCTGGCATGGGTCTCACCGTACCAATGGGACCACAACTGCGCATCCTTGATTCGATAGTCTGCTGATAAATCCACTATCCTTGCACCTGACTGCAGCAATTCAGGCACCAGGTTCATGGCGACGTTGTGCGGCGTAGCGAAGAAGACGATATCGCAGGCGGCAAGTTGGGCCGCATCAGGTTCGCTAAAGGCAATTGAGTAGTGCCCGCGTAAATTGGGATAAAGGTCATCTACCCTTCGCCCGCTTTCGGCCCTGGACGTGATAGCTACCACCTGAGCCTCCTCATGCAGCGCTAACAACCTCAATAACTCTACACCCGTGTACCCGGTGCCCCCTACAATACCAACCTTGATCATAGTTTTACCCGCCTTCCTATTCACCCGCATACCTCGCGGGCGGTGAACCCAATAGTATAAAAGTAATGCTGGCCCAAATAACTGGTAATATTGGCTTTTTGAGCGGAACCCTAAAGTTCGTGCGGAAACTGATCAGCAACTACAGACGACTTCTGACCAACTACGACTCCGTATTGGCCTACTCACTACTGGGCGTTATCGGCGGCGTCGCTTCCGGCCTGGTCATTCTTGGCTTTGAAGAGAGCATCGCCTATCTAGCTGCGCTTTGGGGCGTGGGCAGTAGCGGTGAAGATTTCGAGTCCTTGCCACCCCTGTTTCGCTTCCTTCTGCCGGCGATCGGGGCCCTGCTACTGGGGGTCTGCTATCAAATGTTGAGGAACGAAGATCGGGAAGTCGGCATTGTTCACGTGTTGAGTCGAATGCACTCTCATTACGGCGCGCTCCCCGCCCGCAATGCCATTATTCAGTTTTTTGGGGGCGCTTTTGCCCTCGCTTCAGGTCAGTCCGGGGGCCGCGAGGGCCCCGGCGTTCATTTGGGGGGCGCGATCAACAGCCTGCTGGGCCAGCGCCTTGGCCTGCCCAATAACAGCCTTCGCGTGCTGATTGCCTGCGGCACCGCTGGCGGCATTGCCGCTGCTTTTAACACCCCCCTGGCGGGTGTGATTTTTGCGATGGAGGTGATTATCGCCGAGTACACGGTGGTCGGTTTCATCCCCGTAATGCTGGCCGCGGTCTCGGCCTCGGCGGTCAGCCGCACCTTTGCCACAGGAGGCGCTGTATTTAACATTCCCAGTCTGCAGCTGACGTCTTTGTGGGAAATTCCGTATATCGTTTTGTTAGGCTTCTCCTGCGGACTGGCCGTGGTGGCTTTCGTGCAGATCAGCAAGCACACGGCGCGATTGTCCCATCACGCTGTCATTTTTCGCTTTACCGCTGCCGGCGTTATCACCGGCGCGCTAGCCTTATTTGTGCCAGAAATCATGGGCATAGGTTATGACACTCTGCGTCTGGCGCTCAACGGAGAAGTCGCCCTTTTGGCCCTGGTCGTTATCGCTGGGGCAAAAATAATCGCCACTTCAATTACCGTGGGAGCAGGCATGCCGGTAGGCATTATCGGTCCCAATCTGTTAATTGGCGCCTGTCTGGGCGGAGCGATGGGCATGATCGGCAATCAATTCATGCCCGGCCTCGCCTCAGACCCAACCCTTTACATTCTTATTGGTATGGGTTCTGCAATGGGCGCCATCATGAACGCACCGCTGGCTGCCATACTTGCTGTGCTTGAACTGACGCACTCCATGAGCATCGCCATGCCGGCAATGCTGGCGATAGTAGCTGCTACGCTGACTCACACTGGACTTTTTCGCCAGCGCTCCCTGCATCAGACTATTCTTCGACAGATGCAGCGCGCAGCTCCAAATGATCCCCTGAACCAACTGCTACACCGCACTCATGTCGGCTCAATCATGGATACCCGAGCGGTGCGAGTCCCTGCGGTACTGACACAGGAAGACAGGGAACCTCTGCTTGAGTTCAACCCCACCTGGTGTTTAGTCGGCCGAGATGGAATAGACCTTTATCTCGTCAAGGGCACTGAATTACTCGCTTGGTTGGCGCAGCACCGCGAGGTGGAAGAAGTTGACGTTACAGAAGCAGACATCCGACGCTGGACTCAAACATCGGTACCAATGCAGGCCAGTCTGAGGCAGGCCATGGACGGTATTGGCAAAGACACCGCAGAAACAGTTTGCGTTTATGAGCGCAGCCGCTCGACCAGCCAACCGATTTTGCACGGGGTGATTACTCGTGAAAGTATTGAGAAGTTCACCCTCGCACAGTTATAACAAGGAACACAATTTATGCTCTGGCTCTGGCTAAAAGCCCTGCACATAATCTTCATGGTCTGCTGGTTTGCGGGACTGTTTTACCTGCCGAGAATATTTGTCAATTATGCGGCGGCAGAAAACCCCGAAACCAAAGCCACGCTGGCTCAAATGGCACATCGGCTGTACCGCTTTATCACCCCCTTTATGTTTATTCTCGCAGCGCTGGGTATTGGCTTACTCATTCTTAATCCTGCATTGTTGCAAGCAAAATGGCTTTGGCTGAAGCTCGCTGGCATGGCTTTTCTGGTGGTCTATCACTTCCAGTGTGGCCGCTACGTGAAAGCTATGCTGGATAGCCGCGATGACCACGGTCACGTATTTTACCGTTTCTTCAATGAGGTCCCTGTCCTGTTTTTGTTTGGCATGGTGTTGCTTGCAGTGTTCAAGCCATTCTAAGGCCGCTGGATATTCTCTCGCCAAGGCCCGATAATCCTGCCCCGGCCTTTAAAAGGGCAAGCATTACCAGCCAGAGCATGAAAACCTATGAGCACTTCGCAACAATTATTTGAACGCGCCAGCAAGCACATTCCCGGGGGCGTTAACTCTCCAGTGCGGGCGTTCAAGGCCGTCGGTGGAACCCCTGTATTTATAGAGCGCAGCGAAGGCGCCCGCATTTTCGACAGCGAAGGCAAACGCTATATCGATTACGTATTGTCCTGGGGCCCCATGTTGATGGGTCATAACCACCCCGCAGTTCGCGAGGCCGTGGTGCGCCAAAGTGAAAAAGGCCTCAGCTTCGGAGCACCAACCGAGCTTGAAACTCAGCTGGCAGATCGAATCTGCAACATCATGCCGAACATGGACATGGTGAGAATGGTCAACTCGGGCACCGAGGCCACCATGAGTGCCATTCGACTAGCCAGGGGCTATACCGGCCGTGATACGATTGTAAAATTTGAGGGCTGTTATCACGGTCATTCAGACTCGCTTCTGGTGAAGGCGGGTTCAGGCGCCCTGACCCTTGGCGTCCCCAGCTCACCCGGAGTACCGGCCGCTCTCGCTGATCACACCATGACATTGACCTTCAACGATCCCGAAGGTGTACGAGCAGCTTTCGCAGAGCACGCCGATAAGATTGCCTGTGTCATTGTAGAGCCAGTGGCAGGAAATATGAGCTGCATACCGCCGTCACCCGGCTTTCTGGAAACGCTCCGCGAAGTCTGTGATAACAGCGGCGCCGTGCTAATTCTGGACGAAGTGATGACCGGGTTTCGTTTCGGCTTGCAGGGCGCGCAAGGTTTCTATGGCATTGAGGCAGACCTCACAGCTTTGGGTAAAGTCATCGGTGGTGGCATGCCGGTAGGTGCCTTTGGTGGCAAGCGGGAAATTATGGAGCAAATTGCCCCCCTCGGCCCGGTATACCAGGCAGGCACCTTGGCGGGTAATCCCATTGCTATGGCAGCGGGGCTTGCGACACTGGAGGTTATCTCAGCGGAGGGTTTTTACGAGCCGGTATTCAAGCGCACTGAACAGCTGTGTGCGGGGCTGCGCGAAGCGGCCAATGAAAACGGCGTGGCATTTACGACCAACTCTGCGGGAACTATGTTTGGCGGGTTTTTCACCGAATCCAGTAAAATTGAAAACTACGCCCAGGTGATGGCCTGCGATACTGAGCGCTTCAACCGTTTCTTCCACATGATGCTACAGGCAGGTATTTACCTGGCACCTGCTTCCTATGAAGCAGGCTTTTTATCCAGCGCGCACACGGACGCGGATATAGAAGCGACGGTCGACGCGGCCCGCTCGGCATTTGCCGCTCTTTAATCGAGGACAGCTCATGACTTTCAGTTCACAGCGAGGCCCCTTTCCCGCCACCCGTATGCGTCGATTGCGGGCCAACGAGTTTTCCCGCCGCCTTGTTAGCGAGAGTCTGCTAACGCCAGCGGATTTGATTTTCCCGGTTTTCGTACTGGACGGTGAGGGCCAACGCGAAGCTATTCCCTCAATGCCGGGTATCGAGCGTTTGAGCATCGACCTGTTGGTGCGCCAGGCCAGGGATATCGCATCACTAGGTATTCCCGCCATCGCCCTGTTCCCGGTGGTTGGTGCTAGCAACAAGAGCTTGATGGCGGAGGAGGCCCACAATGCTGAGGGACTCGTGCAGCGAGCCGTGAAGTCAATCAAGGACGCTGTCCCAGAGCTGGGTGTTATCACAGATGTTGCGCTGGACCCTTTTACCACCCACGGCCAGGACGGCATCATTGATGACAGTGGCTATGTACTTAACGACGTCACCACCGAAGTACTGGTAAAACAGGCCTTGTCTCACGCCACAGCGGGGGCCGACGTCGTCGCTCCCTCGGATATGATGGATGGCCGCATTGGCGGAATTCGTCAGGCGTTAGAAGGCGCTTCTTTTGCCAATACGCTCATTATGTCTTACGCGGCAAAATACGCTTCCAGCTATTACGGCCCCTTTCGTGATGCAGTAGGCAACGCCGATAATATCAAAGGTGGTAACAAATACAGTTACCAGATGGATCCCGCCAACTCTGACGAGGCCCTGCACGAGTGTGCCTTGGATCTGGCGGAGGGTGCCGACATGATCATGGTTAAACCAGGGATGCCTTACCTCGATATCGTTCGCCGCGTGAAGGACGAACTTAAAGCACCAACGTTTGCCTATCAGGTCAGCGGCGAGTACGCCATGCACCAGGCTGCCTTCGCAAACGGCTGGCTTGAGCCAGATGCGGTGATGCTCGAATCGCTACTGGCTTTCAAGCGAGCAGGCTGCGACGGCATCCTCACCTACTTTGCCATTGATGCGGCAAAAGCACTGCAGTAACCCGATGCTGCGTCGCATTCTATACTGCTTGCCCCTACTGGTTTTTACCAAGGCTGGCTTCGCCGAGTGCGAGTGCCTGTGGCAGGGTTCTTTCGCCGATGTTCAAGCCGCAACCGATCTGGTGGTTTCCGGTACCGTCATTGCTGGCAAGGGCAACTCCATTGATCTGGACATTGCCAAAACAATGCGGGGAGCAAGTCCTACTGAGCAGGTGCGTATCTGGCTCAAACGTGAAGATAACTGCCGGCCTGAAGCCAAGCTGTTCCCCACCGGCTCGAGCTGGGTCATGGCGCTGCAACGTATCGACCAGCTTGCACCGGGCGGCTTCAACCCCAGCACCCCAAACATCAGTTTTGGCAGAGTAGGCGATTATCAGCTGTCCAGTTGCGGCGGATATTGGCTCAAACTGAGCAACCAGCATGTCACAGGTGCACTGGTAGATTCGCCCCGCTGGGCGCATGATCCTAAAATGTCTCCAGTGTTGCTGGATCTGGTCGCTGCCTTTGTCGCAGGAAAAGTAGAGGCACCGGCGCTGCTGGAGGCGAGCCGCGAGGATCCCGCCCTACGCGACCTAATGCTTGATACCCGCGCCTTCATGCGTGGGGACATGGAGTAAAAAAACCCTCAAACACTAAGGGAATGTCCGGATTAAACAGGGCTCTGCCAGCAGCCTTGATGTATAACAGGGTAAATGCACGAATAACTACAACGATCCTATGACAAACGTGCTGCAACAGCTAACCCGCATTAGAGACTGGTGGATAGCGCTGTGTACCGGTCGCGATCCCCTGCGGCCATTGGACGAAGAGCACTATCGCCAACGCATACTTGCGATTACAAGCTTCTTCTGCCTGACAACCGTCATCGGTGTCCCCGTTGTAATACCTATCGTTATCGACATATCACCGCAAGGACGCTTCGCTGCGACCACATTGCTGGCCATTATCGGCCTCAGCGTGCTGGTCAGCGTACTGATACTAAGGTACCTGAACAATCGCATTGCGGCGCTGCACCTGTTACTGCTGGTTTATACCGGCGCGTTTGCCATTGCCTGCGCCTACTTTGGCGGCACTCGTTCTCCTACTTTTGCCCTGTTAATCCTGGCGCCGGTTATGGCTTCCATTGTTGGCGGCACTGGCGCCGGCTTGTTCTGGACCGCCCTGGTGCTCATCATTTGGTCAGTCATACTCGGACTGGAGCGCCTGGGCGTGCAGTTCACCCAGATCATCTCGCCGCAAAACTACAACATGGCCATCACCCTTTCATACGGCGCAATGGGACTCTCTGTCATCAGCATCATTACGGTGTACGCAGAAATGAACAAACATCTGCGAGAAGCCTTACAAGGTGCCAACAGCGAGCTTGAATTCCTCTCCAACCATGATGACCTCACCGGACTTTACAACCGTCGCTTCTATGAGCAACGCATGGCGCACCTATTGGAAAGAGCGGAAATCACCGGCAAGACCATCGGCCTAATCATGTTCGACCTGGATGATTTCAAACAAGTAAATGATACCCACGGCCACGGTATGGGAGACGCATTACTGAAAATGCTGGGAGAGCGTTTGCGCCATCAGGTCAGAGACATAGACCTCATTGCGCGGCTGGGCGGTGACGAATTTGTCGTGCTGATGGAGAACATGCGTTCGTCCGACGACTTGCCAGAAATCGCTGCCAAACTGGTCGCTGCGGTGGAAAAACCGATCAAAGCCCGCAATGAGGTGATGGCACTCAAAGTCAGCTGCGGGTTCGCTCTATACCCCGGGGACGGGTTAAGTCGAGCGGAGCTTGAAGAGAAAGCCGACAAAGCCATGTACCGTGCTAAAAAGAGGGGTAGCTCGCCGGACCCTAGCCTAATACTTCACTAAACCCGCCGCAGCACTGCAATACACTACGCTCGCCTCCAACGCGGACGCAACGGATTATCGCCGCCTTCAACCAGATCCATTAATTCATCCAGCATCATCAGCGACAGTCCCCAAATACAGCGCTGCTCATATTGATAGCAAGGGAGAGGGATTTTCACGCCTTTGTAATCCCAAGTCATTTTTTCGCGGTTGCCGGAATCCAGGAGGAACTCCAGGGGCACCCATACCACCTCGGCGACTTCATAATTGGGCGTAAACTCAACCTCCCGCTCGAGATGAAAAATAAAGGGGCTGACCGCCATCCCCAGCGTGTGTTTGCGAGGACGGGCATTAAGATCGCTAAGTCGCCCGAGGCAGCGATCCTGAGGCCCCAGGGTCAGACCGACCTCTTCTTCAGTCTCTCGCACCGCCACCGAATAACCGTTGGCATCCGTTTTATCCATGCGACCACCGGGAAACGCCATATGGCCAGACCAGGGATCACCTTCCCTTTCTGCCCTCTTGATCATTAGAATGTTCAGCTCGCCTTGGCGAACTTGCAACACCATAGCGACCGCCGAACGTTTCATTAGCGGCCGCAGTAAAGGCTTTTTCGGGGAGTACGCCGGCAGGCGCGTTTCAATCAGCTGTAACAGGGAAACCGACAACAGTACACATCCATAATGATTTAGGGGATTAAGCCAGCCCATTGTGCCAGTTACAAGCAACACCGGAACGGCTTTGTTATGAAATATTCGCCACTATTTAGCCTACGCGATGTGCAGTTGGTCTACCGCGCGCTGCCCGCACTCAAACACATCAGTTGGCAGGTACAAACGGGAGAGCAATGGGCTTGCCTGGGACCCAATGGTGCGGGCAAAACCAGCCTGGCGAACATAATCTGCGGTCAGGCCAATCACTACAGCGGCGAGTATCAAGGCTCACCTGAAATCGACTCCAGCGGAGTGGCCTATGTCTGCTTTGAACAAGCGCGTGCACTGTGCGAGCGAGATAAAAAGCTGGACGACTCAGAAACTCGAGCCGATGCCAACGATCCCGGTACCCTGGTGCGCGATACGATTCTAAACAGACAAGCAGCAGATGAGCGTTTCCATTACTGGGTGACGAGGCTGGGCATAGGATATGCTCTGGATCGGGGGTTACGCTTTATCTCTACCGGGGAAATGCGCAAGACCCTGTTGATCAAGGCAATACTGAGCGATCCCGCGCTACTGATACTCGACTCACCGTTAGATGGCCTGGACAGCAGCTCCCAACGCGAACTGAGCGGTATCATCGACGAGCTACTTCGCTCCGATCAAGCTGTGCTGATGCTATGTCGGCAGGAGGAAGACTTACCCGCGGGAATTTCTCACTTGCTGGTATTGGACAATGGCGCAGTGATTGCATCAGGTGAACGCAAGGATGTACTGGCACAAGCAGATGTCAGGACGCTGCTGCATCCGCCGCTTCCATTACTTGGCAAACTTCCACCACCTGCGCCGCGAAACTACGCCGTACCCGACAACTGCCCACTACTCGACCTGAAGGACGTCGATGTCATCTACGACGGACTACAGGTATTGAAAAACGTGCATTGGCAATTCGATCAAGGGCAACACTGCTATATCTCCGGCCCCAATGGCTGCGGCAAAAGCACCCTGCTCAGCCTCATCACTGGTGACAATCACAAGGCTTACGGCCAGGACATTACCCTGTTCGGTATTCGACGCGGCTCGGGAGAAAGCATATGGGATATCAAACAGAAGTACGGCCAGCTCGACAACCAGCTACACCTCAACTTTGCCCGGGGCATGAAAGCACTGGAAGTGGTGCTGTCCGGGTTCTTTGACAGCATAGGTCTTTATGACACCTGGGGCGACGAACAAAAATCAGTGTCACAGCAATGGCTCGCAGCACTGGGCCTGGAGCATATCGAACGGGAAAGCTTCGACGCGCTATCCTTCGGCGTGCAACGCATGGTCTTGTTGGCGCGGGCCATGGTCAAGTCACCGACCATTCTGCTATTGGACGAGCCAACCCTGGGGCTGGATGGCCATCATCGTCGCCTGATGCTGCGCGCCATCGACCACATCGCAAGTAACTGTGACAGCCAGGTAATTTTCGTGAGCCACTCTGTCGGTGACGTACCTAACTGCATTAATCAGCATCTGCGTTTCGAGCCTGACGCTGATGGCTTTGAAGTGAGCTGCGAGAACAGCTAACGCGTGTAGGCCCTCAAAGCATCGCATTGCCGACTCCCATAGCAGTAAAGCAGCCCACGCTCAGCGGTGGCGTTCGCCTGGTTCATATTACCAGCTGCGGCGTGCGTTTGAGCCAATCCCAGATAGATATCTGCATTGTCAGGGTCAATCCGCTGGGCTCGTTCAAGGTAAGCCAGAGACTGATCGTAGTCGCCACGATCCCGCGCAGCGTCTGCCTTGGAAATCAATCCGCTGTGAGCACTAGTGGCATCAGTTCGAGGAGGCTTTGCAGGTTCTACAACAGGGGGCTGGCTGGGCACCGTTTCAGTCGTCTCAGGCTCGCCAGTCTCAATTTTTGGCAGCGAATAGGGGTTTGAGCCACACGCACTCAGTACCAGACTCAGTGCGAGCCACAACAAAGGGGATCTGATACTCAAAAGACGCACTTGGAGCTCCAACCATGGGGGATCAGCAGTGTAACCCAGGCATTAAGTTCGACCGAGAGCGAAAACAGGGAAGTTTCTATCCGGTCCAGATCAACAAAGCAATCAATTTTCAGTCACTGTCGCTACAGAAATACCAGAATGTGCGCCTGAGGTATAAAAAGCGGAGTGTTTATGAGGGCAGTATTGAAGCTGCGCAGTTGGCTGCTGTTGCTCTGCTTCCTTGTGGCCTGTGGCTTTCCTTTGAGTCATTGCGCCAATCGGCGAGGACCTACCCCCAAGAAATGGGCAGACACGCTGATCGAGATGGTGGGGAATTATGAATTCTGACTAGTGACCAAAAAGCGACTGGAACCAATCGCGAATGCCGCTCTTCTTGGGCGAACAGTTGGTGTTGCGTCTGGGCTGTGACCCCTCCATAAACGGCATGCTCTGCGCGTTGGGGCAGCCTTTTCCAGTCAGATAGCCATTGCTGGTATCGATAGTCTGAACCGCCAGACCTTCCGGCATGTTATAGGCCAGCGAGCGTTTGCTGGCTGCTCCCATAAAGTGCGACCAAACCTTCAGGGCCCCGCTACTTCCAGTCAGGCCGGTACCGCCATTGTCATCACGACCAACCCAACTTACCGTCAGCAGGTCTCCGGAGAAGCCGGCAAACCAGGAATCGCGCCCATTATTAGTGGTGCCCGTTTTGCCTGCAAGCGTCAGGGTGTCAGGCACAGATCGGTAAGCGCCTCTTCCTGTGCCGTTGCGCATCACATCGATCAGGGCGTATTGCAGCAGATAAACCGCCTGCAGACTAACTTCGCGATCGTAGGTGAGCTCATAGCGGGTATCGATTTCACCGCGTGCGTCCAGCACCGTTCGAATGGTCTTCAGCGGTGTACGATAGCCACCAGAAGCAATGGTCTGGTACATAGTCGCCATATCAAACGGTGAGTATTCCCCTGCACCCAAGGTCAAGGCCGGCACTTCAGGAATATAATGTTCAATGCCTAGCCGGCGCAGCATATCAACTACGGCATCAATGCCCAGGTCCATACCCAACCGGGCAGTGGCCAGATTGTAAGATTTGGACAGCGCCTTAAACAGCAGTACCTCCCCATGAGCGACGCGGTCGAAATTTCGCGGCTGCCAGGGCTCGCCACTGGGCTGGGATATCGACAACTCAGTGTCCGCGATTACAGAAGCCAGGGAATATCGCTCGGGCTGTTCCAATGCTGCCAGGTAAACCGCTGGCTTGAGCAACGACCCGGCTGGCCTGCGGGCATCCAATGCGCGATTAAAACCGGCATAGCTGACCTTGCGCCCACCCACCAGAGCGGCGACTTCCCCGCTGTCAAAACGAGTCACAATGGAGGCGCTCTCAAGTTCCCCGCCCTTATCTAACTGGTTCATCACCGCGCTGGTGCTGCGCTCCAGCTGATGCTGCAACAGCGGATCAAAAGCAGTCAGAATCCCTAGCCCCTCAGAGGTCAGGTCTTCCTCTCGATAATCCTGCCGCAACTGTCGTCGCACCAGATCCAGGTATGCTGGAAAGGTATCGCGAATTTTAGGGGCGGTATTCAGGCCAAGGGGCATCGCCCCGGCAACCATTGCATGCTCCTGGGAAATCACCTCCTGCTCCACCATAAGATTCAGCACCACGTTGCGCCGTTCTATTGCTCGCTGGGGATTTCGTTGCGGATTGTAAAGCGATGGTCCTTTGATCATGCCTACCAGCAGGGCCTGCTGGTGCAATCCCAGCTGATCCAACGGGGTATCAAAGTAGTGTCGCGCGGCCAGGGCAAAACCGTGAATAGCCCGCGGCCCTTCCTGACCCAGATAAACTTCATTGAGATAGCTCTCCAGAATCTGGTCTTTGTCGTAATGCAGCTCTAGCAAAACGGCCATCAACACTTCGTTGAGTTTGCGCACGATGGTGCGCTCAGGTGTCAGATAATAGTTCTTCACTAATTGCTGAGTAATGGTACTCCCGCCGGCAACCACCCGGCCTGAAACCAGGTTACTGTATGCCGCCCTGGCAATACCGGTAATCGAAAAACCCCAGTGCTGGTAAAAGCGCTGGTCTTCCACCGCCATCAAGGCCTGCCACAGGGTGTCAGGCACATCCTCAAGGCGCACCAACATGCGGTCTTCACCGTGGGAGGGGTAGATGCCACCTATTTGCGCAGGATCCAGGCGCATCAGGTCGACACCGCTGCCGCTCTCGCTAACAGATTGCACCCGAGTAGCACCCAGTTCCACAATCACCCGCCGAGCCGGCTCGCGCTCTCCTGGAAAATCGAAGCCCCGGGTGTAAATTTCAAAACGCCCGCGGTTGCGGGCCACCTGCCCTGGGTTGCGAGTATGGCTAACCTTGCGATAGCCAAGCACCTCCAGTTCGTAAGCCAGATCATCGGGGCTTAATTCGGCACCTGAGTACAATTCCAGAGGCCTTGCAAACACCTTGGCGGGCAGTTCCCACATTTTATCGGTAAAGGTCGTGGTGATGCGGGCATCAAGATAAACCAGATACCCCGTAGCAATAACCAGGAACACCATGAGGAGCTTGAACAGGAGGTGACGAGTTTTTCTCATAGCGCGCGAGTGTAACGCACTTCGTTAATTGTTTTCCCGGTCGTTGACGCAAAGCATTAAAGAGCTTTCAACCCGCACGTTTTTCCGGATAATAGCCGGCTGATCTTATACAGGACCAAATACATGAAAAAGTACGTCGCATACGGCATCGGCGCAGCGCTAGTGGATACCGAAATCAAGGTGCAGGACACCGAGCTAAGCCAGATGAACGTCGAAAAAGGCATGATGACCCTGGTCGATGCTGACCGCCAGGCTGAATTACTGAGTCATCTTGAAGGCCACCTGGTGAAAGCCAGCCACGCCAGTGGCGGCAGCGCGGGCAACTCAATGATTGCGGCAGCACAATTTGGCGGCCCAACCTTCATGTCCTGCAAAGTGGCCAACGACTCAGACGGTGATATTTACATCGCCGATATGGAAGCGGCTGGCGTAGACCACTGCCTGACCGGCGAACGCGAAGAAGGCACCACCGGGAAATGCCTGGTCCTTATTTCCCCTGACGCCGAACGCAGCATGAACACTAACCTGTCAATTAGTGAGACCTTGTCCGAAGAACAATTGGTCCCCGGCGCGATTACTCAATCAGAATACCTTTACATAGAAGGCTACCTGGTGACCTCTCCTACGGGCAGGGCCGCAGCGATCAAAGCTAAATCAATTGCAGAAGAGGCCGGAGTGAAAACGTCTATCAGCTTTTCTGACCCAGGAATGGTTGAATTTTTTCGCGAGGGCATGGAAGAGATGGTTGGCGATCGCGTCAATCTGGCATTTTGTAACAAGGCAGAAGCGCTGGGCTGGGGCCAGACAGACAACCTTGAGGCAGCCATCGAGAAACTAAAGCTGGTCGCAGATACTTTCGTCATCACTCTGGGAAGCGAAGGGGCTGTGACCTTCGATGGCGAAGCACTGGTAGAAGTGCCACCACACAAAGTACACGCGGTGGACAGTAACGGTGCTGGCGATATGTTTGCCGGGGCCTTCCTTTATGCGATTACCCGCGGCGAAGATTTCCCCACAGCAGGCCGCTTCGCCAGCCTGGCAGCGGGAAAAATAGTAGCTAATTATGGCCCGCGGCTGCCTGCAGCTGATTATCCTGCACTGCGAAAAGAGTTTTTCGGCGACTGATTCAACACGCGGTCATCCGCTCAGAAAAGATCAATTTGCTTATCCACCAGGCCGCGATAGCTTAGCCCCACAAAGCTCAGGATACCGTCAGCTACAGGCTGTAGCTGACGCTCCACGTATTGCTCATAATCCAGCGATGCTTTTGAACTTTGAGCGGGTTCAGCACCCGCTGTGGTTATCACGTACTCCACCCAACCGCCTCGAGTGGGGGCCTGCAGGCCCCGCTCTTCATACAACCTCGCCGCCTGCACGTGGGGTGGCACATTACGCTCGTACTCATCGAGTTTGCGTCGCAAGCGCTTGCGATAAACCAGCTGTGAATCGCATTCCCCCGCTCGTAACTGGGCAGTCACCTGCTTAACATAATCCTCGAACGGCTCGTCATAAAACACCCGGCGATAAAGTTCTTCCTGGAAGTCCCGGGCCAAACGGGTCCAATCTGTGCGCACATTCTCCAGTCCTTTAAACACCAACTGGTCGCCACTCGCGGCCGATACCACGCCGGCATAACGCTTCTTACTGCCTTTTTCAGAGCCTCTTATGGTGGGCATAAGAAAGCGCTTGTAATGCGTTTCAAATTCGAGCTCCAGCGCACTATCCAGAGCGAATTCATTGGCTATCTGCTCACTCCACCAACGATTCAAATCCCGCTCCAATGCTTTTCCTGCTGACACCGCCGCCTCGTTTGAGTCTGCCTCGTGAATCCATACGAAAACCGAGTCTGTGTCGCCGTAAATAACCCGTTGGCCCGCTTCCTCAATATAGTCGCGGGTGCGCTGCAATATTTGATGGCCACGGCGAGTAATAGAACTCGCCAGCCGAGCATCGAAAAAGCGGCATCCCGGCGTACCCAATACACCGTAAAAACTATTCATAATGATCTTGATAGCCTGCGACAGTGGCGCATCTCCCACACGCTTGGCCTCGTCACGCTGCTGCCAAAGCTGCTGAATCAGTTGCGGCAGAATATGTCCCTCACGAGCAAAGCGTGCTTCCAGAAAACCAGGCACGGTGGCCTCCTCATCCAGCTCTGCAGAAACACCCAGAGCCAGTCCCAGTGGATCGATACCAAAAGTGCGGATAATGCTGGGATAAAGGCTCTTGAAATCCAGCACTAACACGTGCTCATAAATACCGGGGGTAGAATCCAGCACCCATCCTCCGGGACTGGCGGTATGGTCTTCGCTGGCGTTGGGTGCCACGTACCCGGCACGGTGCAACCGCGGCAGGTAAAGGTTGTCAAAAGAAGCGACTGACCCGCCCATTCGATCCATGTTCAACCCCGTCATCGCCGTTCGAGCTATTGCGAAGTCCATCATCGACGTGACCTGAAAAATACGCGAGACGAGCTCACAGTCTTGCAGGTTATAAGCCGCGAGTGAGCTTTTGTCCTCCCGAAACTGGCGCCCGATCTCCTCGCCCCGGTCCGACCCATGGATCAACTTACCTTCGCCCAACAACTCATGAGCGACGTTGTTCAGGGCAAAACTCTCGAAACTGTAAAAAGCGGCCCGCAGCATATCGATGCCATCAAGCACCAGCCTGCCCGGGCACTGTATCACCTTGCGCTCACCATCATCATCCAGGTTGCGCCAGTGCGCTGGTCGCCGGTCTCGGCCCAAAAGAAGCCTTCGGCTCAGGTGATCCGCGACCCGTTGCAGGTACCAGCAGTCAAAATTGATAACATTCCAGCCGATCAATACATCAGGATCATAGGTCTCAAGCCAATCGAGAAAGGCCTGCAGCAGCGTCTCCTGGCTGGAGCAGGTCTGCACGTAATCCTGCTCCGCCCCCTCGCCCAACATGAACACTTTTCGCGCTTGCTCATCGCCAAAAACACCGTGCACTGCAATGGAAAAAAGCTGCACCCCGGACATGGCAGTTTCGATATCAAAAGAGACCACTTTGAGTTTCGGTTGATATTGAGCGCTGCGAATCGATGGATTATCCAGGCGCAGATATCCCCCGCGATCAACAGGGACTCCCAGAATTTCGGCCCCGCCTGCAATAAAGCGCTCGATCAGGAACCGGTCTGCCGGATTAACGTCGGCCTCTAGTGGATCCAGACCTGCCTCTTGCAATCGATCGGCCAGCCGCCTTGACTGACGGTAACTGTGACAGTAGACGCCCACCACAGGCTGTAAGGCAAAGTTGCGCAGCTTTAACTCACGAAACTCCACTCCCGACACAGCGCCAACCAACACCTTCGCGCGCTCGGCTTCTGCCACTGATAGAAAAAAAACACTCTGCTCGGAATGCACCAGCGCGCACAGTGGCCCCTGGTCCGTGGCAAACCAATACTCAAGCTCAATGCCACCAGGACCGTCACGCCAGTGTCGCGTGAGCAGGAAGCCGGTAAAAGTTTGTGCTGTCAAAGCGACTCTCTTGTCATCACCCACCGTTAAATTTAAGCTATGCCCCCCAACCGGGGTTTTCTTCAAAAGGTACTCGCATGAACAAGCCCGTTATCAAACCCGATCCTCTTTATCAGTTATTGCGGAACGAGGATATCAAGAGTTTCAATGAGCAGCGGGATACCCTGGACAATAGCGACCTGAAAAGTGGCGATTACCGTGGTCGTGACCTGCGCAATATGAATGCCGTCGGGCTTGACTTCAGCAACTCGTATTTTCGCAATGCAGATCTCAGCGGTATTGATTTTCGCCATACCAATCTGGAAGGTGCAAGCCTGCTGGACGCTAAGCTCTCCGGCACCTACTTCCCCAAAGAGCTGTCAGCAACCGAGATTCGCCTCTCTCTGGATACCGGCACCCGCCTGCGTTATTTCCAGGACTGATTCTCAACCCTGGAGTAAAAGGTCTCGCAAATCAATAATCGCGGCATTCGCCCGGCTGATATAGGAAGCCATCACCAGGGAATGGTTTGCAACCAGGCCAAAGCCAGTACCATTGAGAATAAGCGGGCTCCACAGGGTTTCCTGAGAGGCTTCCAGTTCACGAATGATTTGCTGCAAGCTGACCCGCGCATTCTTCTTCGCTAATACGTCCGCGAAATCCACCTCCAGCGCTTTGAGAAAGTGGATTAATGCCCAGGTGGTGCCGCGCGCCTCGTAAAACACATCATCAATCTCCAACCAGGGTGTTTTTACCTCCATCTCGCGGGGCGCTGCGGTTGACTGACTGGCTCCCGCATCTCCTGCCAGGTCGGTATTGATGCGGCGCTGGCCTACGCTCGCTGAAAGACGCTGGGACAGGGAACCCAGGCGCGTGTTCACCGTCGACAACCAATAGCGGAGATTGTCAGCCCGGGCAAAAAACTGCGCTTCTGCCTGAGTCGAATCAGACAGGCGACGAAAATAGCCGCGAGTATAGTCCTGAGCCTGACGGTACTCGGACTCAGAAGAGGGCAGGATCCAGCTGCCAGAGTCGAAGTGGTAACGAGGTTCTGCCATAGCCAGATCCTTGTCTTCGGTAGACTGGGACTGTGAACGACTAAACACCTCCCTCATGGCCCGGGACAAATCCCGCACCTGAACCAGAGCGCCGTATTCCCAGTTGGGCATATTGTCCAACCAGATGCCGGGAGGGAAGCGGTCGTTGTGCAGGTAGCCGCCGGGTTTTTCAAGCAGCGTTTCCATCACTCCCATCAAGGCCGCAGTGGTGGTCGAGCCGGTCACCACTTCACCACCGTCCTGAGCAGCATATTCGGCGGCCTTCTCACTGGGGTCAAAATGATCCGGGGGCAAACTCCAGATCATGCCAACGATAATTGCAATTAAGAGATAGGCGACCAGCGCTAGCAAGGCCCAGCGCACGGGCCTGGCATCTGGAAAGAAATCAATCAGGCTATCGCGCCAGTCAGCCAGGGTTTCTTGTACTTCATTCATCCGTGGTTCGCCTTATTAGTGGTGTTGATGGTGATCATGCCGGCCCTCAGCAGCGCTTTTGCGCACCGCCGATTCAGTACAGACCTTGCCACCGTCCTGAAAGTTCAAACACATCTGCTGATAGTCGCCTGCTCGTGGCATCGCAGCCAGGTCAAACAACATGAAATGCGCTCCGCCCGGGGCCAGAGCCTGGGTCTCGCCCGGTTCTATCGTCAATGTGGTCAATTGCTCCATCCTGACGAGCCCATCTACTTCCCGGGTGGTATGAATCTCTACCCGACCCACGCCATCAATATCGGCCCCCGTCAACGTAATCGGGATCGCGCCCGAATTAGTGATAGCCACATACGCCGCGGTCACTGGTTGAGTCGGCGGCAAGGCCCGAATCCAGGCATCAGCCAGCGTCACCGCCGGCTCGCTGGCTAGCGCTACAGCAGAGCAAAGACCGAGAACGGGAATTAACAAGGTACGAGATAAAAACACGAATTACTCCGGAGGAAACTATCGCCAGGCAACGGCGTCATACATTATAACACTGCCGGTACAGCCAGGGCAGTGGATTGGGAGATAAGGCTAACACTGGTAGACTTCGCAACCGGTCACTTCAATTCAATAAGGATAGACATGCGCGCATTGCTCGCTGCACTACTCGTTTTCACCGCTAGCCTGTCCCTTGGCCAGACCTTGGGCTCCTCTTCGGCACAGCTGCTTGGCGGCGATGCTGCCCCGGAGTTTCTCCCCGTTGAGGAGGCCTATCAACTGGAGGTCGCTGTTGAGGATACCCAGAATGTACGTCTTTACTGGCAAATAGCCGACAGCTACTACCTGTACCAGCACGCCTTCAAATTCAAATTGGAGATTGACGGCAGCCCCGCCAGCGTTAGCGCTGATTTCCCACCGGCGCTGGAGCGCAATGATGAGTACTTCGGTGATGTCAGCGTTTACTACAACAATGCCGATGTACAGCTGCTGAGCGAGCAACCGCTAGAGAAGCCCGCACAGCTTGCGATCACTTTTCAGGGCTGCGCGGACGCGGGTCTTTGCTATCCCCCCAAAACCCAGCATTTTACGCTGACCCCCAGCGGAACCGTTACCGAAATCGCCGCGCCCACTGCGCGCAAAAAGGTTCCCGCAGTCCGAGAGCAGCCAACGGACCTGGGCTCCCTGCCCTACATGCTGCTGCTGGCCTTTTTGGGCGGCGCTATTCTCAACCTGATGCCCTGCGTATTCCCGATTTTATCCTTGAAGGTACTCAGCTTCGCCCGCAGCACCGATCACGATCGCCACCTGCATAGCTGGGTTTACACCGCTGGCGTGGTGCTGAGCTTCGTTGCGATTGCAGCAGTCTTAATTAGCTTGCAGCAAGCGGGCAAAGCAGTGGGCTGGGGATTTCAGCTGCAGTCACCCGGATTCGTCATTGCCCTCGCCTACCTGTTTCTGGTGATGGGCTTATCCCTGTCCGGGCTGGTGCAACTGGGTGGGAACCTGATGAACATAGGCAGCGGTCTGGCGCAGCGCAACGGTCTGCCTGGCAGCTTCTTTACCGGAGTGCTGGCAGTGGTAGTTGCCAGTCCTTGCACAGCGCCCTTTATGGGGACCGCTCTTGGTTTTGCCATCACTCAACCGGCAGCAATCGGTCTTTCGGTATTCGCAGCGCTGGGCCTTGGGATGGCAGCGCCTCTGTTACTGTTCAGTTACAGCGGCGGTGCGCGGGGCTTGATGCCCAAACCCGGCGCCTGGATGGAGACGCTCAAACAATTTTTGGCCTTCCCGCTCTATGGCGCTGCAATCTGGCTGCTGTGGGTAGCGGGCAGGCAAACCGGCGTCAATACGATGGCAGCGGTACTTGCCGGTGCCCTGGTTCTGAGCATGGCAATGTGGCTTTGGGGCCTCGGTGGATGGAAACGCGGACTGGCAGTCTTGTGCGCGCTACTAGCGCTAAGCCTTGCCAGCTGGAGAGGACTGGACCAAAACGGAATGGCCGGCGCGTCGCTTGCCAAAGGTAAACTGACCTGGTCGGAGCAGACACTGGATACCTTGCGCCGCGATGGCAAACCCGTCTTCGTCGATGTCACCGCAGACTGGTGTATCACCTGCCTCGCTAACGAAAGCGCAGTATTACTCACCGACACTATGACGGCGGCCTTTGAAGAGCATGGTGTCGTCTACATGGTGGCAGATTGGACCAATTACGACGAAGATATCGCCAGGTTCATCAGCGGGCATGGCCGTACCGGTATCCCTTTATATCTCATGTACCCGGCCGACCCGGCAGCAAAACCGCTCTTACTGCCGCAAATTCTAACCAATGACACGGTCCTCGAGGCGCTTGAGGCTGTTTCTATTAAAAATACGCTAGTTGCGCGCAACTTTGCCGACGATAGACCCTAAATCAACGAATTTCCGAAAACGTGGCTTATCAATACAAAAACGCCACGGAGATAGCGACAACTTCGTAAAAAAGGCTAACTTCTGCAATTAAGCTGCTAAATGCTGCCAAAATACCAAAAAATACCAGAGTCGGTAGACAGTACGCGCTGATTGGGCCAAACTTAACAAAAATAATGCTCGGCCCCCCAGGAGTTCAGCCATATGGCGACCATTCTCGTATTGCACGGCCCCAACCTGAACCTGCTGGGCGAGCGCGAGCCTGAGATCTACGGCAGAACCACGCTTAACGATATCAACCAACAGTTGCAGCAACTGGCCAAAGACAAGGGCCATCACCTGCTTTGCGTGCAGAGTAACGCTGAGTATGAACTGGTAGAGCGCGTGCAAGACGCCCGACACGAGGGCGTTAACTTCATCCTGATCAATCCGGCTGCTTTTACCCACACTAGTGTAGCCCTCAGGGATGCACTAGCCGCCGTTGAAATTCCATTTATTGAGATTCACCTTTCCAATGTGCATGCGCGAGAAGAGTTTCGCCAGCATTCTTATTTTTCTGATCTCGCCCAGGGAGTGATTTGTGGACTGGGTCCACAGGGCTACGAACTTGGGCTGCAGGCAGCACTACGCCACCTGGAACAATCCTGACAACTAACGAAGAGATATCAATATGGATATTCGCAAGGTTAAAAAGCTGATCGAACTCCTGGAAGAGTCAAACATTGGTGAAATTGAGATTAAAGAGGGCGAAGAATCCGTCCGTATCAGTCGCAATGGCAACCAAAATATGATGCCCGCGCAGGCGCCCATGTACGCGGCACCTCCGGTGGCGGCGCCCGTTGCGCCCGCAGCCGCGGCAGCTCCTGTTGCCGCCAGCGCCGACAGTGCCCCTGCCACCAGCGGGCATGTCGTCAAGTCTCCCATGGTGGGCACCTTCTATCGGTCTCCTGCGCCCACTTCACCCTCTTTTGCCGAAGTGGGACAGACCGTAAAAGTAGGCGATGTGATCTGCATCGTTGAAGCGATGAAAATGATGAACCAGATCGAAGCAGACAAGGCCGGCACCATCGAAGCCATCATGGTGGAAAACGGCGAGCCGGTGGAATTCGACCAGCCCCTGTTCTCCATCGTTTAAGGCTGCGGCCCTCGAGGATCAACAAATGCCCATACTGGACAAGGTACTGATCGCCAATCGCGGTGAGATCGCCCTGCGCATACTGCGCGCCTGCAAGGAACTGGATATCAAGACCGTGGCGGTACACTCTTCCGCTGACGCCGAATTAATGCACGTACGCCTGGCAGACGAATCCGTTTGCATTGGACCGCCCTCCTCTACTGAAAGCTATCTCAATGTGCCCGCGATCATTTCAGCCGCAGAGGTCACAGACACCACCGCCATTCACCCTGGATACGGCTTTCTAGCAGAAAATGCAGACTTTGCTGAGCAGGTCGAGAAAAGCGGATTTACCTTCATTGGCCCAACCGCCGACACCATAAGACTGATGGGCGACAAAGTCTCTGCCATTAAGTCGATGAAGCGCGCAGGAGTGCCCACCGTGCCCGGTTCAGATGGCCCACTCACCGATGACCATGACCGCACCAAGGAAATTGCCCTGCGTGTTGGCTACCCAATCATCGTCAAAGCAGCAGCTGGCGGCGGTGGTCGAGGCATGCGGGTGGTGCACAACGAAGAAGTCCTTATCAGCTCTATTGAAGTGACCAAGAGTGAGGCTGCCGCGGCCTTCGGCTCTGATGTGGTCTACCTGGAAAAATTCCTGCAGAAACCCCGACACGTTGAAGTCCAGATTATCGCCGATGGCCAGGGGAACGCTATTCATCTGGGAGACCGGGACTGCTCACTGCAACGCCGGCACCAGAAGGTTTTGGAAGAAGCCCCAGCGCCAGGTATCCCTGAGGACCTGCGCGCCCAGGTTGCCGAGGCCTGCGTCAACGCCTGTATCGAGATCGGCTATCGCGGCGCGGGCACTTTCGAATTCCTCTACGAGGACGGCGGCTTTTACTTCATCGAAATGAATACCCGAGTGCAAGTGGAGCACCCGGTGACCGAAATGATCACTAATTTCGATATCGTTAAGGAACAGCTACGTATCGCGGCCGGTATGCCACTGTCGGCCACACAGGAGGACATTAAGTTTCACGGTCATTCCTTTGAGTGCCGGATCAATGCAGAGGATCCTCAAAACTTTTTGCCGTCTCCGGGCAAGGTCACCACATTCCACGCACCCGGGGGCTTGGGAGTGCGCTGCGACTCTCACCTTTACGATGGTTATACGGTGCCCCCGTTTTACGATTCACTGATCGCCAAGGTGATTACCTTCGGCGAGAGTCGAGACGTTGCCCTGGCTCGCATGCGCCAGGCACTCGATGAACTGGTGATAGAGGGCATTCGCACTAACACACCTCTGCACCGCGACCTCACCAGGGACCGTGCATTCCAAACGGGAGGCGTAAGCATCCACTACCTAGAGAGTAAACTGGAAGACTGATGCTTGCTGTGCGTTGTACTGGAGCTCAGTCACCGGACTCCAATCCCTTCCGCCTGGCAATCAAGGCCCACCAGGTCATATCCCGATGAGCTGGATTCAGCTTCGACTGGACACCCACCCAGAACAAGTCGAGCAGTTGGAAGAGCTAATGCTCGCCAGCGGCTCAGTGGCGGTCACCCTGGAAGACAACGCCGATCAGCCAGTACTGGAACCCGCCGTCGGTGAGACTCCTCTGTGGGGCCAGACCCGACTGACCGGCCTGTATCCCGCTGACACAGATATGAAAGCAACTCTGGCGCATTTCCCGGCGGAGTTCCTCGCACAGTGCAACCAACGCATCGAAATCCTGGAAGACAAAGATTGGGAGCGGGAGTGGATCAAGCACTACCAGCCGATGCAATTTGGCCAGCGCCTTTGGGTTTGCCCCAGCTGGCTTGAACCACCCGAGCCAGATGCGGTTAATTTGTTACTGGACCCGGGCCTGGCATTCGGCACTGGCACCCATCCCACTACTGCGCTGTGCCTGGCTGAACTGGATGGTATGAATATGGAACAACAAGTCGTCGTCGATTATGGCTGCGGCTCTGGCATTCTCGCGGTGGCCGCCCTGAAACTCGGCGCCTGCGAGGCGCTTGGCGTAGACAACGACCCGCAAGCGCTGGTTGCCAGCAAAGACAACGCACAGCGCAATGGCGTTGATTCAGCCGTTTTGCCTGTCGCGCTACCTGGACAATATGATGCCGATCACTGGCAGCAGCGTGCCGACACCGTCATTGCCAACATCCTGGCAGGTCCATTGATGGAGCTATCAAACACTTTGCTGCACTGCCTCAAACCGGGTGGCACCCTGATGCTTTCAGGCCTGCTAAATACCCAGGCACCTGGCATGATCGAGCACTATGCCCCCTGGGTTTCCTTGCGAATTGCTGGCGAGCACGAAGGCTGGGTATGCCTGAGAGGCGAAACCGCGAAGTAAACCCCAGCTTGTTAGGTCATAGCGGACTCACCCCTGAGCAGAACAGACAGGAATGTTGACCGACTGCACAAACTGGCGAATTTTTGTGCAGATAATCTTCCCCGAGTACCGCCTTGGGAGTATGATACCGCCTCTTTTTCACACCATGCTTTGCATAGCGTTTTTGATGCCGCGAATCGGACCCTACAAACTGGCCAACCCGGTTGCCCTTGCCCCAATGGCAGGTGTGACAGACTTGCCGTTTCGCCGCTTGTGCGCCGAGATGGGTGCTGGGCTGGTCGTCTCCGAAATGATCAGCAGCAACCCTCGCCTGAGAGACTCCCGCAAGACAGCCTGGCGCAGTGTTCATGACTTTGAAGTGGAACCCCGCTCGGTACAAATTGCCGGCAGCGAACCGCTGGAATTGGCCGCAGCAGCGCAATACAACGTGAGCCAGGGTGCCCAGATCATCGATATCAACATGGGATGCCCGGCGAAGAAAGTCTGTAAAAAGGCCGCTGGTTCTGCGCTTTTAGCAGACGAAGCATTGGTAAAAGATATTCTGCATACCGTGGTCAAGTCCGTAGATGTGCCCGTAACCCTCAAAATTCGCACCGGCGCCAACCCCGGTGAACGCAACGGCATCAATATTGCCCGAATCGCTCAGGACGCAGGGATTGCAGCATTGGCTGTTCATGGCCGCACCCGGGCCTGCAAATTCGAAGGCGAGGCAGAGTACGACACTATTGCCGCTATTGTCGCAGCCACCGAATTCCCAGTGTTCGCCAATGGCGACATAGACACCCCCGAGAAAGCCGCCGCAGTGATCCGCCGCACCGGCGCTGCAGGTGTCATGGTCGGTCGCGCTGCTCAGGGCAAACCCTGGCTATGCGGCCAGATCGCCGCGCACCTCTCCGGAGAAACCATTGTTTCGGTAACTCCAGAAAAACAGTTCGCCATTCTTCGACGTCACCTGCTGGCGTTGCATGATTTTTATGGCGAATTCATGGGCGTACGCATCGCTCGCAAACATGTCAGCTGGTACCTACAGGGCCAGCCCGACTATCGCTCGCACCGGGCAGCCTTTAACGGACTGCAAACGCCGGCAGAGCAACTGCAACAAATAACCCGACTTTTTAATATCGACCGTCATAAGGAAATCGCAGCATGACCAGGGCTGAACCCCTCCACTCGCCAGCAGAAGGCGACACTGCCGCCAACGATGAGCAGCTTCAAACCAACGAAGCATCCAACTTACGCAACGCCGTGACCGCCAGCGTGCGCAAATACCTTGCGGAACTGGATGGCCAGCTATCCACAGATGTTTACCAGATGGTACTTGCCGAAATGGAAGCCCCTCTACTGGAGGAGATCATGGCCTACACGCGCAACAACCAGACCAAGGCTTCCATCATGCTGGGCCTGAACCGGGGCACCTTGCGCAAGAAGCTCAAGCAATACCACCTGATTGACAACAAGGATTAGGGCCATGAGTGAGATGGTTAAAGTGTCACGAGCCTTGATCAGCGTTTCCGACAAATCCGGGATCGTTGAGTTCGCCAGTAGCCTGCGCGCAATGGGTATAGAACTGCTTTCCACTGGCGGCACATACAAATTGCTGCAGGAAAATGGTCTGGACGTTACCGAGGTTTCCCAATACACCGGTTTCCCGGAAATGATGGATGGTCGCGTCAAGACCCTGCACCCAAAAGTGCACGGTGGCATTCTCGCCAGACGCGGGCAAGACGATGCGGTTATGGCAGACCACGGGATCGATGCCATCGACATGGTTGTCGTCAACCTCTATCCCTTCGAGGCCACTGTTGCCAAGCCAGACTGCACGCTTGAAGACGCCGTTGAGAATATCGATATAGGCGGGCCCACCATGGTCAGGGCAGCGGCCAAGAATCATCGCTTCGTCAATATCGTCGTCAACGCCAGTGACTACGCGACCATCGTGGCGGAAATGCAGGCCAACGAAGGGGCCACCAGCATGGCGACCCGCTTCGACCTCGCAATTAAAGCCTACGAGCACACCGCCGCCTACGACGGTGCCATTGCCAACCATTTCGGCAAGTTGGTCCCCGGTGGCTCTGCGAGCTTCGCACGAACCTTTAACTCCCAGTTTCACAAAGTGCAGGAGATGCGCTACGGCGAGAATCCGCACCAGAAAGCCGCTTTCTACGTGGAAAAAGAGCCTGCTGAAGCTGGCATTGCGACTGCCAAGCAAATTCAGGGTAAGGAACTGTCATACAACAACGTGGCAGACACCGATGCAGCCCTGGAATGCGTTAAAAACTTCTCCGAGCCCGCTTGTGTCATCGTAAAACATGCCAACCCCTGTGGCGTTGCCATTGCCAGCGACATCGGCAAAGCCTACGAGCTGGCTTTCGATACCGACACCGAGTCTGCCTTTGGCGGCATTATCGCCTTCAACCGGGAACTGGACGCTGCCACCGCCGCAGCGATCTGCGAACAACAGTTCGTAGAGGTGATCATTGCCCCTAGCGTCAGCCCCGAAGCCGCTGCTGCAGTGGCAGAAAAGAAAAACGTGCGTCTACTTGAGTGCGGCCAGTGGTCACCCCAGGGTCCGGCGCTGGACTACAAACGAGTCAACGGCGGATTGCTGGTGCAGGACCGCGACCTGGGCATGGTAAGTGCGGCAGACCTGAACGTGGTCAGCAAAGTCCAGCCGACAGAGCAGCAACTGAGTGACCTGCTATTTGCCTGGAAAGTGGCCAAATTTGTGAAATCCAACGCGATTATTTACGCCAACAATGGCCAGACGGTAGGTGTGGGTGCTGGTCAGATGAGCCGGGTCAATTCCGCGAGGATTGCTGCCATCAAGGCGGAGCATGCCGGCCTGGCAGTGAAGGGCTCGGTAATGGCGTCAGACGCTTTCTTCCCGTTCCGTGATGGCATCGATGCCGCTGGCGAACGAGGCATTGCGGCGGTAATTCAGCCGGGCGGCTCGATTCGTGACGACGAAATCATCGCCGCGGCGGATGAACATGGCATGGCCATGGTCTTTACCGGCATGCGCCACTTCCGCCACTAATCGCTCGGCCTGGAGAGACACAAGTGAATGTTTTGATTATCGGCAGCGGCGGTCGCGAACACGCCCTCGCGTGGAAAGCCGCCCAGTCTGACAAGGCGGAAACTATTTATGTTGCGCCTGGCAATGCTGGTACCGCCAACGAACACGGTATCGAAAATATTGCCCTCGATGTCATGGACTTCCCTGCCCTGGCAGATTTCGCCGAGCACAATCAGGTTGGCCTGACTATTGTTGGCCCGGAAGCTCCCCTCGTAGAAGGTATCGTCGATTACTTTGCCCAGCGCAATTTGCGTTGCTTTGGCCCCAGCGCTGGCGCCGCCCAGTTGGAAGGATCAAAAGCCTTCACCAAGGACTTTCTCGCTCGCCACCAGATTCCCACCGGCGCTTATGCAAATTTCACTGAGGTCGAACCGGCACTGGCTTACCTGCGTGAGCAGGGCGCACCTATTGTCGTTAAGGCCGATGGTCTGGCAGCGGGCAAGGGTGTAATCGTCGCCGAGACGCTGGAGCAGGCCGAGGAAGCTGTCACCGATATGCTTTCTGGCAATGCCTTTGGCGACGCCGGCTGTCGTGTAGTGATAGAGGAATTCCTCGAAGGTGAGGAAGCCAGTTTTATCGTTATGGTCGATGGTGCAAACGTTCTTCCCATGGCCACCAGCCAGGACCACAAACGCATTGGCGAAGGCGACATCGGCCCCAATACGGGTGGCATGGGCGCCTACTCGCCGGCTCCGGTGGTGAATAATCTGATTCACCAGCGCATTATGGATGAAGTGATCATGCCAACCGTGCGCGGAATGGCTGCCGAGGGCAACGATTACACGGGCTTCTTATACGCGGGTTTGATGATTTCACCCGAGGGTGAGCCCAAAGTGATTGAATATAACTGCCGTTTTGGCGACCCGGAAACCCAGCCCATTATGGTTCGCCTGCAATCAGACCTGGTGGCACTCTGTGAGTCAGCGCTGGATAAAAAGCTGGACACGATCAGTGCTCACTGGGATCAGCGTTGCGCCATTGGCGTGGTATTGGCGGCCGGCGGTTATCCCGCAAGCTACGGCAAAGGCGCTGTCATTCAAGGACTGGCCGCACCGCAAGCAGACAATATCAAGGTATTTCACGCAGGAACCGAGCAAGATGGCGACAAGATCGTGACCAGCGGCGGTCGCGTGTTGTGCGTCACCGCGCTGGGCGATGACATCGCTGCTGCCCAAAAGGACTGTTACCTTGGGGTGGACAAGATCAGTTGGGAGGGCGTGACCCTGCGCCGGGACATTGGCTGGCGCGCAATCGCGCGCTATAGTCAGGACTGAGTTCAAAGAGCACTACAAAATGCGCAAGCGCAGACTTTCACTGATCGACAGATTCATCAGCGAGACCGACTCGGTGATGCGTACCATCACCAATCAAGGTCATTCGGCAGGCCGTCCCTCGCCCGCCGAGGGCCATACCGATACCGAGCTGGATGAATCGGACCGCAAACACGTGGCCGGCTTGATGCGAGTCAACCATACCGGAGAAGTGTGTGCCCAGGCGCTTTACCAGGGCCAGGCGCTGACCGCACGCCTGCCGAAAGTGCGCGAAGAAATGCAACAGGCCGCCGACGAAGAGATTGATCACCTGGTCTGGTGTGAACAGCGTCTGCGAGAACTCGATAGCCACACCAGCTATCTGAACCCCGCTTGGTATGGCATGTCATTCGCGCTGGGTGCCATCGCTGGCGCACTCGGTGACGACGTCAGCCTCGGCTTCGTCGCCGCCACCGAAGAGCGAGTGTGCAATCACCTGAAAGATCACCTCAAGGAACTTCCCGGGGACGACCGCAAGTCGCAGCTCATTTTGCAAAAAATGTTGGAAGACGAGGAACGCCACGGAAGCAATGCCCTCAAAGCGGGCGGCAAGGACTTTCCAACGCCAGTGAAGAATGCAATGACAGCGATGTCAGGACTAATGACTGGCAGCAGCTACAGAATTTGATTCCTAGATAGTTATGGGCTCGAACAACACTGTCTTTTATCGCTCCCGCCTCTGGGCCCTGATCTGGATCTACATCCTCTCGATTTATGTATCGCTGCCGCTCATGCGAGCAATTCTTGGCTTTTTAAAGGACTCATTGGGGCAAGCGAGTTTCTCGTTATTACTTTCACTTACAATGATGTCCGTTGGACTAATTATTCTGGTCTGGGGCGGACGCCGAAGCGCCCGTCATTGTTTCATGGCCTGCATCCCAGTCGCCATCATCGGTACTATCTCGTACAACTTGTCGATACCAGAAGAAAAGGTCCACTTTCTACAGTATGGCTTGCTGGGGATGATGGTAACCGCAACGGCCCGTAGCGAATCGATCAGTTTACTGGCAAAACTCGCCATATTCGCCATATCGGTGGGAATGATCGATGAAACCATTCAGTGGTACCTCCCAAATCGAGTAGGGGATCCAAGAGATGTGGCTTTTAATACCGTGGCGGCTATCCTAGGGATATGGATAGGAAAAATACTCTTTGGATCGTCGCCGTTTGGCTCGCTGCCGCGGTCGCCCTGAAAGCAAATGCCCTTGAGATTACCTTCCTCGATGTCGGCGAAGGCGAGGCCATTTTCTTGAAGTCGGCTGGGCAGACAGCCTTGATCGATAGCGGCAATCCGCTTAGCGGAGCGGTAGTCACCGACTTTCTTAAAGCGAGGGGAGTCAATAGTTTGGATAAAGTTATTATTACCCACCCCCATTTGGACCATATGGGTGGCGTATTCCAGATACTTCCTCGATTTACCGTCAAGCAACGCTATGACAACGGGCAAAACGCTGATCCTAAAAATCACCTTTACCGCTGGTATCGACAGGCTTATAGGAACGTTAATTATCAAGCACTAAAACCGGGAGATCGACTGACTCTTGGAGAAGCTGAAATTCTCGTTCTCAACTCAACGCAGCCAGACCGTTCAAGCTGGAACAAAAATTCTCTTGTGCTCATGGTAAGTCATCGTGAGAGTCGCGCCCTGCTGATGGCGGACGCGGATGCCTCAGTAGAGCAGAAATTGCTCGACCAAGGCGCATTGCTAAGCGCAAATCTTCTAAAACTGGGTCATCACGGTCACTCAGACGCAACAACAGAAACGTTTTTGCAAGGCGTATCACCAGATTTTGCGGTCATTTCCATAAATGAAGATAATGCGCGTGGCTATCCGTCAAAGAAGATATTAAACCGGCTAGAGGAGCATTCCATAAAAACGCTGACTACCTACGAACACGGGCATCTATTCTTCAAGAGTAACGGCCAGTGCTTTTATCGCTCTGGACTCTTATAAGCCTTATGCTTCCATCTCCTCGATTTCATAACTGTGGGTCATTTTTACGCCAGCGGCGCCCAACATAATAGAGGCACTGCAATACTTCTCTGCAGATAATTCCACCGCACGCTTAACCTGGTTTTCCTTCAGGGCAACGCCGCTCACTACAAAGTGCAAATTGATTTTAGTAAACACCGCTGGCACCGCGTCGGCGCGCTCTGCCTCAATTTCCACCCGACAGTCGACAACCTTCTGCCGCGACTTTTTCAGCATGCTCATGACGTCATAGGTAGAGCAGCCGCCCGTGCCGATAAGGAGCATCTCCATAGGGCGAGGCCCTAAATTACGGCCTCCCAGTTCTTCTGAGCCGTCCATCACCACCGCGTGACCACTGCCAGATTCGCCCAAGAACATGGCACCATCAGTCCATTTAACCGTCGCTTTCATCGGTTCCTCAACTACAAAAAAACAGGCGCAGGAGCTTAGCACAACATCTAGCATTTTACTTGAGATGCGTCTGGGCTAGAATCGAATCACACTGAAGCAAAAATAAGGTAAAGCGTGTGCTAAAACCGCAAGTGACCAGCAATATCCCCAACGTGGAAAACTTTCTACGACATTGCCAACGGCAGCAATACAAGGCCAAAGGGAATGTAATGAATCAGGGCGAAGCTGGCGACAAGCTTTACCTGATTTTGGAGGGTTCTGTCTCCGTAATGGTGGAGGATGTATCAGAGCCAGGCCACATGTTGGTTGTCAGCTACCTCAACCCCGGCGATTTTGTTGGCGAAATGGGTTTGTTTGAGGACGATGTGAGTTCGCGCAGCGCGATGGTCGTCGCTAAGACCGAATGCGAAGTCGCTGAAATTAGCTACGATAAATTTCACCAGATCAGCGCTCATTATCCCGATGTGCTTTACGCCATAGCACGGCAGTTGGGCAAACGCCTGCGCCAGACCACTCGCAAGCTTACAGACCTGGCCTTCGTCGATGTCTCTGGGCGCATTGCTCATACCCTGATAGACCTCTGCCTGGAGCCCGATGCTATGACCCATCCAGATGGCATGCAAATCAAGATCACCCGCCAGGAGTTGGGTAAAATTGTGGGCTGTTCCAGGGAAATGGCAGGGCGCGTGCTGAAGGCGCTGGAAGAGGACGGACTGGTATCTGTTACAGGTAAAACCATGGTGGTGTTTGGGGCTCGTTAGTCTCAGTGCGACATTGAGCAACAAATACCGATATAAATACTTTTACTCGACCGTCAGCATCATTAGAAAAACAACTCTTTTAGCTTTTCCCCCGGTTCCTCAGCGCGCATAAAAGCCTCTCCTACCAAGAAGGCATGTACGTTTCGCTCGCGCATCACTGCCACGTCTGCAGGCGTGTGAATTCCACTCTCTGTCACCACAACCCGGTCCTCGGGAATATGAGGCAAAAGCTCCAGTGTGGTCTCCAGGCGCATGTCGAAACTATGCAAATCCCGGTTGTTAATGCCTACCAGCTGGGTCTCGAGCTCCAGAGCACGATCCAGTTCAGCCCGGTCATGCACTTCTACCAGCACATCTAGCTCAAAATCAGATGCAACCTCGGCCAACTCGCGCATTTGGTCATCCGCAAGAGCCGCGACAATAAGCAAGATTGCATCAGCGCCTATGGCTCGTGCTTCCACTACCTGATAGGGATCGACGGTAAAGTCCTTACGAATCACCGGTAGCTCGCAGGCCTTTCGAGCCTGCTGCAAATATTCGTCCGAGCCCTGGAAAAAGTCGATATCGGTAAGCACAGACAAACAGGTTGCTCCTCCGCTAGCGTAGCTGGAGGCAATATCTGCAGGCTGGAAGTCTGCCCGAATAATGCCCTTGCTGGGCGACGCCTTTTTCACTTCGGCGATAACCGCGGGCTCGGAGCGGGCAACTTTTGCCGCCATTGCTGCGGTGAAACCCCGAGGCGGCGACTGCTCCTTAATCAGTGATTCAATACTACCCAAAGACTGCCTGCTGCGGCGCGAGGCTACCTCCTGAGCTTTGCGGGCCAGAATCTTGCGTAAAATGGTTGGAGGGTTCACAGCCATCGTTCGATCAAGCCCCGCCACGCATCAACTGGGTGAAATCGATGAAAGACTTGAGCTTCTCTGCTGCCTGGCCGGTAGCCAACAGGTCCTCCGCCATATCAACACCATCGGCCAGAGTGCTGGCAACGCCGGCCACATAAATAGTAGCGCCCGCGTTCAATGCAATTATCGCCGCGGCCTTGCGAGAAGCCTCATCATTCTTGCCCGCGAGCGCGTTACGAATCAGTGCCGCAGACGCATGTGAATCGGTCACTGATAATCCTTCCAAACTCTCACGCTGAACGCCAAAGTCCTCAGGATTAATGTGATAGGTCTCGACAGTGCCGGCCCGCAGCTCTGCAACCTGCGTACCTGCCGCAATGGATATTTCATCCAGACCATCATCCGAATGAAGCACCATCACATGCTCGGCACCCAGTGCCTTACAGACGTGCGCCAGAGGTTCACAGAGTTCTGCAGAAAATACGCCAATCACCTGGCGCTTAACTCCCGCCGGATTGGTCAGCGGACCCAATACATTAAAAATGGTACGCATTCCCAATTCACGCCGGGGACCCACCGCATAGCGCATGGCACTGTGATGGGCAGGAGCAAACATAAACCCCACTCCAATTTCTTCGATCGCCCTGGCGACTTGTTTAGGATCCAGATCCAGAGGCAAACCCAATGTTTCCAGAACGTCAGAACTGCCACTGCTGGACGATACTCCGCGGTTACCGTGCTTGGCCACGTGCGCGCCCGCAGCAGCCACGACGAACGTCGATGCGGTAGACACATTAAACAGGTTGGCGCCGTCGCCACCGGTGCCCACCAGGTCCACCAGGTGAGGACAGTCCACCGTTACCGGTGTAGCCAGCTCGCGCATGACCTGAGCGGCACCAGCTATTTCATCAATGGTCTCGCCTTTGATCCGCAGGGCAACCAGTAACGCACCGATCTGGGCGTCGGTGGCGTCTCCGGACATGACCTGGCGCATGACGCCTGCCATTTCCTCGCGAGTGAGATCCCTGGGCTCTACCAGAGCGACAACAGCTTTTTGAATATCCATGTTATTGCTCCAGGAAATTGCGCAGCAAGTCGTGACCATGCGCGGTAAGAATAGACTCCGGGTGGAACTGTACACCCTCTATCGCCAGTTCCCGATGGCGAAGTCCCATGATTTCGTCAACCTCACCAGATTCAGTCTGGGTCCAGGCAGTAACCTCTAGACATTCGGGCAGGCTATCTCTAGCAACCACCAGACTGTGGTAGCGCGTCGCCTCGAAAGGTTGACTCAGGCCGCGAAAAACACCGTCTCCTCGATGGTGCACAGGGGAAGTCTTGCCGTGCATAACCTTTCTGGCGCGAATGACTTCACCACCAAAGGCCTGGCCGATGCTCTGGTGTCCCAGGCAAATCCCAAGAATGGGCAACTTACCCGCATATTCTTTAATCACAGCCATGGACACGCCCGCCTCGTTAGGAGTGCAGGGGCCGGGGGAAATCACTATTTTCTCCGGAGACAGCGCGGCAATATCCGCCACTGCAATTTCATCATTGCGCACTACATGAACGTCTGCGCCCAACTCACCCAGATACTGCACCACGTTATAAGTGAAGGAGTCGTAATTATCGATCATCAGTAGCATGGTTTACTCCTCCCCTGCCAGAACCATGGAGGCCGCGCGAAACATTGCACGAGCCTTGTTATGAGTTTCTTTCCATTCCAGTCGTGGCACAGAGTCTGCAACCACACCGCCGCCCGCCTGCACATACAGTTTGCCATCTTTGATCACAGCGGTGCGAATGGCTATCGCCGTATCCATATCGCCCGCCCATGAAATGTAGCCCACGGCACCACCGTAAACGCCACGCTTGACCGGCTCCAGCTCGTCGATAATTTCCATGGCTCTAATCTTGGGAGCGCCGCTCAATGTACCCGCGGGAAGCGTTGCCCTAAGAACATCAATCGCTGTCTTGTCGTCTTTTAACTCGCCAGTGACGTTGGATACGATATGCATGACATGTGAATAACGCTCAACAACCATTTTGTCTGTCAGTTCTACAGTACCGGTCTGGGCGATGCGACCCACATCGTTGCGCCCCAGATCGATTAGCATCAGATGCTCCGCAATTTCCTTGGGATCAGCCAGCAACTCATCTTCCAGAGCCTTGTCCTCATCCTCGGTGTAACCACGCCGACGAGTGCCTGCAATAGGGCGTACGGTCACCAGCCCCTTTTCCAGCCGCGCCAGAATTTCAGGCGATGAGCCCACGATGTGGAAATCTTCCAGATCCAGGTAATACATATACGGTGACGGGTTGAGATTACGCAGCGCACGATAAAGATTCAGCGGCGGCGCAGAAAAAGGCACGCTCATGCGCTGGGAAGGCACTACCTGCATGACGTCGCCTGCCAACACATAATCCTTCACCTTTTCTACGGCTTCGTAGTATTGCTCCTCGGTAAAGTGCGAATCGGCCTGCTGCTCCAGGTCTGAACTATCGGCAGCACCGAGCACCACCTCGGGCAGTGTCGGCATTGGCTCGGGGAGTTTGGCAACCAGCGCTTGGAGTCGCTGGTTCGCCCTCTCCAGCGCATTGTGTTGCGAGGGATCAGCATTGATCACCAGGCGAATCGTACCTGCGAGGTTATCAAAGACCAATACTTCCTCGGACACCATTAACAGGATATCGGGATTACCCAGTTCGTCTTCGGGCGCCCCGGGCGCTAAACGAGGCTCGACATAGCGAACGGTATCGTAGCCAAAATAGCCCACCAGGCCACCGTGAAAGACAGGTAGATCATCTCTTGGCGCGGTGCGATAGCGGTGTTGGAAATCTTCGGCGAAAGCCAAAGGGTCCTCTACCTCGTGGCTTTCCTGCAGTTGACCGTCCACATAAATATCTGCCTGATAGCCATGGACTTTGAGCACAGTTCGGCAAGGCAAACCAATAATTGAGTAACGACCCCACTTCTCACCGCCCTGAACCGACTCGAAGAAGAAGGAGTAAGGCCCTTCTGCCAGTTTGCGGTAGGCACTGATAGGGGTTTCCAGATCAGCCAGCACTTCAAGGCTGACGGGTATACGGTTGTAGTCTTGTGCCGCCAGAGCGGCAAAGTCCTGCGGATTCATGGGTGTTCCTCGGAGATTGAATGTGCGTAATCAGGTCGTAGTGAGTTCCTGGCTACCATCGCCAGCAAGTGATCTCACGCATTGAGGCCAACTCAATGCTATTACGCGGGGCTGTTTGCACAGCTTTCTCCGAATTCAAGGGGTGCCCATTGTACATTGACAGATAGTATTGGCAAATGGCTTGGAAAGCGGCTTGAGAGCAGATGAGTCCCGCGAAACACCAGCCGCCTTGCGTCTTAAACAGTGGCGAGCTGTGACCGCATCTCAGCAATCACCGTCGCATAATCTGGCTGATTGAAAATCGCAGACCCGGCAACAAAGGTATCCGCTCCGGCAGCGGCTATTTCAGCGATATTTTTCGCCGACACACCACCATCGATCTCCAGGCGAATGTCATAACCTGACGCGTCAATTAAAGTCCGTGCCTCGCGCAGCTTGTCCAATGTGCCGGGAATAAAAGATTGACCGCCAAAGCCGGGATTAACCGACATCAACAAAATCATGTCCACCTTGTCCATAACGTATTTCAGCGCATCCAGTCCCATTGCCGGGTTGAAAACCAGCCCTGACTGACAACCTGCGCTGCGGATCATCTGCAAGGAGCGGTCCACGTGGGTAGATGCATCAGGGTGGAAAGTAATAAAGGAGGCTCCAGCCTCTGCAAAATCTCCAATCAGGCTATCTACCGGGCTTACCATCAGGTGCACATCAATCGGGGCAGTCACCCCATGATTACGCAGGGCCTTGCAGACCATGGGGCCAATGGTCAGGTTAGGTACGTAATGATTGTCCATCACGTCGAAATGCACCACGTCGGCACCCGCTTCTAATACATTGTCGACCTCTTCGCCCAGACGAGCAAAATCAGCAGAGAGTATGGAGGGGGCAATCAGGTATTCAGCCATTAGCGAGGGCTCCAAAGGATTAATCCCGCCATTCTACCTGCTATCGCGGTCAGGGACGAGATGGGCCGACATATTGCTATGAAATTACTGACCGAACCCTGACATCCAATGCAGCCAGCCGCTCAGGTGTACCCACATCCTGCCAATCTCCGGGATAATATTCCGCACCCAGGCAGCCGCTACCAATTGCATCATCCAACAGGGGTCGAAGCGGTAATTTCCCCAACGACATGGCTGCAAAAAAATCCGCTGAAAACACACCAACACCGGAATAGGTATAGCCCTGACTATCAACCGGGCGATACTGGACCACGCCGTCGTCGCCCAGGCAAAAATCCCCCAGGGGATGCTGTGGCGGATTATCCACCATCACCAGGTGAGCCGACTCCCAGGATTTAAAGCGATAGTCCATCAGCTCATCAAAGGAATAATCAATCCACACGTCTGCGTTGATCACTAAAAATGGCTGCTCACCGAGCAATGGCAAAGCCCGATGAATACCGCCCGCTGTTTCCAGCGGCTCATGTTCTCTCGAATAGGCAATGCTCAATCCCCACCGAGAACCATCGCCGCAGTGCTCGATAATCTGCTGCGCCAGATGAGACACATTAATCACCAACTCGGTGAAACCGGCTGCTGCCAAAGCGCGGATGTGATAGTCAATCAACGGCACATCGGCCACACGCAACAAGGGCTTGGGAGTATGATCGGTGAGCGGACGCATGCGTTCGCCAAAGCCCGCTGCCAGAATCATCGCCTTCATGAGGGCTTGGCCCAGGGCTGCGTATCGATGACCGGCATCAGTGACGTCTCAAACCAATCGGCAAAGGCTGCGACTTCAGGTAACTCCGTTCGGTATTTTTCCAGCATCTCTCGCACATACAGCAGTACTAAGGGCAGATCTTGAAGGTATCCGGATTTCCGATCCCGCAAATACAGTCGCGCAAACGTGCCCAATACTTTGATGTGACGTTCCAGCCCCATCAGATCGAACCAACACAGGAATTGACCTGCTGCTACATCAACGAGCTGCCCTTTACTCTGCAACAGGCTCAGATACTCCAACGCCCATTGCTCAACCTGCGCAGGTGTCCAGCGGATATAACAGTCACGCAGCAGCGATACCAGGTCATAGCTCACCGGCCCCATCACTGAGTCCTGAAAATCAATCACTGCCAAAGAACCGTCTGCCTGGGGCATGAGATTGCGGCTGTGGAAATCGCGGTGCACCAGCACGCGGGGCTGCTCCAGGGCATTGCGCTTTAACAGATCAGCAAAAGGCCGCCAAACCGGTTCTGGAGGCAAGTCACACGTCAGCAATGCATCCACAAACCACTGTGGAAATCGGCTCAGCTCTTCACTAAACAAGGCATCGTCATAAGACGGCCAGCGAGGGTCATCCGGTTCTATAACGCCCAGGGTGAGCAAGACATCAAAGGCCCGCTGATAGCTGGCATCGACAGTATCGGGCGTCAACTCATCCAGCAGCAGGCGATCACCGAGATCGCCCAGCAGCATAAAGCCGTTCTCCAGGTCTGCGCCATAAAGCCTGGGCACAGTGATTCCGGCCCGCTCTAACATACCCCTGACAGCCAGGAATTCGGTGTTTTTCTCACTGGTCGGCGGAGCTTCTACTGCGATGTAGGTTTGACCTTCGAAATGCAGACGGAAGTATCTCCGGGCGCTGGCATCTCCGGCGACCGAAGCTAGTTCACTGACTTTTACGCCTCCAAGGGTGGCTTGTGCCCAGGGTAATAGTCCTGCGGATGGGTGGCAGACTGCCAATGAGCTCTCCTCAAATAGCGTAAATGAAAGTATCGCGCGCCCCAAGGGGTCAAATTTTCTCGGACAAGGGCAAACCTATGCATTAGAATCCGCCCTTTAATCAGAAGAACCCCTGACACGAATGACATCCAGCACTACCCATCCGAATCTGCGAACTAGCACGTTGAGTCGCCTGGGTCTCGCCGTGGCATTCACATTAATGACGCTGCCCGCGTTGGCACAGGATAGCAGTGAGCCGTCCAAGGCACACCCCCTGGACTGGACTGATATCAAGGAGGTGCCGCCAGAGTTGCGCGATGACCGATGCATTGACTGCCAAGGGCGCTACATGGATCCACTGCGGGATGTGGACACCTCTGTTTCGCCCGACAACGCGCCTATTAACGCTGATGCCAGTGAGGTTGAACTGTATGAAAACACCGCCATCCTCAGTGGCGGGGTATCACTGACCCAGGGCTACCGGCAGATGCGCGCAGATCAGGTCAGTCTGGATCGGCTTGAGAGCATGGGCATACTCGAAGGTAATATCACGTTGCGTGAGCCCGGTATTTTACTGCGCGGTGAACGAGCACAGATTTACTCAGAAACAGGCGTTGCGTCGATTGAATCCAGCCAATGGGTTTTACATAATCTGCACATGCGCGGCAGCGCAAACATTCTGGAGCGCGATAAGGACGGCCTTCTTCACATTCACGACGGAGAGCTCAGTTACTGTGCTCCCAACGAGAATGAATGGTTGATTCAGGCGGAAAAACTCGAGCTTAATGTGGAAGAAGGGTTGGCGGTGGCACGCGGCGCGAAAATCCGCATTGCCGACGTGCCCATTATTTATCTGCCCTGGATACAATTTCCAATTGATGACAGGCGCCGCTCCGGCGTGCTCTGGCCAGACGTAGGCTCGGACTCACGCGGTGGTATCGATGTGGCGATGCCCGTCTACTGGAATGCAGCCCCCAACTACGACCTGCTTTACACGCCTCGTTACATTGAAGAGCGCGGTATTAATCATGAGGCGAAAGCACAATACCTCAACCCCGTGTTGGGTAGCTGGACCGTTGGCGGTGCCTTCATGGACAACGACAAACGCTACGAAGACGATTACCCCAGCGAACGCAACTATGATCGTTGGCTGGCCGTCGTCAGGCAAAACGGCCTTTTTGAGGAGCGCTGGCGCTCGCAGATAGATTACAGCAAGGCCAGTGATGTCAATTATATGAAGGATCTGCAAACCTCTAGTCTGGATTCCAAACGTCGCACCGCGTTGTTGCAGTTGGGCGCCCTGGACTACCTTGGGGATCAGTGGATGGCTACCCTGGAGGTTCAGCAATTTCAAAGTTTGGCGGACGACATTAACAACGACTACAAGAAACTACCCCAGCTGACCGGCAGGTATCGTCCCGATGGCACACCCTTTGAGATAGACCCGATTTTCCTGGCGCAATACTCCAACTTTGACACCGATACCAATAGAGTCACCGGCGAGCGCATCTACACCGAGGCAGGCGCTACCTACCCTATGCTCTGGACTTATGGCTTCTTCAAACCCACAGCCAAGTATCGCTATCTTAGTTACGACCTGGACAAGCACAACAATTTCAGAGAACAAGCGCCGGATGCAGGCGCTCCAATGATAAACCTGGACGCAGGTCTTTTCTTCGACCGGGACACGGAGTTATTTGGCAATTCAATGGTCCAGACCCTGGAACCAAGGCTTTACTATCTTTACAGTAAATATCAGGATCAGACCGGCAACCCGGACTTCGACAGTGCCGAACTGACCTTCACCTACAACCAACTGTTCCGTGAAACGCGTTTTTCCGGTCGAGATCGCATTGACGACTCAGACCAGCTCTCGGTGGGTATCACCACCCGCTTTATTGATCAGGAAGATGGTCGCGAGGAATTCAACGCCAGTTTGGGACAGATCTTCTATTTCAGGGATCGTGAAGTACGCCTCGGTCGCAAGGATCCACCGCTAGCCAGCGGCGGTTCTGAGGTGGCAGGAGAGTTGTCGTTTTTTCCAAACGAACGTCTCAGTGCGCGCACCAGCGTGGTCTGGGACCCCTATAGCGACAAGGTGAACTCTGGTAACTTCTTCACCAGCTATCAACGTGACAATGGCAGCATCTATAACGTGGGCTATACCTATCGACGCCCTCTGACCACAGTCATCACCGCCCAGCCACCCACCGAAGAGGCACACTTTTCGTTCTATGTGCCTACCAGCCAAAATTGGAGCGTCTTTGCGGCGGTGAACTACTCCATTGAAGCCGGGGAGAGCGTAGAAGATATGTTCGGAGTGGAATATGATACCTGCTGCTGGAAGGTGCGACTGCTGCACCTACGTTACTATGATAACACCGCCGGGGAAAACCCTGGCTTTATCGATCCGACACTTGAGCGGGAAGACTCCACCCAGGTACAAATCGTGCTTAAAGGCATGGGCGGCGTTGGCAGCCGTGCCAGCAGCATAATGAAAGACATGATTCGAGGTTTTACCGATAGTGAATATTAAAGCCATGCTGTTGGGCACTTGCCTTACAGCTTCCGCACTTGCCACAGGCCTTGCCCGGGCAGAAACCCAGATGCTGGACCAGGTGGTCGCCGTCGTTGAAGATGACATCATCATGGCCAGCGAACTGCGCGAGCGAATGACATCCGTCACCGAGAACATCAGCACTCGGGGAGTAGAGATGCCTCCTGAGGATGTTTTGATCAGAGAGACCCTGGACAGACTGATTTTGGAAAGCATCCAGATGCAAAAGGGTGCGCGCGTGGGTGTGCGTATTTCCGACACTCAGTTGAACGGTGCAATGCAGCGGGTTGCCGCGCAGAATGGCTTAAGCCCGGATCAGTTCCGCATGGCCCTGGAGCAACAAGGCCAGTCTTACCAGGTTATGCGCGAGCAAATTCGCAAGGAATTGATCATCCAGCGGGTTCAGCAGGGCAACGTTAATCAACGGATTGAGATCACGGAACAGGAAGTAGAAAACTTTCTTGCCACCGAAGAAGGACAAAAGCTGACTCAACCTGAATACCAGATAATGCATGCATTATTGGCGGTATCACCCGGTGCTCCAGCGGCTGAAGTTGAGCGCGCGGAAGCTTATGTGACGCGATTGCTCGAAGAAATAAGTGCCGGCGCGCCGTTTGACAAGGTAGTCAGTGCCCCCGGTCCCTACAATTTTACCGGCGGCAACCTGGGTTGGCGCAAACTGGATGACCTGCCATCACTGTTCTCGGACGTAGCGCCGGAACTTAGCAAGGGCAAAACCACACTGGTAAAGTCCGATAGCGGTTTTCACCTGGTGCACATGGCAGACCGCCGCGGCGGTGAAGACATGATGGTGAGCCAGACCAAGGTTCGCCATATTCTGGTCAAGCCATCGGAAATCATGACCGACGGCCAGGCCAAAGCATTGGTGACCAGCTTGAAAGCCCGCGCCGAAAACGGCGAAGACTTTGCCGATTTGGCCAGGGAATACTCTGAAGATATTGGCTCAGCACAGGAAGGCGGCGACCTCGGATGGACTGACCCCGGCCAGATGGTGCCCGAATTTGAGCAAACCATGCAGATTACAGCAGTGGGAGAGATATCCGATCCGGTTAAAAGCCAATTCGGTTGGCACGTGCTGGAAGTGCTGGATCGTCGAGATGAGGACATGACCGACACTGCCACCAAAAACATGGCCATGAATTACCTGCACAACCGCAAGTACCAGGAAGAGTTGGACGCCTGGCTAAGACAGATTCGTGACGAAGCTTTTGTGGATATCAAGTGACGCGCGGGGATGACCAAATCCAGTGATCCCCAGAATCGCCCTGACGCCTGGTGAGCCCGCCGGCATAGGCCCGGACATCACCCTGGCCATCGCCCAGCAAGCCTGGGATGCAGAACTAGTCGCCATTTGTGACCCGCAGCTGATGCAAGAGCGCGCCGAACTTCTGGGTCTCGAGGTTGAGATACAAGTCATCAACAGCCCATTAGGCGAGCCAAGCCCGCACCAACCCGGCACCCTCAAAGTCTACCCGATCAACCTGACCGCCCCCTGCAAACCCGGTCAGTTGAACCCCTCAAACGCCAGCTACGTTCTCTACACGCTGCACGCGGCGGTGGACGCCTGCATTGCCGGCCGCTGCAACGCTATGGTTACTGCCCCAGTGCAAAAATCGGTGATCAACGATGCTGGCATCCCGTTTTCAGGCCACACCGAGCTGCTGGCAGAGGACACCGACACCCATAGAGTGGTGATGATGCTGGCTAGCAAAGACATGCGCGTTGCGCTTGCCACCACCCATCTGCCCCTGCGCGACGTTGCCGACGCCATTAATGCTGACATGCTGGAAGATACCCTGAACATCCTCCACCGCGACCTGCAAAGCAAATTTGGCCTGGCAAACCCCAAAATTGCGGTATTGGGGCTAAACCCCCACGCCGGCGAAGGCGGTCACATGGGTCGGGAAGAACTGGATATCATCATCCCGGTGCTAGAAAAACTGCGTGCCTCCGGCATGCAACTGGACGGCCCCCTCCCCGCCGATACCGCCTTCAACCCGAAAGTGCTCTCCAACTGCGATGCAGTACTCGCCATTTACCACGACCAGGGTCTACCGACTCTGAAATACGCGAGTTTTGGCGAAGCCGTAAACGTTACCCTGGGCCTCCCCATCATCCGCACCTCGGTAGACCACGGCACCGCCCTGGACCTTGCTGGCTCAGGCAAAGCCGATAGCGGCAGCCTTAAATCTGCTCTGCAAATGGCTATCGATATGAGCCAATCAACTCAAACCAGCTAAGGACCTGCCCTCTGCGGTTTACAGCCAACCCTACCCCCTCTAAACTCCCTCTTTTCCCCGACAAGAGCCCCACATGACCGACGTCCAAACCATCGCCCCCTCCGGCCTTTACGCCTTTAAAGAATGTGAGGTCGTGCTAATGTTCGACGGCGCTGCGATGCTTATGGATAAGTTCAGCGATGCGCAAGTTTTGGTTGGGGCGCCGGTCGCCCATGCCATGCAGCGCTGTCGCAAGTTTCGCACCCTGGAGAATCATGCTGACGTACTTGTCTCATCAATACCAGAGCTCGCCGGCCAGCAGGCTGACGTGATGAACGTGCTCAACATGCTCAAAGATGCAGGCCTACTGGTGACCGCTGACTCCGTATGCGAGCGATTGAACGCCCAAGTTGCTGCGCCGGTCGATCTCCCCCCTACCCGGGTTTTCATCATTACCTGCGATCGCCCCACTGCCGTGGAGCGGTTATTGGAATCTATGCTCCGCACGGGTAACCTGACCCGGCATGAATCCCTTTTCTTGATCGATGACTCTCGCGACCCGGCTAACGCAGACCAAAACCGCGATGCATTAGAACGATTCAACCTGACCTCGCCCCGAGATATGCATTACTTCGGAGCCGATAAAGCCAGGGAATTTATGGATACCCTGATCACGGAGCGGCCAGATCAGGAGAATGGGATACGTTTCCTGATTGATCGCGAAAAATGGGCAGACCACAAAACCTACGGCGTTGCGCGTAACCTGAGTTTGTTGCTCTCGGTAGGCTGTCGAGCTATCGTGATGGATGATGACGTTATCTGTAACGCATTTCAGTCGGCCCATAAAAAAGAGGGTCTGGAATTTCACCCCGTAGACCGGGAAGTCGATTTTTACGCCAATCAGCAAGACATGCTGAACAATGCCCTGCCTGCTGAACTGGACCCGCTATCCGGACACGCCCAATGCCTGGGCCTGACGATCGGCCAAGCCGCACGCAAACTAAGCGACAAGCCCATAGCACCCACAGACCTTGCGGACGCTAACTCCGGCTCATTTATTTTATGGGATGCCGAGTCACCGGTTCTGATTACTCAAAGCGGTACCCTGGGCGATCCCGGCTCACCCACCACAGCCTGGCTTTACCTCTCAAGCGGAGATTCATTGCAACGGCTCATGTCCTTTCCCGGTGGTCTGCAAGGCGCACTAACTGGTCGCAACTACTGGATGGGCCACCCTCGCCCCTGCTTTACTAAAATGGCCGTCATGTCGCAGGTTACCGGCCTCGACAATTCACAACTACTGCCACCTTATTTTCCGGTTTTTCGCGGCGAGGATTACCTGTTCGGTTCGATGACCGAGTATTTGTACCCGAATTCTGCGGTTTTGCACTACGACTTCTGCGTACCCCATATCCCCGTTGACGACCGCACGAATAATGCAGAGCCCGAACCCAGCGATGGCAAAGGTCGCCTCAGAATTGGCAAATACGTTACTGATCACACTGACTATCAAGCAGGTATCAGCCCCGAAGCGCGCCTTACTGCACTGGCGGCAATGGCCAAGCGTCTCTCTGAAACTGACGACCGAGGGCTTCAATCACTCTACCGAAAAGAAGTCGCGGAGCTTCAAGGGCTGGACCAGGTACAGCTGGATGGCCTGCTCAGAGACGGCACCATCAGGTCACCGGAATGGCAGGACTGGCTTCAGCAGAGTGCGAGTAACGTTAATCAATCAATGCAGCAGACCGCTAAAGTCACTGATATGCCTAATCTGCCCGAAGGTGCGTCAGCCGAATACCTACTTGAGGAATTTAGGGGTTTGGCCTCCTGCTTTGCAGAGTCTCTGCAACAGTGGCGAGCCATCAGGCAGGTGGCTAAAATAACAACTGCTTCTATGTTTAACAAAGTCTTGTAGGAAGCTTGAACCATGAAATGGATAGTGATGCATTATCGAGTCAGATGACAATTAGCAATCGGGAATTCATTCGTAGCCTGGGCCTAGCTCTGCTGATGCTATCCGTCAGCGCATTGGTTCTCGGAACCGGCTATTTAATTTTGTCACCTGAATTGGCCAGCCATCAGGAGAACGCCACCCGCGCCGACCCCCGACCTTGGACATTTTCGGGAGGCGACCTAATTCCACGACTGGGCAGCGGCAAAGCCACTGAAGAGAATTACCTTTCAATCACCCGATTGGACCAAGGCATTGACGACCGAGCCATCTTCACCCGCAGAACCAATCTAAAAGCCGCCGACTTACCATTTTTAGAGTACAGAATTACCGACAGGAATCCCGGCTCGTCCTTTTACTTGATTTGGCGCAGGGCGGACAGCCCAGAAGAAGTCTTTAATTCAACAATTCACTGGGCAGACGATCACGCCAGCGTAATTCAACTCTCTAACAACCCAGACTGGCAAGGCACAATCACCGAAATTGGTCTCGATGTGTATGGAGATCTTAGAGATCAGGCACCAGTCGTTGAATACCTGAAGCTGGCACCCTCTCAACAAAACCTACTGGCAAGAGCGATCTGGAATGAATGGACTGTGTTTCGGGAGTGGACCCAAAGATCCGCACATCATTTACGCGGCACTCTTGAAACCCCAATACTTTCCCCCACGCTGGCAATGGCAGCATGGGCTGGCCTTGCGCTGTTACTGCTCTTTTTTCTTGCTCGCATTAAAAAGCAATCTGGCTTCGTCAGTTACATTATCGCGGTATCTATTCCCTGGATTGCACTGGATATGCTCTGGCAATCCAATCTTTCCAAACAACTGGATGAAACCCAGTACCTCTTTGCCGGGAAAACACAAAGTGAAAAGCACCTGGCAGACTGGGAATCTGACTTGTACCAATATGCGCAACACCTTAAGAAAAGCGTGCTTCCAGCACCAGGTGTGAGAATTTTCTTACTGAACGGCGAGCCACACCGAACCTACAAGCGCCTGAAATTGCAATACTACTTACTACCGCACAATACCTTTAATTTTGATCAGTATCCTCGTCCAGGATCGGTTCAGGCAGAAGACTACTTGATAACCCTCGGAGAGATCGAAGGCCTTAAATTCAACGCTGATACCAGTCGCTTGGCCTGGTCACAGCACTCCCTACCTGTGAAGCGACTTGACCATGGCGAACATGGAAGTGTTTATCTTTACGAGGGCAAGCGATAGTGGACACCTGGTTTAGCGCCATAATCGCCCTTTTCCTGCCTTGGCTTGCAGGCTCAGCCTGGACTTACTGGCTACTATCCCGCAGTAGTCGCTGGCATCCAGCTGCAATCATCGGCCACGGCTATTTACTTGGCCTGGTTGCCACTACAATGATTATGCGTGGCTTCCACTGGGCGGGCTTACATCAGAGCTTTTGGGGTGCCAGTTTGTGTCTGGTTTTCCTAACGTTTGCTGCGTTAGGCTTACTTTACCTGAAACCGGCACGCGCACGATTTCGAACAGAAGAGCTTGCCCTGCCGGTCTGGCAAAAAGCGGTCATCGCCCTACTACTAGGACTAATCGCACTTCGGTATGCCACGATCTTTCAGGAACTCATCCTCCGCCCTCTGTTCCCATGGGACGCATGGATGAACTGGGCGCCCAAGGCTATTGTTTGGTTTCACTATAGTGACCTAATGCCGTTCCGCAGCCAGGCGGAGTGGTTGGCTGCGCCAGCTGATGCACTGGTACACCTAGAGGGGGCGAAGAATGCATGGAAGTACCCCGTGGCCGTTCCGTTGGTGCAGCTCTGGGGAATGCTAGCTGTGGGCACTAGTCAATCTACATTGCCATACCTGCCATGGGGTATTATTGCTATCTGCCTGGTGGCAATTATGTACGGGCACCTTCGTCTTCGCGGGATGCCTCCTCTTGCGGCCTGTTTAGCTGCCTACATTATTGCTAACTTGCCATTTATCAACGTACATTCCGCTCTTTCCGGGTACGCTGATCTTTGGGTTGCAGTCTACTTTAGCGCTGCAGTGCTCTTACTCCACGAATGGCAGAGTTCAAGAAAGCACGGCGTTATGCTTCTTTCATGTATGTTAGCCATTATGTGCGCTATGCTGAAAATACCAGGACTGCTTATGACAGGTATCTGGCTGCTGGCGCTCGTCACCTGCCAGATTGATTTCTCAAGGCGATGGGTTTTGATAGCAGTAGCTGTAAGCGCCGCGATAGTTAGCATGTCGCTCACTATTGGCGTGGAGCTTCCAAACCTGTTTACCTTAAGCTGGGAGGAAATAGAAACCCCTTATATCGGAACTTATGCCTTAAAGTTTAACGATGTGTTTTTTCCTGTTTTCGACACTACCCTGATTATGATCAATTGGAATTTTCTATTTTATGCGGTTCCGTTACTACTAATGTTAGTTGTTCCGAGTGTACGAAAAAAAATTTTCTCTACGGGCATTTCGCCGCCCACCATTGCACTACTTTTAACACTAACGTTTCTCTCAATCGTTTACTTCTTCACTGAGCGCTATAAATTCGCAGTGGATTATACCCAAATAAATAGAGCCCTTCTCTATGCTGTGCCGCTCACTATTTACTGTTTTTTCAACCTGATTTACTTAGCCTCGGGCTCACGCGAGAACCCTGCACGCTCCGTCACCTAACGCATGAAGAGCCAAACAAATAAACGTGTATTACTGCATATTGGAGGATATAAGACTGGCTCCACCGCAATCCAACGCTATTGTCACAGCCACCGAAATGAGCTTGAAGGAGTTGGAATACACTACTTGACCAATGCCAGGCCAAAACACAGCGACTCAAACAGCCACAGTGTGCTGCCGGGATCTTTATTAAAGATGGTGGGCGAACCGACACCGAAATGGTATCAAGACAAAGCCAACCTTGAGCAGGTTATAGCCAATTGTCGTAGTGAGATAGAAATGACAAAAGCCCCTGCAATACTTTTTTCTTCTGAAGAATTCGCTGTTCTACCACTCTGCTCAATGGCTAAACAACAGGTTATAAAGGCTTTGTTAGTCGAACTAGTGAATATGAACCCGAAGTGAAGCCACTTTTGGCAGACCTCTCGGGATTGCGGAATTATTTAATAAGAGCGTAATCAAATAATGCAACGATCGGGCTACCTACACGAACATTCCGACCTACTTCTGTGGGTTATGCGCGCTTCAGACCTACTGCTATCTCTCCTGAGCTGCATTGTTGCATATTTCATTGTTTTTTCAGATTCTTCGCCACCGAGTTTTTTACTCTACCAAGTGGCTGTCATCATGGCCTTGCTGCTGCAGCTGGTCACTTTTCAGGCAAGTGAGCTCTATCGTGCCTGGCGCGGGGAATACCAGCTGGAGGAGTTCACCCAGCTGTTGCTGGCGTGGACAATCGTATTCGGCACACTGATTTTCCTGTCGGTCATTACCAAAACCTCTGCCAATTTCTCTCGCGCCTGGCTGCTGATGTGGTTCACATGCGGCTACGGCGCATTGATGGTGCAGCGCTTCGTACTGCGACGGATACTGCGCAGAATGCGCGCCCGCGGGTTTAACCTGAGACATATTGTGATAATAGCGGAGGGTAAAACAGGGGCAAAGGTTTTCAACCAACTGCGTGAAACACCGGAAGCCGGCTTCAACATCCTCGGCTACTATTCATCCTCGCCTCCGCCGCCTGCACCTGATTCGATTGCCACCGGCAGTCTGGAGCAGGGCATCCAGTTTGTGGCGCACCATCATGTCGATCAGATCTGGCTTGCCATGCCCTTGCGCGAGGAGAACCTGATCGAGGAGATTATGGCTAGATTGCGCTATGTCACCGCCGATATTCGCCTTGTACCAGACCTGTTCGGCTACCGACTAATCAATCATTCAATCAGCTCCGTTGCCGGCATGTCGGTTATTAATCTCTCGGTCACGCCAATGGATGGCATCAACCGCTGGATCAAGGCGCTGGAAGACAAGGCAACTTCACTGCTGATTCTGGTGCTGATCAGCCCTCTGATGCTGCTAATCGCCCTGGCGGTCAAGCTTAGCAGCCGCGGGCCGGTCTTCTACAAACAGACTCGCCTAAGCTGGAATGGCCGCGAATTTGAAATGTACAAGTTTCGGACGATGCCGGTTAATGCCGAGGACAAGAGCGGACCGGTATGGGCCACCAGTGGCGAGAAACGGACTACCAATGTAGGCCGATTCTTGCGCAAGTCTTCACTCGACGAACTCCCCCAGTTCTGGAATGTACTCAAAGGCGACATGTCTATCGTCGGCCCCCGGCCGGAGCGAAAAGTATTCGTGGAGCGGTTCAAGGACGAGATTCCCAGCTACATGCAAAAGCACATGGTTAAAGCCGGCATCACCGGCTGGGCCCAGGTCAATGGCTGGCGCGGCGACACCGACCTGCAAAAACGAGTTGAGCATGACCTATATTACATAGACAATTGGTCCCTCGGGCTGGACCTGAAGATCATTTTTCTAACCCTATCCCGGGGCTTTGTCCACAAAAACGCATACTGAATCGAGCGACTCCAACACTCATGACACATTTCGCCGCTATCGGCGCCGGCTTTTCCGGCGCAGTCATCGCCCGCACCCTCGTCGAAGCGGGACACCGGGTAACTGTGTTCGATGCTCGCACCCACGTCGCCGGCAATTGCCACACCGAGCGGGACCCCGAATCCGGCGTAATGGTGCATAAATACGGCCCGCACATCTTTCACACCGACAACGAAAGAGTCTGGGAGTACCTGAACCAATATACCGAGTTCATGCCCTACACCAACCGAGTCAAGACCATCAGTGGCGGCAAGGTTTACTCCCTGCCAATCAACCTGCTCACCATAAACCAGTTTTTTGGCGAGGCCATGTCACCCGCCGAGGCCCGGGCATTTATTGAAAAACAGGCCGACCTGAATATAGAAGATCCGCAAACCTTTGAAGAACAGGCGCTACGTTTTGTCGGCAAGGACCTCTACGAGGCCTTCTTCAAGGGCTATACACAGAAACAGTGGGGCTGTTCACCCACTCAATTGCCCGCAAGCATTCTCAAACGACTGCCCGTGCGCTTCAACTACGACGATAACTACTTCTTTCACAAGTACCAGGGAATGCCGCGCGAGGGCTACACCGCAATTGTGGAGAAAATACTCGATCATCCCAATATTTCTGTACGCCTGAGCACCCCCTTTTCCCGGTCGCAGGTCAAAGACTACGATCACGTGTTCTACAGCGGCCCTGTAGACGGCTATTTTAATTACGAACTGGGTCGCCTTGGCTACCGGACATTAGATTTCAAGGAGATTCGCACTGATGGTGATTATCAGGGTTGCGCGGTGATGAACTACGCTGACGAGTCAGTGCCCTATACCCGCATAGCCGAACACAAGCATTTTTCGCCCTGGGAAGAGCACGATAAAACAGTCTGCTTTGCGGAATACAGCCGGACTTGCGAATCGGGCGATATACCATATTACCCTGTTCGCCTTGCGCAAGAGCAGACCATGCTCAGAGACTACATAAAAAAGGCTCGAGCAGAGCCGGGGGTCTCATTTGTCGGGCGCCTTGGCACATATCGCTATCTAGATATGGACGTGACCATTGCTGAAGCAATGCACCTCGCTGAGTCGTTCCTAGAATTAACCGCAAAAAATAATCCCGTACCTGCTTTTTTCAACGAGCCAATCTAACGTGGTAGACGAACGATCTCTAGCGGCAGTTATAGTTACTTTTAACCGACTAGAAAAGCTGAAGCGCACAATCGAGCACACATTAATAAACAGGTTTGACTTGGTTGTCGTGGTCAATAATGCCTCTACAGATGGAACTGCTGAATGGCTAGAAAGCCTTGAAGACGAACGTTTAATCGTTCTTCACAGTGAAAAAAACCTTGGTGGAGCCGGAGGCTTTAGTCAGGGATTTAATCATGTGGCCACCGAACTCCCTGAAATCCAATGGCTGGTTTGCTTCGATGATGATGCTTGGCCTGAGCTTGGCGCAGTCACACAGTTTCAAGAGTTAGAAATACCCAGCGACGTAGGATCGGTCGCCGTCGCTGTATATTTGCCTGATGGAGAGCAAATTAGTGAAATGAACAGGCCCAGCGTCAATCCATTCTGGCACTTAAAAAAATTCGTTGGCACAACACTCAATGGTCGCAAAGGGTTTCACGTAGGCGATAGCGATTACCACGGGAACGAGGTAGTGGAAGTGGATTCTTCTTCTTTTGTGGGCTGCTTCATAAGAGTAGAGAACATCCGAAATGGAGCGATCGGGCTTCCCCGGAGCGAGCTTTTCATTTATGCCGATGACATTATTTATGTATTGGAATCCAGGAAGGCAGGGTTCCGCCACTTCTTTGCTCCATCCATCCGATTCCGACATGATTGTGAAACACTCGTTAATCAACAGGATGTGTATCGCCCACTATGGAAGGTCTATTACACTTATCGCAATCGTCTTGAGTTGTTTCGCATCGCTTCTGGGTTCTTTTACCCTTTCGTACTCCTTATTAAAGTACCTAGTTTCTTTTTAAAATTCCGGTTCTACGAAAAATCAGAGCAGAGGATGTTTTTCAGCATCACCGCTCGAGCAGTGTGGGATGGTATTAGAAGAGACTTCAGAAAGAAACACCATGAAGTCTTGGCGTTTAGCAAATTGAAAGAATGAGCTAACTCTTCAATGATTTTTGATATTGAGCGATAACGGACTTCGGGTCACCGGCCGCCTTGACCTGACCACCATCTATCCAAAGCACTCGATCACAAAGGCTGCGCACCTGCGACAGGGAGTGAGACACAAAAACAACCGTCTGATCTCCACCTATACGTCCTTTCATTGCGCTCTCGGCCTTTTTTTTGAACTCGGCATCACCCACGCTGAGTATTTCGTCGACCAACAAAATATCTACATGCGTCAGCAGAGCCGTGGTGAACCCAAGCCTAGACTTCATACCCGAAGAATATGTCTTTACCGGTTCTTCAAACGAATCACCGAGCTCCGAAAAATCTCTGATATCGTCAAGATAACCTGTCGCTTCATCTTTGTTGGCGCCCTGCAGCATTGCCGATAACATGGCATTATCGCGACCACTCAGGTCAGCTTTGTGGCCCAAACCAATGGTTAACAAGGAAGCTGTTCTTTCAGGGCGCTTGCTTATCTCACCACTCGACGGCGCGAGAATACCCGCCATAATCCGCAACATCGTTGTTTTACCCACACCGTTACGGCCGATGATACCTAGCGTCTCATTTTCATAAAGCTTGAAGGACACCGAATCGAGTACATAATGGACACCATCATTGAAAGTATCTTTACTGGATTGGAAGCTGAGAGATACATCCTTCAGCTCCAACATCACTTTTCTTTCCGTCTCACTCATCAGGTCAACACCTTCAAAGCCAGGTACTGGCTATTTCGACGCATAAAACTGATGGTCAGAAAAATCACAGCAGCGGCCACTAAGGCTATCGCCAATAGGTGCAGCGCATCCGGGGGGTTTTTGTGCATCAGCACCTGCCGGTGCGCGTCGATCATAAAGGCCAGAGGGTTATACGTAAGGAGCAATTCAGCCTTTTCCTGACTCTTGAGTTCTCTCACATCCCAGAAAATACCAGACGTAAACAAGAGAAAAGTCATTCCCAAAGGAATAAGCTTTTGAAAATCTCGAAGGATACAAACAAGGCAAGAACCCACCAGTCCGCAGGCAACGATGAGCAGATACATGACGAGAGCGATTGGGATCATCCATAACCAAACTGCGCCTGGGTAAGCACCGAAAAATATCAAAATAGTGAACAACAATAGATAAACCGTCGATTGGCGGTAAAGACTTTCCTGAATAGCGGACATAGGCCACAGTGACTTGGGCATGTCGATCTTGCTCACTAAGCCCTGGCTGGCGACTATACTGCCCGAGGCTTGCAGCACCGTTTTGGAAAACCAGATAAAAGCAAATTTCCCGCAGGCCAGGAAAAGAATGAAATCTCCTGATTTTCTTTCGGTGTCGAGAATCAGGTTAAACACCACAAAAAACACACCCACCCACATCAGCGGCTCCAGAAACCACCACAAGATGCCCAACTTGAATTTAGAGTTATCCGCTTTGAGAAGCATGATCGCCTGAACATTAATAAGGCTGAAATATTGGCGGAGGGTCATATTACTGTGCTGATGTCCTTTTGTTAGGGTCCCGTGAGTTCAGTGAAAGTTTAACAGAATTCCGCACGGAGAAAGCCAGAAGAGTAGTATTCATATTAGCTACCGGTACAATACAGCAATGCCAAAGCAAGCTCTCAGTCATATTCCCCGCAAACGCTTCGGTCAGAACTTTCTGATTGACCAGGGAGTGATCAGCGGTATTGCAGCCGCCATTAATCCCAGAGAAAGCGACCACCTGGTTGAAATTGGTCCAGGCCAGGGCGCTCTTACCGAAATGTTGGCCCCCACAGGCTGCAGACTCGACGTGATCGAACTGGATAGAGACCTTATCGCTGGTTTGTTGGCAGCTTTTAGCCTCTACGATGACTTTAAACTCCACAGCGCCGACGCTCTCAAGTTCGATTTCGCTGCGCTGGCAACTAACAATAAGCCCCTGAGAGTTGTCGGCAATCTCCCCTATAACATCTCAACCCCCCTAATTTTCAAGCTCCTTGAAAATACCTTCATCATTCGAGACATGCACTTCATGCTGCAGTTGGAGGTTGTGCAACGTCTGGCTGCCTCGCCTGGAAGCAAGCATTGGGGTCGCCTGGGAATTATGACTCAATATCACTGTCAGGTTGAACACCTGTTTGACGTTCCCCCTACGGCCTTTAACCCGCCGCCCAAGGTTCAGTCTGCAATTGTTCGCCTGGTGCCCTATAAAGAATCCCCCTGGCCTGCGTGTGAGGAGAGCCAGCTGCGGAAGGTGGTACAAATCGCCTTCGCACAGCGACGCAAGACTTTGCGCAACAACCTGAAAGGCCTCATCGATACCGACGAATTGGAGCGGCTAGGTATTGACCCGGGCGCCAGAGCTGAGACACTAGCGCTCACTGAATTTATTGCCATTACAAACGCTATCCATGCAAAAGACGCCATTTAATCCCGCCCTGGTTGGGGTCAGAGTAGTCACCACGTATCTGCCTAGCCATTCCAACCCTGCAGACGGTCACTACACCTACGCCTACACGATTACGGTTAGCAACGGCGGCAATTTGCCAGTGCAGCTACTTTCGCGGCACTGGCTGATTACCGACGCCAACGATGAGGTACAGGAAGTTAGAGGCGAAGGAGTCGTGGGAGAACAACCGATTATTCAGCCGGGAACATCATTTCGTTATACCAGCGGTGCGACACTCACTACCGAGATAGGCTATATGGAGGGCAGTTATTTTATGGTTGTTCGAGAACCGATGAAGGTGCCTCCTGATGAGTTACCCACGTTCGAAGTAACCATTCCTGCCTTCACTCTGCACACTCCTCACGCACTCAACTGATTCGATGTCGACGTACGTAGTTGGAGACATTCAGGGCTGTTTGCAACCCCTCAAATGCCTTCTTCGGGAGGTTAAGTTCGATGTCAGTCATGACACGCTATGGTCTGTAGGTGATATCGTAAATAGGGGGCCCAAGTGCCTGAAAACTCTACGATTTTTTTATAAAATGCGAAAAAATCTGGTCATGGTTCTGGGTAACCACGACCTTCATTTGCTTGCGGTTGCAGCCGGTGTTCGCAGACCCAGCGGGTCAGACACACTCGATGAGATTCTTGCCGCACCAGATCGGGAAGAATTACTGCACTGGCTACTTCATCGGCCTCTTATTCATCATGAATACGGCTATACCATGGTGCACGCGGGAATCCCTCCCCAGTGGAGCATTAAAAAAGCCATCAAACGGGCCCGAGAGGTTGAGACTGTTCTGCGCAGTGATCGCTGCATCGACTTTTTCAAAGCCATGTATGGCAATGAGCCTGCGGTGTGGTCCAAAAAATTAGAGGGTATGGAAAGACTCAGGGTGATTACAAACTACCTGACGCGCATGCGCTACTGCACTTCCGATGGCATTCTCGACCTTGAGAGTAAGGGTGTGAACCCAATACCCGGGAAGCAGAAAGTGTCTGCCTGGTTTAGCCACTCCGAGCGTAAGGCGCGAGACGACAAGATCATCTTCGGCCACTGGGCTTCTATTGAGGGCCAGACCGATACGCCTAATGCCATCGGACTGGATACGGGCTGCGTTTGGGGCGGTGCGCTATCGTTTTATTGCCTGGAAACAGCTAAGTGGACCCAGTGTAAATGCAAGGACGGCAAGTGCCAGGATTGAGCTTAGTCGTTACACTAACCCCATGAAAATCTACCTTGTCGGCGGCGCTGTGCGCGACGCTCTCCTGAATTACCCTGTGCACGAACGCGACTGGGTAGTGGTGGGTGCCACACCAAACGAGATGCTCGAGCTTGAGTATCAGCAGGTAGGCAAAGACTTCCCCGTTTTTCTGCACCCGCAAACCAAAGACGAATATGCCCTGGCCCGCACCGAGCGCAAATCCGGCCATGGCTATACCGGCTTCGCGGTGCATTGCGCGCCGGATGTGACATTGGAGGAAGACCTTCTGCGCCGGGACCTGACCATCAATGCGATGGCACAGGATGAAGATGGTTCCATTATCGACCCCTATGGGGGCCAGGAGGACTTGCAAAGCCGGGTGCTTCGCCATGTATCGGATGCATTTGTGGAAGACCCTTTGCGAGTGCTGCGCACTGCGCGGTTTGCCGCCCGCTATGCGCATTTGGGTTTTAGTGTGGCACCAGAAACTATGGCGCTGATGGCGGAGATCACACGGCAAGACGAACTGGCCCACCTGCCGGCAGAGCGCATCTGGGTTGAGCTGGATCGCGCGCTGAGTGAGCGCAATCCGGAGGTATTTGTAGAGGTACTGCGTGAGTGCGGAGCCTTGGCGAAGCTGCTTCCGGAGTTGAATGCGTTATTTGGTGTGCCTCAGCCTGAGGCACATCATCCTGAAATCGATTCGGGCTTACATACGCTTATGTCCTTGCAGCAAGCGGTGAAATTGGGTGGTTCTGAAGATGTGCGTTTTGCCGTGCTTTTGCATGACCTAGGTAAGGGCATCACCCCCGAAGAGGAACTACCCCGACACATTGCCCATGAATTTCGGGGGATCAAGCTGGTAAAAGCGGCCTGCAAGCGGCTGAAGGCGCCGAACCAGTACCGGGACCTGGCACTGAAGGCCTGCGAATACCATCTGCATAGCCATCGGGCGATGGAATTGCGGGGTAAGACCTTGTTGAAACTACTGAGCGCGACGGATGCCTTGCGCAGGCCAGATCGGTTTGAGGCGTTTTTGTTAGCCTGTGAGGCGGATGCGCGAGGGCGACTGGGGCTGGAAGATAAGCCCTATCCGCAGGGAGGTTATCTTCGGGAGGCCAGGGAAATTGCGCTTGGGGTGACGGCTGGGTTATTTCCTGGGGTGGAGGGTAAGGCTTTGGGGGAGGCTATTGCTGATGAGAGGGTTCTTAGGTTGGACAGTTATAGAAATAGTGCTGGATCCCGCAATGGCGGACCACCGCCTCCGCCGGGATGACTAGTGTCGCGGGTATGACCAGGCGCTCCCGGATGGTTACAAAGATCAGTAGCCGATCAGGCCAGAGATGGCTGGAATTACGTTACTGGCAGCGATTATGGCCAGCATCCAGCTGTGCAGATTAATCTTACTATCCAAAATAGCAAACCTAGCATCGAACTTAACATCTTGCTCCGCTAAACGCGCATTCAAGTAATCCTTGGTCACCACGCTATCTATATTCAATAGCAACGCTTCTGCCATAAGTTCAGCCTGCACTTCTGCTTGACGGTCGGGCACGCCGGCCTCAGTCAGGCGGCGGGCAAACCTAAGTGTATCAAATACTATGGCTGCCACGGCAGTTGCTCAGATGAATGCTGCTGGTTACATTTTCCAGCAACAGCCGAGCTACTACGAGATCAAAAGTGACCAATCTTCGTTCCTCGTGAGCGAATTCCAGCACAAGTAATCAGGAGATTGACCGGCCTCTCCAAGAAAACTCGATCCGAGAAATTATCTGCTTGCCGCAGTCAAACCCCTCCCAAAGTACCGCGTAGTTCCTGCCATCAGACGGGTGCACCTCATCCGGCGCCACATCCGCCAGCGGCTGCAACACAAACGCATTCTCCAGAATCTCTCCACGAGGCAGTTCAACCCCATCAATCACCCCGACTAGGTCGTCATAAGTGAGAATATCGATATCCAGTTGCCTTGAGCTGAACCGGGAGGCCTTCTTGGGGCGACCATGTTCATATTCTATGTCTCGGAGCCGTTTTGCCATCTCAGCGAGGGTCAAATCGGTATTCACGCCCACCGCCATGTTATAAAAAGCAGTGCCGTCGAAGCCTATGGCAGCAGATTCGTAAACGGGAGAAAGCTCCATTTCGCCGAACAGGTCCTCCAGCGCATCTAAACCAGCGGTGATGTAGCGCTCGCGCTCTATATTGCTGCCAAGGCCGAGGTATACGCGGGCCATCAGGTTCTGCTCCCACGCTCGATAATAACGCCTACGTCATTTGCCTCGGCGACTGCCCCCGGTTTGCTCAGTTTCAGCCGCAGCCAGGGAATATTGAATTCGCTCAGGACAATGTCGGCGACCCGCTCGGCCAGGGTTTCAATCAATTCAAACTCACTGGCCTGAACATAGGCCAAAATGCGTTTGGAAATGGCGTCGTAATCCACGGCATCGGCGATGCCATCGGTGGCTGCTGCGGCGCGGTTATCTGACGCCAATTCAAGGTCCAACACCAGAGTTTGGAGAATTGAACGCTCCCAGTCGTAAACCCCGATGACGGCATCGATCTTTAAGCCTTCTATATATACGGTGTCCATCAGGCAGCGCCCTCTATAGGTGGCAGCTCTTCCATCGGCCAGCGGGGGCGTACGCGAGTGTCTTCAGTGTCCACCTGCCCTGCTTGCAAGCGCTGGGCACCTGCGTAGGCGATCATGGCGCCGTTATCGGTACAAAAAAGCGGTGCCGGATAGAACACTTGTACCCTTTCTTTGGCTAAAGCTCCTTTAAGCCCTGCTCTTAAAGATAAGTTAGCACTGACTCCGCCTGCCATTACCAGGGTCTTTAAACCCTCCTGTTTCAGCGCTCGGCGGCATTTAATGACTAGCGTGCTAACCACGGCATCCTCAAAAGCACGGGCGATATCGGCCTTGTCCTGCTCTGTCAGTTCACCCTTCTCGCGGCAGTTTGCGACTGTATTGAGGGTGAAGGTTTTCAAGCCACTGAAGCTAAAATCCAGCCCGGGCCGGTTAACCATGGGGCGGGGAAAGTCAAAACGCTCGGAATTACCGCTTTGCGCCAAACGGCCTATATGCGGGCCACCCGGATAGGGCAATCCCAGCATTTTGGCGGCCTTATCGAAGGCTTCACCGGCTGCATCGTCCAGTGACTCACCCAACAAACGGTATTGGCCTATTCCGTCCACTCGCACCAACTGGGTGTGACCGCCGGAGACCAACAGCGCTGCGAAAGGGAATTCAGGATGTTCTTCTTCGAGCATAGGCGCCAGGAGGTGACCTTCCATGTGATGCACGCCCAACGCGGGAACACCCCAGCCCCACGCCAGCGATCTGGCCAGGGTAGCGCCTACCATTAATGCACCCACCAGGCCGGGGCCGGCGGTGTAGGCCACGCCATCAATATCGGCCGCGGTGACTTCAGCTTCCGCCATCACTTCTTCTATTAATGGAAGCGTCTTGCGCACATGGTCGCGGGAGGCCAATTCCGGCACTACTCCGCCGTATTCCACATGGATATCAATCTGGCTGAACAACGCGTGTGCCAGCAGGCCGCGCTCTGTGTCGTACAGCGCCACACCGGTCTCGTCGCAGGAGGTTTCCAGGCCCAGAATGAGCATTAATCGGCTCCAAAATCACTATCCGCCGCATGATACTGGCTGGTACTGCCCCAAACCAGAGAAATTGGCCGCAAATTACCGAATCGGAGTCGGTCAGACCCTTTGCAAACACCCCCTGATCGGTATAGAATGCGCGCCCTTTCAGGCTTTCACTGGCTATTTGCCGGTGGTTGTTACAAAAATTTGAGACAGGTACAGAGTTAATGCCCCACATCAAGATCAAGGAAAACGAGCCCTTTGACGTAGCACTGCGTCGCTTCAAGCGTTCTTGCGAGAAGGCCGGTGTTCTGGCTGAAGTTCGTAAGCGTGAGCACTACGAGAAGCCCACCACAGTTCGCAAGCGCGCTGGCGCTGCAGCTGTTAAGCGTCACCTGAAGAAGCTCTCCCGGGAAAACCGCAAGCGCGTACGTCTGTACTAAGCACTGGCATCCCTCCCTATGAGTGACCAGTCGCTAACTGAAACGATCAGGGCCGCCATGAAAGCGGCCATGAAAGCCAGAGACAAACAGCGACTGGGTACTATCCGGCTGATTCAAGCCGAATTCAAACGAATCGAAGTCGACGAGCGTATCGAAGTAGATGATGCTCGTGCGCTGGCCGTACTCGATAAAATGGTCAAGCAGCGTCGCGATTCCGCTCAGCAGTACACTGACGCCGGCCGCACTGAGCTGGCTGATGTCGAAAACAACGAAATTCTCGTTCTGCAGGAATTCCTTCCTGCGCAGCTCAACGAAGACGAAATCATCGCCATGATTGATGAAGCCATTGCCGCATCAGGCGCCACTGGTATGCAGGCCATGGGGCCGGTGATGGGGCAGTTGAAGCCCAAGCTTGCTGGTAAAGCGGATATGGGTAAGGTGAGTGGGCTAGTTAAAAGCCGCCTTTCCACCTGAGCGGACCGATCCCGGAGATTTGGCTCCCGGGACCGCCAAAAAGCAGACATCCATGTCAGGCTCGGCCTCGCACATCCATGTGCTCGGACGCCCCGGCAACAAAATCTCCGGCATCTAACCTGCTTCCACCGTATAACCCAGCGTCTCAATAGCGTTACAATCATTCTATGGCCGGACGCATTCCCCAAACGTTTATCGATGACTTGCTGGACCGTGTCGACATTGTCGATGTGGTGGATCGGCGGGTGAAGTTGCGTAAAACCGGTAAGAATTACAGCGCTCGCTGCCCTTTCCACGAAGAAAAAACGCCCTCCTTCTCGGTCAGTCCCGACAAACAGTTCTACTATTGCTTTGGCTGCGGTGCCGGCGGCAACGCCCTCGGCTTTGTTATGGATTACGAGAACATAGAGTTCCCGCAGGCCATTGAGACGCTGGCCAACAGTGTGGGCATGGAAGTACAGCGGGAGGCGAACAGCGGCGGCCCGGCACAGGCCAAACGTGAAGAAACCAACAAGTCGCTGTACACCTTGATGGAGCAGGTCGCTAATTTCTATAAACAACAACTACGGCAGCATCCTGAACGGAGCAATGCGGTTAAGTACCTCAAGGAGCGTGGACTCACCGGGCAAATCGCTAAACAGTTCGGCATGGGATTCGCGCCGCCGGGCTGGGACAATTTACTCACAGCCCTGGGGGAAACCGAAGACAAGAAAGCCCTGCTGATGAAAGCAGGCATGCTGGTGGAAAATGATAAGGGTCGCATTTACGATCGCTTTCGTGACCGGGTGGTGTTCCCGATTCGCGACCAGCGTGGCCGGGTCATCGCTTTTGGCGGCCGGGTACTAGGCGACGACAAACCCAAATACCTCAACTCTCCTGAAACCGACATTTTCCAAAAAGGTCGAGAACTCTATGGGTTTTACGAGGCCCTGCAAGCCAACCGCAAACTCGAACGATTGTTGGTAGTTGAAGGCTACATGGACGTAATCGCCCTGGCACAACACGGCATTACTATCGCCACCGCCACCCTGGGCACAGCCACCAGCAACGCCCACTTGGAGCGTATTTACCGGCGCTGCCCGGAAGTCATTTTTTGTTTCGACGGTGACGAAGCGGGTCGCAAGGCAGCCTTTCGGGCACTGGAAGCCGCCCTGCCCTGCATGGAAGACGGCCGCCAGGCGCGCTTTTTGTTTCTGCCCGAGGGCGAAGACCCGGACACGGTGGTACGCAGCGGTGGCGCGGAAAAATTCGAAGAATTACTGGCTGGCGCTACGCCGCTGGATACCTTCCTGTTCGATTCGATGGCTGAAGGTCTCGACACCGGCAACCTCGACGGTCGCGCCCGCCTGAGCAAGCTGGCATTACCGCATATTCGACTGATGCCGGAAGGTGTGTTCAAACAGCTGATGTTCCAGGCATTGGCAGAAAGAACCGGCCTGGAACTGGAAAGCCTGATGCGCCTGGAAGTTCCGCCACCCCAACCCAGTGCGCCTGCGTCCTACTCAGGCAGATCCAGTGACCCTGGCTATCACCCCGGTCGAGATCAGTCAGGTGGAGCAGAGCAACATCGCTATCAGGATGGCGCTCCGTCTTTAGGCGATGAGCAATACCCAGAGCTGGACATAGATGATGATAAAGCCGGCCCTCGCCAGCGCGCCCCCAATTCTCAGCAGCAGGCCGGCTATTCCAATCTGGCCCAAAGCGCCATCGCTCTAATCCTGCACCAACCCGAAATTGCGCGGCAAGTAAAAGCCGGGGGCCTGACAGAACTGAGCGGCGATAATGTCGCTCTACTGGCCGAACTCATCGACCTGGTGCAACGTCGACCTGAGTCTAACACCGGCATGTTGCTAGGCCACTGGTATGGCACGCCTGAAGGCGAACTGCTTAATCAACTGGCGGGCCAGGAACGGCTAATTCCCACCGCGGGCATTGAGCGACAGTTCAACGATATTATCTACAACCTCGCTCATCACCTGCCGCAACAATCAAAACTTGCCCAGCAGGTCGACAAACTGAAACTCACCAACTACGCTGAAGTCAGTGAATTGGAAAAGCAACGTCTGAGGGAATTACTGCAAGAAAAGCTGCAGCGCGACGCTGAACGAAACCGGCGCGATCACTAGTCCGGGGCTGCTCAAAAGACACATCTGCCTGGACGCAGAACCCGTTGCATTTGTCCAATTAGCCCCCATATAACAAAAATCATAGAGTTGGGGCGATTCAGGGTCTAAATGCCCAGAGATCCACTAAATGAACAGGCTTTTATGTAGTTAAGCCACTGTTATCCGGTTATAATCGCCGGCTGATTTTTTTTCGCTTCTTCCAAAGGTGTCACCTTAATGACTGACGTTGTGAACCAACAATCCCGCCTGAAAGCCCTGATTGCCAAGGGTAAGGAGCAGGGCTATCTGACCTACGCAGAGGTGAACGATCACCTCCCGCAGGATATTTCCGATCCCGACCAGGTTGAAGACATCATTCAGATGATCAACGACATGGGCATTCAGGTGTTCGAGCAGGCGCCAGACGCCGACGAACTGCTGATGACCGAGGGCGATCGCTCTGCTGATGACATCGCCGCTGCCGAAGCCGCCGCCGCGCTGGCCGCCGTTGAAACGGAGGCAGGCCGCACCACCGACCCAGTGCGCATGTATATGCGAGAAATGGGCACCGTGGAACTGTTAACCCGCGAAGGCGAAATTGTAATCGCCAAGCGTATCGAAGAAGGCATACGCGAACTCTTATCTGCCCTCGCCCTTTACCCCGGCGCAGTAAAAAGTATTCTCGACGAATACGAGCTGGTCACCAAGGAAGAACGCAAACTCGCTGACATTATGGTCGGCTATCTGGATCCGGCCCAACACGTGCCCACCGCTGCTGAACTGGCGGAGGCCGCGCAGGCCAAGGCTGATAAAGCCGGTACTGACGAAGAAGAAGAAACGGACAACGGCCCAGATCCAGTAGAAGCCAAAAAGCGCTTCACCGCACTCAAGCGACAGTACAACAAGACTGAAAAAGTCATCGCTGAAAAAGGTCGCACCGACGCCGCTGCCATTAAAGAGATGGAAAAGCTGGGCGAGCTATTCAAGTTCTTCAAACTGACTCCGCGCGTGTTTGATCCTATCTGTGATACACCACGCAACATTCTGGCTGCGGTGCGTGACCAGGAGCGCGAAATCATGCGCATTGCGATCAAGGTCTGCGGCATGCCCCGCAAGGACTTTATCAGCACCTTCCAGGGGTCGGAATCCGATCTCAAATGGCTGTCTCGCCAGGCGCGCAAGAAAGACTACGGACCCAAGCTGAACGCCGAAAAAGAAATCATTCATCGCTTGCAGCGCCGTATTCAGGCCATTGAAGGGCAATGTGGTCTGCAGATTTCTGAGATCAAGGAAATCAACCGCCGCATGTCCATGGGCGAAGCCCGTGCTCGTCGCGCCAAGAAAGAAATGGTCGAGGCAAACCTGCGCCTGGTAATTTCCATCGCCAAGAAGTATACCAACCGCGGCCTGCAATTCCTGGACCTGATTCAGGAAGGCAACATCGGCCTGATGAAGGCCGTCGACAAGTTCGAATATCGCCGGGGTTACAAGTTTTCGACCTACGCTACCTGGTGGATTCGCCAGGCGATTACCCGCTCCATTGCCGACCAGGCGCGCACTATCCGTATACCAGTGCATATGATTGAGACCATCAACAAGCTCAACCGTATCTCACGCCAGATGTTGCAGGAAATGGGTCGCGAACCCACTCCGGAAGAGCTTGGCGAGCGTATGGACATGCCAGAAGACAAGGTTCGCAAGGTACTGAAAATCGCCAAGGAGCCCATCTCCATGGAGACGCCCATCGGCGACGATGAAGACTCCCACCTGGGCGACTTCATTGAGGACAGCACCATTTCCTCACCAGTTGACTCCGCCACGGGCCAGGGTCTGCAGGAAGCAACCAAAGACGTTTTGGCTGGCCTCACCGCGCGCGAAGCCAAGGTACTGCGCATGCGTTTCGGCATCGATATGAACACCGACCACACCCTTGAGGAAGTGGGGAAACAGTTCGATGTCACTCGAGAGCGTATTCGCCAGATCGAAGCCAAGGCACTGCGTAAGCTGCGCCACCCGACTCGGTCTGACTACCTGCGCAGTTTCCTGGACGAATAAACCTGTCAAAGCACCACTTTTAAAGCCACCTGTAGGTGGCTTTTTTTGTGCCTGCCAAACACCGCATAGGCTGCTTCTTATACAGTGGTCAAAGCCGACCAAATAGCGGCATGCATGGGCGTAACGACATTGACCCCCCAATTGCGGTCCTACTGGCGCGTTTTCCTTGCCCTAAAATTGGCACTAAGTTCATACATCGCCAATTATCAATTGAGATGACCAAGCCCGTAAAACGCTGGATGGCCTGTAACTCCATTAAATAATTTTCCTTTATGGCAAAAATAAATATGAACCTACCAGCACGAATTGGCTTCACGATTCGGCAAACAATTCAGTTAGTTACAGTAGAAATCAGTCTCTCACGCCCTTGCAACATAAAAGCCGCCCTTAGCGACAAAAGCTGGACAAGCTTATATTCGATAAATCCGACAGAAAAAACTGCCCGTAATTTTAATCATGTAACTGCTGCCGAGACTGCAAGTTGGACTGCCTGGCTCGAACCGACAGTGGCTTACTATGGAGACCAATAACAAAACACATTGAAGCTGTTTAAAGCTACGGAGCACAATATGAAAACAACCCTAACCTCACTTGCCGCAACTGCAGCACTTTCGTTGACAATGATTTCCGGTGCGAACGCCGACAGCTTCGGCGATTGTGCGAGTACAAACGCTGTTACCTTCGACGGTTCAATCGTTGACGCAGCGATCGCCACGCCTGCACTTAGCACTCTCGTCCACCTGGTCGTCGCAGCTGATCTCGCCGACGCATTAGCCACTACCGAAAACATCACGGTCTTCGCTCCCACCAACGATGCATTTGCTGCGTTGCCTGCTGAACTGGTCGACGTCGTAGTCGGCAACACAGATCTTCTTACCGCGGTACTGACCTATCACGTGACCACCGGACAACAAGACCCACGTAAAATGTCCGCCAATATCGCAACCCGCCGTGCAACACTCAACGGGCAGTCGGTGTATTTCGGTCGCGCAAATGGTGAAGCTCGCGTAAACATGGCTGAGGTAAGCTGCCAACCGGTCAAGACCGACAATGGGATTGTATGGGTGATCGACAGCGTTTTGTTGCCGGCACTGTAAACTGCTTTCAGCACCGTTAAAAGCCGCCTCAGGGCGGTTTTTTTGTGCCCGGGTGTTGAAGTCTGTCACTTGAATTGGTCGCAGCAATACAGTAACTATTGGTCCCCATGGCACCTGAGGGCGTACACTATTGCAATAAGAGTAAGGATCAATGCCATGAGTAAGAACGTTATCGTCTGGGGTACTGGTAATGTAGGCCGGCCCGCCATCAGGGCGGTGCTGTCACACAGCGCACTAAACCTGCAAGCAGTGATCGTTTCTGATGACAGAAAAGCGGGCCAAGACGCTGGAGAAATAGCCGGGATCGACGTTTGCGGTATTACCGCCACTCAGGACTGGCAGGCAGCAATCACCGAGTCTGTTGATGCCGTCGTCTATAGCGCCACAGCAGATACTCGACCCGAAGAAGCGATTGCCGAAGTGATTGCCTGCCTGAACGCAGGCATCAATGTGGTCGCACCGGGCCTTTATTTTTATCTTGACCCTCAGTCAACACCCCAGGAAGCACTCGCGCCTATAGAGGCAGTTTGCAAGGATTCTGGAGCATCGCTATTTGTGTCAGGCATAGATCCAGGATGGGTCATGGACATGTTGCCTGTTGTATTGAGCGGCGCCGTGGCTGGCATCACTGAAATTCGAACTCGAGAGATATTTAACTACGCGCTTTACGATCAGCCCCAAGTGGTCCGCGAAGTCATTGGCTTTGGACAACCCATGGAGGAGTTGCCGATGATGTTGCACGACTTCGCTATCGATATGGTGTGGTCGCCGATGATCAAACTGATAGGCCGCGCCCTACACAAGCCGGTCGAGCGCGTACAGATCAGCGTACAGCGCAGGCCATTGGAAGAGACCGTTGAGGTGGCAGGCATGGGCACTTTTAAGCAAGGTACCCAGGGCGCCTTTAGATTTGAAGTCATCGGCTATCACAACGAGAAGCCGCTTTACGCGCTAGAGCACATCACCCGCATAGATGATAACTGCGCTCCAGACTGGCCTTACCCACCTCAAGGCCAAGGCTGTCACCAGGTTATTATTAGTGGCAGTCCCAACCTGGAGGTCAGCGTACACGGCCATGACCCAGTGGAGCCAGGCATGGCGGGAGGCGGTAACTCATCAGCAGCAGCCTGGCTGGTCAATGCCATTCCCGCCGTCTGCGAAGCTCGCGGCGGGATTGTGACGATGCTGGATTTGCCTAATATCAATGGAGCCGCCCAACTCCAGGGAGCTAGTTAAATGGAACAGCCACAGGAAGCGTTTGAAAAAATGGCGAGAGCGCCAGCGACACTGCTCATTAAGCAGGCCGCGGTGCATTTAGCCCTATGGGTTATAGCACTATCATTATTTGCAGCCGCAGACAGCTGGAGTCAACTCACGGGGTGGACATTGGCCACGCTGCTCACCGTTCTAACGGGTATTGCCGCAGGTTTTCTCACCGTCAATCTAGTGCATGAATGGTTTCATTATTTGGGTGCAAAATTCAGTGCAGCCGACTACACAGTGAGGGATAAGCCCAGCCTGTTTGTCTTTGATTGGAATTTTGAAAAAAACACCCTGAACAAATTCTTCAGCATGAGTGTTGCCGGCACCGTTGGTGGTGTATTGGCCTTGTGGGCTGTTTTCAGTGCGGTAGACACGGACACCGCCGGCCGTGCAGCGCTGGTGGCAGGTGCAGCGGCAAGCTTCGCTTTTGGTTCGATCATCGAATGGCCGGTTTTAATGCGCACCCGTCGCAGCAAAAACCCCATGTCGGAGTTGGCAAAAATTAATCCCAAGGTACTGGGCAGAGCCAGTGCCGGCAGTGCAATCGCCGGACTACTTTGCTGGTGGGCCCTGATCGGGTGAAGCCTTGCGCGGATAAATCCGCCTGAAGGTTAAATTAACCCTGGGACCACAGGGTCGGGAAATTTTTCGGATACCATGCTTCCAGTACTGCTGGGTTACCCCTTGCATCCTCAGCACGCTGGCGTTGGGCAACACCACATTCAGCGGTTTAAGCTCTTTACGTTGCTTGTGTTTAAAGTAAAGTGTGCGCTCTTCACCCAAACTCAAAGACGCAATACACGGCTCGGCCCCCAGTTCTGGCTCGTCATCCGCATGCAGCCCCATAGAGTCAGCGCCATCACGATAGAAGTTCAACAGCACGCTGTTGAATGAGGAGGCACATAAAGTTTCTACCGACGCCTTCAAAGTAGTCAGTAGGGGTGTCCAGGGAATCGGCTGATATTGCTTACCAGAGTATGCGTACTGGGCCTCTGGGTCTCCATACCAGGCGATCAATCGTGGTTGCAGATGGGTCTTTCCGTAAAGCCGAATCGTCTCCTGAGACCATGGAGTCTCATCAATGAGACGAGCGAGTAGCTCGGCGGAGTCAAAGCCCAGCGCCACCTCAGGGAATAAAACCAAATCGGCCTGCTCCAGCGGTAAAGGTTCACCTCTTAAGGCGTCAAATAACGTATTCTGGGAGTCCATCACTTTCAGGCTTGCTCGTCTCTAACGTTCATTATGACACGTGATAAAAATACAGTGGTTGCCATGACTCAAACTAGTTGCGACTATTAGTGAACAAAAATCATAGCAGCCGGCCAACAGCCCGCTCTCTACTTTTAGTTTTACTATGACTCAGCACGAATACGTCTTTGTAGCGATATCTATCATCCTCGGCCTGGCTATTACTCGGCTATTGCACTCCGTTGCCATGTTAATCCGGGTCCATCGCGATGTTTCCTTTCACTGGTCCACTGCGGCCTGGGGGATTTGCGTTCTGGCCTACGTATTGCAGTTCTGGTGGGTAGGCTGGGGGCTACGTGACCTGGAGGCCTGGCACTTTGGTGATTTCGTGGTTCTGATCATTGGAGCTATTTGCGTCTATGGCGCCGCCGAAATGGCACTGCCGGTACCTGAGGGATCTGGAAATCTGGACTTTTTATATCATAGCCAGGGACTGGGCCGACTTTCTTGCCTGTCGATGCTGCTGTACTTTCTGGTGGGTCCCTACGTAAATGTCACCATGTTTGGGAACCCGCTGATGCCATCGCTGGTGCTGCCTTTAGCAGGCATGGCACTGACTGCACTGATGATTGCCGTTCCGCGAATTTTTCCACTGCTCACACTGCTATTCGTCGGCTATTCCACTTTAATATTGGGGCTGACGGCCTGAGCCAGGCTGCCTTACTGAGACAGGTCAAAACATCGTTGACCTCTTGTGCCTGACACCGCAAAGCCCCGAACCTTATACCGAGTGGGCAAAACCTGTCCACAGACCGATTAGCAAGCTTTAGCTTGAAAACCGCGTTTCCCTGCCCTGATCAGGAGCATCAGGGATAAAACTGCATAGAACCAACGACGATACTGCAATTGCTGAACCCACCAGAAAAACAGCACTGGGAGAAGTGAGCCACAGAATACCCAGTAGAGCCGGTATAAAAACAGCGGCTATGTGATTGATGGTAAAACTGACACTGGATGTAGCTGCAATATCTTTAGGATCAGAGATTTTTTGAAAGTAAGTATTAATCGCTATCGATAGCGCGAAGAATAAATGATCGACGATATACAGGCCTGCCGCCACATTTGCATTCTCAACAAAGGCATAACTGCTGAACACAATAATCAGTCCCACGTATTCAACACGCAATGCGCGGCGTTCCCCCACCCTGCCTACCCAGCTACCAATACGTGGCGCAAAAAACAGGTTAAACACATAATTGGCGAGATACAGCAGACTGATATCGGCTGCTGAATAGCCGAACTTCTCCACCATCATAAAGCCGGCAAAGACCATAAAAATTTGCCGTCTTGCCCCGCTCAGAAACGTCAACGCGTAGTACAGCCAATAGCGACGGCGAAAAATCAGCTTCTTGTGCTGAACCGCCCCCTCAGGGAAATGGGGAAAGGCAACCCACAGGGCCAGGGTGATGACAACGCCTATGCCACCGGCCAGTAAATACATAGCCGTAAAACCAAAACCCACCCATTCCATGAGTAACCAAATACTGCTGTAGGCCAGCAAGGCTCCTGCCGCCTTTACCGCCATCGCCTTACCCATGAAATGGGGCGTCTGGGTTTTCTCTATCCATTGCAAGGTTAAGGACTTATTGATCGTTTCGAAATAATGGAAGCCCATAGACATGACTACCGTCGTAGCATACAGACCATAGGTGCTGGGAAAAAAGGGAGTTAGAGCAACGCCCACCGACATCACCAGTAAAGAGCCGAGAGCAAAACGCTGCTCGCGCACGACCAGCAGCACAAACACGGCGGTAAAAGCCAAAAAGCCAGGTACTTCACGCAAGCTTTGTAGCATGCCAATTTCAGCGCCAGTAAAGGCGGCGCGTTCTACAACGAAATTATTCAGCAAAGCCTGCCACACTGAAAACGTCAGCGGCATGATAAAGGCTGCTGCCAGCAAAAAATTCTGTTGCGACAGCGCTAGTCCAGATGCAGTGGATGAGCTATGAGTAGAATTGCGGGACACGATAAGAGTGCTGGCAGCCAATGAGCGAGAGGCTGCCAAGTCTACGTTAATGACGGGTAGCTGCCTATCTCAATAGGCGGCGCTTCGTACTCGGTACTGCGCATTCACCTTTTTATCAGACAGAAAGCTTTTGCTATTTAATCTGCGTGCTCTCGGGCAATTTTAGCTATGCATTTCAATACCTCGCCCTGGTATCGCTTGCCCCGTTCGTTAAATAAATCGAGGGTATGCAACGATGTCGGCACGAACGCAAACCCGATATCCAGTACAGGATGCCACTGAAAAATAGAACCGCCAAGCCCCATCCACCCATAAAAACCCTCACGGCCCTCATTAAAATCTCTTTCTGCTTGGGTGCTTTGCGCATCAGTTGGAGCGAAACAGTCTACGCCGCCCTGGGTAAACCGAGTGATTAACATACCTCCCATATTCGCCTTAAGAGGATGTTCGTGCATCGCCTTCCACGCAGATTCACTTAAGTACTCTCTGCCCGCCAGCCTGCCTCTGGCTGCCATCATGGCTGCAACTCTACCCAGCCCAAGAGCAGAACAAGTAGCATTGGCTGAGGGTGTTTCGCCTTTGGCGAAATTGGGCTCGTTAAAAATTTCCAGATTTTTCATCCCTACCAAGGGAGGTGGTGCACCCGCTTTTCTGCTCTTGGCCATTGACGGGACAATGCGAACCAGCCGACCCAGAATTTGAAAAATATTGTGCACGATACGCCTACCCATAAATTTGGGCCGCATGCTCAGCCATAACTGACGACCAAAGCCCAGGTCATGCACCTTGGACATACGCACACATTCATCTTCGTTAACACCGATGGTCACGTCAGCACCTAGCGGGCCACTAATCTCCTCTCGCAGGAACTCACCGATTGTGCGCCCAGCCGGATCAACTCTTCGAAACACCTCGTTGGCTATCCAACCCCGGGTAAGGGCATGGTACTCACGCTTTCCGCCGTTGCTCGAAGTGTAAGCGAGTGCATGCCCCTCAATGATTTGCCCTACCGCATTCTGCTTGATCTGTTTCGTAAACAAGTCTTCCATATCAATGGAAGTATCAAAGCTAGCTAACCCCGCCTCGTGCCGCATAAGATCTGCCACCGTCAGCTTGTCTTTCCCTTGCGCACCAAATTCCGGCCAGTAACGTGTAATTTCCGAGTCGTAGCTGAGCAGACCCTTACCCACCAGCCAAGCCATAGCAATCGCCTCCAGACTCTTGCCGCTGCTAAACACATTAATCAGTGAGTCAGAAGAAAAACTGATGTCATTCTCCACTGACGCCCACAGGTCCACCACCGCTTCGCCACGGTGATATACGCATAGCTGCGCACTGCGCTCTGCGAGGGTCCTCATCTGGTTTTCGAATAACTGCTGAACCGGTTCAAAACCGGGCGCTACCGTACCTTTGATTTCTATATGCTGTGTTGTATTCGTGCTCATCCATCACTCCATGGAGTTGTAATAAGGGGGGCTGTCCGTCGGACGATATCTTCATTATAATGCCGCCTCCCCGCAAGTGGGCCCATAGCTCAGTTGGTTAGAGCATCCGACTCATAATCGGCAGGTCGAAGGTTCAAATCCTTCTGGGCCCACCATTTTCTATAAATTTCATAGGCTTATAAGTGCTTAGAGCGTCCGACTATGGGTACTGACTCATAGATGGGAGTCGCGGGGTGTGACCAGATTCGCTCGAATATAACCAAGCGGCTGGATACTTCGGATGTTCCCCGCCAAAGCTCACGGCCCCAATGTGTTTGACTTCAACTCTGTTGGAGTCGACGCAGCATGCTGTCACCAGGCACAGGAGGGGCTGCCCCTGTTTATGGGCATGCCCTTGGTCACGCCACCTATGAACGCCATCGCCCCGAGCAGACACTGCTTTATCAACTTATCGAGCGCTATTGGCCCGAGTTTCAGTCGTATATCATTGATACAGGCCGTTGTTTACCTCGCCATGTCGCCCGAGAATTCAATGAGTATCTAGAGTGCGGGCGGCTCGAGAACGGGTTTCTGCGGGTCCGCTGTGAAGACTGTCATCGTGAGCACTTGGTGGCTTTCAGCTG